>CAYWUJ010000029.1:0-33956 GCA_964461455.1 uncultured Prolixibacteraceae bacterium | reverse complement strand
ACCTCAAAACCGGCAAAAAAGTGTGGGAGTACAAAACCGAAAACCAGATCGTGGGCTCTGTGAACTGGTACAAGTCGGGAAAAACCACCCTTCTTCTGGTGGGAAGCTACGACTATTACCTCCACTGCGTCGATGCCGCCACGGGAAAGATGCGCTGGAGATATGAGTCTGACAACTACATCAACGGCGCTGCCGCCTGCCATAACGGCATGGCCGTCTTCGGGGGATGCGACGGCTTTCTCCATCTCGTCGACATCGCTTCGGGCAAGGTGGTCAGAAAGATCAACGTGGCCACCTATGTGGCAGGCTCCGTGGCCGTGGAGGGCGAAAAAGCATGGATCGGCGATTACGACGGCAAATTCTCACAGGTCGACATGGCGGCAGGAGCCATTTCCTGGAAGTGGGAAGATGCCAGAGTGAAACTCCCCTTTATCGCTTCCCCCGCCGTGGCAGGGAACTATGTGGTCACCGCCAACCATGACAAAAATGTCTACTGCTTCGACAAAAACAACGGCAAAAAAATATGGAGCTTCAACACCGGGAACAGGGTGGAAGCCTCACCCGTCATTGCCGGGAAAAACGTGGTAGCGGCCAACATGCGCGGTGACCTCTTCATCCTGCGGCTTGCCGACGGCAAGGAGATGTGGCGCTACGAAGTGGGATCCTCCATCATCAGCAATCCCGCCGTCGCCGGGAACCGCATCATCACCGGGGCCTCAGACGGAACCATCACCTGCTTCGGACCATAGAAAGAAGGTCAGAAGGTCAGAATATCAGACTAACAGAATATCAGAATATTGGGAATTGCGTTTGCAGGAATCCCGGGGGTGTGGTGAACATAGTGCAAAGAATAACGTTAATTTTAGGTCATGAACATATTACAGATCATCCCCGGCTCGGGAGGTTCCTTTTACTGCGGTAACTGTTTGCGCGACAGTAAATATGTGGATGCCCTCCGTAAAGAAGGTCATCAGGTGGTAAAAATCCCCATGTACCTTCCCCTTTTCTCCGACGAACGCGACATCACCGATATCCCCGTTTTTTACGGGGCCGTGAGCATCTATCTGAAGCAGATGTTTCCGTTTTTGCGGAAAGCCCCGGCATGGGTCGACAAACTTCTCAATAAGGGTCCGGTGCTGAAGCTGGCCGCCTCCATGGCCGGATCTACCAATGCTGCTGGTCTCGAGGAGATGACCGTCTCGATGCTGATGGGCGAGGAGGGCGCGCAGAAGGAAGAACTCGAAAAACTGGCCGACTGGATTGCCGGGCACTGCAAACCCGATGTCATCCATCTCTCGAATGCCCTGTTGCTTGGGTTGGCACGCAGGATACGCGAAAAAACCGATGTTCCCATTGTCTGCTCCCTCCAGGATGAAGACGTGTGGGTCGATGTGATGAAACCCGAGTTCCGCGAACGGATATGGAAGCTCATGGCCGAGAAAGCCGCCGATGTCGATGCCTTCATTGCCGTGAGCAACTGGTTTGCCGGCGTCATGATAGAACGCATGGCCCTGCCTGCCGACAAGGTATTCCCCATATATCTGGGGGTAGACCCCGGCGAATATGAATTCATTCCCTCTTCGGGCAAAAGCAGGACCCTGGGGTATATCTCGCGTATGTGCCCTGAAAACGGCTTCGACATTGTCGTCGACGCCTTTATCCTTCTCAGGCGGCAGGCGGCATTCAGCGATGTCAGGCTCATCGTCACCGGGGGCTCCACCGCTGCCGATCACCGCTTCATCGCCACCCAGAAGAAGAAATTAGCCCGCGCCGGCCTTACCGGCGACGTCATTTTCCACGAGGAATTTGAAGGGGAGGGGAGAAAGGAGTTTTTCCGCAGGGCGGCACTGGCCACGGTGCCGGTGCGCAATGGCGAGGCTTTCGGCATGTACCTGACCGAACTCATGGCCAGCGGAATTCCCATCGTGCAGCCTGCCCTGGGAGCCTTCCCCGAAATCATCAGCCTCTCGGGAGGTGGAAGGACATACTCCCCCAACACCCCGGAAAAACTGACCGATGCCTGGGCGGCCCTTCTCCACGAACCGGCCACCCTCAACACTCTCAGCCATAAAGCCCGCGAAGGCGTCATCAAGGTCTTTAACATCCACGACCATGCCAACGAAATGATCGCCCTCTACCAAAAAGTGAAGGATAACAAAACCACCAAAACAGCACTTACCGTCTGATTTTTCACTGAGAGATTACGGAAGTGCCTTAATAACAGGGATAACATGGAGATGCTTCTTCAATTGAACGATATTCACAAGGGGTACGGAACCCCGGGAAGCCATGCCTTCAGGCCGGTGCTTGCAGGGCTTTCCTGGAAACTGGAGTCTGGTACCCGCACGGGAATAGTGGGCCCCAGCGGCAGCGGAAAAACCACCCTTCTCAACCTTATCGGGGCCCTCGACCGTCCCGACCGCGGGGAGATCACCTTCCGCGAACGTAACATCAGCGGTTACAGCGACAGGGAACTCGCCCTTTTCCGCAACAGGGAACTGGGATTTGTCTTTCAGCAGCATCACCTCATGCCCCAGCTGTCGATGATGGAAAATGTGCTTCTGCCCCTGCTGGCCTTTAAGAGGGAGGTGACCCCCGAAGAGCAGCAATGGGCTGAATACCTGCTCCGGAAAACCGGAATCTGGGAGCGGCGGCACCAGAAACCCGGGGAACTCTCGGGCGGGGAGTGCCAGCGTACCGCCGTAGTGCGTGCCCTGGTCAACAAACCCCATCTCCTGCTCGCCGACGAACCCACGGGGGCCCTCGACGAAGAGAACGCCTCCATTCTGGCCGACCTGCTCACGGGACTGAGCCGTGAAGAGGGGGTCACCCTGGTCACCGTGACCCATTCCGCGGAGCTGGCAGCCCGCATGGACCGCCTTTATCATCTCCGCAACGGACAATTAACCCTCTGAGCATGTCGCGAACACGGTTGATCCTCCGCAGCCTTATCCACTATTTCCGGCGTCATCTCATGGTGGCCCTCGGAGTGGCCCTGAGCACCGCCATCCTTACCGGCGCCCTGTTCATCGGCGATTCGATGCGCTTCAGCCTCGAAAGAATCACCCTCTCCCGCCTCGGAAACACCACTCACCTTATTTCGGTCACCGACCGTTATTTCCGCGCCGCCCTGGCCCGGGAACTCTCACAGGCGGCAGGAGCCCCCGCGGCACCTCTGCTGATACTCGACGGAATGGCCGTGGCAGAAGGAGGGGCCTATCGCGTCAACCACCTTACCATCAACGGCATAGATGAGCAATTCGACGCTGTTTATCCCGGTTTTCCCGCCATTGACGGTGACCAGGTTCTCATCAGCGAAAATGTGGCCCTCCAGCTGAACGTGAACACCGGTGATCCCATTCTGGTCAGGATCGCCAAGGCTTCCCCGGTGCCCCGCAATACCCCCTTTGTGTCGGAAAAGGAAGCCACCGTGACCCTCAGGGCTACCGTGGCGGCCATTCTGCCTTCTGCCGGGGCCGGACTTTTCAACCTCCGGAATTCCCAGAGCGCCCCCCATAATCTCTTTGTCTCCCTCGAACGACTGAACCACCTCATGGAGCTGGAAGGAAGGGCCAACAGGATAGTGGTCACCGGGGATCCCCCAGCCCGGCAACTCGACTCCCTCCTCAGGGAGATCATCACTCCCGCCGATGCCTCCCTTCTCCTGCGCGATATCCCCGCCACCGGAGAATGGGAAATCTCCACGGAACGCATTTTCCTGGACCGGGAAACTTCACGGGCTTTTGCCTCCCTTGCGGGAGGCCGGGCCCTGATGACCTATTTCGTCAATTCGATTGCCGCAGGGGAGAGGGAAGTACCCTATTCCTTTGCCTCCTCGCTGCCCGGGGCATCGCTGGCCATCGGCGATATCGTGGTCAATGACTGGGTCGCCGGCGATTTGGGCATTGCTGCCGGGGACTCGGTGACCATGGCCTGGTATGAAATCGGTCCCTTACGCCAGCTTATTGAGAAAAGCCGCCGTTTCAGGGTATCGCAGGTGGTCCCCCTGGCCGGCGTGTGGGCCGACAGCACCCTGATGCCGGCCATCCCCGGAATGGCCGATGCCGGCCACTGCAGGGAGTGGGAAGCCGGCGTTCCCGTGGATCTCGGAAAAATAAGGGACCGCGACGAAGATTACTGGAACCGCTACCGGGGAACCCCCAAGATCTTCGTGTCTCCGGAACTGGCAGCCGCGATATGGGCCAACCGCTTCGGGGAGTTCACCGCCATCCGCTTTCCCGCAGAGCACTTCTCGGAACAGGAATTCCTGCGTCTCTTCAGGGAAAAACTGACTCCGGCAGCCATGGGCTTCTCCATCGCCGGGGTGCGGGAGGCGGGGATGGCCGCAGCCCGCGGGGGCGTAGACTTCGGCCAGCTATTCCTGGGACTGAGCTTCTTCCTCCTCCTGGCCGCCATCATCCTTACCGTTCTTCTTTTCCGTCTGAACCTCGAAACCAGGGAATCACAACTGGGAACCCTCCTTCATCTGGGCTTTACACCCCGGAAGGCTGCCGGCCTGCTGATGGCTGAGACTTCCGTGGTCGCCCTGGCCGGGGTAGCCGCGGGAATCCCCCTGGCCGTGGCTTATGTCAGGGTGATCTTTGCCTTCCTGAATACCCTGTGGTGGGATATTGTCAGAACTCCCGTGATCTTCCTGAAAATCAATCCTTCAACCCTGGCCCTGGGCGCTGTCATCAGCCTGCTGGTGGCTCTGGGGGCCGTTGCTTTTCCCCTGCGAGGGGTCATGAAACGGCAAATCGCCGACCTTCACCGCCACACCGTTTCTCCTCCGTCACATCGGAGAACTGCCCGCAGCCGGGTGGCCGCCATACTCCTCACCACGGCGGCACTGATGCTGCTTCTGTTGCAGCAGACCGGAATCCTCACGCCCCATCCGGTTCTCTTTTTCCTCTCCGGAGCACTGCTCCTGGCAGGAATGGTGGCGGCATTCTCCCTCTTTCTTTCCTCCCTGGAAGGAAAGCGTGGGGATTCCATGGCTCCCGGCCGCATGGCCCTGCGCATGGCCGCCCGCAACAGGAAAAGGTCAACCGCCATCTTCCTCCTTTTCGCTCTGGGAACCTTCATCGTCGTGGCTACCGGCGCCAACCGCCAGAACCTCCACACCAGGGCTGCTGATCCTGCCTCGGGAACCGGAGGTTTTGCGGCATGGGCAGAACTGTCGGTCCCCCTGCTCTATGACCTCAACGACCCCGCCAGAAGAACCGCCGAAGGAATCGACACCTCCTTCAGCGTGGTGCAGTTCAGCAAAGTCGCCGGCGACGATGCCAGCTGCCTTAACCTTAATAAAATTGAAAATCCCCCGATCCTCGGTGTCAACCCCGCACTCCTGAAAGGCCGTTTTTCCTTTGCCACCGCCACTCCGGAACTGGACCCCGAAGATCCCTGGGCCTCCCTGACGAAAAGCCTTCCCGGAGGCGTCATCCCCGGCATCGCCGACCAGACGGTCATCCAGTGGGGCCTGATGATGAAAATCGGAGATACCCTCCTTTACCAGGCCGAAACCGGCGATACCCTGCGCATCAGGCTCATCGGGGGGTTGGCGCCTTCCATCTTCCAGGGATCGGTGATTATCGCAGAATCCCATTTCTACCGCTATTTCCCGACACACAGCGGTTCCACGGCATTTCTGACCCGGTGGGCACCCGAAAATGAAGAGACCCTGACGGGAGAGATCAGGGATCTTCTGCGCGATAACGGCATCGAGATCACCCCCGCTACCCGCAGACTTGCTGAGTTCTCATCGGTGACCAACACCTATCTGGCCATTTTCCTGGCCCTGGGGATCCTCGCCCTGGCCCTGGGCACGGTCGGACTGGCCCTGGTGGTAGCCCGCTCGATCCTCGAACGCCGTCACGAACTGGCCACTTTCCTGGCCCTGGGATTCCCCCGTAATAAAGTGGTCCTCCACCTCTTTACTGAATATCTCTTCCTTCTCGCCGCCGGCACAGTGACAGGATTCGTGGCTGGACTCACCGCCGTCATCCCCTCCCTGACGGGAAGCCACAACCCCGTGTCGGCCAGCACCATCACCCTGCTCATCCTTCTGATCCTGCTCAACGGCAGCCTCTGGATTTACCTCCTTGCCCGCTCCCTGGTCACCCCATCAAGGCTCCTTCCTGCCCTGCGCGACCAGTAACCTTTGGGTTTTTTTTATGAATAAATGCTTGAAATATTCTGAAACTCCTGAAAATTTTTAGTAATTTTATATTTGTTAAACTTTAAAATAAATAACACTATGTCAGTATTGAAAGTTATTGAAATTATGGCATCTTCCGAAAAAAGCTGGGAAGATGCCGTGCAGAATGCGGTAAGCACTGCCTCCAAATCACTCAAGGGCATTCGCTCCGTTTATTTGCAGGACCAGAGCGCTGTTGTGAAGGACAACAAAGTCGCGGAATTCCGCGTCACATGCAAAATAACCTTCGAAGTTTTCGATTAACTCATTTACCACTTATTAATTATTTACTATGGGATTGATATCATTTTTAAAAGGTGCCGGTACCAAGTTGTTCGGCAAATCAGAAGAAGTTAAGGAACAGGAAAAGGCTGACCTTATCATGAAGCACATCGCCAGTTTCGGTTTTAAAACCGAAAATCTGAAGGCTGTGGTGGATGATGAGACCGTGGTTTTGACCGGAAAGGTCGACACCATTCCCAACAAAAACAGGATTGTGGTGGCCGCCGGAAATGTGGAAGGCATTTCCAAGGTGGAAGACAGGCTGGCTGTTCTCCCGATAGGCTCGGATATTCCGGTGATTCCTCCTACAGAACCTGAAAAAGAGTTCTATACCGTGGTGCCGGGAGATACCCTCTCCAAGATCGCCAAGCAGTTTTATGGCAATGCCAATAAATATCCGGTGATCTTCGAAGCCAACACCCCGATGCTTACCCATCCCGACAAGATTTATCCGGGACAGGTGCTGGTGATTCCTCCGGTGGAATAAGCTCATGCGGCGGACATGACCTGCCCGGGCAACAGAAAATGCCGGTTCTCCGCAAGGAAAACCGGCATTTTTATGACCGGAAGCCACCGGCGGGAAAAATGGCCATCCTGACCAGTCGGACCACCATTTCCCGGGTGATGGCTACCGTTTTTTCATCATCCTGCCGAGGAACGACATGCCCAGTTCGGCGATGTCATCCATGACGTTGCCGTCGTTGTCACGGTCCAGGATCTGGTTAATGACGCCCTGCGATTTGGGCGACTGTTTTTTCTCCACGTTAAGGTAGGAGTTTAGCAGGTCACCGATCACGCTGGTATTGGCGCCGCCTGCGCTTTTCTTGCCCAGGAAACCCATGACAATGGGGGCTGCCATCTCCAGAATCCGGCCCACCGCGGCACTGTTCAACCCGGCATCCTTACTGATGTACTGTTCCACATTCTGCCTCCTGTCACCCAGGATATGCTTCAGAATGCCGGCACCGTCCTCAACGACTTCCTGCTTTCCGAGCAGAGCGCCCAGATTGTCGAGAAGGCTTCCGTTATGGTCGCGGGCTACCGCATTCTGCAAGGCCGATGCCCCGTCAGGGGTGCTGCTGTTCCGGGCCAGAGCATTCATAAGAATGGGAATGGCACTGGCCAGGGCATTCTTCGCCTTATCAGGGCTTACATTGGCCTGGTTGCTGATGACCTGTAACGACCGGTCATCGATCTGAGACAGAATGGCTCCTAAGATATTTTCCATGTTATGAACTATAAAGTTAATATTATGCCTGGGGGGTATCGGGAGGCGTGGCCGCATCTTCTTCTTTGACTTCTTCCCTGGCTTTTCCCTTGAATTTTCCGGCAACATCATCGGCCAGATCATCGGCCTTGTCGGCAAGGTTCCTGCCGGTGGCCTTCGCCTTCTCCAAAAGATCTTCCGCCTTGTCTTCCATCTTGTCGGCGAAGTTCTTCAGCTTCTCCTTGATTCCGCTTTTTTCAAGGTCGTCGACTTTGTCTTCCACGTAATCCTCGGCCTTATCCCACAATTCTCCGGCTTTTTTGAAGGTATCACTCGCTTTTACCTTCTCTGCCGTATCCTCAAAGAAATCTTCCGCCTTATCGGCCAGTTCTTTGGCTTTGTCGAGAAGGCTCTCCTTTTTAGGTTGAGATTCCTGGTTAACATCTTCTGTCATACTTCTACGGTTTTAATTTGTTGGTACTAAAATTGATTTTATAATGTGATTTTAAAATTACATATAAATTTGAATCCCTTTCCGGTTTAAGGGATATTTTCCATTATATAGCCGTTCATTTCTGAACAAACCTCAGTTTGCCCCCTTTTTGAATCTGGTCATGGTTCAAAACCGGGGGTATTTCCCTGCCGTTGAAGGTGACCCTGGTGAAGGGTTTTTTGGGTTGGGAACGCCTGGCTTCGATGGTCAGGGGAGTTCCCTTTCCTTCCATTCCGGCGTGAAGCCGCACCCTGGGGAAGAGGGGGGCTCCCAGCTGATACTCATTGCTGCCGGGGCACACGGGGTAAAAGCCCATGGCCGAGAAAACATACCAGGCCGACAGCTGTCCGGCGTCATCGTTTCCGGCCAGTCCGGCAGGATCATCGGAGAAATTGCGGCGCATCAGAGAGGTCACCACTTCCTGGGTTTTGGGCCATTTCCCCGAATAGTTGAAGAGATAAGGGACATGGTAAACAGGGGAGTGCCCCAGATGGAAGTTTCCGCCCGTAAGAAAGGTCTCCAGTTTTTGGTTGAAGGATTCTTCTCCCCCCATGAGGGCGATGAGTCCCGGAATATCGTGGGGCACCGCCCAGGATGCTTGCTGTGGTGTGGCCTCTGAGAGCCACGGCATAACACCGTTTTCGCTGAATTCTCCGGTGAAGGTGCCGTCGGCATATTTTCCTGAGAACCACCCCCTGTCGGGGTCGTACAGAAGGCTGTAATTCAGGGCCCTCAGCAGCAGAGCCTCTTCGTCCTCCTTTTTGTCCAGCAGGCCAGCCACCTGTGCGGTCACCCAGTCACCAAAGGCATATTCCAGACTTCGGGAAACCTGCCCTTCAGGGGCAAAGGCGTAAGGGACGGCATCTTCCAGGGGGATATATCCCAGCTGGAGATAACTCCCGGGGGAGCGTCTTCCCATTCCGCGGGCATATTCCCCGGTGGTGGCGGTGGTCTCAAAGCAGTTCTTTCTCAGGAATTCCCAGGCTTTTTCCCTGTCTATGCCGACGCCTTTCATCAGGGCGTCGCCAATGATGATGGAGGCGTAGTCGCCCGGCGATGCCGTATGGTGTTGATTGCGCAGGGGGGAGGAGGGGAGCCATCCTTCCGGTTGGGCCATGGCGATCAGCGAAGCGACCATGTCGCGGTACTCCCGTGGGGCGATCAGGCTCAGCAGGGGCATCTGGGCACGGTGGGTATCCCAGGCGGCAAAATCGGTATAAAAGTCAAACCCTTCGGCATGCTGAACCAGGCTGTCGCCGTCGAAGCCGGGATAGGAACCATCGGCATCGCTGAAAAGACGGGGATGGAGACAGCTGTGATAGAGAGCCGTATAGAAGATGTTGCGCTCCTGCGGCGTGCCTCCCTCCACTTCGATCCGTCCCAGCAACTCCTCCCAGGTGGCTTCCAGGGCTTCCCTGGTGGCGTCGAAGTCCCAGCCGGGAATCTCGGCCTCCATATTCCTGCGGGCCTGCTCAATACTGGTAAATGAGGTGCCGACCCTGATGCGGGTCATCATCAGGTCGGGATTCAGCTTCAGCGTGACAAAACCTCCCATGGCCTCCTCACCCGCAACGGTGGTTTCCCCGCGATGGTAGTCACTCCCGGCATAGGTGCCGTAACTCTCAAATTCACTGTCGAAACTGATGACCACATGCCCGCTGAACCCTGCCGGCTCCCCCTCACGGCCGAAGATTCCGCGGACCGGATTGCTGGCCACGATCTCGTTGCGCCCGGGAATGATCTCCAGGAAGCCTTCGCCGTGGTCATTGTTGACGTCGATAACGATCATGGCATCGTTGGGGTTAAGCCAGGAAACCCTGAAGAAGCCGCACCTGCGGGTGGCGGTGATCTCGGTGATCAGTTCAAAGGCAGGCATGTGCACGGCGCTGTAACCGGGAGAGTGGCAGTCATTATCAAAGAAATAGGCCGCTTTCCGTGATGACGGCTGCAGGGTAAACTGCCCTGACACCGGCGAAAGGGTGAAACTGCCGTAATCGCTGAGACAGCCGCCACTCATCCAGTGCGACATTCGGAAACCCTCGGCCATTCCGTCGAGGAAATAAAAGGGAGCCACACAGGGATCCTCCTTGCTGCGGGTCTGAAGGGTCCACTGCGTCATCCCAAAGGGCGCCGTCACCGCAGGAATGGTCTGCCCCGTACCGGCATACTGCCCCGGGGCCCCCCCCTCACGCAGCGAAGGTGCCGTGCCCGTAAGGGGATGCACATGTGTCAATAACTTCTCACCGCTCTCGTGACGGCAGGCTGCCATCATCATAACGAGCCCCAGAATGGTCATTAGTCTCATAAGCTGAAAAATAAGGCATGGTCTTGGTCTGTTAAGGCAAAAATAATCCAATTAACGATTTCCGGCAGGGGAGTATAGAAAATTCTGACCGGGAGTTTGAAAAAACAAGAGGAAGCGTTAAATTTTGTCACGGGCAGCCCCTGTCGGCCCCGGGTTCTGCTTCCGGAAGAGAGGATTCCCTTATCTTTGCCGTAAACAGAAAAGTAAAAAAGGATGAAGGCATTTGTTTTTCCCGGCCAGGGAGCGCAATATCCCGGAATGGGCAAAGATTTGTATGATCATTCACCCGTTGCCCGTGAGATGTTTGAGACGGCTGATGAACTGCTGGGGTTCCGCATTACGGACATTATGTTTGAAGGCACGGTCGACGATCTGAAACAGACCAGGGTGACCCAGCCTGCCATTTTTTTGCACAGTGTGATTCTGTCCAGGGTGATGGATGGTTTTCTTCCCGATATGGTGGCCGGCCATTCCCTGGGCGAGTTTTCAGCACTTACGGCTGCCGGGGCCCTCACCTTTGAGGATGGCCTCATTCTGGTCCACAAACGCGCCCTGGCGATGCAGAAGGCCTGTGACCTGATGCCCTCGGGCATGGCCGCCGTGGTGGGCCTCGACGACGACACCATTGCTGAGGTGTGTGCCTCGATCGACGATATCATCGTTCCCGCCAATTTTAATTGTCCGGGACAGGTGGTGATATCGGGTTCCCTTTCCGGCATTGACAAGGCGTGTGAACTGCTTCCCGCCCGCGGGGCCAAGAGAGTCCTTAAACTCGTGGTGGGAGGAGCCTTCCACTCTCCCCTGATGGAACCGGCCCACGACGAACTGGCGGAAGCCATCAGGTCGGTGCGTTTTACCACCCCGGGGTGCCCCGTTTACCAGAATGTCTCCGCCCTTCCGACAACCGACCCCGAAACCATCAGGCATAACCTCGTCAGCCAGCTGACCTCTCCGGTATTGTGGACGCGTTCGGTACAGAATATGGTGAAAGACGGGGCCGACTATTTCATGGAGGTAGGCCCCGGGAAGGCCCTTCAGGGAATGGTGAAGAAAATAGCTCCTGACGCCGTAGTTGAAGGCATCGAAACGGTCGTCACCCCATAACCATGACGCCACAGCGATGCGCAGAATGGAGGCGATAAGGGCCGCCACCGAAACGGTCGTTACGCCGTAATATTCACTTTCTGGCCGTTGAGCTGCAAAAACCTGTAAATCGTCGATTTTCCGACACCCAGCTTGCCGGAAACCAGCTTTACATTTTGGTTGTACTTCTCCAGATAGTGACTGATGATGTCTCTGGTGTATTCCTCCATGGTTTTTTCTTCAGACAAAAGGTTGATGGAGGTTCCGTTGAGGGTGAACTGGAAATGTTCCCTGTCGATGGCATTGCCGGTACTCAGCACGCAGGCCAGCTCGGTGAGGGCCTTCAATTCCCTGACATTCCCGGGGAAGGTGTACCCCAGAAGCGCCTCCTTGGCTGCCGCTGTCAGGGTTTTGGTATCCATGCCGTTTTCACGGCAGAATTCATCGGCGAAAAATTTGGACAGCATGATCACGTCGTTTCCCCTTTCCCGCAACGGGGGCAGGTGGATCGGTAACCCCAGCAGACGGTAGTAGAGGTCCTGCCGGAATTTATGGTCGTTGACCAGGCTCTCCAGATTTTTATGGGTGGCCGTGATGATGCGCACATCGAGGGCGATTACCTGGCTTCCTCCCAGGCGGGTAAGCTCCCGCTCCTGGATCACCCTGAGAAGCTTGGCCTGAAGACTCAGGTCGAGGTCGGCAATCTCATCAAGAAAAAGGGTGCCCCCGTTTGCCTGCTCGAACTTGCCGATTTTGCGCGAATCGGCCCCCGTAAATGCCCCCTTCTCATGCCCAAACAACTCACTCTCGATGAGCCCTTCGGGAATCGCGGAAACATTGACGGCCACAAAAGGCTGACTCTTACGCCTCGAATTAAAATGGATGCCCTTGGCCACCAATTCCTTACCGGTACCCGTTTCCCCGGTGACCGAGACCGAAATGTTCGTGGTCGTCGCCTTTCCCATCAGGGAAAAGATACGCTCGATCTGCCGGCTGTTCCCCTTGATCAGCTTCCTGAAATCATATCTCTCGTGGATGGCAATCTTCAGGGTTTCGTTCTCCTGACGCAACTGATCGGAACTGTAAATGTTCTTTACCGTGTGGAACAGCCGTTCCCGGGTATCGGGACCCTTGACAAGGTAATCGTAAGCCCCCGCTTTCAGAAGCTTCACCGCCGTCTCTATCTCATCCTGCCCCGAAATGATAATGACATGCACCGCAGGATCCAGATTCAGCAGGGCAGTCAGCATATCATCCCCTCCGATGTCGGGTAAACGGTAATCAAGGGTGATCACCGCTGGCCTCTGGTACATGTGGGCCAGACAACTGCGGCCCGAATGAAATACGGAAATCTCATACTGGCTGTTCTCCAGCTGCTTCTTCAGTACTTTGGCATACAATTCATTGTCTTCAACAATAAATACTCTGTATTTACTTTTTTCATGAGGGGTATTCATAAAACTGTATTTTAGGTCTTGTGTCTTTACATCTGCCTGCTGCGCGTCCGGCAAACCAGAGGTGTGGTTTGCAGGCCTAAAGATACAATTATTTCCCAAATTGGGAAGAATTTAGCCTAAATTTTTTCATTTTTGGAATCCATTAATAATCAGTGGTTTGGAGGTGCCGGAATTTGCCGGCTGTTCAGGAAAGGGTGAAAGACAGCTTTTTGAGAGGCACAGGGTCACAAGCGGGTGCCGCCTTTAGGTAGTTTTCCGGGATTATGGAGTTAAAAGTTCAGAAGCGGTATCCGGCTTTCCTGAGTTCTCCGGAATGGTCGGTAATTCTCAGGTAATGATGATTCCCTCCATGAAGGTGACGGCCTTGCCGCCGATTTTCACGCGGTCGCCGTGGTCTTCACACCGCATGGTCCCCCCGCGGCGGGAGACCTGGATGGCCTGAAGTTCCTTTTTCCCGAGCCGTGCCGACCAGTAGGGGATCAGAGCGGTATGGGCCGACCCTGTCGCCGGGTCTTCGTTGATCCCCATGGCCGGGGCAAAAAAACGACTGACGAAGTCTACCCCGTCACCGGGAGCGGTCACGATAATCCCCAGAAAGGGAAGCCTGACCAGTCCGGGAAAGTCGGGGACTATACGGCGCACCTCGGCCTCATTTTTATAAACGGCCAGAAGATATTTCCCGGCATGGTGTACTTCTATGGGGCGTAACCCCAAACTTGCGGTCAGTCCCTGTGGCGTCGGGTGAACCTTCAGCGGGGAGACGGGGAAATCCATATAGAGGAGGCCATTTTTCCGGACTACAGTCAGTTCTCCGCTCAGGGTTTTGAAGACGATCACATCGCCGTCATACTGCATATGGGTGAAGAGAATATGGGCCGTGGCCAGGGTGGCATGCCCGCAGAGACTTACCTCGGTCGCCGGGGTAAACCACCGGAGATGAAAACAATCCTCCCCGGGAATGTAAAAAGCGGTTTCTGAAAGGTTGTTTTCCAACGCTATCTTCTGCAACAGATCATCGGGAAGCCACTCCTCCAAGGGAATCACGGCAG
The DNA here is from genome assembly GCA_964461455.1 of uncultured Prolixibacteraceae bacterium. Lineage (GTDB taxonomy): Bacteria > Bacteroidota > Bacteroidia > Bacteroidales > Prolixibacteraceae > UBA1413. The sequence goes on along the minus strand of CAYWUJ010000029.1, from coordinate 19,884 downwards.
CGGGGTTTCCGCTGAAGAGTTCATCCGTGAAGGCGTCGGCCTGGAAAATTCGGAGTCTCATCGGTGTATATTATTATGTCGTGTAAATATACAAACGGGGAGTCCATTTCCAACGGCAGAAGTGCAAAAAACAGACACAGAAAAATGAGATCAGAAAGTGATGGCCAGTTTCAGGTTGATTTTCCGGGAGGTGAGGTAGTTGGGGACGGCGAACATGTCGCCGTAGCTGCTCGACACCCAGAAATAGGAGACTGTGTTATTGATGTTTAGCAGGTTAAAGACTTCGAGACTAAGGGAAAGGTCCCTGAAATTCCGCAGCCACCGGTTGGCCGACGGTCTGCTTTCACTGATCAGCACCTTGGAAACCCCCATGTCGATTCTCCTGTAGGGAGGCATCCTGAAGACATCCTGGAACCTCTCGGAGTTGGGAGGTCCCGTGGGCAGGCGCGATCCGTAATACCCTGCCAGGTGCATTTTCCAGGTGGGGTTGCCGGGGAGATAGTCCTGGAAGAGAAGGCTGAAGTTCACAAGCTGGTCGGTAGGGCGGGGAAGGTATCCGTAACCGTCGCCTGCAATGTTCTCGCGGGTCTGCATCAGCGACAGGCTGGCCCATGACTGCACGCCGCTCACAAACTCACCGTTGATTTTCATGTCGACGCCTGCGGCGTAGCCCTCCGACACTTCTCCGGAAAGGTACCTGATGCGTACATTGTCAATCTGGTAAGGCACCAGCCGTGACATGTACTTGTAATAGGCCTCCGACGTGAACCTGAAGGGACGGTTCCATGCCGTAAAGATGTAGTCGCTGCCTGCCAGTACCTGGAAGGAACGTTGCGCCTTGTTGCCGGTATTGATGGTTCCCGAGGGAGTGATCAGTTCCCTGAAGAAGGCCGGTTGATGGTACATTCCCGCCGACAGGCGGAAAGAGACATTGGACTCCCAGTCCGGAAAGAAATGGAAGGTGAAACGTGGCGACACCAGGAGTTCCCGGTTAAAATCCCAGTAATGGGCCCTGATCCCTCCCGTGAGATAGAGATCACCCGACAAAAAGGGAAACTGCCAGGTGTCCTGGAAGAATCCTGTGATCCGGTTGGTGGAGAGCTTCGCTTTACTGTTCAGGGTATAGTAAAGAAGGACTTCCCGGTCGGAATAGGGCAGCGAGTAACCTGTGGAGTCGCGGTAGATCCACTCATTGATGGAATTATCGATCGACTCATGCTGGATCCCGATTCCCCAGTTCAGCAGATGGCGTTCGCTGTTGAAGGCTCCCCTGTGGGCGATGCTCATCACGCGGGCATCCAGGGTATTGCGGGCGTGGTTCAGGAAAGTCCCCACGCCCAGGTTGAGAACGCTGTCGCCAAACTCCTCCGATGACATGTTGCGTTCCAGCTCATTGAGGTAATAATCCCCCAGGATATCGTAAGACTCGGCTTCAGAAGCGGCATAGGCAGAAGCGATAAATTTGAAATTCAGGTTGTTGGAGGGGTGAAAGTTAACGGTCAGGGCGCCCAGAAGGGTCTTGTAGCTGTCCTCCTCGCTCCCCTCGAAATAGATTTTGGTATTCAGGGGGGTTTGCCAGGTTCCGAAGGTGGTCTCCCTGGTCTGCGGAATGAAGCGGTAGATGTTTTCGGCGATATTTCCGAGGAAGGAGATATCGAGCCGGTCGGTGAGCCGGTAGGTGATGTGGGTCTGCAGGTCGACGAAGCGGGGATCATATTCTCCCTGCTCATCGAGGGTTCCCAGGAGGTACCTGTTACTCTTGTAGCGGACTCCTGTGATGTGTGACAGTCTTCCCTTCATGGCCACATCCTCGATATGAAAGGAACCCCCCAGGAGGCTGGCCGATGCCGACCCCCTGAAATCAGAAGGCCTCCGGTATTTGATGTCGAGAACGCTCGACATCTTGTCGCCGTATTTTGACTGGAATCCTCCTGCTGAAAACTCTATCGACGACACCAGGTCGCTGTTGATGAAACTCAGTCCTTCCTGTTGTCCCGATCTGATCAGAAAAGGGCGGTAGATCTCCACATCGTTGACATAAACGAGGTTCTCGTCGAAGTTGCCCCCGCGCACCGAATACTGGGAACTCAGCTCATTATTGGAGGATACCCCGGGCAGGGTTTTGATCAGGGCTTCCACCGATCCGCTGCCTGATACCGGAAGATTATTGATCATCTGAGGGTCGATGCGTTCGATGGTTCCCCTGTTTTTCCGGGTTTCGGTGATTCTGACCTCTCCGATCTCCTCGGTAAGCTCTTCCATCACCACGTCGATGGTGAGTCTCTCCTCTATGGCTGCCGTGACCGTTCGTTCCACAGCCTTAAACCCAATGGCCGAGAAGACCACGGTGACCTCACGCCGCGCCGGGATGCGCAACAGATATTCCCCCTTCCGGCTGGTGGTGGTGCCTATGGGATAATTGCGCAGCGAGATGTTGACCAGCTCCAGCGCAGCACCCTCCTTACCCGTGACTTTCCCCGTGAGGGTGGCATTGCTGCCCTGTCCCCGGGCCCCCCAGACAACCATGCCGGTCAGTAACCATAAAAGAGTGAAGGCTTTGAAATTCATGATCGCAAATCTAAGAGGAGCTCTTCAATTAACCATGACAAAAGGGAATTATTGTTTACCCCGGGAATTACTTTCTTACCGTAATGTGAAAACAGCGCTCTTTTTTTTCGGTGACCACCACCAGTTTTTTCTCCTGGCGCAGTTCTCCGATGGTTTCCGAGAGCAGGCGCAAGGCGGCCCCGTCGGCCACACTTCTTTCCCCTCCCAGGAAATTCTTTTTTGTCAGGCTTTTATATGTGATGTCGAATGTCGTCCCGTAGAGGTGGGCCGATTGGGTGGTGGCATTTCCGTTGGCGCTGCGGAGCCTCTTCTGGCTGTCAGGGGTTCGCAGGAGTGAGGTGACCTTGAAATGGTACTCCGGCATTTCTTTCTCTTTCAGTTTTTTGCGGAACCGTTTTCCGATTTCGTCAAGCAAAGCCGAGGCCTCGGGAGTCAGGTAAGGGTAGGAGTGGGTCAGGTGAGCCACCACATAATACCGGTTGTCTTTAACAGCCACCAGCCTGCCCTGGCCGGCCAGCTTCTCAGCCTGCTCCCTGGCGTCATCGCCCGCTTTCAGGGGAACGATCCCCCGTGACTTCGCATACCTGAGATGTTCCTTGTTGAGATCCCTGAAATTTGTCACCTGCGCAGGTCCGTGGCTCCTGCCGTCGGAATTTCCTGCGATCCTGAAAACCGGGGGTAATATCACCACCATCAACAGGACAAAACCAGCGCCCCATAAAAACCTGCGGACCGGCTTCTTCAGCCTTCTCCTTCTCTTCTTCCCTCCCGGGAGTGCTGTTCGGGTTAGTGCATCCATGATTAAACCGACCTTTTTTTGTTCTCCTTTTCTTTTCCCTTTATCCTGAATTTTCTCAGGGGGAAGCCCCTTTCCGGGACCTGACCAAAATAGACAAAATGGACTGTTCCACCACATCTGCGGGACTATTTTATGAACAACGAACCCTTGATTTACTTGCATTTTCTGTTTTGTTTGCCGCTCAAATTGCCTATGTTTGTTGACAAAGAAGGGAAAATCCATGGCACTCAGAACAAAGATGCTGAACTCGGTGCTGGTCAAACCTGCCGGTCCCGACTGCAACCTTAACTGCACGTACTGTTTTTATCTGAAAAAGGAGGCTTTGTTCCCGCAGCAGCAGCAGCACCGGATGAGTGATGACCTCCAGGAGGAGCTGATCAGGCAGGTCATGCAACAGGGGGGAGCCTCGGTGAATATCACCTGGCAGGGGGGGGAGCCCACGCTGATGGGGTTGCCCTTTTATGAAAGAGCCATTGCCATGGAGCGTAAGTACGGCCGCAACCAAACGGTAGGAAATGGTTTGCAGACCAATGGCCTGCTTCTGGATGAGGAATGGGCCCGATTCCTGAAGAAATATGAGTGGCTGGTTGGCCTTTCACTTGACGGACCCGCCCATATACACGACCACTATCGCCGTGACAGGGGAGGCCAGGGCACCCATCAGCGGGTGGAAGCCAACGCCCGTATGCTCCTCACCCAGGGAGTCGCCGTCAATGTCCTCTGCTGTCTCACCGACTATTCGGTACGGTTTCCCGACGAACTCTATCATTATTATAAAACGCTGGGATTGAATTGGATGCAGTTCATTCCCGTGGTGGAGACCGATCCCCTCGATCCCTCGCGGGCAGCCTCCTGGTCGGTGACCGCCGACCACTTCGGGCATTTCCTCTGCCGTATTTTTGACCTTTGGATGGCCGACTTCCGGAACGGGGAACCCACCACCTCAATTCGCCATTTTGAGTCGGTATTTCATACATATGTGGGGATGGAAGCTCCCGAATGCACCATGATGAAAAACTGTGGTCCCTATGTGGTGGTGGAGCACAACGGCAATGTTTACAGCTGCGACTTTTTTGTGGAGCCTAAGTGGAAACTGGGAAATATCATGACCGGGAGGCTCTCCCAAATGCTCAATTCCAAACAGCAGGAGAGTTTTGGTGCTGCCAAGTCGCTCCTTCCCGGGGAGTGCCGCCGTTGTCCCTGGCTCACCAAATGTTATGGCGGATGCACCAAAGACCGCATCAGGGATCCTGGCGACCTGCGGAAACCCCGTTTCTGCAATGCCTACAGGATGTTCTTCGCCCATGCCGACGCCTCACTGCGTGCGCTCGCCGGAAAATGGAAGCAACAGCAGCACGACATGCGTGAATGGCAGGAGACCGGGGGGACTTTCAGGGCTTTTTCCTCCGAAACATGACATTTCGGGTTGTTTGGTAAGGGCGGGAAAACTATATTTGACTCCTTAAAGAACTTTAACTTCATATTCATGCAAAAGAACCTTTTATTGGGCGTGGAAGCGGTCGCCCAGGGAGCCATTGACGGGGGCATCTCGGGTGTTTATGCCTATCCGGGAACCCCATCCACCGAAATCACCGAATATATCCAGGTCAATCCTGAGGCCATCAGCCGGAATATCCACAGGAGCTGGTCGGTGAATGAGAAGACGGCCTATGAGGCCGCCCTCGGAATGTCGTATGCCGGGAAGCGGTCGCTGGTATGCATGAAACATGTGGGACTGAATGTGGCTGCCGACCCGTTCATGAATTCCTGTGTGACCGGGGTCCATGGCGGACTGGTGCTGGCCGTGGCCGACGATCCCTCGATGCACTCCTCGCAGAATGAACAGGACTCCCGTTTCTACGCGAAATTCGGCATGATTCCCGTTTTGGAGCCCTCGAACCAGCAGGAAGCCTATGACATGGTGATTGAAGGCCTGGAACTCTCGGAAGCCCTTCACCTGCCGGTGCTGCTGAGGATCACCACGCGACTGGCCCACTCGCGCTCAGGCGTGGACCGCCGGCCTCCCAGGGAGGAAAACCCCCTGACCCTGCCTCCCAACCCTAAGCAATTCCTGCTTTTGCCGGCTTTCGCACGCCACTATTACCAGAATCTTCTCTCCAAACAGGACGAGATGGTCACCAGGGCCGAAAATTCCCCATGGAATCATATGTCCGGAGGAGAGGAAAACAGCCTGGGCATCATCTGTTGTGGCCTCACCTATAACTATCTGATGGAAAACTATCGCGGAGGGGTGTGTCCCTATCCGGTGCTGAAGGTCGGCCAGTATCCCCTGCCACGTAAGCTGGTCATGGAACTGGGGCAGAAGTGTGAAGAACTGCTGGTGTTGGAGGAGGGGTTCCCCATGGTCGAGGAGCAGCTCTCCGACTATTTCGGCAAGGGAACCCGCATATCGGGGCGTCTCAGCGGTGCCCTTCCCCGTGCCGGGGAGCTGAATCCCGACCATGTGGCCCGTGCCCTGGGCCGCGAAGTGACCCAAGGCCTCGCCGTACCCCCCGTGGTGGCTAACCGTCCCCCGGCCCTCTGCCAGGGTTGCGGCCACCAGGACCTCTATGTGGCCCTCAACGAGGCCCTCGACACAGGCCCGGGACACGGCAGGGTATTCTCCGATATCGGCTGTTATACCCTGGGAGCCCTTCAACCCTATAACTCCATCGACACCTGCGTCGACATGGGAGCGTCGATACCCATGGCCAAAGGAGCTGCCGACAGCGGACTCAGACCTGCCTTTGCCGTCATCGGCGACTCTACCTTCACCCATTCGGGCATGACCGGACTTCTCGACTGCGTGGTGGAAAAGAGCGACGTGACCGTGATCATCCTTGACAACGAGGCGGTAGCCATGACCGGAGGCCAGGATTCCCAGGCCCGGGGAAGAATCGAGGATATCTGCGCCGGCGTGGGCGTCGACCCTGCCCATATCCGTGTCGTCGTACCCCTGAAAAAGAACCATGACGAAATGGTACAGACCATCAGGGAAGAAATGGCCTCCCCGGGGGTTTCCGTGGTCATCGCCCGCCGCCCCTGCATCCAGAAACTGGCCCGGGAAAAACGCGAAAAACAAAGACAAAAAGAATTGTAATATAATAACCATGAAGAGTGATATTATCCTTGCGGGCGTCGGCGGTCAGGGGATTCTTTCGATTGCGGCCACCATTGGTGTGGCGGCAGTGGACAAGGGATTGTTTCTGAAACAGGCCGAGACCCATGGCATGAGCCAGCGGGGGGGTGCTGTCATGTCGCACCTGAGAATCTCCGACCAGCCCATAGCTTCCGATCTGATCCCCCTGGGGAAAGCCGACGTTATCCTTTCCGTGGAACCCATGGAGTCGCTGCGCTATCTTCCCTGGCTTTCCCGGGAAGGATGGCTGGTCTCCAATTCCACGGTTTTTGACAACATCCCCGATTACCCCGATATCGACCTGATCAGGGCCGAGATCAGCAAGCTCCCCCGCACGGTACTCATCGATGCCGACACCATGGCCCGCGACCTGGGCAACGCCCGGGGGTCCAATATGGTGATGCTGGGGGCCGCCACCCCATTCCTGGGACTCTCACCCGGGGAGATCAGGGAGGCCATTGCCATGATATTCAAGAGAAAAGGACAGGAGGTCGTCGATGGCAATGTCAGGGCGTTTGAGGCAGGATACGCTTTCGCCCTGAAGGCCCACACCCGCTGAGCCCTTTCCCTGCCCGCACCCATGACCCTGCCGGAAAAAAAGCGAACATGGATTAAACAACCGGTGGCTTTTATTGTTAAGAATCATACGAAATCAACAGATAAAACTGTACATCGAATATGAACAAATCGGATCCTGTGGGCAATATGGAGATGGGTGCCGTTGAGGAGTTATACAACGCATACCTCGAAGATCCGGGGTCCGTTGACGTCAGCTGGCAGTATTTTTTCAGGGGTTTTGATCTGGCCATACGCCAGTATCCCCAAAAACCGGGAAAGGCGATCCCCGAAGAGGTGACCCGGGAGTTTTCTGTCCTGCAGCTGATTCATGGCTACCGGCAGAGAGGCCATCTCTTCACCAAAACCAATCCTGTGCGCAGCCGCCGGCAATACACTCCCACGCTGGCTCCTGAGAATTTCAACCTGGAGAAGGGGGATCTCGACACGGTATTCCAGGCCGGAAAGGAAATAGGCCTTGGTGCGGCCCCGCTGAAGGAGATCATCGCCCACCTCGAGGCTACCTACTGTGGATCGGTGGGCGTGGAATACGTCTATATCCGTCATCCCGAAGTGGTGGGGTGGCTGCGCGAAAAAATGGAGAAGAGCCGCAACAGTGCCGATTTCACACCCGACAGCCGACATCATGTGTACCGTCACCTGGTGCAGGCCGTGGGTTTTGAAAATTACATCCACAAGAAATTCGTGGGGGCCAAACGGTTCTCCCTCGAAGGTGCTGAAACCCTGATCCCCTCGCTCGACGCAGTGGTGGAAAAAGGGGCCGGACTGGGCATCGAAGAGTTTGTCATCGGCATGGCCCACCGTGGAAGACTTAATGTCCTGGCCAACATCATGCAGAAACCCTACCGTAATATTTTCAAGGAGTTTTACGGAACCGAATATGTGGCCGATGTAGCCCTGGGTGATGTGAAGTATCACCTGGGTTTCGAAAGTGAAGTGGAGACCGACACCGGAAGGAAGGTAAAGCTGAAACTAATGCCCAATCCGTCGCATCTGGAGACCGCCAGCGGACTGGTCGAGGGTTTTGCGCGCTCCCGCATTGACGATTTCTACGGGGGGGACTTCAGTAAACTGGCGCCGGTGCTCATCCATGGCGATGCCGCCATTTCCGCCCAGGGAATCGTCTATGAGACCATCCAGATGTCACAGCTTCCGGGGTACAGAACCGGGGGGACCATTCATATCATCATCAACAACCAGGTGGGATTTACCACCAACTATCTCGAAGGCCGGTCGAGCACTTACAGCACCGACATTGCCAAAGTGACCCGGAGTCCGGTTTTTCATGTCAACGGCGACGACGTGGAAGCCCTGATTTATACGGTAAGGCTGGCCATGGAATTCCGCCAGAAATTCCATGCCGATGTTTTCATCGACATCCTTTGTTACCGCAAGTATGGCCATAACGAAGGGGATGAACCCCGCTTCACCCAGCCTACCCTGTATAAGGCCATTGCCAGCCACCCCAATCCCCGCGATATCTACGCCGCCAAACTCGAAAATGCGGGCGTGATGACCCCCGAAGAGAGCCGTGAAGAGGTCCGCCGCTTCGACAAGGAGATGGAAGCCTGCTACCTGGCCTCCGAAAAGATCGAAAAACTGGATATTCTTCATTTTCAGCGCGCGGAATATAAACAGTTTGACAAGGCCGCCCATATCTTTTCGCAGCCTGAAACCGTCACCGCGGTATCGTGGAACCGTTTGAATGCCGTGACAGAACGCATCCATCATCTTCCTGAAGGGATGAAGTTTTTCAACAAGGTGAACCGTATCATTGCCGACAGGCAGCAGATGATTCGTGATAACCGTCTCGATTGGGCGATGTGTGAGCTTCTGGCTTACGGCACCCTGGTGGAGGAGGGACACCCGGTGCGGCTGAGCGGCCAGGATTCGGAACGGGGAACCTTTGCCCACCGCCATGCCGCCTTCACTTCCGAAGATAGCGGCAGTAAATATATCCCCCTGCAGCATATCTCTGAAAATCAGGCGCCCTTCAGGGTTTTCAACTCCCTGTTGTCGGAATATGCGGTTCTGGGATTTGAATATGGCTATGCCCTGGCCAAACCCGGAGGGCTCACCATTTGGGAAGCCCAGTTCGGCGACTTTGCCAATGTGGCCCAGGTGGTCATTGACCAGTATATCTCCTCGGCAGCAGAAAAATGGGGTCTCATGAACGGGTTGACCCTGTTCCTTCCCCACGGCTATGAGGGGCAGGGCCCTGAACATTCGAGTGGCAGGATCGAGCGATTCCTTACCCTTGCTGCCAACAACAACATGCTGGTGACGGTGCCCACAACGCCGGCGAACTTCTTTCACCTGCTCAGGCGTCAGGTATTGTGGAACCTCAGAATGCCCCTGGTGGTTTTCACCCCCAAGAGCCTGCTCCGCCATCCCCTGGTGACGTCGACCCTCGATGACCTCACCTCGGGAAGTTTCCTGGAGGTGATCGACGATAACCTCGTGGATCCCACAAAGGTAAAACGGGTGGTTTTCACCAATGGAAGACTATACTATGACCTGCTGAAGCGCAGGAACGAAGAGGCAGTTAATTGTGTCGCCCTGGTGCGCGTAGAACAGCTCTATCCAATTCCTGAGCGGCAGATCATGGAGGTGATCGCCCGTTATGCTGCGGCAACCTCCACCCTCTGGGCCCAGGATGAGCCTGAAAACCAGGGGGCCTGGCCCTTCTACCAGCGGAAACTGGGCCACCTGGGGTGGAAGGGCGTCACCCGCCCCGAAAGCGCCAGCCCCGCAGTGGGATTGATGGAACAGCACAAGAGAAGGCTGCAGAATATACTGGATACCGTGTTTGCCCCCGATGATAATTTTACCTGTAAAAGCTAATCTGCCATGATCATAGAAATAAAAATTCCCAGTCCGGGTGAATCCATCACCGAAGTGGAGATAGGCCGCTGGATGGCCGAAGAGGGATCGCTGGTGCGCAAGGGCCAGGAGATTGCCGAGGTGGAGAGTGACAAGGCTACCCTGACCATCATCGCCGAAGGGTCGGGAAAGCTCACCATCGTGGCCCGGGAAGGAGAGACCGTGGCTGTGGGTTCCGTGGCCTGCACTATAGATACCAGTGTGGAGCTTCCGGCAGATGAGGGGGATGCCGCCTCTTCCGGAATGGCAGCACAGGGAGCCACACAGGAAATGACGCCCCGTGAAACCCCCGCGTCGCGCGACACCCGGCAGGAAGATCCACCACACCCTGAGGCTTCCGGGAAAACGAAGGGTGAAGAGCCTTCTCCGGAAGCCTCACGTCTGAAAATCACGGCGGTGGCCCGCGAGGTGATGAAAGAACATGACCTCTCGGTCGATGACCTCCTCAGCGGCCTCAAGCGCATCGGCCGCAGGGAAGTGGAAGAGGTCGTCGCCCTGGTCAACCGGCCGGGGGAGGTGATCCCCGCAGCCCCCTCTGCAGGAAGCCGCGAAACCGGACGGGAAAAGATGTCGCTGCTGCGCCGCCGCCTCAGCGAAAGACTGGTGTCGGTAAAGAACGAGATGGCCATGCTCACCACTTTCAACGAAGCCGACATGAGCGCCCTGATGGAGATGCGCAGGCAATACCAGCAGAAATTCACCGAAACACACGGACTAAAGCTGGGATTTATGGCCTTCTTCACCAAGGCGGCAGCCCTGGCCATGCAATACCACCCCTCGGTGAACTCCCAGATCGACGGGGACGATATTCTCACGCCCCGGTTCGTCGATGTGGGCATTGCCGTGCAAACACCGCGGGGACTCATGGTTCCCGTGGTTCGTAACGCCGAGAGTAAGTCACTGCCACAAATAGAACAGGAAATCAAGGCGCTGGCTGAAAAAGCACGCACCAAAAAAATCACGGTGGAGGAACTCTCAGGAGGGACTTTCACCATCACCAACGGGGGAGTCTTCGGCTCCCTGCTTTCCACGCCGATCATCAATCCGCCGCAGTCGGCCATCCTGGGTATGCACAACATCGTGGAACGCCCGGTGGCTGTCAACGGAAAAGTGGAAATCAGACCCATGATGTATATCGCCCTGTCGTACGACCACCGCATCATCGACGGCAAGGACTCCGTGGGCTTTCTGGTCAGGCTTAAGGAGATGATCGAAGATCCCCGGAAGATGGTCTTCCAGGGAAAGGACCCCGCAGAAATGCTCCTGGGCATCTGAGAAGTTACAGGAGCCTTACGGCCGCTTTCCGGCTGAAAGGGCAGCCACCGCCCTCTTCCCGGGGTTCCGGAATGGCCCTGACCACTCATCGAACTTAAAAAACCGAAATATGAAACATCATCATCAGGCCGGGGGTTTACGCTTTCCTGCGCTGGCCCTGCTTTTTCTCTTTCTGATGGCCTCTGCCGGTGTGCAGGCCTTCGAAGGTAACCTCCCTGTCACCATCGAGACGGTCAGGGGCTCTTTCCCGCTGATTGTAAAGGGTGATCCCATCGCCGTGGTGGTCAGTGGTGCGGATTTTCAGGGGGTGCAGCGGGCTGCCGGGGATCTGTGCCGTGACCTGGGCAGGGTCAGCGGCCGGGAATCCACGTTATTTAAGGAGCTTCCCCGGGGTCACAGGACCCTGATCATCGCCGGCACCCTGGGAATGAGTCCCCTGGTGGATGACCTGGTGGCACGCGGGAAAATTAAACCCCGCGAAATAGAGGGCCAGTGGGAGTCCACCCTGATGGAGGTGGTGAAAAATCCCTTTCCGGGTGTTCGTCAGGCCCTGGTGATTGCCGGCAGCGACAAACGGGGTACCATTTTCGGAATCTACGACCTCTCGGCATCCATGGGAGTCTCTCCCTGGTCCTGGTGGGCCGACGTTCCCGTGAAAAAGGCGGAGAACCTCAGCGTCACCGCCAAAAGGGTGGTGCTGCACGCTCCAAAGGTGAAATACCGGGGTTTCTTCATCAACGACGAAGCCCCGGCCCTCAGCGGCTGGGTTTTCGAAAAATTCGGGGCTTTCAACCATGCCTTTTATGAAAATGTATTTGAACTGATCCTGCGCATGAAGGGGAATTTCCTGTGGCCTGCCATGTGGGGCAGGGCTTTCTATGACGATGATCCCCTGAATCCTGCCCTGGCCGATGCCTATGGCGTGGTCATCGGGACCTCCCATCACGAGCCCATGATGCGTGCCCACGACGAGTGGCGCCGCTTTGGCAGGGGACCGTGGAATTACCGGGAGAACCCCGACACCCTCAGGGAGTTCTGGCGTTCCGGGATTTCCAGGATGGGGAGCTATGAAAGCCTGGTCACCGTGGGCATGCGCGGTGACGGCGATGAACCCATGAGCCGCGATGCCGACATCTCACTGCTCGAACAGATCATCGCCCATCAGCGGGAAATCATTGAGGAGGTCACCGGCAGGGAAGCCTCTCAAACGCCCCAGGTGTGGGCCCTCTATAAGGAGGTGCAGGACTATTACGACCTGGGAATGAGGGTTCCCGACGATGTGACCCTGATGCTTTGTGATGACAACTGGGGCAACGTGCGCAAACTCCCCCGTATCGGCGCTCCCGGGCGCAGCGGAGGATATGGCATGTATTACCATTTCGACTATGTCGGAGGACCCCGGAATTATAAATGGCTAAATACCAATCCCATACCCCGGGTGTGGGAACAGATGAACCTCACCTACCGCCATGGGGTCGACCGCATCTGGATTGTCAACGTGGGCGATATCAAACCCATGGAGTTTCCCACCCAGTTCTTCCTCGACATGGCCTGGGATCCTGAGGCCATGACCATGGCGCTGATGGAGAGTTATTCGCTGCGGTGGGCCGGGGCGCTCTTCGGGGAGGAACATGCTGCTGAGATTGCCCGTATGGTCGATAGCTACGGCCGCTTCAACGGACGGCGCAAGCCCGAACTTCTCGATCCTTCGACCTACAGCCTGGTGAACTACCGGGAGGCCGAACGGGTGGCTGCCGGCTATAACGCCCTGGCGGAAGAAGCCCGGCGCCTCAGTGAACAGCTACCCCCGGAAGCCCGTGATGCCTTCTTCCAGCTGGTGCTCTTTCCCATCGAGGCCTGTGCCAACCTCAACGACCTCTATGTGACGGCAGGCAAAAACCGCCTCTACGCCAGCCAGGGGCGCTCCACCACCAACAGCCTCGCACAACGGGTCACCGACCTCTTCCTGCGCGATTCCCTTCTCACCCTTCAGTACAACAGGGAGCTGGCCGGCGGAAAATGGAACCACATGATGGACCAGACCCATATCGGTTATTACTGGTGGCAGGAACCTCCCCGGAATATCATGCCCCGCGTGCAAACCATCACCCTCCCCGAAGAGGAGATCATGCGCGTGGCCGTGGAAGGTTCCCCTGATTTCCTGGGCGGGGGTGACTCCCTGAAACTCATCATCAGGCTCGATACCTGGCAAACCGATTCCACCTATGCCGACATCTTCGCTGCCGGCACCCTCCCCATCGGGTATACCATCACCTGTGACGCTCCCTGGCTCAGGATATCGCCACGGCAGGGAACCATCAGCGGGGAAGAAAGGATCTGGTTTTCACCTGCCGACGGGAGTGTCCCCGCGGGACTCCATACGGCCACCATAACCATCACGCCCCGCAAAGGGGACCCCATTACCCTTTTCCTGGAAGTGTTTCACCCGGAACCCCTTCCCTCAGGATTCCTGGGATTTGCGGAAAGCAACGGCCACTTCTCCATCGAAGCCGCCCATTTCTCCCGAAAAAGCGAAAAAAACGGACTCTCCTGGGAAGAGGTGCCCGGACTCGGCAGGACCCTCTCGGGGATGACGACCTTCCCGGTTACCGCTCCCGGCGATTCCCTGCCCGCGAATAATCCCACCCTGGAATATGACCTCTGGTTCCACACCTCAGGCGAGGTGGAAGTCATCCTGGCACTCTCCCCGACGCTCAACTATTACGGCACGGGAAAACGGGTGGCCGTGGCCATCGATGATCAGCCCCCCCGAATCCTCAACATCCACGGGAATTACACCAACCGGGACTGGGAAGAGTGGATGCGCCACAATATCATTTACGTGTCGGGCAAGCACACGATCTCCTCACCCGGAAAACACCGGCTGATAATCACCAGGATAGACCCGGGAGTCGTGGTGCAGAAGATCATCATCGATACCGGGGGTGTGCAGAAAAGCTTCCTGGGACCTCCGGCATTTCCGATGGTTTCAGGGAAGTAACCCTAAAAACAGATGATTATGGTTTCACGGCGTGATTTTATGACCATGGCAGGGGGTGCTCTTGGTGGGGTCCTTCTGGAAGGGAAGACCCTGATGGCGGCACCTCTGAGGAGCCGCGGAAAGGCGGTGGTGGTCTCTACCTGGAATTTCGGGGCGGCGGCCAATGAGGCTGCCTGGGAGATCCTGCGAGGGGGTGGTTATGCCCTGGATGCCGCCGAAGCCGGTGCCCGGGTGCCGGAAGCCGACCCGGCCGTGATTTCCGTGGGCTACGGAGGATTACCCGACGCACGCGGAAAGGTCACCCTCGATGCCTGCATCATGGACGAGAAGGGAAATGCCGGCGCTGTCACCTTCCTGGAAGATATCATGCATGCCATTTCGGTAGCCCGCCTGGTGATGGAAAAGACCCCCCATGTGATGCTCTCGGGAAAGGGAGCCCGTGATTTCGCCCTGGCCAACGGTTTCACAAGGGAAAACCTGCTCACCCCCACAGCTCGTAACGCCTGGCAGAAATGGAAAAAGGAGGGCCAAGGCTTTAAACCGGTCATCAATATTGAAAAGGAGATCCTCAGGAATCACGACACCATAGGACTCCTGGCCCTCGACAGCCGGGGAAGGCTCTGCGGAGCCACCACCACCAGCGGTATGGCCTTTAAAATGCATGGAAGGGTCGGTGATTCCCCCATTGCAGGGGCGGGACTTTTTGTCGACGGAAGGGTGGGGGGTGCCGTGGCCACCGGCTCAGGAGAACTGGTCATGAAAACCCTCGGCTCTTTCCTGGTCGTTGAACTGATGCGCAATGGACTCTCCCCGGCGGAAGCCTGCAAGGAGGCCGTCCACCGCATCGTCACTTCCCTGAGCGGTTACCAGGAACACCAGATTGGTTACCTGGCACTCCATATCAGCGGGGAGACAGGAGCCTTCAGCCTGCAACCGGGATTCGAATACGCCCTGCGCAACGACGAGGGCTCCCTGATGATTCAGGCTCCCTCATGGCTCCCCTGACCACCGGTCGTCAGTAACGCCTGTTCCCGAAACCTCCCTCTCTCCTGTGCGGGGGAGCTTCCCCTCTTCTCACGAAAGGCTTCCTCGATGCCGGCTGATCCTCACGGGGCCGCGCTTCCTTGACGACCATCTGCTTCCCTTCATTCTCAGAATCGTTCAGAGCTTCTATGGCAGCCCTGGCTTCATCATCATTTTTCATCTCGACAAATCCATAACCCTTGGAATTGCCAGTCTCCCTGTCGAAAATCACTTTGGCGGAAACCACTTCCCCGAACTCTTTGAAGAGCTCTTCCAGGTCCTGGCCGGTGGTGGCCGGACTCAGCTTTGCAACAAACAAATTCATAAAAGAGATATAAAGATATAAAAGGAAATCACCTGTCAGGGTGAATTCCTTGTTGTAAAATAGCAAGAATTTATGACAAAAAAAAGTATTTCGCTCTCTTTTTTTTTCAGGTGGTTGCATGACGGGGGGGAGGGGATAACAAAAAAGAAGCCGCCTCGGGTGAGACGGCTTCTTGATGTAAGGTGAGAAGCCTGGATTCAGGATTCTGTTATTTTACGCTGAGGTCGATTTCGGCCCTGCGGTTCTTTTCTCTGTTGGCATTGGTAGTGTTGGGCACTGCGGGCTGGGTTTCGCCGTAGCCTTTGGAGCCTACATAAGCGTTGTTCAAACCCTTGTTGAGGAGGTATTTGACCACTTCCTGGGCGCGCCTTTCGGAGAGGCCCTGGTTGTAATTGGTTGAACCGATGCTGCAGGTATGGCCGTTGACCACGACTTCATATTCTTTGCAGTCTCCCAGTTTGGAGACGAAAGCATCGAGGGCTGACATTCCGTCGGGACGGAGGGTGGAGCGGTCGAAGTCGAAGTAGACGGGATCGACATCAAAATCGATGCAGGTCACGGGGCAGCCTTTGTTTTCCTTGGTTCCGGCCTGGTTGGGGCAATCGTCTTCACAGTCGATGATACCATCACCGTCAGTGTCGATCGGGCAACCCTTGGCGTCAACGGCACAGCCTTTCGGCGTGTCGGGGCATTCGTCCTTGGGATCGGGCACGCCGTCACCGTCGGTGTCGGGGCAACCATTGAATTTCTTCAGTCCGGGAACATCGGGGCATTCGTCGAGGTGGTCGGCAATACCGTCACCATCCTTGTCGGGACAGCCGTTGAGGCTGGCAAGACCCGGGGTGTCGGGACAGTCATCCTTGTAGTCGGGCACGCCGTCACCATCCCTGTCGAGGGGACAACCATCGGCATCCACGGCCACTCCGGCCGGAGTATTGGGACATTTGTCCTTCCTGTCGGGCACGCCGTCACCATCGCTGTCCTTGGCTTTTCCAAGACCGAAGTCCATACCGGCGGTAATGGCAATGTGGCTGTCCTTGATGTCGGTAATTCCGTCGGGCTTGTAGTTGGCCTCAAGACCCGGTTTCAGACCATCGAAATATTTCCCTTCCAGATAGAGGTTGTTTTTGCCACTTCCTACCGGGAACCGGAAACCCAGACCTGCATCAAAGTCCAGTTTGGCTTCGGCATTGTCGGTCAACAGTGTGGGACCGGCAAAAAGATAAGGCTGGATTTTGGCATTCGAGGAAAAGAGCTTGTCATTAGCCAGTTTGTACTTCAGGTTCAGTGCGACAGTGGTAAAGTCGGACTTTGTGTTCTCTCCGGAACTTGCCAGGTCAATGTTGCGGAAACCGGCATTTCCTTTAAGCACCGCATCAAATGAAGGACTCAGATACCTGCCGAGTGATAATTCTGTAGTAAGGAACAGGCTCTTCCATGCGTTGTGCTCTTCTCCACCAAGCAGTTCCTGCCTGTATGAGAAGTATGGACCTGCACCCAGTCCTAATGCCCACTTATTGTCAGCGGTCTGCGCCACCACAATCAGTGTCATAAGGTTAGCTAAGAAAAATAGTGAAACTTTTTTCATATTAATAAAATTTAAAGTTGATTTTCTATCCAGCAAAATATAAAATTAGCACATTATAAATACTGTAATACAAAACTAACTAAATATTTTTAATCTTTGAGCTTGTTAACGTGATTATTACTCTAAAAATTATCAATAATTTTTTCAACATTGTTCACAATCATTGACATCGAAACCACGGGGACTGTTTATAAATATGGCCGGATAACCGAGATTGCGGTATATGTTCACAACGGGGAGACCGTTACCGGTTCTTTTTCCACCCTGATTAATCCCGAAATGGATATCCCTTTGCCGGTTTCGCGCATCACAGGAATCACCAATGCCATGGTGGCCGGAGCCCCGCGTTTTTTCGAAATTGCCCGTGATCTGGCGGAAATCACTGCCGGAAAGACTTTTGTGGCCCATAACGCCCGTTTCGATTACGGCTTCATCAGGGAGGAGTACCAGCGACTGGGATATGATTTCCAAAGAAAGACCCTGTGCACGGTACAGCTCTCCCGAAAGCTGCTGCCCGGCCATGCCTCCTATTCCCTGGGCAACCTCTGTGCTGACCTCGATATCGACATTCATGACCGCCACAGAGCTGCCGGCGATGCCCTGGCCACCGTCAGGCTTTTCGAAATCCTCCTGGAAAAAAACAAAGAAATCAGGATGACCTCAGCACCCGGGAAAAACGGCGCCCTCTTCTGACCCCTGAGCCTTATTTCTCCTCTTCCCCGGTACCTTCATCCCCCGGAACTCCTTCCGCCCCGGTAACGTCAGTTCCTTCCGACACCTCAGAATCCTCAGAAGCCTCCTCTTCGCTGAAATCGAGCAACTCCTTTTCCTGTAAAAGGTTAAACCATATCAGGATCTTCCTGATATCGGAAATGTATACCCTGTCACGGTCGTAGTCGGGGACTACCGTCTCAAAATAACGCCTGACTTCCTGGTCTGTGGCCTTGGGAGATACCGTTGGTTCCCCCTGGGTCTGACCGGTAATTCTCTTCAGGATCTCCCACAGGGGAATATCCCCCCCTGTGGTATACACCGCAATGTCTTCGAGTGAACTGATCTTGGCCGTGGCACTCACCGGCATCCTCTTGCCATTCAGCAGGGACTCGACAATAATCCTGTTCTTCGCCTCGGCAACCATCCTGAATAGTCCCGGCTGCCCCGAAATCGACAATATACCTTTTAACATCTTCCTGTAATTTCTGACTCTTTGTTTAACAAATCCGCCCCCGGCACCTTTGCTCCCGGGGTCGCGACAAATTTAATAATTTTCCTTGGAACGGGGCTGATCAGTTTTGTCTATCGTCGATAGATATAATTTTAGACAAAAAGTGTAGAAAACCTTTTTATATTTATTTAGCTGTCGTATCTTTGCAGTGAAACTAATAAATATTTGATATGACTCAGTTACAGTTTACCAATGCCCTTCTGGATTTGCAGAACAAGCTTCGTTATTACGCACTGAGCCTTACCACCGACAGAGAGAAGGCTGATGACCTGGTTCAGGAGACCCTGCTGAAGGCCCTTTCGAACCGTGACAAATTTGCCAGCAACACCAATTTCAAAGCATGGGTCTACACCATCATGAAAAACACCTTCATAAATGATTACCGTCGGAATGTGAAATCAAGGAACACCCTTGACACTTCGGGAAATCTCAATTATACCCTGGGCGGTCATTTTTATCCCTCACCCGATTCTGAATTTCAATCCCGTGAGATCATAAGTTCGATTCGCAGGCTTGATGATGATTACCGGATTCCGTTTACGATGTTCCTTGACGGTTACAAATACAAAGAGATAGCCGAAGAGCTGGATCTTCCGCTGGGAACGGTGAAGAGCCGCATATTTTTCACCCGCAAAAAGCTGGAGAAAGTGCTGGGAGAGTATTCCCCGAATTGATTTTTACTTTTTGGCCCGGGGCGGCCCATCTTCAGGCCCATGAAGGGGTCAGGAATCTGGTGGCCGGGGTTCACTCCCGCGGAAAGATGGTGGGGGCGATATGCGCCGCTCCCATGGTGCTGGGAAGTTTGGGGCTTCTTGAGAAGAGGCGGGCTACCTGTTATCCGGGGTTTGAGAAGTATCTCACGGGGGCTCTCCTCAGTGAAGAAGCCGTGGTGGAGGATGGTCTCCTGGTCACCGGCAATGGCCCCGGGAGTGCTCTCTCCTTCGCTCTCCGTCTGGCTGAAAAGCTCCAGGGGAAAGAGGTGGCCCGCGGGGTGGCGGCCAAAATGATGGTCACCGGCTGGTGATCAGAGATTTTTAAGCTGGCGGATGGCTCCGGCGGGATCGGCCGAACGGAAGATAAAGCTCCCGGCCACGAGGATGTCAGCACCGGCATCACGCAGCCGCTTCCCCGTTTCCAGGTTAACGCCGCCATCGACTTCAATCAGACAGCCGGGATTGCGCCTGATGATCAGCTCCTTCAGAAGGGCGACCTTACGCAGACTCCCCTCTATGAATGTCTGACCGCCAAAACCGGGATTGACCGACATGATCAGCACCATGTCGACCGAGGGCAGAATTTCTTCAAGCAGGTGCACGGGAGTGTGCGGATTCAGGCAAACACCGGCTTTCATCCCTTCCTCCCTGATATGGGCCACTGTGCGGTGCAGGTGGGAACAGGCCTCCCAATGCACCGTCAGCACCGAAGCGCCTGCCCTGGCAAAGGGAACAATGAAGGGGTCGGGATGGATGATCATCAGGTGAA
>CAYWUJ010000028.1:0-36299 GCA_964461455.1 uncultured Prolixibacteraceae bacterium | reverse complement strand
CCTCCGGAACCCTTTATGTGGCTTCCGAGATGAAAGCCCTCACCGGCATTTGCAATACCCTCCGCGAATTTCCTCCCGGCCACTACCTTGAGGGCAACGGTGGCGTGCTGACGCGCTGGTATCATCGCGACTGGTTTGCCTTTGAGGCGGTAGAGAATCACCCCCCCCAGGACCTTACCCCGGCGATGCAGCAGGTACGCCAGGCCCTGGAGGCTGCCGTTCACCGTCAGCTGATGTCGGATGTCCCCTACGGGGTGCTCCTCTCGGGAGGTCTCGACTCTTCGGTGATCTCTGCCATCGCCCGGAAATATGCCGCCCTGCGCATTGAGAGCAACGACAGCCAGCCCGCCTGGTGGCCGCAGCTCCACTCCTTTGCGATCGGACTGGAGGGATCCCCCGATCTGGCCGCGGCCCGCACGGCCGCTGACCACATCGGCACCGTCCACCACGAAATCCACTACACCATTGAGGAGGGCCTCGACGCCCTCCGTGATGTCATCTACCACCTCGAAACTTTCGACGTCACCACCGTCAGGGCTTCCACCCCCATGTACCTGCTGGCCCGCGTCATCCGCTCCATGGGCATCAAAATGGTCCTCAGCGGCGAAGGCGCCGATGAGATCTTCGGAGGATACCTCTATTTTCACAAAGCTCCCGACGCCAGAGCCTTTCATGAGGAGACCGTGAGAAAGATCAGCCGGCTTCACCTCTACGACTGTCTCAGGGCCAACAAATCCCTGGCCGCCTGGGGGGTGGAAGGAAGGGTCCCCTTCCTCGACCGCGAATTCCTCGACGTGGCCATGGCCCTTGACCCTGCCTGCAAAATGGCGGGAAACGGCCGCATGGAAAAATGGATCCTCCGCAAGGCCTTCGAGGATCTCCTCCCGGAATCTGTCGCCTGGCGCCAGAAAGAGCAGTTCTCCGATGGCGTGGGATATGGATGGATCGACACCCTGAAAAAGACCGCCGCCGAAAAGGTGACCGACGAGATGATGGCCAGTGCCCGCTACCGGTTCCCCGTGAATACCCCCCAGTCAAAAGAGGAATACCACTACCGCTCTGTTTTCAGCGAGTTCTTCCCCGGAGACCAGGCCGCCGCCTGCGTTCCCTCGGTCCCCTCCATCGCCTGCAGTACCGGGGAAGCCCTGGCCTGGGACCGCTCTTTCCGCGAGAATGCCGACCCCTCGGGAAGAGCCGTCGCCTCGGTGCACTTCGCCCCGGAAAACATAATCGCCCCGGAAATCCACCCCGCCGGAACGGGATCACTCACAGCCGGCGTAAAGGAAGATAATGAAGTCTCCATTGAAGAACCTTACAAATAATAGAGTTATGTCCAGAAACATCTCCCCGGAACCCCAGGGACTTTACCACCCCCGGAATGAACACGACAGTTGCGGCATCGGCTTTGTCGCCCACATCAAGGGGCAGGCGTCGCACGACATCATCCGCAGAGGTCTCGACGTTTTGCTGAATATGGACCACCGGGGGGCGACCAGCGCCGACAATGCCACCGGCGACGGTGCCGGAATCCTGATGCAGATCCCCCATGAGTTCATCACCCGGGGACTGGGCATCGACGTGGGAACTCCCGGGCGTTATGCCACCGGACTGGTGTTCCTGCCCGACATCGAAGAGGAAGCCACCTTCTGCCTTGAGCTCCTCAACCGCCATATCCACGACGAAGGCCTGGAATTGATCGGGTACCGTGATGTCCCCGTTGACCACAGCGCCCCCGGAAAAATCGCCCTGACCACGGAACCCGTCATCAAACAGATCTTCGTGCGCAGTTCCCTCGAACAGGACGCCCTGGAACGGAAACTCTTCGTGGTGCGCAAACTCACCGAACACTCCATCCGTCACTCCCCGCTCACCCGCAAAAGATGGTTCTACCAGCCCAGCTTCTCGAGCAAGGTCATCATCTACAAAGGAATGTTCACTCCCCGGCAGCTGGCCGCCTATTACAGCGACCTTTCCGACGAACGCCTGAAAAGCGCCATCGCCCTGGTGCACTCGCGCTTCAGCACCAATACCTTTCCCACCTGGGATCTGGCGCAACCCTTCCGGGTGATCGCCCATAACGGGGAAATCAACACCATCCGCGGCAACCGCCTCTGGATGCACGCCCGTGAAGCCCTCATGAAATCGGACTTCTTCGGCAGCGACCTCCGGAAACTCCTCCCCATCATCGAACCCGGAAAGTCAGACTCCGCCTCGTTCGACAACACCCTGGAATTCCTCCACCTGGCAGGACGCTCCCTCCCCCATGCCCTCTGCATGATGATTCCCGAATCCTTCAACGAGAAAAACCCCATCCCCGAAAGCCTCAAGGCCTTCTACGAATACCACTCCACCATCATGGAACCATGGGACGGCCCCGCCTCCATCATCTTCTCCGATGGCCGTTATATCGGAGGCACCCTCGACCGCAACGGCCTGCGGCCCTCGCGTTACGTCATCACCAAAAACGATCTGATCGTCATGGCCTCAGAAGTGGGCGTACAGCAGTTCCCCCCTTCCGAGATCAGGGAAAAGGGAAGACTCCGCCCGGGAAAGCTCCTTCTGGTCGACACCCAGCTGGGCATCATCATTCCCGACAGCGAGGTCAAGGACCAGCTGAGCAAACGGAGTCCCTACGCCATGTGGCTCCACGAAAACAGGATGCGCCTCGGCGATATCGACGTCAAACAACGGGTACCCTACCATATCGACCAGTTCGAATCCTGTGCCCGCATATTCGGATACTCACGCGAGGACCTTCACGAAATCATCGGGCCCATGGCCGTCACGGCGGCGGAACCGACCAACTCCATGGGCAACGACACCCCCCTTCCCATTTTCTCTGAGAAACCCCGCCTTTTCTTCGACTATTTCAGGCAGACCTTCGCCCAGGTGACCAATCCCCCCATCGACTCTATCAGGGAAGGACTGGTCATGTCCCTGACCAACTACATCGGAGGTCTCAACAGTAACATCCTGATGGAAACCCCCGAACACTGCCGCCTGATCAAATTCGATTCCCCCCTGATCATCAATACCGACCTGGGAAAAATCAAGGATCTGAAAGATGAGATGTTCGTCCACACCATCCTTCCCATGGTTTTCAGGGTCAGCGAAGGATTTGAGGGATTCCGGAGCGCCTTTGAGAACCTGCTTGCCCAGGCGGAAAAGGCGGTCGACGAGAAGAAGAATTATATCATCCTCTCAGACCGCGGGGTATCGCGTGAGGTCGCCCCCATTCCCTCGCTCCTGGCCGTGGCGGCGGTTCACCACCACCTGATCAGGGTCAGAAAACGCATGCAGATCGGGATCATCGTGGAAACAGGGGAAGCCCGGGAGGTGAACCATTTCGCCCTGTTGCTGGCTTATGGCGCCAGCGTCATTAACCCCTACCTGGCGTTTGCCGCCATTGACGAGCTGGTCACCGGGGGGGCCATCGGTCTGGAATACAAGGAAGCCCGCAGTAACTACCTCAAATCGGTAGACAAAGGCCTGTTGAAGATATTTTCAAAGATGGGGATCTCCACGCTCCGCAGTTACCACGGATCCCAGGTCTACGAAGCCATAGGGGTCAGCCGGGAACTCATCGACAGGCACTTCACGGGAACCCCTTCGCGCATCAGCGGCATCGGACTGGAAGAGATCTTCCGCGAGACCATGATGTTCCATACCGGGGCCTTTGCGGAAACCCCTCCCGGGGAACCCTTCCGCTATGAGAGCTCAGGAAGCCATTCGTGGCGCAAATACGGGGAATTCCACGCCTGGAATCCCGAAACCATCGGATTGCTCCAGTGGTCTACCCATAGTAACGATTACCGGAAATTCAAGGAATTCACGGCACTCGTCGACCGGGAGAACCAGCGGCCGGCCTTTGTCAGGGGGTGCTTCCGGATCAGGAAAAATCCTATCTCCCTTGATGAGGTGGAACCCGAAGAGAACATCATGCGCCGTTTTGTCACGGGAGCCATGTCGTACGGGTCCATCAGCAAAGAGGCCCATGAAGCCCTGGCCATCGCCATGAATACCATCGGGGGGCGCAGCAATACCGGCGAGGGGGGCGAAGATCCCTCCCGCTTCGGCACCGACCGGCAGAGTGCCATCAAGCAGGTGGCCTCGGGACGCTTCGGGGTGTCCATCAACTATCTCACCCATGCCGAAGAGTTGCAGATCAAGATTGCCCAGGGGGCCAAACCCGGGGAAGGGGGACAGCTTCCCGGTTACAAGGTGAATGAGATCATCGCCAGAACCCGCCATTCCACCCCGGGGATCACCCTGATCTCGCCGCCGCCCCACCACGACATTTATTCGATAGAGGATCTGGCGCAGCTCATCTATGACCTGAAAAGCGCCAACCCCCGCGCACGGGTGTCGGTCAAGCTGGTCGCCGAAGATGGCGTGGGCACCATCGCCGCGGGAGTGGCCAAGGCCTATGCCGACCTGATCACCATTTCCGGAGGAGAAGGCGGAACCGGCGCCAGTCCCCTGAGCAGCATCAAACATGCCGGACTACCCGCGGAATTCGGCATCGCCGAAGCCCAGCAGACCCTGGTCATGAACCAGCTCCGCGGAAGGGTGCGTCTTCAGGTCGACGGACAGCTCAAAAGCGGCCGCGACGTGGTCATCATGGGATGCCTGGGCGCCGAGGAGTTCGGCTTCGCCACCTCGGCACTCATCGTCCTGGGATGCGTCATGATGCGCAAATGCCACCTGAATACCTGTCCGGCAGGCGTGGCCACCCAGGACCCCGAACTGCGGAAACGGTTCCTCGGCCGCTCGGAATATGTGGTCAACTACTTCCGCTTTCTCGCCCGCGAAATCAGAGAACTCCTGGCAGAAATGGGATTCCGCAGTTTTGACGATATCGTGGGCCGGGCCGACCTCCTCGAAGCCGCACCGGACCTCTCGCACCGGAAGATGAAAAACAGCGACTTCTCCTCTTTCCTGCACATGCCGGCGCAACCGGGGGAAGCCGACCTGCGCAGTACCACCACCGCCATTCGCACCATTGGAGAACACCCCGACAGGCACCTCATCAGGGAAGCAGAAAAAGCCCTTAAAGCCAAAGAGAAAGTATGGCTGTCGCAGACCATCACCAATGTCGACAGGGCTGCCGGCGCCATGCTCTCGGGAGAAATCGCCCGCCAGTACGGGGAAGCGGGCCTCCCCGGCGACACCATCACCTGCCTCTTCCGGGGAACGGCCGGACAGAGTTTCGGGGCTTTCCTGGCCCCGGGAATCACCTTCCGCCTCGAAGGCGATGCCAATGACTACTTCGGCAAAGGCCTCTCGGGAGGAAAGCTGATCGTCACCCCTCCCCCGGGGTCCACCTTCACCCCCGAAGAAAATATCATCATCGGAAACACCTCCCTGTATGGGGCCACCCGTGGAGAAGCCTACATCAGGGGCGTGGCCGGGGAACGCTTCTGCGTCAGGAATTCAGGAGCCCGCGCCGTCGTCGAAGGCACCGGAGACCACGGCTGCGAATACATGACCGGCGGAAGAGCCGTCATCCTCGGCCCCACAGGCCGTAACTTCGCAGCAGGCATGAGCGGCGGCATTGCCTACGTCCTCGATACCGGCCGGAACTTCGACTACTTCTGCAACAAAGGCCTCGTGGAACTCCTCCCCATCGAGGATCGCTCCGACATCAGGGAACTCCAGGAAATGATCAGCAACCACCTCCTTTTTACCCAAAGCTCCCTGGCCGCAAAAATCCTCACCGAATGGGAAGCTTATCTCCCCCGTTTCGTTAAGGTCATCCCCTTCGAATACAAAAAAGTACTCGAGGAAGAAAAATTGCGCGAACTGGAAAGAAAACTGCAGCTCACCGAAGACAACCCCGCCATCCATGAATAAAGCAAAAAGAGAATTATGCACCGAAAAAATACCTTTCAAGACTCTGAACCCAGGAGTCTAGGCTTAGAATTCAGGATCCAGGATTCACAACTCCGATTCAGGAACCACAACTCCGATTCAGGATTCAAGACTATAAAGGCATTCTAATATTCTAAAATTATACTTAATGGCTGATCCGAAAGGTTTTATGAAGATAGCACGCAAGGACGGGGGTTACCGGCCCGTCAGCGAAAGGAGTTATGATTATGGAGAAGTAGAGCAGACCCTTGACGAGGGGGACCGCCGGCACCAGGCATCGCGCTGTATGGATTGCGGGGTTCCCTTCTGTCATTGGGGTTGCCCCGTGGGCAGTAAAATCCCCGAGTGGCAGGATGCCCTTTTCCGTGGTGATTTCAGAGAGGCTTACCGGGTGCTCCACTCCACGAATCCCTTTCCTGAGATCACCGGCAGGGTGTGTCCTGCTCCCTGTGAGAAGTCGTGTGTGCTGGCCATCCACGAAGAGGCGGTGACCATCCGTGAAAATGAGTGTGCCACCGTTGAGAAGGCCTTTGAGACAGGGATGATCACGCCGGCGCCTCCGGCTTTACGCACCGGCAAAAAAGTAGCCGTGGTGGGTTCCGGGCCTGCGGGACTGGCGGCCGCTGACCTCCTCAACAAGGCGGGGCACAGCGTCACCGTATTCGAAAAAAACGACGCCATAGGGGGTCTTCTCCGCTATGGCATCCCCGACTTCAAGCTGGCCAAATATGTGATCGACCGCCGCGTGGAGCTCTTCCGTCAGGAGGGTATCCTCTTCCGCACGGGAGTCATCGTCGGACAGGATATTTCCGCACGGGAGCTTCTGGAGGGTTATGATGCCGTTCTTCTGGCCGTGGGTGCCGGAAAACCACGGGATATGGAGGTGGAAGGCCGTCATCTGGAAGGCATTTTCCCGGCCATGGACTACCTGGCCCAGCAAAACAGGGTGGTAGCTGGTGCGACCATCCCCGAAGAGGAGAGAATTTCGGCACGCGGCAAAAAGGTGGTGGTCATCGGAGGAGGCGACACGGGATCAGACTGCGTGGGCACCGCCATCCGCCAGAGAGCCGAAAAGGTGACCCAGATCGAGATCCTCCCCCAACCTCCGGAAAAAAGGAGGGATAACAATCCGTGGCCTTACTGGCCCCAAACTCTGCGCACCTCCAGTTCCCACCTCGAAGGGTGCACCCGCCTCTGGAGCCTGGCCACCCGGCGCTTCCTGGGTGACCATGGTATAGTAACCGGCATCGAAACCATCGCCACCCGGTGGAACAGCGATGACCATGGAAGAATGGTCATGCAGGAAGTTGCGGGCACCGAAGAGATCCTGGAAGCCGATATGGTGCTGCTGGCCATGGGATTCACCATGCCCGTGCACGAAGGACTCCTCGAAGAAATGGGGGTGGAATTCGACGCCCGCGGAAATATCAGGGCTGACGCTGGTAAGCAGACCTCCGTAGCCCGGGTCTTCGCCGCCGGCGATGCCGAACGGGGCGCCAGCCTGGTAGTCCACGCCATAGAAGCCGGCAAAACCGCCGCCCACAACATCAACCAGTGGCTGAACCCCTGATTCACTCTTCATTTTACCCGTCCCATTCCCCGGCTCATCTCCCTGATTTAAAGGCCACGGATGCCTCATGGTCAATTATACGGCAGAAAAGCCTATTTTTGCAGTGTAATAATAAACTAAAAAATATGCTGAAAGCAGAAATACACACCGTTAAAGGGGTGATGAAAGTCGACTTTTATGAGAAGGATGCCCCGGGTACCGTGGCCAATTTTGTCAAGCTCTCGAAGGCTGGTTTTTATGATGGTCTCACCTTTCACAGGGTGATCCCCGATTTCGTGATCCAGGGGGGCTGTCCCAACGGCAACGGCATGGGCGGACCGGGTTACACGATCAAGTGCGAACTCGACGGGGATAACCAATACCACGACAGGGGGGTGCTGTCCATGGCCCATGCCGGCCGCAACACCGGGGGCTCCCAGTTCTTCATCTGCCACAGCCGCCGCAACACCGCCCACCTCGACCGCAAACATACCTGCTTCGGAAAGGTCTATGAAGGTTTGGAGGTGATCGACCAGATCAGACAGGGCGACGTGATCGAAAAAATCGTCATCCTCGAAGGGGAATAGGTTCCGGACTCAGCATTCCCTCCTCAAGCCTCAAAAGTCAGGATTCCGGAATCAGGACTTTTCAACATAGAGTTGTGTGGCCTCAACCCGTATGACGGTGATCGCGGCCCCTTTTTCTATGAACTCCCCGGAAGTCACGGCATCATAGACTTCCCCTTCAATCTCCACTTTTCCTGACGGACGGAGGACCGTTTGGGCGGTTCCTGTTTTGCCTTTCAGCAGAAGCAGGGAGTTGTCAATGCTGACATATCCTTCGCTTACCTCCTGTACGGTCTGAAGAGCCAGTCTGCCCAGTGGTCCCCGGCGTGCCGAGAAGAGTTTTTCACTCAGCCAGAGCGCCAGGCCTACTCCCGCCGTGACCCCCGCAAAGACCGTGGTGGCCGCGATCCCCACTTTCCAGAGGTTCACCCCTTCAAAGTTAAACCGCACATTGTGCAACAGGCTCAGCATCAGCCCCAGGAACACCAGGGAAATTCCGAAGATCCCCGCCACCCCGAAGCCGGGCAGCACAAATATCTCTACCCCCAGCAGGATTAGCCCC
The DNA here is from genome assembly GCA_964461455.1 of uncultured Prolixibacteraceae bacterium. Taxonomy (GTDB): domain Bacteria; phylum Bacteroidota; class Bacteroidia; order Bacteroidales; family Prolixibacteraceae; genus UBA1413. The sequence goes on along the minus strand of CAYWUJ010000028.1, from coordinate 27,751 downwards.
GCAACAAAAATAAGGATCTCCCAGTTTTCGGCCAGTCCTTCGAGGTAAAGGGGGGCAAAATAAAGGACGGCTCCCAGGATGGCCACGCCCAGGGGAAAGCCGATGCCCGGGGACTGCATCTCGAAATAGATACCCCCGATGATGGCCATGATCAGCAATCCCGATACGACAGGGTGCACCAGCAGTCCGATGATCCTTTCAATAAAGGAGGGCTTATACTCCACGATGCGGGCATTCTCAAATCCCGTCTTCAGCAATACCTCCTCCACATTATCGGCAGTTCCCTCACAAAACCCGTGGAGTATGGCCTCCTCGGGGGTGAAGGAGAGCACCTTTCCGGTGTCGATCACTCCCGGGATAACCACCCTGGGGTCGACCATGGCTTCGGCGATCCGGGGATCGCGGCGCCAGGAAACCAGGGTGTCGCCGCCGATGATCAGGGTGTCCTTGCCGTGGGCTTCCGCGGTGGCCCGCATGGTGGAACGCATATAACTCTGGTATTTGTCGGGCATTTGCGCGCCGGTCTGGTTCACCACCGTGGCGGCGCCGATACTTCCCCCGGGCCGCATGTAGATGCTGTCGCAGGCAATGGAAATCAGCGCTCCCGCCGAAGCGGCGTTGTTGTCGACAAACACCACAACAGGGATATCACTCTGCAGAATCCTGGTGCGAATGGAATCGGCATCCAGGACCGTTCCTCCGTAGGTATTCATATGGATCAGGAACAGACCGGCACCCAGCGAATCGGCAGCGGTGAAGGCCTGCTGCACCTGACGCCAGGTGCCACGGGTAATCTCCTCCTTGATATTCAGCTTGTAAACCACCTTCTCATCAGCCCGGCCGGGACCCGCCACAAAACATGCCAGCCACACCAGTAAAAATAACTTTCGTCTCATCATTCTGATTTTAAAACCTTCCATTGGTAAGTGCAACAAAAACCATTCTCCTCTCACTCCAGGCTTTTATGGCCACCGGCTCTGTAAATATTTTGCTATTTTCAACGTACATGATCATCCAGGAATTTGTTGGCATTAATAAAATTATGAATGCCCTAAGTTACTAAAAATTCACGGCAGATGGCGAATCTGCTCCTTCGATTTCCGGTTCAGATTTGCTCCAGTCGGGCGGCCAACTCCAGAAAGTGCTTCATCCCCTGCCGCTTGGGTTCGTCAAGGGTGTAGCTGATATTTTCGGTGAAATAGGCGAATACATCCACACCGGGGTAGTTATCTTTTTCCATCTCTTTGACCCGGGGAACGCTGCCAACGCCGAAGGCCAGGGCATCGTTGAGCTTCCTGATGAACTCCGGGGGAAGGTCCCGGCACGCTACCCATACGGCAAAGACAAAGGGAAGTCCCGAGAATTTCATCCATTCAGCCGAGAGGTCAAAGATATAGGGGTATCTCTTTTCGGCATCGAAGACCCGGTCGCCGATCACCACCCCCGCGGTACTCCCCGCGATACCCTGCTTTTCATAGCCGGGGGTTCCCTGCTCCCACCGGAACCCCTTCTTCCAGAAGAAGCGGGCCAAAACCCTGACCAGCAGCACCGAAGACCGGGACTGGTAGTCGAGGATGACCGACCTGATCTCTTCCAGGGGCACCTCACTGGCGAGGACCACGGTACGTACCGCCCCCACAGCCCCGATGCAGTAATCACTGATGATCGTGTGACCAGGAAGGTCGGTAAGGGCCCCCACGGGAACCAGCCCCACATCGGCCTGTCCGTTCTTCAGCTTGTCGGCCGTTCGCGAAGGTATATCGAGGGTCAACTCCATCTCCTCTCTCCGGGGGGCATGCTCCAGTCCGTACACAAACGGCCGGCTGTTCAGATAGGAGATCAGCGAAATCTTATATTCCTTTTTCAATGGGTTGTTTCATTTATACCATCATCAGGGGTGGCCCCTGTTGAAAGGCCTAAATTAAGAAATATCAAATACCCGGAACATTAAAATTGTCATACCCCGGAAGCGGCGTCCATTCTTTGTGTTGTTTTTTGCTACCTTTGCCCCGTTCACATAAATTACATCAATGATTCTGAACACTTTAACTGCCATTTCTCCTGTCGACGGGCGTTACCGCGGAAAAGTGGAGAAACTGGATCTCTTTTTCAGTGAATATGCCCTGATCAGGTACCGGGTGATGATCGAGATCCTCTATTTCACAGCCCTGGCTGAGCTGCCGCTGCCCCAGTTGGCAGGGATCTCCACGGGCGACAGGGAGAGACTCGGGGAAATCTGGAAAAACTTCAGTTTGGCAGATGCCCTCCGCATCAAGGAGATTGAGAAAACTACCAACCACGATGTCAAGGCCGTGGAATATTTCCTGAAAGAAGAGTTCGAGGCCCGCGGTCTGTCGGCCTTCAGGGAGTTCATCCATTTCGGGCTGACTTCGCAGGATATGAACAACACGGCGGTGCCCCTTTCGATCAGCGATGCCCTCAGGGAAGCCTATCTTCCGGCGGTGGACCGGCTGATGGAAAAGCTCAGGGAACTCGCCAAAGAATGGAAGGAGGTTCCCATGCTGGCCCACACCCATGGGCAGCCAGCCTCCCCCACCAAGCTGGGAAAGGAAATCATGGTCTTCGTGGAACGCCTCGACGTGCAGCTTTCCCTGCTCAGGAGCCTTCCTCTCTATGCCAAGTTCGGCGGCGCCACAGGCAACTTCAACGCCCACGCCGTGGCCTACCCCAACATTGACTGGCAGGAATTCGCCAACCGTTTCGTCAGGGAAAAACTGGACCTCGACCGGTCACAGTATACCACCCAGATCGCCCACTACGACGACCACGGCGCCATCTTCGACACCCTGAAACGGATCAACACCATCCTTATTGACCTCAACCGCGACATGTGGCTGTACATCTCCATGAATTACTTCAGGCAGCAGGTCAAAAAGGGAGAGGTGGGATCTTCCACCATGCCCCACAAGGTCAACCCTATCGATTTTGAGAATTCTGAGGGGAACCTGGGCATTGCCAATGCCGGATGGGAACACCTGGTTCAGAAACTGCCGGTATCACGGCTTCAGCGCGACCTCACCGATTCCACGGTGACCCGGTTCATCGGGGTCCCCTTTGCCCACACCCTGATCGCCATAGAGTCAACCCTCAGGGGACTGGGAAAACTCCTGCTCAACCGCACCGCCATGGAGGAAGACCTCGAAAAAAACCAGGCTGTCGTGGGAGAAGCCATCCAAACCATCCTGCGCCGCGAAGGGTATCCCAATCCCTATGAGGCCCTGAAGGAACTCACCCGCGGTAACCAGACCGTCACCCGCGAGACCCTCCTCGAATTCATCGGACATCTCGACGTCAGCGAAACCGTCAGGGAAGAACTCAGAAAAATAACCCCGCAAAACTATACCGGAATATTCTAGAAATGAGAGATTTCATAAAAGTACTGCAACGCTATATCCCCCCCTACAAGAGACATCTGGGCCTCACCTTCCTTTACAATTTTCTTTCGGCCATTTTCGCCGTTTTCTCGGTCGGACTGATGATTCCCATCCTGGAGATCCTCTTTAACATGGCCGAAGACGTCACCACAATGGTTCCCTGGGCTTTTACCCTCGATGCCATCACCCACAACCTCTATTATTATCTCACCCTCTTCAAGAATTCCCACGGACCGGGACTCACCCTCCTGCTGGTCGGCCTGGGGGTGACCTGCGGTACTATGCTCAAGGTGGGCTTTGCCTACCTGGGGGCATGGGAGACGGTCTTTATCCGGAACAGCGTAGTCCGCGACATACGCACCCAAATCTTCCGCAAGATCCTCCGTCTCGCCCTTCCTTTCTTCACCGAAGAGAGAAAAGGCGACATCATGGCCCGCATTTCGGGTGATGTCACCGAGGTGGAGAATTCCATCATGGCCTCGCTCGACATGTTCCTGAAAAACCCGGTGCTCATCCTGGTTTTTCTGATCTCCCTGCTGATCATGAGCCCCACGCTAACCATGTTCATCCTGGTGGTTCTTCCCTTTACCGGCTTCATCATCGGCCGCATCGGGAAGTCCCTCAAAAAGGTATCGCGTGAAGGACAGGACAAAATGGGCCTTTTACTGACCATCATCGAGGAGACCCTCGGCGGCCTCCGTATCATCAAGGCTTTCAATGCCGAGGAGAAAATGGAAAAACGGTTCAACAGCGAAGCAGGCTGGTACCGCACCATCATGAACAAGCTGATGTGGCGCCGCGAGCTGGCTCATCCCCTGAGCGAACTGCTGGGAACTTTTGTGATGGTCCTGATCGTCTGGTTCGGGGGCACCCTCATTCTCAACAGCAACAGCGATTTATCGGGAGCTACCTTCATCGCCTACCTGGCCATTTTCTACCAGATCATCAACCCTGCCAAGGCCTTCACCACCGCCCTCTATTCCATACAGAAGGGAATGGCCTCCATGGACCGTATCGACACCATTCTGATGGCCAATGTGACCATCAGCGAAAAAAAGAACGCCGTTTCCGTGGATACCCTGAAAAAAGAGATCGAATACCGCAACGTGAGCTTCGGTTACAGCGACAAGGAGGTGCTTCTCAATATCGCGGTGACCATTCCCAAGGGAAATACCGTCGCCCTGGTGGGACAGTCGGGAAGCGGAAAGACCACCTTCGTCGACCTGCTGCCCCGTTTCTATGATGTCACCGATGGGGCCATCCTCATCGACGGCACCGATATCCGCGACATCAAACTCCACGACTTGCGCCACCTCATGGGAAACGTCAGCCAGGAGGCCATCCTTTTCAATGACACCATTTACAACAACATCGCCTTCGGGGTCGATGAGACCAACCTTGAAGAGGTCATGGCTGCCGCCCGCGTGGCCAATGCCCACGACTTTATCATGGAAACCGAAAACGGCTACGACACCATCATCGGCGACCGGGGAAGCAAACTCTCGGGAGGCCAGAGGCAGCGGCTCAGCATCGCGCGCGCCATCCTGCGGAATCCGCCCATCCTCATCCTCGACGAAGCCACCTCGGCCCTCGACACCGAATCGGAACGCCTGGTGCAGGACGCCCTCGAAAAACTGATGAAAAACCGCACCTCCATCGTGATCGCCCACCGCCTCTCCACCATCAAAAACGCCGACTTTATTTGTGTCCTCCACAAAGGGGAAATCGTCGAAACCGGAACCCACGACCAGCTGATCGCCCTCAACGGCCGCTATACCAAACTCTACCAGTTGCAAACATTCTAGCCAGTCTGGTATCACAAATCCTGTGTCGCGAATCACCAATCACCAATCACCGGCCACAGGCACCGATCACCGGCCGCAGCCCTGGCTGGGAACAAAAAAAAAGGACCGCCGCATTGCTGTGGCAGTCCTGAGGCACGGGAGGAGCGACTCGAACGCCCGACACTCGGTTTTGGAGACCGATGCTCTACCAACTGAGCTACACCCGTGTTTTTAGATGGCGCAAAGATAGTATTTTGAAATTATTCCGGAAAAACTTCCCCCCTGAAATTAAAATTTTCTCCCCGGGTCACCAGACATCTTTGCGCAAATTACTGATTATAAACATTTCGGCGGAGAGAGAGGGATTCGAACCCCCGGTCCCCGCAAAGGGACAACGGTTTTCAAGACCGCCGCAATCGACCACTCTGCCATCTCTCCTGAACGCACTCAAAACCCTGAATGCGCGACAAAAATAGAAATAATTCTCAAATTCTGATAATCCCAGCCATTAATCCTTTATAATCCTGATATATTGGTACTTATGATTTAGGGTCTAAGACTTAAGAGTTAGGACCCGGGATCTGATATTCAGGATTCCGGACTCCCGGTTATTTTAGTATTTCCGCCGGGATCTCCGTAATGGGGGTGACCTCCACGCTCCTGACGAAGAGCTCCCCGCCTTCCGACTGGATCTGGATCCTTCCGCCCGTCAGCGGCCTGATGGTGCCCTCCTCCTCAGCCCCGGTGTTCATATTGACCATGACGGTCACCCCGTTGATGACATGAACGGTGGTTTGCCCCAGACTGTAAAGGTCGACGGTGTTCCACTCCCCCAGGGGGCGTTCGGCGTCGTTCCTTTTCTTCACTGAAGAGCCGTTCCTTGTGGCTCCGAAGAGAACGGCAGGAACACCGGAGCGATACACAAAGTTACCCGTGGAGTCGTTTTTTTCGGCTTCCGTCTCACATACCGTATTGTTCATCAGGTAGGTGTCACCCAGATTGTCGTGCATCAGCTGGCATTCGATATTGGTCATCCAGGTTCCGAAGGCAGCCCCGAAATCGCCGAAACTGTGGTACAACAGACCGCTGTTACGCGATGTATAAACGGTTTCACCCCAGCGGAAGACCAGACGGAGATGGAAATTCTCAAATGACTCAAGGGTAGCCAAAGAGCCGTTTACCTCTCCCGAAATGCGAATCACCGGGGTTCCGTTATCGTCAACCACCGAAAAGACCTTTTCAGGTGTCGCCACAGCGGCCAGGCTGTCAAAACCATTCAGGGGAGATCCGATATAGGTCTCCCAGTTATCGAGGTTCTCACCGTTAAAGAGCGCCCTGACCGCAGGCTCAGGGGTACAGGATGCCAGCAACGCCACCGCCAGCAGGGAAAAAATGAAAGGGCTGATTCTCATAATTTGTATTTGTTAAGTTAGAACGCACTGTTAAGATAAGTGGGTTTTCGGGACCTAAAATAAAGAAAACTGCCCTTATGACAAAGACAGTTTTCGTGAAGTTCAGAGTATTATTTCCGGATTAAGCCGATACAACGAGTTGCTGAGCGCGTTCGAGGATCGAAGCATCATCGAGAAGGACAATTCCGCCATTGGGTCCCGGTTCGATATGAATACCCACCGAAGTCCCGTGGTCGTAGTTGGCGCCTCCGAAGTAGTTTCTGACGGTTTCTTCTGTCACATCAAACTCTTTCGCCAGTTGTCTGATAGACCCGTCAGGTAAACTGTCCTTGATCTTGCGCAACTCATTGAAGGTGATTTTCCGCTCCATAGCCGTAAAGTTTTATGTATTGTTAATGTATTAGAAATTCTAAAGATAGCTTTTATATATTATTAAATCAAAGACAAAGGAATAAATAGTGGTTCATTTTAACAACTTTTAGCTTAATTATTTACCCTGGTCGATGGCGTCGTAGAGGGACTGAAGCATGAGGTTGCGGAGTCCCAGGTGGGAGAGAAGGTTATTGTCGCGGGTGGGGTATACCCGGTTGGTGAGGAAGACCAGGAGCAGTTCCTGGTCGGGGTCGGCCCATACGAAGGTGCCGGTGTATCCGGTATGGCCGAAACTCGCTGGGGAAGCCCCCGGGGCGGGATAGATATCGGTGGGGCTGGTGGGGTTCCGCTCGAGCTGGGGTTTGTCGAATCCCAGAGCGCGGCGGTTTCCTCTTTCCGGGAACTGCACCCGTGTGAACTCCTCGACGATTTTGGCCGGAAAAAAACGGTGGCCGCCGTAGTACCCCTTCCAGAGATAGAGCTGGAAGAGCTTGGCCAGGTCATTGGCGGTTCCGAAGAGTCCGGCATTCCCCGAGATTCCTCCCAGCATGGCGGCCCCCTCATCATGGACAAAACCCCTCAGGGTCTCCATGCGGAAGTAGTCGTCGGTTTCGGTGGGAGCGATCCGGCTGACAGGAAACCGCAGATAGGGGTTATACCCCAGGGTGGTCGCCCCCAGGGGTTGATAGATGTTTTCCCTCAGATACCGCTCGTAGGATTGTCCTGTGATCTTCTCGATCACCGGAGGCCACAGGAGAAAACCCATACAGGTATAGAGGTATCTCTTGCTGTTCAGCAGGGGAATCCTGGCGATCTCCTGGTACATGGTGTCGATATAGCGGCGCTCCATATACAGGTTGGAGCTGACTCTGACCACATCCTTCGAGGTAGGATGGTCGGAAAACACCTCATCGCGCAAATCGCCGTTGCGCGACAGTTGGGAGGTCCAGAAGGGAATGACGGCCGGGAGCTGTGCCTGGTGGGTCAGCACGTCCCTGACCACCATGTTTTGCTTGTTGGAATTCCGGAGAAAGGGAAGGTATTCGCTCATCCTGTCGTCGAGTTTCAGTTTTCCCTGTCCGGCCAGGCGCATAAGGGCCGGAAGGGGCCCCGACACCTTGGTCACCGAGGCCAGGTCGTAGAGGTGGCCGGGAGTAACCCGTTCCTTCTGGTCGTAGGTGAGATATCCGTAACTTTTATGGAAGATCACCTTTCCCTGGCGGGCTACCAGCACCTGGCATCCGGGGTAGGCTTTTTCGGAGAGTCCCCACTCTGCCAGGGAGTCAATCCTGTGGGCCAGGAAGGAAGAGGAGATCCCCACCTCCTCGGGAAGGGTATATTTGAAGCGGTTATTGGGGAGGAGATCCACTCCGCCTCCTTCGGGAAAGCGGACGTCGGCAGTGACCGGTATTCTCCCCGACGCTCCCGTGGCCCCGAAAAGCATCTGCACCGCCATCTCCTGGGGGGTTTCTCCCTCCTCATAGGCCAGCACCAGGGCTGAGGCCTTCTCGATGCCGGGGAAAAAACGGAGGGCATAGGCGTTGCCAAAGAAAAGAACGGCACTCCGGCAGTTCCGGGTGAGCTTCATGACGGCATCGGTCTGGGTCACCGAAGTCCTGTAATTCCGCGAGGGGTATTTGCTCATTTCCTGCACCCCGGCGATCACCAGGTTATACCCCTTCAGGTGGGCGATGACCTCGTCGACCACGGTGAGGGGGGCCTCCTTGCTGATGTAATAATGGTCGGCATCGGTATAGAGCTCCACCGTCTTCTGGAAGGGAGAGAGGGAATCGCCGCCGATGGCCAGGGTGGCGATTTTCAGTTTTTCGAGTCCGGTGAGCGGCAGCAACTGGTCGTCATTCTTAAGAACCGTCAGGCTGTTTTCCACCAGCTGACGGCGCAGCAGTTCCGCGGAAGGATCGGTCATTTTCAGGGTGAGGGAATCGGGAGCTGCCGGCTGGTAATGGTGAAGTCCCAGTTTGCGTTTCATGGCCAGAACCCGTGTGCAGCGCGTGTTGATCTCACTCATGGTGATCTGACCGTTGACGACCGCCCTTTCAATGGCCGTGACCGACCTGCGGATATCGCGAACCATCTCCACCATGTCGTTTCCGGCTTTGAGGGCCTCCACCTCGGCACTTCCGGGAGGCAGGGAAATCGCCTTCATATTCATGGCATCGGTGATGACCAGTCCTTGAAACTGCATCTTGTCACGGAGGATACCCCTGACCACAGGTGCCGAGAGGGTCGCCGGCTTCCCCGAGGGATCCCAGGCGGGAATGGCCAGATGCCCTGTCATGATGCCGTCGATGCCCTCATAGATCAGCCCCCTGAAGGGATGGGTCTCCACGCTGTCAAGGCGTTGTGTTGTAAGTTTCAGCGTGGGCAGCGTTTGATGGGAATCGCTCCGGGTGTCTCCGTGCCCCGGGAAGTGCTTGGCCACGGCGGCCACCCCTCCGGCCTGCAATCCTTTCATATAAGCCACGGCCGATGCCGTGACGCGCCGGGGGTTCTCCCCGAAAGAGCGGGAGTTGATGACCGGGTTGAGGTAGTTGGTATTGATATCGGCCACGGGGGCAAAATTCATGTTGATGCCCACCAGTCTCATCTGCCGGGCGGTTTCCATGCCCATTCTGAAAAGCAGGGAGTCGTGCTTCACCGCTCCCAGGGCCTGGGCCGCCGGAAAGAGCATCGCCCCGTCGACCCGCGACCCCAGTCCCGACTCCCCGTCGGTGGCCACCAGCAACGGAAGCCGCGATGACTCCTGGAAATGGTTCACCCAGGTGACTACTTCCGTGGGAGTGCCGTTCATCACCAGAATACCCCCCGGCTGAACCTCCCTGATCAGCCGCGCGACTGCCAGCCGTGAGGCCTCGGTCTGCGAAGGATAGACATCGATCATGATCAGCTGGCCGATCTTCTCGCGCAGGCTCATCCGCTGAAGCTCCGCCCTGACCCAGGGATCTGTCTGGTACAAAGGAAGGGTGCTCTTCTGCGTCGATCCGCTCCAGAATAGGGAGAAAAAAAGAAGTATGAGGGTCAGTCTGACTTTAATCATCAATATCCGGGTTATGGCACGGCCCTAAATTAGTAACTCCACGCCAAAGAGAAAACATAAAAGACAAAAATCCTGCCATTAAAAACACATTCCCTGCTTCCTGTTTTTCCCGGTAAGGGTGAAAATGGTATCTTCGTAGGGTCGAACCAGCAAATTATCTTTTATGATGCAACGGATCCTTACCCTGATCATCACCGTGGTTCTGGCCGTCACTTCAGCGGCCTGCCATTCGGGAACTCCCCGGGAAAAGGCTTCTGCGGGAACTGCCTCACGGGCGGAATCGCCGGAACCAGCAGCACCCACCCAGGTGGTCACAGGGGCTGAACAGCCCGGGAAGTTTCTTCCCCTTCTGGAAGGAAAGAGCGTGGCCCTGGTGGTCAACCACACGGCCATGAGCGGCGGGGAGCACCTCGTCGATCTCCTGGTCAGGAAGAATATTAAGGTGGCCCGGATTTTCGCCCCGGAACACGGATTCCGCGGTGAGGCCTCTGCCGGCGAGAAAGTCGCCGATGGCAGGGATGAAAAAAGCGGCGTGGAGATCGTTTCCCTGTACGGCGAAAACAGAAAACCATCGCCTGCCCACCTCAGGGGTATCGACGTGGTGGTTTTTGACATCCAGGATGTAGGATGCCGGTTTTACACCTATCTCTCCACCCTGAACCTGGTCATTGAGGCGTGTGCCGAAAACGGGATCCCCCTGGTGGTCCTCGACCGCCCCAACCCCAATGGCGACTATGTGGCCGGACCGGTGCTGCAACCCGGGTTTTCCTCGTTTGTGGGCATGGTGCCCGTCCCTGTGGTCCACGGGTGCACCATGGGAGAGATGGCGCTGATGATCAACGGCGAGAAGTGGCATAAGGCCCCGGACAGCTGTGCCATCACCGTGGTAAAAACCGGAAACTACACCCACCTCACCCTTTATGAGCCTCCCGTGGCCCCCTCCCCCAACCTTCCCAACATCCAGAGCATCAGGCTCTACCCCTCGCTGTGCTCTTTCGAAGCCACCGCGGTGAGCATCGGCAGGGGAACCCCCTACCCCTTCCAGGTCATCGGGGGCACCCGTCCTGAACTGGGAAGCTTCACCTTTGTTCCCGCCGACATCACAGGGTTCGTTAATAATCCCATCAACGAGGGCAAAACCTGCTACGGCACCGACCTGCGCACCCTCGACCCTGTCCCCCCCTTTACCCTCGAATGGTTCATTGAATTCTACCGGAAATATCCCGTCGAAAAGGAGTTCCTGACCAGTGAGCGGTGGTTTAACCTTCTGACCGGCAATGACCAGGTGATCAAAGCCATCAGGGCGGGGAAAAGCGCCGGGGAGATCGCCCTTTCGTGGCAGGAAGAGGTGGAGAAGTATAAGACCATCAGAAAGAAATATCTCCTGTACCCCGATTTCGAATAGCACTTGCCTAACCTTGACCGGCCATGGCACCCTTTCCCTGCCGGGAATCCTCCGGACAGGAAAGGGGAAAAATCCATAACCACAGTGATGAATCCTCTTCTTGTATTTTTTGTTGTTGCCGGGTACTTCGCCGTTCTGCTGGCAGTCGCCTGGTTCACCTCACGCAAAGCCAACACCGACACCTTTTTCATTGCCAACCGGCGATCTCCCTGGTATCTGGTGGCCTTTGCCATGATCGGGGCCACTATTTCAGGGGTGACCTTTATTTCTGTCCCCGGGGAAGTGGGAAATTCCGCCTTTTCCTATTTTCAGTTCATCCTGGGGAACATCGCGGGTTACTGGCTGGTGGCAGGCTTCCTGTTACCCCTGTACTACCGCCTCAACCTCATCACCATCTATTCTTACCTGGGACAGCGTTTCGGAAGGTGGTCGCACAAGACCGGCTCTTTCTTTTTCATCCTTTCCAAACTGATAGGGGCCGCCTTCCGCCTCTATCTGGCCGCCGGCGTCCTCCAGCTCGCCTTTTTCGACGCCTTCAATATCCCTTTTACCGTCACCGTGATCGTCAGCATCCTCCTCATCTGGATTTATACCTTCAAAGGGGGAATCAAAACCATCATCTGGACCGACTCGTTGCAGACCATCTTCCTGGTAGGCGCCGTGGTTCTCACTATCATCATCATCTCACGCGACCTTCAATGGGATTTGCCCACCCTGGCAGGAGAGATCAGCCGCCATCGTCTTTCAGAAATTTTCACCTGGGACTGGCGCTCTGAAAATAACTTCTTCAAGCAGTTTTTCGGCGGACTCTTTATCACCCTGGTGATCGTGGGCATGGACCAGGACTCCATGCAGAAGAACCTGACCTGCAAGACCCTCAGGGAAGCCCGTAAAAACATGTTCACCTTCAGCATCGCCTTCGTGGTCACCGTCTTCCTGTTCCTCTGCCTGGGAGCCATGCTTTATATTTATGCGGAAAAACAGGGATTGCAGTTGCCTGCCACCTCCGACGATGTCTACCCCTGGCTGGCCTTTAACAAACTGGGGCTGGCCGTGGGCATCGCCTTCCTGATCGGGGTCATCGCCGCCGCCTATTCCAGCGCCGACTCGGCACTCACCTCGCTGACCACCACCCTGAGCATCGATTTCCTGAACGCTGAAAATCTTCCCGAGTCAAAACGGGTGAAAATAAAATCACGGGCCCATATCCTCTTCTCGCTCCTGCTGATGGTAATCATTCTGGCTTTCAGGGCTGTTAACGACCAAAGCGTCGTTGTCGCCGTCTTTACCGTGGCAGGGTATACCTACGGCCCCATCCTTGGCCTCTTCCTCTTCGGGCTCCTCACCAAAAGAGAGATCAGGGACCGCTGGGTCCCCCTTGTCGCCGTCATGGCCCCCACCCTCTCCTGGATCATCTCCTCCCATTCTGAAGAGTGGCTCGCCGGATATACCTTCGGCTTCGAAATCCTTATCCTTAACGGACTACTGATGGTCAGCGGGTTACTCATTATTTCAAAAAAAGGCTGAATCTTTTTATTTAGTTATTTGTTTTGAATTGTTAAAAAATGTAAATTAGAGGCTTGAAGTGGAATACTTTTATCAGGAGTTTTCCGTTTTAACTTCAAAATTACATTCTTGCCAAAGGGTCTGTTTCAAATAGGGCTGGTAGTGCTTGGGTTTCTGCTGCTTTTTTCGTGTGAAGACGAAAGGTACCTGAGTTCACCGGATGCGCAACTGCGTTTCTCCGCGGATACTATTATGTTCGATACCGTCTTCTCGACGGTGGGCTCCACCACCCGTATGCTCAAGGTTTTCAACCCTTATAAGGACATCCTGCTCATTTCGAGTGTCAAGGTAGGCGGCGGCGAATTTTCCAGTTTCAGGCTTAACGTCAACGGAGTGGCCGGCAATGAAATTTTCGACATCGAAATTCCCCCCAACGACAGCATTTTCATTTTTGTGGAGGTGACAGTCGACCCCAACGGCCAGAATCTCCCCATGGTGGTGCAGGACAGCATCAGGTTCACCACCAATTTTAACGAGCAGGTGATTCCCCTGATTGCCTGGGGCCAGGATTTTCATCTGGTGAAGAGTGCCACCCTGAAGAATGAGACCTGGAAAAGCGACAAGCCCTATCTGGTCTATAACTTTGCCTATGTCGACACCCTGTCGACCCTCACCATTGAACCGGGAGCCAGAATTTACTTCCACAAGGGGGCGGGGCTCTATGTCAAGGGGAATATCGTGGCCAACGGAACCCGCGACAATCCCATCATGTTCCTCCCCGACCGGCTTGAGGTCAGCTATAAAAACATCCCCGACCAATGGAACGGGATTCTCCTTTTCTCGGGAAGCAAAGGGAACCAGTTCAACTACTGCCAGATCAAAAATGCCAATATCGGATTGCAGGTGGGCACCATTGAGCATGAAGGTTTTGCCACGGCCAACCTGGGGAATACCCAGATCGAGAACATGGCCTACGCGGGGATTTTCGCCCTCAAATCGAAGATCACCGCCCATAATACGGTGGTCGCCAACTGCGGCTTTTATGCCGTAGCCCTCCTGGTAGGCGGAGAATATGAGTTTTACCACACCACCATTGCCAACTTCTGGGGGGGATACTCGCGGAAACCCCGCAACACCAGCTCCCTGGCCATTTCCAATACCCTGGAATTCACCAATTCCGACGGGAAAAAAGTGGTCTACCTGGGTGACCTTAACAAGGCCCACTTCGGAAACTCCATCATTTACGGCAATAACCCCCTGGAACTGGAACTGGGGAACAACAAGGAGAAACAGTTCAGCTATTTCTTCGACCATTGCATCCTGCAGGTCCCCGACACCTTTAATATTTCCGACAAAAACCACTACAACAACGTGCTGCGCGGCAACAAGAACAATCCCCGGTTTGTCGACATCAGCAAGAACCTGAATTACGAACTCGATACGCTTTCTGCTGCCAAAGATGTGGGCAGCCCCGTCTATTCCAAAATGTTCCCCTTTGACCTGCGGGGAAAAGACCGGACCACCGACAAGGGGCCCGACCTGGGAGCCTTTGAAAGGATCGAGAAAAAAACAAAATAATTCGGGAATTAGCAGCTGAATCCTTTTAAGTTTTAACCACCGCAGGACTGAGTCCAAATGAATCCCTCCGGGGGCTTATGCCTCTCAGGGATTGCTATCGGTACACCCCGGAAAAAGGGCTACTGTCGGTCTGAATTGAATGACCATCTCAGGATGCCCTGATTTACCCGTGAAATTCATTGGGAATATGGGCAAATTTAAGAATAATGGAGAGGTGGATCCATGAAATTCCGGCAGGCGTGTCTTTGTGGAAGAGTGGTTAAATAATAACAATTCATGTTTCTGATGGATTTACTCCTAAAAAATCAGATCGTGCATAAAGATTGCAATGTGGCCTGTCATGGCCGGCGGAGCTATATCGTGTCCCGGGCGCTCCTGCTTTTTCTGATGATCTGCTTCTCCTGTGCTCTATCGGCGCAAAACAACGTTCCCGTGGCCACCGTGATGTTCTACAACCTGGAGAATCTTTACGACACACGTGACGACACGCTGAAAAATGACGAAGAATTCCAGCCCAAAGGGGGTCGGTACTGGAGCGGTTACCGTTTTTACCGGAAACTCACCGCCCTCTCAAAGGTAATCCTCAACACCGGAAACTGGGAGCCTCCGGCGGTCATCGGATTCTGTGAGGTGGAAAACCGGGAGGTTTTGGAGCAACTGGTACGCCACCCTCTTCTGCGCAACTGGGATTACGCCATCATCCACAAGGATTCCCCCGACAAACGGGGAATCGACGTGGCCGCCATCTACCGGCCGGGGCTCTTCCATCCCCTTTTTTACGACTATTTTTCACCCGTGCCCGAAGGGGAAGCCATCCCTAAAACCCGTGAAATCCTTCACCTCTGCGGAATCCTGGCGGACCGGCACTCCGGCGGCAAAAATGATACGCTGAATTTCACCGATCCTCTTTTAAACGCCCCTCATTTGAGTGGTCTCCCCGGAACGGTTTCCGGCGATACCCTGCATCTCTTCTTCAATCACTGGCCATCGCGCTACGGAGGACTGATGGAAACCCGACCGCTGCGCCAGAAAGCCGCCCGCCGGCTGAAAGCGGAAATCGTCAGGACAGGGAGGAGTTCTCCTCATCCCCTGATCATCTGTTCGGGTGATTTCAACGACCAGCCGCATGACGAAAGCCTCCAAAGCTGTCTGGGAGCCTCCCGGAAACCTGCCTCCCACCCCGACTCCCTGGTCAACCTCTCCTTTGCCTGGCAGAAAGAGGGCAAAGGAACCCTGAAATACCAGTCGCAATGGAATATCTTCGACCAGTTCATCGTCAGCGAAGCCCTCCTCGACACCTCACGCCCCCTGTTCATCATACCCGGGGATGCCCGCATCCTCGACGCCCCCTTTCTCATGGAAGAGGATGAAAAATACACGGGAACCCGCCTGAAAAGAACCTACCTGGGGTTCCGCTACCAGGGAGGATTCAGCGATCATCTTCCTGTACTGCTCACCCTGCGACGGCCTATAAATCGGTGATCGGGGCCTGCGGCCGGTAAACGGTGATCGGTGCTGCGCCGGTAATCGGTGATCCATTCTCCAGATTCCAGACTCACGACTCACGACTCCCACATTCATGACTCATGACTCAAGATTTAAGACTCAGGACTCAGGATTCCCTTGGTGTGAGTCCCAGTTCCCCGGCTTTGAGGAGCATCAGGGCGTAGGCTTCATCGTGGTTATTGCTGATCACCCCGTCGAGGATGGCGTCTTTGATGGCATTTTTGATGACTCCCACCTCTTTTCCGGGAGGAATGCCGAAGATGGCCATGATCTCCTCGCCGGTCACCGGGGGCTGGAAGTTGCGGATGGCATCCTTTTCGTCAATTTCCTTCAGTTTCTGGCGCACCAGCTGGAAATTTTGGTAATAACGCCTGACCTTGGAAGCGTTTTTCGAGGTGATGTCGGCTTCGCAGAGGGTCATCAGGTCGTCGATATCGTCGCCGGCCTCAAAGAGAAGCCGGCGCACCGCCGAGTCGGTCACCACCTCTTCTGCCAGAACGATGGGCCGCATGTGAAGGTCCACCATTTTCTGGACATACTTCATCTTCTCATTAAGGGGGAGCTTCATTCGGCGGAAGATGCCGGGGATCATCCTGTTTCCCACCACGTTGTGCCCATGGAAGGTCCATCCCTGTCCGTCGACGAATTTCCGGGTGGCCGGCTTGGCAATATCGTGGAGAAGGGCCGCCCATCGGAGCCAGAGATCATCGGAATGGGGAGCCAGTTGGTCGAGGACCTTGAGAGTATGGGTAAAATTGTCCTTATGGCCCACGCCACCCACCGTTTCCACCCCCTTGAGACGCACCAGCTCCGGAAAAATCATCTCCAGCAGTCCGGTTTCGTCAAGCAGCAGAAACCCCGTTGATGGCTTTACGGCCATGATGATCTTGTTGAGTTCCTCGGCAATCCGTTCGCCCGACACAATAGAAAGCCTGTTCCTGTTGCGGGCGATGGCCTGCAGGGTCTCATCGCTGATGGTGAACTGCAGTTGGGTGGCAAAGCGGATGGCCCGCATCATGCGCAGGGGGTCGTCGGAAAAGGTGACGTCAGGGTCGAGGGGAGTGCGGATGATCCGCCGCTCCAGGTCACCGATACCGTCGAAGGGGTCGGTCAGCTTTCCGAAGTTGGAACCATTCAGGCTCACAGCCATGGCATTGATGGTAAAATCCCTCCGCTTCTGGTCATCTTCAAGGGAACCATCTTCCACCACCGGTTTCCGTGAGTCATGGCGGTACGACTCCTTGCGCGCCCCTACGAATTCAATCTCCATACGACGATAGCGCACCATGGCGGTGCCAAAATTCCGGAATACCGTCACCTGGGTGCGCGGTCCCAGTGCCGCCGCCACCCCTTCGGCCAGGGCAATGCCGTTGCCCACCGCCATAATGTCTATATCGACACTCCTGCGGCCAAGCAGCAAATCGCGCACGTACCCCCCGATCAGATAAGCCTCCAGCCCTAAACGGTCGGCCTCCTCCCCTATCTTCCTGAAGATGGACTTCTGTAAATGGGGCAACAGGGTGTACCCCCCCGGTATATGTTGATTGCTGACTGCCATTTTTTGTAGTAAACGTGACAAAATTACAATTTTTTCCCTTTAATTTAGCGGAAACCTGCGGCCTCCATCCCATGGTACATTATTTGCATACATATATTTATATATTTATATACGTCAAGAATAATAAAACTGCAAGTATGTTAGAGCATTTGACCAAAGAGAGCTTCAAGGAGAAAGTATTCAACTGGGAAGCCAACCAGGATTGGAAATATGAAGGGAGTGTTCCCTGTATGATTGATTTTTATGCCGACTGGTGCGGTCCCTGCAAGATGGTGGCTCCGGTTTTGGAGGAGTTACAGAAGGAGTATGGCGACAAGCTGGTGATTTATAAGGTGAACACCGAAGATCAGCAGGAGCTGGCCGGCATGTTTGGGATCCAGAGCATTCCCTCGCTGCTGTTTGTCCCGCTGGAAGGGCAGCCGCAGATGGCCATGGGGGCCTTGCCCAAGGCCACTTTTGTACAGGCGATTTCCGAGGTGCTGAAGGTCGAAAAACCGGAAGCCAACTGACACATCCCTATTGACGGGATGATCTTACAGGAGAGTCACGATTTTTTCGAGTTGCATGCCCCGGGATCCCTTGACCAGAATCAGGGTATCCACGGGAGGCTGCTTTCTGAGGCAGGCGATGAGCTCGTCAGCACCGGCAAAGGTGAGGAAGCCTTCGGGGTGGCGTGATGCGCTGAAATACTTTCCGGCGAGGTAAACCTCACCCCGGAAATGGAGTGCCAGCTCATCCACGATGCGTTGGTGTTCCTCCTGAGAAGAGTCCCCCAGTTCGAACATATCGCCCAGTATCACCATTTTCAGGGGGTGCTCCATGGCGATGAAATTCCTGACCGAGGCCATCATACTCGAAGGATTGGCATTATAGGCATCCATGATCACTTCATTGGATGCCTTTTTTATATACTGCGAGCGGTTGTTTGCCGGGACATACTCTGCGATGGCTGCGGTGATACCGGCACCTGTTACCCCGAAGTGGCGGCCCACGGCCATGGCCGCCAGCACGTTTTCCAGGTTATACTCCCCGATCAGATGGGTGGCCACCCTGACCACCTCCTCCTGCCACCAGGCTTCCACCTCCAGGAAAGCGCCCTTTCCCACCGGCCTGCCGGTCACCCGGGAACCACTCCTCCGGAATTCACCCCCGCCGGCTTCATCACCCCTCCTGCCCGGCCCACCGGCAGAATCAGGCAGGTCTGACGAAAAAGCATCGGGAGTTCCATAAAAAACCCTATCCAGTTTCTCTCCGGCGCTGGCCGTGAGCCAGGGATTTGCGCCGTTGATAAAAATGGTGCCCCCGCGCTCCTCCAGGTCGCGGTAGAGCTCACTCTTGGTACGGACCACCCCCTCGAAACTGCCGAATCCCTCAAGGTGAGCCTTTCCGACGTTGGTGATCAATCCGTAGTCGGGACGGGCGATATGGCAGAGAAAGGCGATTTCCCCGGGATGGTTGGCGCCCATTTCCACCACGCCCATTTCTGTTTCCCCAGTCATGGAGAGCAGGGTCAGCGGCACCCCGATGTGGTTATTCAGGTTTCCCCGGGTGTATTCCACCCTGAATTTCCGGGCGAGAACAGCCGACACCAGCTCTTTGGTAGTGGTTTTTCCATTGGTCCCGGTGATGGCCAGAATGGGAATTCCCAGGCGTTGCCGGTGGAAGGCCGCCAGCTGCTGCAGGGTCTCCAGAACATTACGGGTCAGCAGGAACCTCTCCCCCGTGACCACCGCGGGATCGTCGACCACGGCAAAGGCGGCCCCGGCTTCCAGCGCCGCCGCGGCAAAACGGTTCCCGTCGAAGCTCTCCCCCTTCAGGGCAAAGAACAGGGAACCCACTGGGATCCTCCGGCTGTCGGTGGTCACCACAGGATGTGCGAGAAAATAGGGATACAACTCTTCGGGCTTCATGAATCCTGGTTTTTCTAAAGGGCCAAAATACAAAAAGTATGTTTTAAAACAGTGCGGTGGGACGCCCAATTTTAAAGCTCCTTTCGGGGCAATCCGGCCGATATTCTGCTATATTTGTGGCTGACCTGCTAAAACGGTAATAACAAGGCATCTCTCCGGAATTGCCTCCGGCCGTAACAGGGGTGGAAATACTATAAATGCATCAAAATATGGATTCAAAGATTCAGCAGCTCACTGAAGTTATTTACAACGAAGGGGTACAGAAAGCCCGGGAGGAAGCGGAGGCCATCCTGAAAGAGGCCCAGCAGAAAGCCGTGATGATTGAGGAGGATGCCAACAAGGCTGCCGCTGCCATTATGGCCGACACCCGGAAAAAGTCGCAGGAATTCAAACAACATGTGGAGTCAGAAATTAAAATGACCCTCAACCAGGCGATCTCGGCCATGAAACAGCAAGTCGCCCAACTGGTCACCATGAAGGCCCTTCAGCCTCCCGTGAAAGAGCTCTTCTCCGACAAGGAATACCTCAAAACCCTGATCACCACCATCGTAGAAGGTTGGATGGAGAAGGAGAGTTTTGACCTGAACGTCATCCTCCCGGAACAGGGAAAGGAGCAGATGGAAAAATTCTTCAGGCAGAGCCTGGCGGCCGAACTCAACAAAGGAGTGGAGTTCTCCTTTTCGCAGGATTTCCGCACCGGCTTCAAAATCGGTCCGGCCGACGGCAGTTACCTCATCAGCTTCACCGATGACGACTTCCTGAATTTCCTGAAGGCTTATCTGCGGCCCAAAACCAACCAACTGCTTTTCGGGGAGGAGAAATGAGCAGGCGCAACTATTACTGTCTGATTGCCGGGCTTCCCGATATCATCCAGGACGACAAGAAGCTCCACTTCTCCTCGCTCAGGATCAGGGAGTATTTGCACGGACAACTTCATCCCGACGATTTCAGGCTGGTGGAACTTTTCTATCTCCCCTTTGACAACCAGAATCTGGTGAACCGCCTCTTTAGTACGGAAAAACCGATGGATGAACGGGGGACCCTGGAAGAGAGCCAGCTTGACCACATCGTGCATCCCCGGCTGTTTGAGCTGGCCCGGAAAGAGGAGTACCCCGGGTATATCTACCGTTTCGGAGAGCTGATGCGCAGCAAGGAAGAGGTGGAGGAGAAGGTGACCCGCGAGGAGGCCTGTTACTTTCTCACCACGGAATATTACCATCTCCTGCTGCATTCCGACAATAAATTCGTGCGCCAGGTCGGGGAATACCGGATGAATACCGGTAATATCATGCTGGCCCTCAACGGGCGCAAGCACGATCTTCCCTTCGAGGATGCCGTCATCGGCGACAACCTGGTGGCGCAATCCCTGAAGAAAAACCGCAGCCGTGATTTCGGACTGGGCGTCGATTATCCTGATATCGACCCCCTTCTGCAGCTCTTCGAAAGCGACAACCTCCTCGAGAGGGAGTTCCGCCTCGACACCCGGCAGTGGAATTTTCTGGAAGAAAACACCTTTTTCAACTACTTCTCGGTAGAAAGGGTCCTGGCCTTCCTCCTGAAGGTCTTCCTGGCCGAACGGTGGTTCCACCTCGACTACGAGAAGGGACAGGTGATGTTCAACCAGTTATTGAGTGAGATAGAATCCAGTTTTGAGTTTCCTGAAGAATTTTCGAATACATATGGAAAGAAAAAATAAAACCACGGGAGCAGTGACAGGGGTGATCGCCAACCTGGTCATTGTGGAAGTCAACGGGCCGGTAGCCCAGAATGAGATCTGCTTCATCACCCTCGGGGAGGAGCATCTGATGGCGGAAGTGATCAAGGTGATGGGAAAGAGCGCCTATGTGCAGGTCTTCGAGAGCACCCGTGGGTTGAAGCCGGGGTCTCCGGTGGAGTTCCAGGGGCATCTTCTTGAGGTGACCCTCGGTCCGGGCATCCTCTCGCGCAACTATGACGGCCTTCAGAACGACCTCGACAAGATGGAAGGGGTCTTCCTGAAGCGCGGCGAGTACACCGACCCCCTGAACCGGGAAAAGCTGTGGCTCTTCAAGCCTCTGGCACAACCGGGCGACAGGGTCATCGCCGGTGACTGGCTCGGTGTGGTCGACGAAAACGACATGCCCCACAAGATCATGGTTCCCTTTAAGATGGAAGGCTCCTATACCGTAAAATCCGTGGTTCCCGAAGGGGAATACCGGGTCGACGACATTGTGGCCGTGGTCACCGGTGAGGAGGGGAATGAGATCCCGCTCACCATGGTGCAGAAGTGGCCGGTGAAGATTGCCATCAGGGCCTACCGCGAGAAACCGCGGCCTTTCCGGCTTTTGGAAACCGGGGTCCGCTGTATGGACACTCTCAACCCCATCACCGAAGGAGGGACCGGCTTTATCCCGGGACCTTTCGGCACCGGGAAGACGGTTTTGCAGCATGCCATTTCGAAACAGGCGGAAGCCGATATCGTGATCATCTCGGCCTGCGGAGAGCGTGCCAACGAGGTCGTGGAAATCTTTTATGAATTCCCGGAACTCGACGACCCCCGCACCGGCAAGAAGCTGATAGAGCGTACCATTATCATTGCCAACACCTCCAATATGCCGGTGGCTGCCCGTGAGGCTTCGGTGTACACGGCCATGACGATCGCCGAATATTACCGCAGCATGGGCCTCAGGGTGCTGATGATGGCCGACTCGACCAGCCGCTGGGCCCAGGCCCTCCGTGAAATGTCGAACCGCCTCGAGGAACTCCCGGGTCCCGACGCCTTTCCCATGGACCTCTCGGCCATCATTTCCAACTTCTACAGCCGCGCAGGTTATGTCTACCTGAACAACGGGAAACCCGGGTCCATCACCTTCATAGGCACGGTATCGCCCGCCGGGGGAAACCTCAAGGAACCCGTGACCGAGAGTACCCGCAAGGCAGCACGCTGCTTCTACGGCCTCTCGCAGGCACGTGCCGACTCAAAGCGCTACCCCGCCATCGACCCCATCGACAGCTACTCGAAATACCTCGAATATCCCGAGGTCCAGGAATACCTCGAAAAGAACATTTCCGCAGAGTGGCTCACCGAAGTGCTCCAGGCCAAGGATATTCTCTACCGCGGAAAGGAAGCCCGCGAGCAGATCAACATCCTGGGCGACGACGGCGTTCCCATCAACTTCCACGAGAGATACTGGAAATCGGAACTCATCGACTTCGTCATCCTTCAGCAGGACGCCTTTGACAAGATCGACGCCGTCACCCCCATCAAACGCCAGCAGTACATGCTGACCAAAGTGCTGGGCGTGACCGAACTGAGCTTCCGCTTCGAGAACTTCGAATCGGTGGGCACCTACTTCAAGCAGATTATCAACACCTTCAAGCAGATGAACTATTCGGAATTCGAATCGGAGAAGTTCGCACGCCACGAGCAGGAGCTGGAAGCTTTGTTAAAGGAAAGGATGAACTAATTTCCGGAGGAGCGACGTTCCGGGATAAAACCGCAATCATATGGAAACACAGTCATTTCAGAAAATATACACCAGGCTGACCAACATCACCAAGGCGACGGTCACCCTGAAAGCCGACAATGTCGGGTACGACGAAATCGCCACGGTTGATGGGCGCATGGCTCAGGTGGTGAAGATCATCGGCAGGGATGTCACCCTCCAGGTCTTCTCGGGCACCGAGGGGATCCCCACCGATGCCGAGGTGAGCTTTATGGGACGGCCTCCGCAGCTCAAGGTGAGCGAAGAACTGGCGGGGAGGTTTTTCAACGCCTTCGGGGATCCCATCGATGGGGGTCCCGAGATCAACGGTGAGGTGAGGGATATTGGCTCTCCCTCGGTGAATCCCGTGCGACGGCGGCAGCCTTCCAACCTCATCGCCACGGGAATCGCCGGCATCGACCTGAATAACAGCCTGGTGACCGGACAGAAGATTCCCTTCTTTGCCGACCCTGACCAGCCCTACAACCAGGTGATGGCCCTGGTGGCCCTGCGTGCCAAAGCCGACAAGATCATTCTCGGGGGTATGGGCCTCTCGAACGACGACTACCTCTATTTCAAGAATGTCTTCGACAATGCCGGGGCCCTCGACCGCATCATCAGTTTTGTGAACACCACCGAGAACCCCCCTGTGGAAAGGCTGCTGGTTCCCGACATGGCCCTGACGGCCGCCGAATACTTCGCCGTCGACCATAACGAGGCCGTACTGGTGCTTCTCACCGATATGACCCTTTATGCCGACGCCCTGAGTATCGTTTCGAACCGCATGGACCAGATCCCGTCGAAAGACAGCATGCCGGGGTCTCTCTATTCCGACCTGGCCCGCATCTATGAAAAAGCGGTGCAGTTCCCCTCAGGAGGATCCATCACCATCATCGCCGTGACCACCCTTTCGGGCGGAGACATCACCCACGCCATTCCCGACAACACGGGATATATCACCGAAGGACAGCTTTTCCTGCGCCGCGACTCCGAAATCGGGAAGGTCATCGTCGACCCCTTCCGCTCCCTCTCGCGTCTGAAACAGCTGGTCATCGGCAAGCAGACCCGCGAGGACCATCCGCAGGTGATGAACGCCGCCATCCGCCTGTATGCCGACTCGGTCAACGCCCGCACCAAACTCGAAAACGGCTTCGACCTGACCGACTATGACGAGCGGACCCTCGAATTCGCCAAGGAGTACTCCATGAAGCTGCTGGCCATCGACGTTAACGTCGACACCGACACCATGCTCGACATCTCCTGGGAACTCCTCGGAAAGTTCTTTACCAAGGCCGAGGTGGCCATCAAGGAACACCTGGTCCAGAAATACTGGAAAAATTAAAGGTTCCGGCAGGTTAAGGCTTAGCCGTTCTGATATTCAGACCTTCTAATATTCAAATTTTGTTTTCGTGGCTATAAACATTCAATATAACAAAACCGCACTGCAGGGGCTGGAGAAGCAGCTCAAGGTCAGGGAGCGGGCACTGCCGACCCTCAAGAATAAGGAGTCGGCCCTCCGCATGGAGGTCAAAAGAGCCCGTGACAAGGCCTCCACCCTCGACGAGCAGCTGGTGGCGCAGATACAACAATACACGAAGATGTCACGGTTATGGGGGGAATTCGATCACGACCTGATCCGCATCAGGGACGTCAAGCTTTCATCCAAGAAAATCGCCGGTGTTTTCACCCCCATTCTCGATGATATCGTCTTTGAGACCGGGAATATCAACAGCTTCAACCAACCCCTCTGGTATGCCGACGGCGTGGAGATCGTACGTAAGCTCACCGGCATCGCCGTGGAAAGAGAGGTATTCCTGAAAAAGATGGAACTCCTCGACTTTGCGCGGAAGAAAACCACCCAGAAGGTGAACCTCTACGAGAAGGTGCAGATTCCGGGGTTCCAGGATGCCATTCTCAAGATCAAGCGCTTTCTCGAGGACGAGGACAACCTCTCGAAGTCAGCGCAGAAGATCGTGAAGACCAAACAGCAAAAACAGCAGATGGAAGAGGAGGACGAACCATGATAGTACCCATGTACAAATATGCTTTCCTGGTTTACTTCGCCCGGTATCCCGACTTCCTGAACGACCTCCGGAAACTGGGGGTGGTCCATATCGACAAGAAGATCGCGGAACCCAGCTTGGAAATGCAGGAGCTCATGCGCCACATCAACGAAACCGACCAGGCCATCAAAAAGCTGGACTGGTTTACCGGAATTCCGGGAGATAAAGCCACCGGACTGAAACACGGGAAGGCAGTCTTCCACAGGATCAAAGAGATCGAAAAGGAACAGGATTATGTGCAGCACCACCGGGCGCGCCTCGAAAAGGAGGAGAGCCAGCTGGAACCCTGGGGCGATTTCGACTGGGACAACCTGCAACGGCTGGAGCCGGCCGGACTGGAATTCCGTTTTTTCATGTGTCCGGCGAAAAAATTCGATACCCAATGGCAGGTTGACCACACGATCAGCATTATCGACGAGATAAAAGGCAACTATTACTTTCTCAGGATCGACCGGAAAGATGCCGACCTCTCGGAATTCCTGGAGCTTTCGGGGGTGGAACAGCTCACGCCGCCCGCCAGTACCCTGGGAGAAGTCAGGAAGGAGCTCTCCCAGCTGATGGGAAAGAGCCGTGAACTGCACGATGAGCTGGAACAGATAGCCCTGCTGGATAAGGAGAAGCTGAAGGATTACCGCAATACGTTGCGCGACGAGTGGGCCGGGAAGAACGCCCTGCTCCAGACCGGCGACCATGTGGAAGGCAAAGTGAGGGTCATCGAGGGTTTTGTTCCGGAGACCCGGAAGGAGGAACTCGACAAATATCTCGAAGAGAAGGGCATTGCCCATGTGGCCACCCCTCCCGATCCGCAGACCAGAACCCCCATTTTGTTGAAAAACAACAAATTCGCCAGGGTATATGAAGTCATCGGCAAGCTCTACGACCTTCCCAACCATACGGAACTTGACCTGGTACCCTTCTTCGCACCGTTCTACATGATGTTTTTCGGCTTTGCCCTGGGGGATGCCGGATATGGGTTGCTGATTCTGCTGGCCACCACCCTGGCCAAGCGGAAAATGCCCGATATGAAGGATATCCTCACCCTGGCGCAATGGCTGGGCCTGGCCACCGTGATCTTCGGACTGCTTACCGGGACCATCTTCGGTATCAATTTGCTGGAGATGAAGATTCCTTTCCTCGAGAAGTTTAAAGACTACATGATCGACACCGATAAGATGTTCACACTGGCCATTGCCTTGGGAGTGGTGCAGATCATCTTCGGAATGTTCGTCAAGATCTTCAATGTCCGCAAGCAACAGGGGCTGGCCTATGCCGTTCCCACCATGGGGTGGCTGGTGCTTCTGCTGGGGACCATGATCCTCTTCGGGCTCAAAAAAATCGGGATGGTTGCCGATCCCCAGGCATCAGTGATCCAATACGTCATTCTGGGCGTGGCCGGGGTGATGATCCTGTTGCTGAACAACCCGCGCCGCAATGTGGTCATGAACTTCCTCGCGGGGCTGTGGGATACCTACCAGATGGCCACCGGACTGCTGGGAGACCTGCTCTCTTACATCAGGCTTTTCGCCCTGGGCGTCTCTACGGCCATCCTCGGAAGTGTCTTCAACCAGCTGGCGATGAACATGAAACCCGACATTCCGGTTCTGGGACCTTTGGTGATGATCCTCATTCTGATCGTCGGACACGGGATCACCCTTTTCATGGCCGGATTGGGGGCTTTCGTACACCCCATCCGTCTCACCTTCGTGGAATTTTATAAAAATGCCGGGTTCATTGGAGGCGGGAAGCCTTACGTTCCCTTCGAAAAGTATTCAGGCAAAAACTGAGAATATTATAATAACAACAACTAAAAACTACAGAACATGACACCGATTTTTTTAGCTTACATTGGGATCGCACTGATGATCGGTCTTGCCGGGATTGGCAGTGCCTACGGAACCACGATTGCCGGTAATGCGGCGGTGGGATCGATGAAGAAAAATAGCGAAGCCTTCGGCTCCTATATTATGCTTTCGGCGCTTCCGGGCAGCCAGGGGCTTTATGGCTTTGCCGGCTACTTTCTGCTCAACAGTTTCGGCCTGCTCGACCCGGGTATTGGCTGGGACAAGGCCAGCGCCGTTTTCGTGTCAGGGCTCTTCCTGGGTTTTGTGGGTCTTCTGTCGGCCATCCGTCAGGGCCAGGTTTGCGCCAACGGTATTGCAGCTGTCGGACAGGGTCATGACGTGGCAGGGAAAACCCTGATCCTCGCCGTATTCCCCGAGTTATACGCCATCATCGCCCTGGCTGCCACCTTTATGATCGGGTCGGCAGTGGGCGCCTAATGCAACCAATCTTTATTACCTTGAAAGCCGGGCAGGAGCAATCCTGTCCGGCTTTTTTTCACAAAAAAAGGTTCCGGCATCTTCAGAAAACACCCGATCCCTTCATCAGAAACTCGCTCTCTCCTGCCTGAAATCAAAGCAGAAGAGATTTATGAATATCGTTTTATGATCAACTAACTTTCTCCAGTATCTCCCCGCCCTTGCGGATGGCCTCGAGGTTCAGGGGGATCAGCTTGTGGTAACGCTCGGGCAGTGACTTTTGCAGTCCCTTCTCCACATTGGCGAGGTTGATGACCGGTTTGACCTTCAGGTAGCCGCCCAGAACGATCATGTTGAAGACCTTGGGATTTCCCATTTCCACGGCGGCACGCGTCCCCTCCACCTTGTAAATGTTAATGTCTTTCCGGGTCGGCGCATGGATCACCCCGTTGGGATCATAGATAAGCACACCTCCGGGCTTG
>CAYWUJ010000027.1:0-37388 GCA_964461455.1 uncultured Prolixibacteraceae bacterium | reverse complement strand
CCTCCGGTGATGGGGATCTGCCAGAACTCCCCTTCGGGTTTCGATTGCAGGGCAACGGCAAATGGGGCTGAGGCCACGGCATCGCAGGTATTGCGCACCACGGCGGTGACATCACCTCCCTGGTCGCCCCAGATGACCGTTACTGCCGGCGATCCGGCTCCCGCGATTACCGTCACCCCGGGGGGAAACGTCCACTGGTATTCGGCCTGCAAAGGATGGGTGACAGAAAAGGTCGCCTCTGCTCCGGGAGCTACATACGCCGGGCCCTGGACCACGGGCCTGGGAAGCGAGTTGCTGTATACCCGCACATAGTCAATCTCCATGATGGCATCTGTGAGGGCAGGATCAATCCCCTGCGCTCCTCCCCAGTCCCCGCCGATGGCGATGTTGAAAATCAGGAAGAAGGGATGGTCAAAGGGCCATTCTTTGTAGGTCTTGTTTTCGTTGACAAAGGTGAAGTATGGTTTTCCGTCGACAAACCACTTGATATTCGTTTCGGTCCATTCGATGGAGTAAACATGAAAAGCGGAGTTGAAGTCGCTGACCGTCGTGCTGCCTCCTTTCTGGGTGCCCAGTTTATGGTTGTAGGCTTCGGTATGTACGGTGCCGTGGACTTTTCCGGGGTCATAGCCCACATGTTCCATGATGTCGATTTCGCCGCTACTGGGCCATCCGCCGTAAATGCCGTTCTGGGGCATCATCCACAGGGCGGGCCAGGTGCCCCTGCCGGTGGGGAGTTTGGCGCTGATTTCAAAGCGGCCCTCCTTCCAGGAGGCTTTTCCGGAAGTGACCATGCGTGCCGATGTCCAGGTGTTGTTGCTTTTCCGGGCGTGGATTTTCAGGGTGCCGTTGCTCACATAGGAGTTGTTGCGGCTGTCGGTATAAAACTGAAGTTCATTGTTGCCCCATCCGCCCCCGCCGGTTTCAAAATTCCAGCGGGAAGGATCGGGGGCCCCGCTTCCTTCGAATTCGTCGGCCCATACCAGCTGGGAACACCCCTCCTGAGCGCCCGAAAAAGCGGGAACCAGTATAAGGAGGGCTGCCCCTGCAGCCAGATGTGCGATAGCCTTTATCAACCGGGGTAAGGTGGTCATTTTTCTTTTTCTTCAGGGAAGGGCTTCTGGTAAACCCTTACGTAATCAACCAGCATTTGTTGCGGGAAGAGGGTGGTGTCCACGCCTCTGGAACCGCCCCAGTTGCCTCCTACGGCCACGTTAAGCAACAGGTGGAAGGGCTGGTCAAAGGGCCATTCTGCCGGACCGGTGCCTTCGTTCGAGTAAGTGAAGTAGAGGGTGGAATCAACGAATATCCGTATTTCCCGGGGTTCCCATTCCAGGGCATAGAGATGAAAGGTATCGTGATTGTCGGGAATGCTGATTTTCCTGCCCTTCTGGGTCCCGATCATGTGGTTGTAGGATTGGGTGTGGACGGTACCCACGATGGTATCGGGGTCATAGCCCACATTTTCCATGATATCGATTTCTCCGCTTCCGGGCCAGTTCCCGTATTTCCACTCTGTGGGCAGCATCCAGATGGCCGGCCAGAGCCCCCGTCCCGTGGGCAGTTGGGCGCTGATCTCGAACCTTCCGTAAAGCCAGTCGCCTTTTCCCTTGGTGATGAGACGTGCCGAGGTGTACTCCTTGCCTTCCATCTCCTCCCTGAGGGCCGTGATGGTCAGGACTCCGTCGCCTACTGAGGCATTCTCAGGGCGCCCGGCGGTGTAATGCTGCAGTTCGTTGTTTCCCCAGCCATGGGCATTACCCAGGGTATCATAACTCCATTTCGTGGAATCGGGGAGTCCTGAATAGTCAAATTCATCACTCCAGACCAGCTGGTATCCGGGGGCTGCAGTCTTTGAGGTGCATCCTGCCATGAGTGCCATGGCGAAAAATATCAGTACAGGAAGATGTTTCTTCATGGGTACAAAGGTGTTTTTATAAGGATGTTATTGAAAAACAGGGAAGCAGGCAGCCTTCTGCCTGCCTCCCTGGTCATATGAAATAGCGGTCAGACGTTTATCAGCGTTTTGCCGATTTCAGGCCTTCCACATGCGGGCCGGCCAGGTCGTCAAACCAGAACTGATGGGTACCTATGGCGACACCGGGATTGAGCATAATCCTGACCACATTGTAGAAGTCATGATTAAAGCGGGTGTCGGAAATAATGTCGCCTGTAAACTGGTCGCCTGTCCAGTCATAACCTGCGCCGATTCCGTTGAAGTCAAATTCAGCAACTTCCCAGGTGTTGTCGTTCTTGATGGTGTAGGTGAGATCGTAGGTTCCGGTCTGCCAGGCATTCCCGCCGCGATCGGTATTTTCAAGCTTCATCAGGACCACGTCACCTGCTTTCCCGTAAACCATGATTTTAAAAACCTGTTGATTACGAAGGTCAAAGCGGTATCCTGCAGGAAGCTGCAGGTAAGCATTGGCCCATTCGTTGTTGGTTTTTGAATAGCTGGCTACTTTGGTGCTCTTGTTGGGATAGACCCTGTCGGGGTTGTCAACCACTGACACGTTGCAATCCTGTCCGAGTACCGGAGCCATGGCGACTTCGCTGAAATCGTTGTAGGTGACCATCATGTCCAGGAGGAAAGGCACATAATCGGGATGGTTGGCTGCGATGTTTGCAGGGAAGGTCTTGGTGATATCGCCCGAGGAAGCCATGACCGTCAGGGTCACCGTGTAATTCCCTTTGCGCATGTAAGTGTGGGTGGAGGGGACATGATAGTCAGACGATTCCACGATGGTGCCGTCGCCGAAGTCGGTTTTCACCGCGGTCACCGATTCTCCGTCGGGGATCACCACGTTGGAGATGGTCACCTTGTACTCATTGACTCCTGCGCCCTCTGACAGGGCGGCATCAAGGGTGACCATCGGTTTCACGTAGCCGGCCCTGATCAGTTTGGTCCTCCAGGCGTTGCCCTCAATGTCGGTGCAGAGAAGATCCAGGAAGTTCTCATCGATGAAGACGATTTCGTATTCACCATCTTTGGCCCCCGAGTCATAAATGGGGAAGATGGGGGTGGGACCTGAAAGCTTAAGGATGTTCTTGTTGCCCCGTTTTTCGAGGGACCAGCTGCCGGGCTGCGGATTGGGATAATCGACGGCCCAGTCGCCAGTGGTGGAAACCGGGTTGCTGTATGCGGGGTCGAACCGGCGGTCACCCTTGACAAAGCTCTTACCATTATTGACATAGATGGCTTTGAAGCCGTCGAGTTTAAAGGTGAGCCGGTCGTCATAGCAAACCAGGGCGTCCTTTTTCTCCAGGGGGTTGGCCATCCACCAGCCAGTACCATCGGTGCCGGCCTGGCCGACACTCATGTGTCCGCGGGCCAGGCTGTCCATCGCCCACGTCTTGCCCTCCAGGGCATCC
This sequence comes from uncultured Prolixibacteraceae bacterium, assembly GCA_964461455.1. Lineage (GTDB taxonomy): Bacteria > Bacteroidota > Bacteroidia > Bacteroidales > Prolixibacteraceae > UBA1413. Next base: position 34,016 of record CAYWUJ010000027.1, on the reverse strand, counting down.
ACTCCTCCGCTGAGGAAAATGGTCACCGGATCGTTGAAAATAGAATAGTCGGTTTCGGTGGTGGTGATGGTTTTCTCCTTGGTGCTGCTCCCCATGTTGGTCTTTACGGTCATCTTCACTGTGTACGTGTCGGGCAGGGGATAATAAGCCGTGGCTTTCTCTCCGGAAACCGTGTTGCCGTTGCCCAGATCCCAGGAGACCTGGTAAATTCCCGTGAGCTGGGGCTGGGTATACTGCAGAGTATAGCGGAAGCCGTCGGCTGCCGGGGTGATGGAGAAATCCATGGCGGCAGCATCGGGAGGTAATACCTGTCCTGCCTCGGGTTTGTCTTCTTCCATGGGCTGGCAGGCCACAAAAATGGCCATTATAAAAGCCCAAACCAGAATCTTGTATTTTGAATTTTTCATTTTCTAACTATTAACGGTTGATTTGATAAGTGATCACGTGGCTTATTACTTGTAAGCAGGAACGAACTGGTTCAGCATGCCGGTGTTGACATTGCGGATTTCGCTGGCCGGGATCGGGAACATCCCCCAGGTGTCGGCCTTGAATGAGCGTCCGGCGAAGTGTGAAACATTGGTGGTACCCGCAGGAAGGACGAAACTGGCGTTGATCTTTGCTTCGGCATAGGAGATGCCTCTGCGCAGAAGATCCCACTTGCGGAGACCTTCACCGCCAAATTCCACCCGACGTTCGTGGTAGATGTCATCCAGGGTGATGGCCGTTTTGGCTTTACTGATTCCCAGGGCACGCGTACGTACCTGGTTATAGTAGTCCAGCGCTTTGGCCGGGTTGTCGGTCAGGTAGAGTTCTGCGGCCATCAAAAGGACATCGGCATAGCGGATGTCGATAAAGTTGCGGGGGAAGTTGTGGGACTGGTCGCCACCGGGACCTACATAAGCCTTCCAGGCCATGTATTTTTTGTTGAAGAGACCGGTATTCATAAAGGCTTTGGTGTAGGAAGTCAGTCTCTCATCGGCATTGTAGAGGGTGACATCTTTCCGGGGGTCGCCGGTTTCGAATTCATCGGCCAGGCTCCAGGTAGGAACGGCTAATGACCATCCCGGGAATACGGCGTCATTGTCTCCTACGGGATTCCGCACACTGAGCCATACGCTTGAAAAGTTTCCGTTGATATTCCACCCGCCCCAGTCGCCTGAAAGCGCTTTTTCAGAATACTGCATTTCCAGCAGCGACTCCTTGTGGTTCTGGTTCGCCCAATCAAAAACGGAGGCATAGTTGGGCAACAGCATGTATTCCCCGGAAGCAATGACTTCGTCGAGTGCTTTCTGAACGTATGCCTTATCGATGGTGGTGGTGCCGTTCGACCAGGCTGAAACACCCAGCACGGGTTTGGCAAAGCCTTCATGATAGAGATACCAGCGGGCCATAAGTGCCTGGGCGGCACCTTTGGAAACCCTCCCTTTTTCGGTGGAAGCAATCTTCACCGGTAGTACGGGAATCGCTTTGAGCAGATCGGTGGCTATCTGAGTGAAAATCTCCTGGGGGGAATTCTGCGTCAGGTTTTTATAATCCTCCACGCTGGGAAGCACCTCGGTGATGATGGGCACCGATCCGAAATGGCGTACCAGGTCATAATAGAAATAGGCCCGCAGGAATAAGACTTCTGCTTCGAGTCTCTCTTTCATCCCATCGGTTACCCACTCTACACCTTCCTGTTTCTGAAGATAGAGGTTGGCCCGGTAAATGGCTGCATAACAGCGATTCCAAAGGTCTGATGAGGAGTTGTTCTCGGCATCCATCTTGAACATTTCGATATCCTGCCACTGTGCCATATCGGTCACATCCGATCCGCCGGTGAAAGCGTCATCAGAGTAAATGTCTGACATAGTGGGAATAAACTGCCAGTTTTGTAAAGCGTAGGCATCGTAGACAGCGGTCACCGCCAGGAATGCCTGGTCTTCATTTTTGTAATAGTTGGCTTCCACCTGACCGGTTTTGGGCTCCAGTTCCAGGAATTCATCGGAGCAGGAGATCAATCCGAGCATCAAAGCCAATATCGCAAACAGATTAAATTTTATATTTTTCATAATACGTGTCATTATTTTTGATTGGCTGCATTAAAATGTAATATTCACACCACCCAGGATGGTACGGGCTTGCGGATAGATACCCCGGTCGATGCCGTTGCTGAAGACGCCGCCGCCGATTTCAGGGTCGTAACCCTTATAGGGAGTCAGGGTAAGGAGGTTTTCAGCAGAGACATAGAGGCGGACCCTGTTCACTTTCGCGAATTCGGTAACTCTTTTGGGAATGGTGTATCCCAGGCTGGTGTTTCTCAACCTGAGGAAACTGCCATCTTCAATGAAGAAGTCGCTGACGGTTTTCATGTTGACATTGTCATCGACGAAGGTGACCCGCGGGAAATGGTCGGAGGTGCCGGGACCGGTCCAGCGGTTCAGCCATTCGGCCGAATAGTTGGTGAAGTTCATGTCATAACGGCGGGTGGTGCTGTAAATCTCCTGACCCAGGGCAGCATACCAGAACATGTTCATGTCAAACCCCTTCCATTCGAGGTTGAGATTGAGACCTCCCGTAAAGTCGGGATAGGGAGAGCCGATCTGCTGGCGGTCGCCATCGGTGATGGCGCCGTCACCGTCGAAATCGATGAATTTGATATCACCGGGTTTGGCCTTGGGTTGGATCAACCCACCGTTAGAATTTGTGTAAGCGGCAATTTCATCGGCCGTCTGGAAAATTCCGTCGGTTTTGACGCCGTAGAAAACGCCCATCGGAGACCCCACCTCTGCGTAGATGATGCCGGACTGGCCGAAACCGCCGTCACCGCCCTGCAGCCGTTTTTCGGAGTTCTGGATATCGAGGACTTCATTCTTGTTGATGGCTCCGTTGATGGAGGCGTCAAAGCTGAAATCGCCGAATTTCTTGCGGTAGCCGAATTCGGCTTCAAACCCTGAGTTACGCACCGAACCGCCGTTGACGGTAGGTGCCGAGTTGCCGACCATCATCGGTACGGGGGCCGTCACCAGCCAGTCCTTGGTGGTTTTGATGTAGTAGTCAAGGGTGGCCCTGAAGCCTGCTTTGGCCAGGTCAATACCGAAGTTGGTCTGTTCCGAGGTTTCCCATTTCAGCGAGGGATTGGCGATGCTGGTGGGGGCGGTTCCGTTATACTGGGTTTTGCTGTCGCCGAAATAGTAAATGGCACCATTCCCGATAACCGAGGTATATCCGAAATTCCCGATGTTTTCATTACCATTCTGGCCCCAGCTGGCCCTGAATTTTAACATATCGAGGACGTTGGTCATATTTGACATGAAGTCTTCGCGTGAGAGCACCCATCCGATGGATACTGAAGGAAAGTAACCGTATTTGTTTTCCGACCCGAACCTGGAGGAACCGTCCCTGCGGAGGGTGGCAGCAAACATGTAACGGTCAAGCAGGTCATAGTTGATACGGCCGAAGATAGAAGCCACCGTATGTTCTGAGGCACCGCCGCCCACGCTGGCACTCTCGGGATCGGTGGCATTGTCGAGGTAGGAGTGTTCAAAATCATCGAAGATGACATCTTTTTTCGATCCGTAAAGGCTTTCCCACATATCCTTGAAGGCGGTGGTACCGGCCATCAGGGTGAAGTGATGGGCATCAAGGGTTTTGTCATAGGTGAGCACGTTCTCGAAGTTCCACCGTGAATAGATGTTGATGCTTTTCCCGGCCTGATCATCGACGGTGAAGTGAAGGGCATCAATATAATACAATGGTGTATAATTGTCGTTGTTCACCATGGAATATTCTCCTCCGAAGGAAGTGCGGAAGGTTAGTCCGGTCAGCGCCGGGAAGAGTTTTCCGAAACTGAGTTCTCCGAATACGCCGCCGATCAGTTTGTTGGTGCGGGTCTTGGAGTTGGTGGTGTAATCCATCAGGGCAATGGGATTGGTGATTTCCTGCATGCCGATGCCGAATTGTTCAGGGGTGGCATAGGTGCCGTCTTCATTGTATATGGGAATGATGGGAGGCATATTGAGGGCCTGGTTTAAGCCGGTGCCGAAGCGGTCGTTGGTGGCTACCCCCTGGCTGACAATCCCGGCCAGGTTCACATTTCCCCCGACTTTTACGGCGCCCAGGTCAGCATTGGTGCTGAGCCTGTAACTGATCCTCTCGAAATTGGATTTTCCCTTGGCCACAATACCGTCCTGTTTGAAATAGTTGATGGAGGAGGAGTATTCGATTTTGTCGCTTCCGCCGCTGAAATTCAGCGCGTGGTTTTGTTTGGGTGCGTCGTAATAGAACATCTCATCCTGCCAGTCGGTATTGGCGGTGAAACCGGCAATCTCGGCCGGCGTGAAGGCGTAATCCTGTCCGCCGTTCAGGGCGGCCTCATTGATCAGCATGGTGTACTCGCCGCTGTTCAGTAAGGGGATTTTCTTCCAGGGGTTCTGCACTCCATAATAGCCATCGTAGTTCACCGCCAGTTTGGTACCCTTCTTTCCTGTTTTGGTGGTGATCAGAACCACACCGTTGGCCCCACGGGCACCATAGATCGCCGCAGAGGCAGCATCCTTCAGCACCTCGATGGATTCAATATCGCCTGAGTTGAGAAAGTCGGTACCCGCCCCGCTCATGGGCAGTCCGTCAATGATGTAAAGCGGTTCGGCATCCCCGTTGGTACCGGTACCACGGACACGCACCGAAATCTGATCACCGGGCTGGCCGGAATTACTGGAAATCACCACCCCTGCGGTTTTTCCCTGCAGGGCCTGGGTCACCCTCATGTCGGTGGCCTTACGAAGCTGATCTCCGTCGACTTTGGCAATGGCGCCGGTAACCAAACTCTTTTTCTGGACACCGTAACCTACCACCACCACCTCGTCAACACCAATCACGTCGCTCTCCAGCACTACGCTGATGGCCCTCTGGTTATTCACCGCAATTTCCTGGGTCCTCATCCCTATAAAGGAGTAAACCAGGGTGGCATTGGCCGGAACGTTGGCCAGTGTGTACTCACCATCAAAATTGGTGATGGTGCCGGTGGTGGTTCCCTTCACGACAACTGAAACTCCCGGAAGCGGCTGGTTGTCGTCAGCCGAGGTCACTTTTCCCGAGATACTTAATCCCTGGGCAAACAAACCCGCGGATATAAGCGAGAACAGATAGATTAAAATCACTTTTTTCATAGATCGTGTTTTAAAGACATAGTAAACAAGTTTAAAAACAGGGCGCTAAGTTATGATGCTATTTCTCGCGAGACAAGCAAATGGTTACATATTGAATACAACACAAACGTTTTCGATATACATCAAAAATACATCGACGAAACCCGTAAGGAATTAATAAACAGGCTGTAAGAATAAAATAGGGATTTTCATATCTTTCATCGGTGCGATGAAAGTGGATCTACAACTCCAGTATAAATGATGTAAGGTTGGTATCCCTGTCGATACCCAGTTTTTTGCGCAGGCGGTAGCGGCTGATCTCCACGCCTCTCACTGAAATGTTCATCAGGCTGGAGATTTCCTTGGTCGAAACGTTCATTCTGAGGTAAGCACAGAGTCTCATTTCGCGGGGGGTGAGGTTCGGAAACTGTTTCTTAAGGCGATTCAGGAAGTCCTCATGTACTTCATCAAAGGCGGTCTCGAAGACTTCCCACTGGTTATCTTCGTCGATCTCCTTGTCTATTCTGCGAATCTGAAGGGCCAGTTTCGACCGTAACCCTTCTTCCTGGGCCTGGAGCTCCATTTTGCGCAGTTCCTCCTTCAGTTTGGTCAGGAATTTATTTTTTCTGATCAGATGAAGGGTTTGGTTGGCCAGTTCCTTATCGCGGTGGATCATGGTTTCCTTCAGTTTTTCATTTCTGAGGTTCATGATTTCCTTTTCGGCGATAAGGGCGTCACGCTGGTATTGTTGTTCCTTGCTGCGGTAATTTCTGAGTTGCCGCAGTCTCTCTTTCCGGCGGGAGATTTCCATGCGTTTGATGATGAACCAGGTGAGCAGGAAAAGGAAAATAAGTGTCAGGAGGAGGTATCCGGTGATGGCCATCCGGGAGCGGTACCAGGGCGGTGTTACCCGGAAGCGGAAGGTATCGGAAAGGCTGACCTGTTCCAGTGCGTCGCGGGCCCTGACCGAAAAGGAATAGGTTCCTTCGCGCAGTTTGTTGAGTTCACAGCTGGTGGAAGGGGACCATGGTGACCACTCCTCTGCGCCGTTTCCCAGGCGGTAGCTGTATTCCACTTCGCTAATCCCATCGTGGCGGGGTGCGGCATAGGCGATTCTCACCGAATTGTCGCGGTAGCGGAATTCCGGAAGGGAGCCATTTTCCGCGGTGGTGCTGTCGTTTCCTGCAAAGAAGAGACCTGCGCCGTTTTCCACCCTTCTGATATAGGCTTTGAAGGGCTGGTTGCCCGAAGGTAATGCTCCGGGGGTGTAGTGGGCAAAACCATTTTCCAGTCCGAAGAAGATATGGTCTCCTGACCAGGGATAGATCATTTCGAAACCGCCGACCATATGGTTGTGGATGAGGCTGAAGGGATTTTTCACCAGGTTATAGCGTCCGTCTTCGCCGAGGCGGAGCAGGGCGGGTTTGCCTCCGGCCACGAACCAGATGTTTCTTTTATCGTCCTGGCGGATGTAGGAGATATGCTCGCGTGTGGCGAAGCTTCTTTCGCGCAACGTGTCATGTTCAAAACGGTTGGTTTCCCCGTCGTAACGGAAAATGCCCTCCCGGGCGGCGAACAGGGGGGTGCCGTCGATTTTGTATACGTTAATATAGGTGTTGGTGACAAATCCCTTTTCCTTGTTGTAGAATTCCACGGAGAGGATGGAATCGGCGTTACTGCTGAGCCTGATGCGGTAGGCTCCCTTGAAGCCATGGGTCATCCACAGGTTTCCCTGGCGGTCTTCCTCCATGACGCGTGACGATTCCCGGAAACCAGGCAGCAGTCTCTCAAATTCCCATCTTTTCCGTTCGGGGAGATAGCGGTACACGGTAAGTCCCTGGTAGGTTCCTCCGATCAGTTTTCCGGGGATCCCCGGGAGTTGCAGGAAGGTCCAGGCGCCTCTGATTGTGGAGAGAGGTATGGCTTCCACTCCCTGGATCATAAAGGCTCCGTTGTCATGGCCGCAGAGAAGGACCTCCTCCTGCACGCTCAGGTGCCACACTTGTCCTATGGTGTTGGGAATCAGGCGGAAGATGGGTTGTTCTCCCGTTCCTGCGGGGGGCCAGGGAGCAGCAAAGAGCCCGTTGTTGGTGCCCAGGTAAAGATACCCGCCGTGGATGGCGGCGGCATAACCCGTACCGAATCCCCCCTCATGGTGGAGAAAGGTCAGCGGCGAACTGATGCCGGCAAAGTCGATACCGTTATCGAGGCCCATCCAGAGGTTGTCCTGCCTGTCGGCGGCGATGCTCAGCACCGTATTGTTCTGCAGTCCGTTGTTTTTATGAAGGTGCTGAATCAGCTCCCCCGTGGCGGTGGTGATGACCACCCCTCCGCGGATGGTCCCGAAAGCCAGGCTGTTGTCATTCACAAAGCAGGCCGAAAAGATCTGATGGGTCCTCAGCAACTCGTTGGCAGGGGTCTTCCAGGGAATCAACGCGCTCCCCGTATAAGTGAAAACTCCCTCATCGGAGGTGCCGACGATCAGGGTGCCTCCGTTTCCCGGGAGCAAAGCCCATATCTCCTTGTCCTGCAGCGCCTCAAATCCCGGCATCGGGTCCAGCTGGTTCCCCTCAAGGCGTAGCAGCCCTTTCCCCATCTCCTGGATATAGAGGGTGCCGCTGACCAAAAAGGAAAACCGGAAGTTCCCGGGGGAGGTATAGACGCGGAGGAGCTCTCCCCGGTCGTTGAAGTGGAAAAGGGAGTAGTAGCCCTGAAAGAAAACTCCCCCGGGGGTGACGAAGACCCTCCATATATCCCCGAGGTCATAGGGAAAATCTTGCAATCCCTGCCGGAAGGAGGTAAACACCAGTTTTCCGCGTGAGTCGGGACGTGCACATCCGAATTCGTTGTACATGCCCACGTAAAGGGCGCCTTTCCCGTCGGTGGCCAGGGAACGGGTGATGGCGGGTTCCCCGAACTGGTGGAGGCTCCAGTGCGTACCGTCGTATTCCAAAACGCCGTCGTTGTTGGCAAAGTAGAGGAAATCACGGTGGTCCTGAACGACCGCCCAGTTTTGCGTGGAAGCACGGTAGGCATCACGTGTAAAATTCCTGATGGCAGGAATACCGATGCTTTTAATGCCGGCGGTGCCGGTCAGGGCGTCCAGGGCCAGCATCACACAGATCAGCAGGAAAAGGGTGGGCCGCTTCATGTTTCAAATATAAGAATTTTCCCGCCCTGCCTTCCGTTCCCGCCCCTGCAGTTTTGGCATGTCCTTTGCATTATCCTTTACAGGTTCTTCGCATAAGAACCTGTTTAATGGGTTCTGTTAGTTTTCTGCCATTTCTGCTTACAACAAGGAGGCTGCCTCTTACCGGGGCGGCCTCTGTTTTTGCTGACGGGGCAGGAATACCCAGGCTTCGCTGCCCTGATGGAGGTTATTGTAATGGTTGACTGCCCTGAAGGCCTCTCTTTCGGTCCTGAAACTGTCGGTGGCTATAAAATAGTAATTCCCCACTTTCCCCAGGCTAAAAGGCTCATATCCTTTGTTGGTCAGCTCCCGGGCAAACTTATCGGCATTCTTCTGTGACTGGAAACTACCGGCGACGACATACCAGGTTTTTTGGGCGGTACCGGAAGGTGAAACGGCAGGAATTTCCGGGGTCGATGCAGGAATGCCGGAGGCAGGGCCTATGGAAGCAGCATCAGAGGAGCCCGGGTCCGATGCGGCGCTGCTGTCGGCAGAAGCAACCTCAGTCGTTCCGGATACCGGAAAACCCTCCGCTGTTTCAGCGGTTCCGGGGACCATAGATGGCGTGGGGTTTCCGGAGGTGACTGCACTGTTCGGGAGGCTTCCTGAGGGCAGGGATTCCCCGCCCTCTTCGGAGTGCGGCAAAAGGAAGAAAAGAAGCGCCGCTACCGCCAGAAGAAGGGGAATGACCACTAGAAGAGGCTTCAGGGAGCGTCGCTTTCCGGGTGACGGGACACGCTCCTGATCCTCTTTCATCGCTTCTCCCGGGGAGGGAGGGGAAGGGATGGTTTCGGGGAGCTCCGTTGGGGAAGGGACAACTGCCGGTTCCGGGTTTTCTGCAACCGAAGTGCCCTTAGCAGACCCGGAGCTTTCTGGTTCAGTTGTGGCCGCCGCAGGTTCAGGGGGTTCGGCAACGGGTGTGGCTGCCTCCAGGGATACCGCCTCAAGGCCATAGGCACCGGGGAGCCTGCTCAGCTCTTCCAGGGGCGTGAAAGTGATCTTTCCCTCCTGTTTTTCCAGGGTGCCCATTTTTTCGAGGGTGGCATGCCCATCACGGTCGAGGCGGTAAAGGATATCGTCGGCATAACCGGTGACCAGCTTTCGGGCTTCCTGAAGCGAAGCCCCCGTTTTGCCGGTGATGTGCCCCGCCAGAATTCCGTCGTTCATTTTCATCCCGGCATTAAAAGTAACCTCCCTGGACGGAGGCTCCACGGTGGTTCCCCCTTCCGGGATGCGGGCAGCCCTGTACGCTGAAACGAATGCCCCGACTCCGGGAAGGACCACGTAATCCTGCTCCCCGAGAAGTTCTGCTATATACCCTGAAATCTCCACAATCGCTTTTTGTACAAAAATAGGGAAAATGGCTTTTCTTTTTCCTTTGTTGCCGTGAAAGCGTCATCCCTTCTTTTTAGCCCTGAGGGTGAACAAATTCACCAGGCTGCCAGGGCCTGAAAACGGGAATATGTTACCTTTGCACGAAAATCAAAATTAGCATGTCACACAAGATTCTGGTCACCGGGGGAACCGGCTACATTGGCAGTCATACCGTCGTAGAGTTGCAGGAGGCAGGGTATGAGGTCATCATCGTCGATGATCTTTCGAATTCGGGGATGGATGTTCTTGAAAGCATCAACAGGATCTCGGGAAGGAAACCTGCATTTTCGCGATTTAACCTGGCCGATGCCGCCAAAACCGACAGTTTTTTCGACCGTCACCGCGATATTGCGGCCATCATCCACTTTGCGGCATCGAAAGCCGTGGGTGAATCGGTGGCCATCCCCCTTCATTACTACAGGAATAACCTGGTGTCGATGATGAACATCCTGGAATGCCAGTTGAAATATGGGATTTCTTCCATGGTATTCAGTTCTTCCTGTACGGTGTATGGCCAGCCCGAACGGTTGCCGGTAACCGAGGAGACACCGCGCAAGGATGCCGAGTCGCCTTATGGGAATACCAAGCGGGTGAATGAAGATATCCTCAGAGACACCATTCTTGCCAATCCCCGCCTGAAAGGAATCGCCCTCCGTTATTTCAATCCCATCGGGGCCCATCCTTCGGCTCTCATCGGGGAACATCCCCTGGGAGTCCCTCAGAACCTGGTGCCTTACATCACCCAAACGGCTGCGGGCATTCGCGAAGAACTCAAAGTCTTTGGCGATGATTATGACACCCCCGACGGATCGGCCATCCGTGATTACATTAACGTGGTGGACCTGGCCAAAGCCCATGTGGTGGCCATAGAACGGCTCCTGAACGACAGGAACAAGGCGCCATATGAGGTTTTCAACCTGGGAACAGGCCACGGAAGCTCGGTACTGGAAATTGTCCGTGCCTTTGAGTCGGTCACGGGAGAGAAACTGAATTACAAAATTGTCGACCGCCGCCCCGGTGACATCGAGAAAATCTGGGCCGATACCTCCCTGGCCAATAACGAACTGGGATGGAGAGCGGAACGGGGGCTTGAGGAAACACTTCTTTCAGCCTGGAAGTGGGAGAAAAAGATCAGGGGGATTAAGTAACCATTATGAAAAGTGTAACAGAAAACCATCCTAAATTCAGAAAAAAATGAAGACCTTACTGATCACCGGAGGCGCAGGATTCATCGGATCACACCTGGTGCGCCGCTTTGCAAACCACTATCCCGGATACCGGATTATCAACCTCGATAAGCTGACCTATGCCGGCAACCTGGCCAACCTGAAGGATGTGGAGAATTTACCCAACTACCATTTTTTCAGAGGCGACATCGTTGACGGGGAGTTCATCAGCAGGCTATTCGCAGAGTATCATTTCGACGGAGTGATCCACCTCGCCGCGGAGTCGCATGTAGACCGTTCCATCTCAAATCCCACGGAATTTGTCTTCACCAACGTGATCGGTACCGTGAACCTGCTGAATGCCGCCCGGCAAGCCTGGAAGGAACAGCCCGAAGGAAAACTCTTTTACCATGTATCCACCGATGAGGTCTATGGTTCCCTGGGTGACGAGGGCATCTTCACCGAGACGACACGCTATGACCCCCACAGTCCTTATTCGGCTTCCAAAGCCAGTTCCGACCATTTTGTGCGGGCATATCACGATACCTTCGGCCTTCCGGTGGTGATTTCCAACTGTTCCAACAACTACGGATCATACCAGTTTCCTGAGAAGCTGATTCCCCTTTTCATCCATAACATCCAGAACAACAAGCCCCTTCCGGTATACGGAAAAGGGGAGAATGTGCGTGACTGGCTGTGGGTGGAGGACCATGCGCGGGCCATCGATGTCATTTATCACCGCGGAAAGATGGGGGAGACCTATAATATCGGCGGCCATAACGAATGGAAAAACATTGACCTGATCAGGCTGATGTGCCGCATTATGGATGGCAAGCTGGGAAGGGCTCCCGGAACCTCCCTTAATTTGATCTCTTACGTTAAGGACAGGGCGGGCCACGACCTCCGCTATGCCATCGACTCTTCCAAACTCCAGAGGGAACTCGGATGGACTCCTTCCCTTCAGTTCGAGGAAGGCCTGGAGAAGACCATCGACTGGTATCTCGCCAACGACGAGTGGCTCAAACAGGTCACCAGCGGCGACTACCTTAAATATTACGAGCAGCAATACGTCAAAAGATAAAGGCGGAGTATCCCGCCATTTCCGGCTTGCGGGTGGTTTTACCCCTTGCCTATATGCCCATGGGCCCTGATTTTTTAATGAGGCCCGCGTCATTCTCCCCCGGGTTTCCCCATTCACCGGTTGGCCGGTAAATTTCCCCATCTTCAAAAAATAGGGCCATCTGCTTTGTCCCGTTTTTTCCCTGTTCACCGGTAATTCCCCGGTGTTCACAGGATTACCCTGTTTTTGGGCTCCTTTGTGTGTAACATTTGTACCCGTAAGCAGTCTATTAGAGTGAACAGAAACAGAAAACAGAAACAGATTACGAAAGCAGAAACATTAAACAGAAAAGCCATGAAAGCAAGAGTATTTTTATCGACCCTGATGTTGCTGACAGCAAGTACACTCCTCTCAGGTGCCGCCACCGCCAAAGGAAGGGAAGCCAGAATAACGGTCAACGTTGAGAATGCAACGGAGGCTGGCCTTAGCATAGAGAACTGGATGATCAACGAGTGCTACTGGAAGTGCATGGAATACAACTGTTTTGCACGGGACTACGACAAAGCCCTGGCATTGGAGCCGTGGATGACCAATACAGCCGTTTGGGAAAGAGAGGCTTATGCAGCAGAGACAGAACCCTCAATGGAACTGGAACCGTGGATGACCGACCTGGAAGCCCGCAATGCCGACCTCTTCATCCCCGTTGATAAGGAAGCTCCCCTGGTCCTGGAGTCGTGGATGAGCGGCGTGGAAACCTGGGAAGCCCTTCCATACACAGTAAATGCACCCGAAGAACCTCTGACCCTGGAACCCTGGATGACCAGCGAAAAGTCCTGGTCCCCGGTCCCCGGGAAAAACGCTACCGCTGAAAAATAAGCAAAGCCATAAAAGCAGGATACACCTTTAGCAAAAGGGAAAACAGAGAGAACAATTCAGGAGAGAAGTTTTAAGTGAAAGAAGAGGCTGCCAGATCACCGGCGGTCTCTTTTTTTTTCTGGTTTCCACTGGGGTCAGGGCTGGCGGGGTCATCCTTATTTTTATAATTTTACGGTAACTAAAACCAGGATGATGAAGCGGCGTAGTTTTTTCAGAAGTTCGGCCATGGGGGCGGCCTCTTTGGCGGTAGCCGGGGTAGCCGGCTGTGCGAACCCGGTAAGGGAGAATCAGGCAAGTGGGGAAATATTGTCAGTCCCCTTTGAATATGAAGAGTTTACGGTTGCAAGGCTGGGGGAGCTGATGGCTTCGGGCGATCTGACTTCTGAGGTTTTATGCAGGAAGTACCTCGACCGTATTGGAGCGCTGAATCCTGTGCTGGGGGCGGTCATTGAGCTGAATCCCGATGCCCTGCCGTTGGCCCGGGAGCTGGACAGGGAGAGGAAGGAGGGGAATCTTCGCGGACCGTTACACGGGATTCCTGTGATGATCAAGGATAATATCGATACGGGAGACCAGATGCACACCACTGCCGGGTCGCTGGCACTGGAGGGGCACCAGGCTGCCGCCGATGCCGCCGTGGTGGCCAGGCTGCGGGAAGCCGGGGCTGTTTTGCTGGGAAAGACCAACCTGAGTGAATGGGCCAATTTCCGTTCCGGAATGTCGAGCAGCGGGTGGAGCGGCCGTGGTGGCCAGGCCAGGAATCCCTATGCCTTCGACCGGAGTCCCTGCGGAAGCAGTTCCGGCACGGGGATTGCCGTATCGGCCAACCTCTGCACCATTGGCATAGGCACCGAGACCAATGGCTCCATTGTTTGTCCCTCAGGCGTCTGCGGCATTGTAGGCATCAAGCCCACCCTGGGATTATGGAGCCGCCGGGGCATCATTCCCATAGCCCACAGCCAGGATACCGCAGGGCCCATGTGCCGCACCGTGGCCGACGCCGCCATACTGCTGGGGGCTCTGGCGGGCTTCGACGACCAGGATGCAGAGACCCATATCCCCCGTGGAGAGATCTTCACCGATTATACCCCGTTTCTCGACGTCAACAGCCTGAAGGGAAGCCGCATCGGCATTGCCCGCGATATGACGGGGTTCCACCCCGCCGTGGATGATCTTTTCCGCCAGGCTGTAGAGCTCCTCAGGGCCGCGGGTGCTGAGATCATCGACCCTGTTAAATTCCCGGAAGCCCGTGATGCGGGTGCCGCCTCTTATCAGGTACTCCTCTATGAGTTCAAGGCTGACCTGAATAGTTACCTGGCTTCACACCCTTCTGCACCCGTGAAATCACTCAGCGAAATTATCGCCTTCAATGAGACCCGCAAAGAGGAGGAAATGCCCTGGTTCGGACAGGATATCTTCCTGGAGGCCGAAGCCAAGGGTGATTTGACCACTGCGGAGTACCTGGAAGCATTGGCCCTGTCGAAGAAAGGATGGGGTGCCCAAGGAATAGACGCCGTAATGGCGGAACACCGGCTCGATGCCATCATTGCCGCCACCAACGGCCCGGCATGGACCATCGACCATGTTAACGGCGACCACTTCAGCGGCAGCAGCTCCTCTCCGGCGGCCATCTCAGGATACCCCAACATTACCGTTCCCATGGGATCGGTCCATGGCCTTCCCGTGGGAATCTCCTTCTTCGGGAAAGCCTGGAGTGAACCCCGGCTCATCAGCCTGGCCTACGCCTATGAACAGGCCTCGCTTCACCGGAAAACCCCGCGACTCCTGCCCACTATTAAGAAGTAACCGGTGCCTGCGGCCGGTGATCGGTAATCGGTAATCGGTGCCTGCGGCCGGTATTCAGTAAGTGTCTTTGGTGGTCTGGCCGGCTCAATATTGAGATGGACGGGTAACGGCACTGGATTTGGACCTTCCTAAACGTAGTCGGGTCCTTTGGCAATCAGGACGTCGTTGACGAACTGCCTGATTTGCTGCTCATCCTCGCGCCGGCAAACCAGCAGGGTTTTGTCAGATTCCACGACGATAAAGCCGTCGAGTCCCTGAAGGACGGCAATTCTCTCTCCGTTGACATTTATAATCGTGTTGGAACAGTCATAAGTAAAGACCCCCTTGCCGGTGACCACGTTTCCGTGGTCGTCTTTTTCCTTGTTTTCATAGAGCGATCCCCAGGTTCCCAGGTCACTCCAGCCGAAGTCAGCCGTGAGCACATAGACATTGTCTGATTTCTCCATGATGCCGTAGTCGATTGAAATGCCCATGCATTCGGAGTAAATCTTGTTGATGAAAGCCGGTTCGTTGGGGGTGTTATAGAGGTGTTCCCCCTGCGAGAAGAGGGTGGCCACTTCGGGGAGGTGAGATTCCAGGGCGGTGAGGATGGTCGGCAGTGACCACAGGAAAATGCCGGAATTCCAGAAAAACTCCCCGCTTTCCAGGAAGACCTCCGCCATTTTGAGGTCGGGTTTTTCGGTGAAGGTCTTCACCTGATGAAGGTTATCGAGATGCCCGAATGCCTCCTTTTCTCCGGTCTGTATGTAGCCGTAACCGGTCTCGGGGCGGCTGGGATGGATTCCCAGAGTGAGGAGAACCTTATTGGCGGCCACGAATTCCAGTCCGTTGGAAATATGCTTCAGGAATTCCTCCTCTTTGAGGATGAGATGGTCTGACGGGGCAACGATTAGGTTGGCGTTGGGGTTGATGGTCTTGATTTTGTTGGCGGCATAGGCGACACAGGGTGCGGTATTTCTCCGCAGGGGCTCGGCCAGAACCTGGTGACTGCCGATTTCAGGAAGCTGTTCCATGACCAGCGAGGCATAGTCGGTACTGGTCACGATGTAAAAGTTCCCGGGGGGAATGATTTTGGAAAAGCGGTCGAAGGCCTGCTGAAGAAGGGTTCGCCCGGTTCCCAGGATGTCAAGGAACTGCTTGGGCCTCGACTTGCGGCTCAGCGGCCAGAACCGGGAACCAATTCCTCCGGCCATGATAATGCAATAGTTATTGTCCATGATTGTTAAGTTTCTGTATTTCCAAAAATACCCAAAATTTTGTATAATCCTGATGTAAAAAGGTCATCTTCCCGCTTCGTGGAAAAAGGGGCCGGGAAAGTTCCGGAGCGGTGATAAACTTTGTAAATTTGGGGAAAATCAATCTGGTATTTTTATCCCATGAAATAGCCATGATCATTATATCACAAAAAGGAATGAATAAACCAATCATGGCTATTACATGTGGCCGTTAAAACAAACAATTTATTCACATGAAATACCTTTTTCATATAGGGCGCTATTTCTGGATGCTGGGAAAGGTTTTTTCCCGGCCTGAAAAGCATAAGATGTACGTCAGGCAGCTCTTCCATGAGATTGAGAACCTGGGCGTCAACTCGGTGGGGATCGTGGTGATCATCTCCATCTTCATCGGGGGCATCATGACCATCCAGTTCGCCTATAACCTGATGAATCCCATTTTTCCCACTTATCTGATTGGGTTGGGCACCCGTGACGTGCTCATTCTGGAGTTCTCCTCCACCATTCTGGCGCTTATTCTCGCCGGAAAAATTGGGTCCAACATCACCTCTGAAATCGGAAGCATGAAGGTGACCGAACAAATCGACTCCCTGGAAATCATGGGGGTGAACTCCATCAGTTATCTGATCCTTCCCAAAATCGTGGCCGTGGTTTTCATTTTTCCCTTTCTGGTGGTGCTGAGCATTTTTTTCGGGCTCATCGGCGGACTGATCGTAGGGCCCTTCATCGGGGTTATCTCCCTGACCGAGTACATCGACGGAATCAGGTACCTTTTTGTTCCCTATTATGTGACCTTTTCGCTGATCAAATCGCTCTTTTTTGGTTTTTTAGTGGCTTCGGTCCCTGCTTATTTCGGTTATTTCGTTCAGGGAGGAGCCCTGGAGGTGGGAAAAGCCAGCACCCAGGCGGTGGTGAATACCAACATTCTGATCCTTTTGTTTGACTTGATACTGACAAGACTGTTGCTGACATGATAGAAGTTAAGAATATCACCAAGTTGTTCGACGGTAAACCGGCCATCAGCAACGTTTCGATGGATTTCAAGGAGGGGCAGACCAACCTGATCATTGGGCGCAGTGGTTCGGGGAAGACCGTTCTGCTGAAGTGTATCCTGGGGCTTTATGAACCCGACAGCGGAGAGGTTCTCTACGACGGGCGGAGCTTTACCCACATGAAGGTGAAGGAGCGGAAGATCATCCGCAGGGAAGTGGGCATGGTCTTTCAGGGGGGAGCCCTCTTCGACAGCCTCTCGGTGGAACAGAATGTCCGCTTTCCGCTCGACATGTTCACCACGATGACTGCCCGGGAAAAGGCCGCCAGGGTAGACTTTTGCCTCGACCATGTCAACATCAGGGGTTCCCATAAACTCTCTCCCTCTGAGATCAGCGGGGGCATGCAAAAGCGGGTAGCCATCGCCAGGGCCATTGCCCTCAATCCCCGCTATCTTTTCTGTGACGAACCCAACTCAGGCCTGGACCCCGAAACCGCCACGCTTATCGACGATCTGATACAAATGCTCACCCGGGAGTTCAAAATGACGACGATCATCAACACCCACGACATGAACTCGGTCATCCAGATTGGCGAAAGCGTCCTTTTCATCCATAAGGGGGAGAAATGTTGGGAAGGAAGCCGTCACAACATCCTGGTCTCAGGGAACCAGCTCCTCGACGACTTTATCTTTGCCAATAAGCTTTATGCCCTGATGAGAAAGGAGTCCACCCAGGGATAAGGCGGAAGTAACGGAGGCTCTGGAAACCCGGGTGCCACATCTCTGAGCAGGGAAGAAGGGCCTGACCCTTATTTTTTCGGGTTCAGGGTAATCACCGGGATGATCATCTCTTCGAGCGATATCCCTCCATGCTGGAAGGTGTTCTGAAAATAGTTGGCGTAATAGTTATAATTGTTGGGATAAACAAAGAAGTCGTTATTCTGGGCGAAGATGTAGCTGGTGCTCACATTGCGTGAGGGAAGGAAGGCCTCTTTGGGATTGGTGATTTCGAATACCTGCCGCGATTTGTAGTTGAGGTTTTTCCCCAGTTTGTAGCGCAGATTGGTGTTGGTTTCCCTGTCAGCGATGACTTTTACGGGATTGTCGACCCTGATGGTCCCATGGTCGGTGGTGATGACCACGGTGATGTTCAGGGCCGAAAGCGACCGCAGCAGGTCCAGCAGCGAGGAGTGGTTGAACCAGCTGAGCGTCAGCGAACGGAAGGCTTTTTCGTCGGAAGCCAGTTCCCTGATCATTTCCATTTCGGTGCGGGCATGGGAAATCATGTCGACGAAATTGAAGACCAGTACCGAAAGGTCGTTTTCCTGCACGCCGTTGAGGGTGTCGCTGATCCTGCGGTCACTCTTGAAGTTGGAGATCTTGTCGAAGTATAGTTTTTCGCGGCGTCCCAGCCTGAGCATCTGTTTCCTGAGCAGTTCCTCTTCGTGTTGGTTTTTGTTGCCTTCATTGTCGTCATCGTCCCATAGCTGGGGATAGAGTTTTTCGATTTCTGAGGGAAGCAGGCCGGCAAACATGGAGTTGCGGGCATACATGGTCGCGGTGGGGAGGATGCTGTAATAGAGGGCTTCCTCGGCTGTGCGGAAATATTCGCTGATCACGGGGCTGAGGACCCTCCACTGGTCAAGGCGGAGGTTGTCAATGACCAGGACAAAGACTTTTTTGCCGTTTTCGAGAAGGGGAAATACCTTCTGGCGGAAGATGTCGGTCGACAGGAGCGGCCTTTCTCCCGGTGATTTCCGGAACCACCCGGTATAATTCTCCCTGACAAACCGGAAAAAGGCTTGGTTGGCTTCACTTTTCTGCATCGACAGTACTTCGTCCATGGCCTTGTCGTCGGAACCGCTCAGCTCCAGTTCCCAGTATACCAGGGTACGGTAAAGTTCTGTCCATTCGGCATAGGTCATCCTGTCGCCGAGGCGGGCGCTGATTTTCATGAACTCGCTCTGGTAGTCGGAGGTGGTCTGGGCGGTGACCAGCCGTTTCTTTTCTATGTTTTTCTTGAGTGACAGCAGGATCTGCCGCGGATTGACGGGTTTGATGAGGTAGTCGGCAATCTTGGAGCCTATGGCTTCATCCATGATGCTTTCCTCTTCATTTTTGGTGATCATCACCACCGGTACGTTGGGGACGATGGTTTTGATGCGCGAGAGGGTTTCCAGTCCGCTAAGCCCCGGCATATTTTCATCGAGGAAGATGATGTCGTAATAGCGGCTGCCTACCAGGTCAATGGCATCGGACCCATTGCTGGCAGTGTCGACTTCGTAGCCCTTTTCGCGCAGAAAAATGATGTGCGGCCTGAGCAGGTCGATTTCGTCGTCGGTCCACAGGATGGATATTTTACTCATAGGAAAATCTTCTGAAGGATCAAGTTACCAAAAAAGGTGATGTTTTCCAAGTGGTTAACATACTTTAACCCCCTGGAGTCTTGCAGGGGGTTATGGCATACCGGGGTAGGCGATTTTATAAAAATCGAGGTATTCGGTAATGTTTTTGCGCTGCAGGAAGAGGTCATAGTTCACCGGGGTGGTCATGAAGTTGCGGTAGGAGAGGCTCCCCAGGGGGGTGAACAGGGAGCGCTGTGCGGTGATGGTGCCGTGGAACCGTGAGGCTTCCTCTTTCCCGGAGAATCCGGTAATGCGGATGATGGTGCGGAAGTCATCAAGTTTCTCTTCTGTGACGACCAGGGGAGTTTCCGGGAACTCACGGCGGCACCAGGCAGCCACGGAAGCGGTGAACCCCTCCCTGTCGAAACCCTGTGTGGGCACGATAATCAGGTAATAATGGGGTTGACCGGTATTCAGGTCATAGACCCCTGAGTAGGAGGCTGTGGCTTCCGGGGAGGCCAGCCGTGATAATTCAGCGGCTGGTGTGGTTCCTGCGGTTTCGCCAGCCCGGGTGGTTCCCGTGGACTGAGCGGCTCCGGGACTCCTTTCCGGCCCCGTGGTGGTTCCTCCTGTCGCTGCCGCTGTTCCGGAAGTTGCAGGTGGCGTGACGCTGCCCCTCTGTGCCGGGGTTCCCTGTTGCGCGTCTCCCCGGGGTGCAGGCGATGGCCCGGGAGTGGCTTCCCCGCTTCTCTGTATATAGCGGGAGCGGAAGAATTCCAGGTAACTGTCGACATCGCCGCTCCCCAGCAGACGGTTGAGGTTTTCATCGGTGATAATGAAATTCCGGTAGGTGGTCTGTCCAAGACTCCGGAACAGAGCCCTCTCAAGGATGACCTTCCTCCAATAGGAGAGGCTTTCGTTGTACCCGGGGAGGCCCTTGACGACCATGAACTGGTAGTCTCCGGCCTGCTTGAGCTGGAGGGCCAGGTTCCATATCCTGAACTGGTCACGGTTGAAATCGGCAAACTGGGTGAGCAGGGGCCGCAGCGACATGTTCTTGTCCATGACCGCCATGACGAAACTCTGGGTGGTATCAATGCGGTTATCATAGAGGCCTGATGCTGCCGGAACGTCGACATTGACAAAGCGGCCTCTTTCCCTGAGGATTTCATCTTCCCGCTGGGCCCTGGCCATCAGCTCTTCGGGTGACTCTTCGGGTTCTCCGTCACGGGTGAAGTCGGGACCAATAAAACGGCTGTAGTGGCGCAGGAAAAAGCGGAGATAGTCACTTGCCGACTGGTCGGCGAGGAGCTGCCGGTAGTTGGTGGAGGAGGCAATGAAGTTGTTGTACGGGGTCTCTCCCAGGGTCCTGAAAACCTCGGCCTGGCGGATGATAGCCCGGAAATAGATCAACCCCTGTTCCTTGTTCATCAGTGACCTGACCGTGAGCAGGTTCGTAGAGGCGTCGAGGGCCTCTTCGACAATGTCAAAATCAAGCCGGGTGTAATGGTCGAGGTTATAATTGGCGATGTCGAATTTCAGACGGTTGACATCGACACCGGCACTCTTCGGATAAATAATGACGAAATAATGGAGGAGGTCTTCGTTGGTGCTGAATTTTCCCCCGAATTCGTCATTTTCGGCCTGATTATCCACGGCCACTTCCTCGTTGGTGATTTCGTCGTGGAGATATCCCAGGTCGACCAGGGCCTGATAGTCGGCCAGGGTGCTGTCTTCAATGAGGGTGAGTATTTCCCGGGCCAGGGGTGTGGGTTCCTCTTTGGGATATGTGGCGATGTAACTCTTCAGTTTCTCTCCGAAGGCTTCCATGCCTGCCTGGGTTCCCAGAGCCACGGTTTCCATAAAGTCGATTTTGGGAAGCAGGGAGCTGTCGGGCTCCATCTTTTTCATGCCTGTTGTTTTTTCCACTACGGCAGGGTAGCGCCCGGCCTTGTAATCGCGGAATGTCTCCTGGTATATCCTGTTCACCTCTTCCCTGCGGGCTTCGGCTTCCTCATAGAACCGCGGATTCTGGAGATAGCGGGCGTAATTACTTTCGGGGAATCTGCTGATAATCAGGTTACGGTATTCCAATGAACGGTCGTGTTCCCCCATCAGTTCGTAGATGTCGTAAAGCTCGAACCAGGAGGAGAGCAGGTAGATGTGGGAGGGGTACCGGTTGTTGAGGTCGGTGAAGGTCTCAGCGGAACGGGGATAGTCGCTGAAATCGGATTTGAAAATCCTGCCGGCATTAAAGAGGGCGTCCCTGATTTTTTCGTGCGAAAGAGCCATCAGGGAGTCGGTCAGTGGGAGGTCCTGGGTGTAGTACCCCTTTTGCATGGGATCGTCGATTCTGACCACTGCCTTGGTGGAATCGGTGAGTTCTGCGAATTCCCCGTACTCTTCGTCAGAGACGGTCTGCTTGTTGAAGCGGCGCCAGTCGTCCTCGAGTTTGCGGCGGCCCCACCGTTGCTGGAACTGCGCCTTTCCGTAGGTGACGGTCTGGGGATTGTAAAAATACCAGCCCCCTCCTTCGGAGCTCCTTCCCAGTCCGAACCGGTATTCGTTTGACCGGTAATAGCCGGCCTGTGACTGCTGCCGGGCAGCGATGAGTTCTTCCTGCCTCTCCTTTTCCCTGAGCTGGGCAATCCATCTCTCGATCAGTTGTTCGCGTTCCGCCTCGGGCATGACGGCCAGCTTCTGGAGGCTGTCCTGAACCTCCACCACCGTCAGGTTATCGACCAGGCGGGTCAGTCCTTCATGGAGGGTATTGAGCCGGTCATACCCGGGATAGTCCTCATCGAGGACCATCACCGCACTGTCGTAATAAGCCTGCGCTTCCTTGTAACTTTTTTCCCGGAAGTAGAGGTCGGCCAGGGTAACGGCAGAGAGCGCCAGTTGATGGTCGTTATCGATACTGGTGGCTACCGACTTGCGGTAATTCTCAACGGCCTCCTCCTGGTTGCCTTCTTTCAGGAAGATATTGGCAAGGGCAAAGTATATCTGGTCGCGGAATTCGAGGTTTTTCTCATCCCTGAGCATTTTGCGGAGTTCCTTTTTGAGTTTCCCGGGATCTCCCACGCCTGAAAACATACCCGCGGCGTTGATTTTGGCGTTGAAGGCCATTTTGAAGGGAGGGTTGTGTTTTCCCACGGCTCTATAGGCTGCCGTGGCCTGAGCATCGTTGCCTGTTGCACGGTAGAGCTGGGCCATGATATATTGGAGGCGTGCCTTTTCCTTGCCGTTAGTGCTCTTTTTCAGGGCTATGCCGAGGTACTTGAGGGCTTCCTGGTATTCTTTCTGTTTCAGGAACATGTCGGCGGCAGCCTTGGCCAGCTCTTTTTCGAGGCGGCGGGGAAAGAGGCGGTCCGACTGCATGGCCAGCATGACCTCCTGGGCTTCGGCGAAACGCTCCTGCTCGCTGTAGCTCCTGATGAGCCACACCAAGGCGTCGTATTTGATCTTTTCCTCGGGGTACTTCCGGGTGATCAGGGCGAAATTCTCGGTGGCCAAGGTGAAGTTATGCTGGTAGAAATAGGCCTGTGCGGCCATCAGGTAGCTGTCGTCGACCCAATTGTTGAACTCCTCGCGGCTGGCAAATTGCTGGTAGGCACGGCTCCTGATCCGCTGGCGCCGGGGCTTTTTTGTGATTGAGCGGGTCTGGATGAGTTTGTTGGCCTTCAGTATGGCGTTGTCCATGTCGGCACGCGAGGTGCTCCCCGCCGACGGATAACTCTCGAGATATACAGGAAGGATCTGGGTGAAATCGTCCTGGACATTCTCCTCCATCCGTTTCAGTCCGGCCCTGAGGCTCTCCCTGCCGTTAAAGTAGATGTTGTACTTTGAGGTCAGGTTATGGTATGCCCTCGAGGCACGGGTATTCTTCTCCGTGGAACATCCCTGGAGAATGGCGGCCAGAAGAATAATCAGCGCTGTATAGTAAAAACCTCTCTTCAAACAGATCCTTGAATTTCTGTACAAATAAACTCTGATGTCCTGAAAATATTGCACACCCGGCGGCGAATTTCCTGCCCGATGAAGGAGGAACGGCGTCGCCGGGAGGGGTTACTTGCGGGTGATGACCACCTTTTGGGTGGGCGCCATCCTGGAATTGCGGACTTGCAGTTCGCGGATGACCATTCCGGCGAGGTCGCCGAAGGCTTTTCCGGTGATGGAGGTGCCATCGGCAGCTGCCGGGAGGCCGTCGTCGCCTCCTTCGCGGATGCTCTGCACCAGGGGAATCTGACCCAGCAATACCAATCCTTCGTCGTCGGCGAATTTTTTCCCGCCTTCTTTTCCGAAGATATAATATTTATGGTCAGGAAGTTCTTCGGGGGTGAACCAGGCCATGTTTTCCACGATTCCCAGCACCGGAACGTCGATCGATTTGCTGCGGAACATGCTGACGCCCTTGATGGCGTCGGCCAGGGCTACGGCCTGCGGGGTGGTGACGATGACGGCTCCGGTCACGGGAAGGGTCTGTACCAGGGTGAGGTGGATGTCGGAGGTTCCCGGGGGCAGGTCAATGAGCAGGTAATCGAGTTCTCCCCAGTCGCCGTCGGCGATCAGCTGCTTCAGGGCGTTGGAAGCCATGGGCCCCCTCCAGATCAGGGCGCTGCCCGGGTCCACGAAAAAGCCTATCGAGAGGAACTTCACCCCGAATTTCTCGACCGGGACGATCAGGTCGCGGTTACCCCCTTTTTTGGCGGCCGGGCGCACGTCCTCGCTTCCGAACATTTTGGGGATGGAAGGTCCGAAAATATCGGCGTCGATCAGTCCCACGGAAGCACCGCTCCTGGCCAGGGCCACCGCCAGGTTCACGGCGATGGTCGATTTGCCCACCCCGCCCTTGCCCGAGGCAACGGCAATGATATTTTTCACCCCCGGAAGCAGAGGCCTCTCCATGTCGTGGATGAACTTGACGGCAATGTTCCCCCTGATGCCGGTTTCGGGCCCCAGGTTCCTGAGAATCGCCTCCTCGGAGGCTTCCACCACCCGGGGAATCTCAGGATCATCGGAACGCTGGAAAACCAGGGTAAAATTGACTTTCTGCCCGGCAATCCTGATCTCCTGGACCATGTTCAGGGTGACGATATCCTGGGTGCCCCCGGGGTAGACCACCCCCTTCAGGGCGTCGGTCACATTGCGGGGAACGATGAGTTTCTTGGGAATTTCATTCATATTTTCCTGATTTAATATTACGTTTAAAGTTAATCATAGACGTGGTGTATTGACCAATGTCACTCATGAATATTCGTTAAAGAGTGGCCGGGGCAGCCCGGATCCCTGTTTACTCTGTTTCCGGGTTCACCGGCGGGGTCCCAGAATTTTTCCCCGAAATGGATAATCTGGTCGTTAACGATTTCTATTCCTTCACTTTCGAGGAGTTGCTGCATAACACCGGGGTTGCCGAAGTGGTGTTTTCCGGTGAGGAGGCCGTTGCGGTTGACCACACGGTGTGCGGGGATGACTTCCGGAAGGTGATGGGAAGCGTTCATGGCCCATCCCACCAGGCGGGCTCCCCCCGAAGTGCCGATACATGCGGCTATGGCGCCGTAGGAAGTCACCCTTCCCGGAGGTATCTGTCTGACAATGTCATATATGCGGCTGTAGATATCGTTCATGGTTTTCATGGTGGTCAGGTGCGGGCGCTCCGGCCAAAACTGCGGTACTCTTCTTTTTCAAAATCTTCACCCGGTTCCAGAAGTTCGTGCTCCCCGGAGAGCCGGAAGGCCAGGTATTTCACCGCAATGCCCCTGTCGAGCCACTGTTTTTCGTAAAAGGTTCGTATTGAGAGCACTTCATCGGCTGCCTCCGAGGCGTAAAGATCGTCGGTGGCCACGAGGATGTCAAACCGGTTGAGCCTGACCAGCGCCAGGGTGTAGGCGTACAGGAACACAGAATCGGTTTTCAGGCGGATCACCCCTCCCGGCTGCAGGAATTGTAAATATCGGCGGAGGAAAAAGGTGGAGGTGAGTCTTTTCTTCACTTTTTTGAGCTGCGGGTCGGGGAAGGTGAGCCAGATTTCGCTGATCTCCCCGGAATCGAAGAGCAGGGGGGTATTTTCGATTTTTGTTCTGATGAAAGCCACGTTGGGAAGATCCTTTTCGAGGGCTTCGCGGGCGCCTGAATACATGCGGGCTCCCTTGATGTCGATACCGATGTAGTTTTTCCCGGGATCTTTAGCTGCCAGGGTGACGGTATATTCCCCTTTTCCACAGCCCAGTTCGGCGATGATGGGCCGGTCGTTCCCGAACCAGAAGCCGCCCCACTTCCCCCGGCAGGGAAATTCGCCCCTGAGCAACTCTTCGTAGGAGGGCTGGAACAGGTTCCGGAAGTGCTGCATCTCGGAGAATTTAGAAAGCTTGTTTTTTCCCACCTCCTGCAGATTAGTTGACTTTTTCAATTCTGACGCCCACGTCAGTGATGCCGCCGAGGTTTTGGGGTCTCATGCCATGACGGATGTGCAGGGAATACTCTCCCGATTCGGGGAAAAAGACATTTCTCCGGTAAATAAGGCGGTTATCGTACGTTCCGGTGAAGCCTCTGCCCAGCCATTTTCCCGCGGGGTCGGCGAGGATGACCTGTACGGTATCGGTGACGGCTGCTCCCGAGGGGGGCACTATGGTGACGAACAGCCAGAGGTTGCTGAACTCATAATTTTTATCATTCCTGATGTTGAACCAGAGGTTGTTGTTCTGGTTTGTGCGTGCGATGCTGAAGTTGAAAGTGACCACCGAGTCGGCATTCCAGGAGGTGCCGGGAACAGGGCGGTATTCGTCGAAGACCCTGGAGGGGTCACAGGCGACGATGGCCAATGCCAGCAAAACCGCCAGGGAAATTCCGGAGATCCTGACCATCAGGGGTCTCATCGCGGGCCCCTCCTGAAACCTGATTTCCGGGGGTTTTTCTTTCTTCTCCGTGAAGCATCATCGGTATCGAAGCGGCTGATGCTCTCCTGTCCGGCCATATTCTGGAAGGTCTCCTGTTCTTTCTCGCGGGGTTGTGCCGTTTCCACGGACAGTTTGTCGGCTCTTCGGCCGGTACTGTTCATGCGGAGGATCTCCTTCACCTTGTTCACGGGAATGGGAACCAGGCTGGAGGCCGCCTCGCCGCTCTGCTGCGAATACCAGTAGATGCCGCTGAGAATGTCGGCTTTCTGGAATATGAACCTTCCCTTTTCGGTTTCCAAGGGAATGTTGGTGGGGGGAAAGTCACGCTGAGCATCGAGGTAGGTGTCGACTTCAAAGTTGAGGCAACATTTGAGTTTTCCGCACTGGCCTGCCAGCTTCTGGGGGTTCATGGAGATATCCTGGTAGCGTGCCGAGTTGGTGGTTACCGACATGAAGTTGCTGATCCAGGTAGAGCAGCAGAGTTCCCGCCCGCAGGGGCCGACACCACCGATACGCCCGGCTTCCTGGCGGGCGCCGATCTGCTTCATCTCAATGCGGATATGAAACTGGTCGGCCAGGATTTTGATAAGCTGGCGGAAATCGACCCTTTCGTCGGCGATATAGTAGAAAATGGCCTTGGTCTTGTCGCCCTGGTATTCCACATCCCCGATTTTCATGTTCAGGCGCAGGTCGGCGGCTATCTGCCGTGACTTGATCATGGTTTTATGCTCCTGGGTGATGGCTTCCCGCCATTTTTCAATGTCGACGGGCTTGGCAGTGCGGTAAATCTTGCGGAATTCCCCGTTGATGAACGACACTTTGTGTTTTTTCATCTGCTGGTATACCAGGTCACCAGTCAGGGAAACCACTCCTATATCATGACCCGGGGTGGCTTCGACGGCGACCAGGTCTCCGGGTTTCAGGATCAGGTCGTTGACATTGCGGTAATAATCCTTGCGGGTGTTCTTGAACCTGACTTCCACGATCTGCCCGGGATTCAGCACGTTGGGAACATCGGCAAGCCAGTCGGTGATTCCCAGACGGGTACACCCTGATTCCATGTTATCGCAAACTCCTCTGTCTATATATTCCATCCTTTTCAATCCAAAACGTTTAATGCATCCACTCTTCCGGGGTCAGGAACACTGCATGCGTGTGCAAAATTAATAATAAACTGAAGTATATGAATACCTTCAGTCGAATTCGCTTTCATGGTAACCCCACCCGGCGCTTTCCGGAATGGGGGCTGACCGTGAAACCTCCCCTGTCCTTAACAGGGCTATCCCCGCTTTTTATTTTCTGATGAGCCTGACGGTTTTCAGCAGGGTATCGGTGAAAATGATTTTTGCGCTTCCATTCATGGAGATATGGCGGTATCCCTCCTCATACAGCTCCCTGAAGGGAATGATGTTCTTCTCGTTGATAAAGCGGGAAAACTTAATCCCGAATTCTTTTTCATCCCTGGTCATATACAGGAGGGAAGGGTTTCCCAGGTTCATCATAAAATACTCCCTGGTGAGCAACAGGGCATACAGGAAAAACTCCTTTTGCCGTTCCCTGCCCATATCGGAGAGTTCCTCTGCCAGGGTGAGGAGTTCAAGGACTTCTCCCTTCCAGGCGAAACGCATGATTTTCTGGAAAAAATCAAAGAAGCGGAGTTTGTCTTCTCCGGGTTGGGTATATTCCAGGGCTTTGAGGAAGCTGCCTCCGGCGCGGTGGACCATCTCGGCCAGGGTTTCGGGATCCTGTTCTCCCCTGTTCCTGAGGGCGTTGATCATTGAGGTGTCGTCAATGCCGGGAACCCTGAGGATTTGTGTGCGCGAGAGGATGGTGGGCAACATCGCCTCCTCATCCTCGGTGACCAGCAGGAACAGGGTTTTGTCGGGGGGTTCCTCGATCAGCTTCAGGAGCCTGTTGGCGGCTACTATGTGCATCTTCTCAGGCAGCCATATGATCATGGTCTTGAATTCCGCTTCGAAGGATTTCATGCTCAGTTTACGGATGATCGAGTCGCTTTCGTGCGAATAGATGATTCCCTGGGCATTGTCGGCTTCGATGGCGGCCATCCACTGGTTGAGGCTGAAATAGGGCGATGCCAGTACCATTTCCCGCCAGGGGGCGATGTAATCGTCGCAGGTCACTTTGGCTGACGAGTTTTTTTTGGATGTGATGGGAAAGACAAAGTGAAGATCGGGGTGCGCCAGTTTCGAGAATTTGCGGCAGGAGGGGCAGACCCCGCAACTGTCGGTTTCGCTCTTGTTGCGGCATGAGATGTACTGGGCATAGGCGATGGCCAGGCCTGCCTTTCCGGTACCCTCGGGCCCCGAGAAGAGCTGGGCATGGCTGATCCTCGCCTCATGCACCGAGCGGATCAGCCGCTCCTTGATTTTATCCTGTCCGATGATGTCACTGAAAAACATGGGCAATCGCTGAAGCTGGTTAATTTTCCTTCCGGAAACGGAAAGGCCAAAAATAGGGGTTTCCGCCGGAATTTTCAGATTATTTGTACATTAAATTGCGGAAGGGCAGGGCGGGGCACTGGGGGAATTCCCTGAATTTTCCTACCTTTGATCAAACAAATAATCTAAATCTTTCATATGCAGACGATAGAAAAATATGACTTTTCAGGCAAGAAGGCGTTGATTCGTGTTGATTTCAATGTCCCCCTGGATGAGAATTTTGTGATCGCCGACGACACCCGCATCAGGGCGGCGTTGCCCACGATCAGGAAGGTGATGGAAGCCGGTGGTTCGCCGGTGATCATGTCGCATTTTGGTCGTCCGAAAGCAGGTCCCGAGGATAAGTTTTCCATGCGTCACCTGGTGGGGCATCTGGGAGAACTTCTGGGGGGTGAGGTGAAGCTGGCTCCCGACTGTATTGGTGAAGAGGTGCAGGCCATGTGCCATGCCCTGAAGCCCGGGGAGGCTCTTCTTCTCGAGAATCTCCGCTTCCACAAGGGAGAGGAAAAAGGCGACGTGGAATTTGCACGTCAGCTCTCCCTGAACGGGGACTGCTGGGTTAACGATGCCTTCGGGACGGCTCACAGGGCTCACGCCTCCACGGCAGTGATTGCCCAGTTCTTCCCCAATGACAAGATGTTTGGTTACCTCATCGGAAGTGAACTGGAGAGCCTCGACAAGGTGCTCACGAAACCGCAGCGTCCGCTGACGGCCATCATGGGAGGTGCCAAGGTCTCCACGAAGATCACCATCATCGAGAACCTTTTGGATAAAGTAGATAACCTGATTCTGGGCGGGGGGATGACCTTCACCTTCATCAAGGCCCGCGGGGGCCAGATCGGCAATTCCCTTTGTGAGGCTGAATTCCTCGAAACCGCCATCCGCATTGAGGAGGCCGCCAAAGCCAAGGGGGTCAACATTATTATGGCTACCGATGTGGTGGCTGCCGATGCTTTCTCGAACGATGCCAACACCATGGTATGTCCTGCCGGAGAAATCCCCGAAGGATGGATGGGCCTCGATGCCGGTCCCAAGTCAATAGCTCTCTTCAAAGAGGTGATTGCCAATTCAGGGACAATCCTCTGGAACGGTCCCGTGGGTGTTTTCGAGATGGAGAAATTCGCTGCCGGTTCGATAGCCGTAGGTCAGGCCATCGTCGAGGCCACCAGCAAGGGAGGCTTCTCCCTGGTGGGCGGCGGTGACTCGGTGGCCTGCGTTAACCAGTTCGGGTTCGCCGATGGCGTTTCCTATATCTCCACCGCAGGGGGCGCCCTCCTCGAATACCTCGAAGGAAGGGACCTCCCCGGAATCTCTGCCGTACGCGGTTAAATGAGAGAGTCACGGCACGAACTTATTCCGGCAAATTACGTTACACAGGATTAACCAGAATAACGTAATAGTTTAAGCGTATGAAATGTAATGTAGGAGCGACCGACCGACTGGTCAGAATCATTGCCGGAATTTTAATTCTTCTGTTGGGATTGTATTACAGGAACTGGTGGGGACTGATAGGCCTTATTCCGCTGATCACGGGAGTTGTAAGGTTTTGTCCGCTCTACCTGCCCTTTAAAATCAACACGGAGATGAAGAAATAATCTATCCGGGCAGCTGAAAGAGAGGTTGTTCCTTTTGCGGGGCAACCTCTTTAATTATAAGGACTTAACATTCAAATCATATGCGTAAAAGGATTTTTTTAATGTTTATTATTATCGTCCTGGCGATATTTCCGGGATGTAACACCGAAAAGAGTGAGATGATGACCTCAGAAGAGATCAAGGGCCAGTGGCAGTTCCGGCAGGCTGGCAGCGATGAATGGCTTCCGGCGACAGTTCCGGGGACGGTACATACCGACCTGATGGCCAACGGTAAGATTGAAGATCCCTATTTCCGGCTGAATGAGCGTGATGTGCAGTGGATTGACAAGGTGGACTGGGAGTATCGCACCACCTTCGGGGCAGACGCCGCCATGTTGGCCAAAGACCGCGTAGTCCTGCATTTTATGGGATTGGACACCTATGCCGAAGTGAAGGTCAACGGCCAGGAGGTGCTGAAGGCCGATAACATGTTCAGGGAGTGGAAGGCCGATGTCAAACCATTGCTGAAAGAGGGGGAGAACGAACTCACCCTTCTCTTCCGTTCGCCTGTTGTGGAAGGGCTGAAGAAGTACGATGCCTATCCCTATGTGATTCCTGTGTCGGACAATGACCAGGCGGTGACCGGCGAAGTGGAAGGCGGCAAAATGGTGAGTGTATACACCCGGAAGGCAGGCTACCATTTCGGATGGGACTGGGGTCCGCGGCTGGTGACCAGCGGCGTATGGCGCCCTGTTTATCTGGAAGCCTGGGACGACGCCCGCATCACCAATCTCCACATTGCCCAGGAAAGTGTGACCAAAGAGAAAGCTTCCCTGAAGGCCGCCTTTGAAATTGAGGCCGAAGAGGAGGGGAAGGCCCTGCTGACGGTTTCCAGCAATGGAAAAGTGCTGGCCTCCTCACCTGTGGAGTTGACAAAGGGCGTGCACCTTTACGATGTGGCCTTTGAAATCGCGAATCCCGAGCTATGGTGGACCAACGGACTGGGAAAGGCGCATCTGTATAATATCACGGGTTCCCTGGAAAAGGAGGGGGCTGCCACCTCGGAAACCACCCGTATCGGCATACGCACCCTCGAGCTAATCAGGGAAAAGGATGACCAGGGAACCTCCTTTTACTTCAAGCTCAACGGGGTCCCCGTTTTTATGAAGGGGGTCAACTATATTCCCAACGATATGTTCCTGCCGCGGGTGACTCCTGAAAAATACCGCAATGTCGTGGAGACCGCCCGTGTTTCCAACATGAACATGATCCGCATCTGGGGTGGAGGCGTGTATGAGGAGGATCTTTTTTATGATCTCTGCGATGAAGCCGGGATTCTGGTATGGCAGGATTTCATGTTTGCCTGTGCGATGTTCCCCGGTGATGAGGCTTTCCTGGAAAATGTGCGGCAGGAGGCCATCGATAATGTGAAAAGGTTGCGCAACCATCCCAGTATCGGGTTGTGGTGCGGCAATAACGAGATCCTGTCGGCATGGTACGGCTGGGGATGGAAAGGGAATGAAGAGGCTAAGAATCCTGAGAATGCCGCCAAAATATGGAAGGCGTATGAGGATATCTTCCACACCATTCTTCCCGGAGTGGTGAGCGAACTGGATCCTTCACGCAGCTACTGGTCATCGAGTCCCTCGTCGGGTACCGGCATTCCCGCCGACCTGGTGAATGGCGACGAGCATTACTGGGGTGTATGGTGGGGTAAGGCCCCCTTTGAGACCTATGCCACCCATATTGCGCGGTTCATGAGTGAGTATGGTTTCCAGTCGTTCCCCGAAATAGCCTCGGTGCGTAAGTACACCGAACCTGAAGACCATGACATTTATTCAGAGGTGATGAAGTCGCACCAGCGCTCTTCGATCGGCAACGAAACCATCGAATATTACATGTTGCTGGAATACGACAAACCGAAGGATTTCGGGTCGTTTTTATATGCCAACCATGTGTTGCAGGCCGAGGGAATCAAGTTCGGACTGGAGGGGCATCGTCGTGCCGCCCCTTACAACATGGGCAGCCTTTACTGGCAGATTAACGACGTATGGCCGGTGGCATCGTGGAGTTCCACCGATTACTACCAGAAGTGGAAAGCCCTCCAGTATTATGTGAAGAAGGGATTTGAGCCGCTGCTGATTTCTCCCTACAGGGAAGGCGAAGAAGTGAAAGTGGCGGTGATCAACGACCACCTGACGGAAAAGCAGGGGATGCTGCGCCTGCGGCTCCTTGACTTTGAAGGGAACGAAGTCCGCAAATATGAGACGGAGGTGACGGCGGTGGCCAATGCCAGTACGTTGGTATTCGGCGAAAACCTGGAGAAATTCGCCGCAGGGGCCGACCTCTCCTCGGTGGTCCTGGTGGCCGAACTGATGGAGGGTGACAAGAACCTCTCCTCCAACCTGCTGTTCCTGAAACCTTTCAAGGAACTGCAACTGCCCGATCCCCAGGTCGGTTTCGCCACCCGGAAGATCACCGATGGCTATGAAATCACGCTGACGACCGATAAGCTGGCCAGGAACGTCTACCTGCAGATCGGCGATGAGGAAGGCTTTTTCTCTGATAACTACTTCGATATGCTACCGGCACAGGAGGTGAAAGTCACCCTGAAAACGGCCCTCACCCCCGAAAAGCTGAATGAAGTGCTGACGGTGCGCACCATGGTTTCTGCTTTCCGATGATGGAGAGGTGCATAAAAAAGTTTAAAATATTTTTTAAAACTTTGGCGGAATAATAAAAAATTGCATTTACTTTGCAGCACTTCACGTCAGATATCGATCTGACATTGTGTGTTTGGGGGTTAACATTTGAAAAAGGGGAGCTGTTGAGCTCCTCTTTTTTTTGTGGGCATAGGTCCTCTTCCTTTCATCTCTGTCTTTTGCCTGAAGGGATGAGATGGTCGGGATCATCATCATCAAGGGGCACCAGGGTAAAGCTGTAGTGGTACGTTTGGCCGGCAGGGTATCGGTATTTTTCGAGGGGCAGGGAGCCCCAGCTGTCGACGCCGCCCACGCCGCGCTGTCCCAGGTCGATGTTCCAGCGCACCAGGTCCTGTTTTTTCACATCGGCCGGGTGTTTCTGTTCCTTCTCGATCGGACCGTAATCAACGCCGTTGCGGGCGTCAAAATCTTCCGACAGGTAAGGCATGGCGGTCATTTCAAAACCTTCGCCGGGGCCGTTGCTGACGGCCATCCATCCTCTGCCTGCGGCATTGGTGAGGGCGGCCCAGCGGATTCCGGTTTTGTTGCCGTTCTCCTGGGGCCTGACGTAGGGCACCATCTGGCCGGCTGCATTTCCGGAATAAAGACCCACGAAGGCCGACACATTGCGGTCGTTATAGTTCTCATGAGGTCCCCGGCCAAAGTAAGTGAGCCGATCGAATTCCGGAGGAAGGCAAAGGACCATGCCGACACGGGGAATATCTGATTTTTCGGTGTCTGAGGCCTCGAGGGTATTGGTGAATTTGACCGATCCGTCGCCCTGTACCGTGTATTGTGTGGTGAAGGAGGAGGAGGTTTCGGTGAGGTCCCAGATGGCGGTGACCGAATAGCTGCCGTGGTCGTTTTTTATAGTGGTCAGATTCCGGAGCCGGGGGTTCAGGGTCACCTTTTTCCAGTTGATATTGCGGAAGGGCATCCGGTTGCCGAAGTCGTTGTCGGTGGGAGCCCTCCAGAAATCGGGTTTCGGGCCGTAGCCCTGCATGATCAGTTCAGTGCCCTTGTAGAGGTAGCTGGCCAGCCTGCCGTCACTTTTTGAGATGGTGGCCTTGAAATCTTTTCCAGTGAAAATCAGGGTGCTGTTGTCTTCGGCCAGGGTGACCATTCCTGCGGGGACCGGGGCCTCTTCTTTTTTATATCCCGGAAGCCTGATCTGCTCATGGGCGACCAGGTGGTTTTCCGGAATTCCCGGGGAGGC
>CAYWUJ010000026.1:23679-37575 GCA_964461455.1 uncultured Prolixibacteraceae bacterium | reverse complement strand
GGAAAAACTACAAGACCGAAATCGACCGCAGCATGCTCTACGTGGCCGTCACCCGGGCCATGCACAAACTGTCACTGACCTGTGAGGGCGACATCTTCTCCCCGTTCTGAAACGATATCCCTGGACACCCGAGAAATCTCTGAAAAGTAGCCCCTGATAAAAAACTTAATGAATCAGATACTTATTCAAAATAGAAAACAACTCGGTTGATTTTATCGGTTTGGCAATATAATCACTGCATCCTGCCTGCCTGGCCATCTCTTCGTCATCGGAGAAAACATAAGCGGATTGAGCAATAATCGGCACTTTTTTATCAAATTTCCTGATTTCCCTTGTAGCTTCTATTCCATCCATGCCTGCCATTTTTATGTCCATCAGTATCGCAGAAATGTCAGGGTTTTCCTTAAACACCCTGATGGCTTCGCTTCCGTTTAAGACACGTATCAGGGTGACATTCCTTTTCTTCAGAATCACCTCAAGGTACCTGTAACTGGTATCATCATCCTCAGCGATCAGGATGGTGATCTCACCCGGGTATTCATGGGGTGATTTAATCTGCTCCACCGCTCTTATCGTTTCTTCGTGATCCGACTTGTATGGAATGGAGAAATAGAATGTACTCCCCTTCCCGATCTCCGATTCCAACCAGATTTTTCCTCCGAGCATATTCACATGGGCTTTTGCTATGGTTAGTCCCAGACCGGAACCTTCGTATGGTCGTGACATACTCATATCAGCCTGTACAAACCGTTCAAAAACAGATTCAAATTTATCGGCAGGAATCCCGCAGCCCGTATCTTTTACAAAGAATACAAGTGATTCATTCTCTACATGATAGCCAAGCTCTATAGTCCCTTCCGCCGTAAATTTTATTGCATTCTTAATCAGATTTGTCAAAATACTGCCAAGCTTGTTTTTATCGGTTTCAACGAGCATTTTGGGGGAGGAATATCTTTCCGTACAAAACAGTTCAACCCCTTTTTGTTTTGCCTGTAACTTAAAAAAGTTAACATGATATTTTATCGTTTCCGTAATATCTACCACCGATTTTCTCAATTCCTGTTCGCCGGCTTCAATTTTCGAGATTTCTATAATATCATTGATCGTATCAAGCAGCCGTTGTCCGCTTATATTCACAACCTCCATATATTCGTGCCGGCTTTGGTCATCCAGTTCCTCTGTACTCAACACATCCAGAAAACCAAGAATTCCATTCATCGGGGTACGAATTTCGTGGCTCATATTGGCCAGAAATGAAGATTTTAACCTGTCGCTTTCCTCGGCCCTCTCCTTGGCAATCAACAAATCTTCTTCCCATTTTTTACGTTCTGAAATATCCCTGATGATCATGCTGGTGAAGATCTCACCTTTGCTGTTTTTAAATAAGGATGAAGTTATTTCGGCTGTCAGCTTAGTCCCATTTCTCCGTACAAAGTTCATCTCTCCTTCAGTGAATCCCGATTTGTCACGTTGTGACAGCAGCTGACCCACACGGGCATCGTCAGGGTCCACTATACCGGCTCTTCCTGCCTTCCGGATTTCTTCTTCAGTCATTCCAAACAGTTTGCAGGCGGCCTTGTTTGCCGAAAGTACGATGCCATCGGGTTGGGTCAGCAGTATGGCGTCCACACTGCGGTCCATGATCAGCCTGAACTTCTCCTCACTCTCCACAAGCTGGATTTCAGCAATCTTACGTTCGGTGATATCTTCAATATACCCTTCCAGGAACAGCAGTCTGCCAGCCTTATCGTGAACTCCCACACCACGCTCATATACCCATTTGGTTTCGCCGGTGGCGGTGACAATTTCATATTCATGTCTGAAAAAAGCTTTGTTGCCTGAGACTTTCCCCTCTTTTAAGCGAAGCTCTTTATGATATTCCTGTTTGATAATGTCCTTAAATGAACGTATCCTGTTGTGAATTAAATCGTCAGGCTCATAACCCGTAATCTCTTTACACTGGCCCGAGATATATATCATGGTCCAGTTATCATCGTCCAGGCAACGATAAATAAACCCCGGCAGATTACTTACCATGGAAGAGAGCTGCCGTTCTTTTTCTTTCAGCTTTTCCTCTAACAGCCTGCTTTCGGTAATATCCCTAAGGATGCAATGTGTTTTTTCCACACTTCCGTCATCCCGATAACCAATTTTCCCTTCAAATGCGATCAATCGGCTGCTGCCGTTTTTGTGGGCCATTAAAACTTCGGTATGGATTTTCCCGTTTTGTTTGAATTTTTCGAATCTTTCGGTGAAGGCATCAACTTCGTTCTGATCAATGAAGTCGCCAAACCATTTGCCGACCACTTCTTCCATGCTGTATCCAAGGGTTTCGGTCCAGGCCTGGTTAATTTCAATGAAATTCCCGTTTTCGTCGAGCGACTGATAACCCAGGGGAGCCCTTTCATAGAGATGGACAAACCTTTCCTCACTTTGTCTTAACAGGCTTTCCTTCAGCTTTTGTATTGCAATCTCGTATGAAATATCAGCCAGGAAGCTCAAAATTTCTACGTCCTTCTCATTGTAATCCTCAGGTTTGTTCATTATACCCATCAGAGCAACCACCTGGTCACCCCTCAATACAGGGACGACCAATTTCCTTTTTACTTCGGCATAACCATCAGGCATACCGTTCTTGTCAGCAAAAGAGTGTGAATCATTATGGATGACCGGTTTCTTCTGGAGAACCGCATCTGCCCAAATATCTCCGTTATCAAGGTCCAACAGCAATCCGGGACTTCCGGCTTTACAAAAATCACTCTTTGTATGCGATGACCAGGCTTGCATCCATACCTTTTTGACGCCTGGCGTGATCAGATGTACACACCCGACAGGGCTTTTCAATAGCAGGCCGATTTCGTCGAGTACCTGGGTAAGTATTTCGTTCAGCGTATGATGAATAGAAAATTCAAATAGCCTCAAACGAATTTCAATTAACTTCTGGTGCAGCCTCTCCTTGGTTTGATCGTAAAAAACTATGATGACGCCCAGCAATTTACCATCCCTATCCCTGATAGGTGATCCGCTGTCGCTGATGGGGGTTTCACGGCCATTCCGTGAGATCAGCAGGGTTTGGTTGGCCAGGCCAACCACCCTGCCATCATGCAATACTCTTTGGACCGGGCTCTCGACCGACGCACGGGTTTCTTCATTAATAATATTAAAAACCTCTTCAACAGGCCTGCCCCTGGCCTCAGACTCCTTCCAGCCGGTCAACCCTTCTGCCACCGGATTCAGGTTTTTCACTTTCCCATCACGGTCAGTGGTCATCACACCATCACCAATACTGTAAAGGGTGGCGCCATACTCTTCCTGGGCCTGAAAAAGCTGTGAACGCTTTTCTAGCAGCTCTTTGAGATGCCCGCTCTGCCGACGGGTATAAATCCACGATACTAGAGAAACCAATAACAGTATAAGCAGCGCTATTACACCGAAGAGCCAGGCAAACTGTTTGTTGAATCCGGAATACAACTCCTTTTGATCTACTTCAGTAATGATATACCAATCGGTACCCGGCACTTTCATGGCATCCGAGAATACCTTTTCGTCCCGGTAATCCATCCCCTTCAACATGCCTACAGTGCCCAACACAGCTTTCACGGCAGTTACTCCGGTATTCTCCATCGAAACCGACACCTGCAGTCTTGAATTGTCAGTATGGAGCAAAGTGCTTAAATATCGCACACTGTCCCCTTGCTGCTTTACAAGATAGGATTCTGTCGACCAGCTCGATATCGGACTCGCCGAAAAATGCGGAAACAGGAAATCGTCAGGATCGATACGAAAAATGACCACTGCTATGATATTTTGGCCATTATCCTTAACCGGCGCGAAAAGTTCAAAATGGAGCTTCTTATGTGCTTCACAGTAATAGAAATCCTGAATGGCTAATTCCCCGGTCTCAAACACCTGCAAGACATTCTGCTGCGTAAGCGTATCGAGATAAGTGAAACCCGTATCGTAACTATATAAAAATTCCAGTTTCTTATTCAGGATGAAAATGTTTTCATAACCACTATCGGCAATTATC
The DNA here is from genome assembly GCA_964461455.1 of uncultured Prolixibacteraceae bacterium. Taxonomy (GTDB): domain Bacteria; phylum Bacteroidota; class Bacteroidia; order Bacteroidales; family Prolixibacteraceae; genus UBA1413. Next base: position 33,545 of record CAYWUJ010000026.1, on the reverse strand, counting down.
CTGGCATTTAGTCTTTCAAATACTTTTGCATTTTCACTATTCCTCGAAACAACATCACTAATATACTGAAAATAGGGCAAGTGTGAGGAAAAGAAGGAGACCTCCGTCTTCCTTTCATTGAGCCAGAAAAGTAATTGGTCTGTTTTCAGCAGTCCTATGGTATGCAGCTCCTTATAGTTCTCAAACTCGTGATTTATCTTCTTTTTCTGATAATAAAAATAGCCGGAAACCAACAAAAGAATAGCTATAAGCGCTATTATAGCAGCGAGTTGAATTTTGATTTTGGATACGGACTTCATGTTTAAATTATAACGTTCATTTGGCACATCACTGAAAACACATGCAATTAGCTACGCTGAACTTCGTTTCCCATGTGGTTATTTTTGCATTTATTGTCCTTTTTCAGCGGTCGCAAAGAATTGCTTCGCAATTTCATCACGTTGGTGCATAAATGATGCATGGGTATTTCATCGTGAATATAATGAATGGTAACATAAGTGCTTTACCTGTTATACTGTGTTTCACTATAGGTAAAGATAAGCAATACTTAATACAAAACAATTGTTGCTTTCTTTAAACTATGTGCTTTATAGCATGTGTACCCCTTGAGGTCGGGAAACCGGGCCCCTCCCGGTGGTCATCGCCATCCCTGTTATTCCCATGCTTTACATAGCCGTCAGCCCCCTGGTTACAGCGAATAGCAGCATCAAATCTGACGCAGGCTGTTTTGCAGAAATGATCATAATAATCAGAAAAAATCCCCAAAAAGTACATATATTAGTACAAAAGTCAGTGTAAGACAGGAGACTGGAGTTTTACCGGTAATCAGTTTCGGGCAACCTGGGAAAATAAGCGGCATGAATGAAGTATAGAACCGACGTAGTTTTCGAACCCTGGATGATCGCTCCCTGCGGCATGAACTGCGGATCATGTATCGGCTACATGAGGACGAAGGATCCCTGTCCGGGCTGCCGGATCGACAGCGACCCGAAACCGGCCTATTGCAAGAGCTGTATCATCATCAACTGTGACCGGCTTAAGGAAACGGTTTCCGGATTTTGCCATGAATGCCCCAAATATCCCTGCACCCGGCTAAAGAGTCTCGATAAGCGGTATCGCACAAGATACCATACCAGCTTTTTCGAGAACCTGGCCATGATCAGGGAGAACGGCACAGACCACTTCCTGGTGTTCGAAACCCGTAGAAGAACCTGTCCCCAGTGTGGAGCAACCCTGTCGGTCCATCGGCCGTTCTGTCTTAGTTGTGATTTAAAAACAGATGTACTATGAGAACCTTCGACGATTGCGTTCAGGAATACCGGAAGCTGGTCAAACAAGGGGATATCGTTTCCGCTTACCGGGGATTGATGGAGTTTATGGCGAACCTGCGCACCCATTTCAGGAACAGGTATCCCGAATTTTCCGTGCCCGGAAACCTTTACTTCGGTTACATGGACATGACCTACTTCCCCCTGGTTCCGGAAAAGATGAAAGCGAGGGGTCTGAAAATCGCCATCGTACTGATCCACGAGGATGTCCGTTTTGAAGCATGGCTTTCGGGAACCAACAAGGCCATCCAGGCGGAATATTGGGAGCTGTTCAGGAAGAAGAGATGGGAACACTACCGGATTCCGGAGAGTCTGCAAGGCCGGGATTCTATCCTGGAATGTGATCTGGCAGTGGATCCCGGGTTCAGCGACCCAGGTACCCTCATCCGCCAGATCGAAGAACGGACCATCCGGTTCATTGACGATATCACGGATTTTCTGGATCTATAGCATGTGAAATTCCATCTTTATGATATCTTTCTTATACATTCGTGAACTGTAAACGGCAATTTTTCCTGCTTCCAGTTCACAAAGTTAAATAATACTAAAATATTCAATATGAAGAAATTATGGATTCTCCTTACGGCGCTGACACTCAATGTTTCGGCACAAATGGCGCCGGAAATGGAGGCAAACCCGGCTGAAATGGAAATCAGGTCCGAAATCAGCGAGGTGACCGTATACCTCAGCGGAGCGCAAATCACCCGTTCCAAAACGGTCGATGTTCCGGCAGGCCGTTCCGTACTCAAATTTGTCAACCTCTCCCCTTTTATCGACGCAAAAAGTCTGAGCGTCTATGCCAAAGGGGACCTGACGTTGCTGTCGGTCAATCTTCAGCATAATTTTCTGTCACTTCAAACTCCGTCGAAAGAGAGGGAGGAATTGACAAAAACCAAAAAGGAGCTGGAAAAGAAGATTCAAACGGAAAGGGCTTACCTGGAGGTGCTGCATGAGGAACTGGCCTTTCTCAAAGCCAACAGTACCATCGGGGGCGCCAACACCGGAACGAGCCTGTCCGCCCTGAAAGAGGCCAACCTTTACTTCTCCGAAAAGATCACCGCCATCAAGCTGAAACAGATCGACCGCCAGGCTAACATGGAGAAACTCTCTGAGGAACTTGCAAAGATCCAAAGCCAACTGGCTACCCTGGAAAGTAAAAAAGAGTTTCCGACCGGAGAGATCCTGGTCAGCGTCGATTCAAGGAGTCCTTTAAAGGTGCCGTTTGAGATCAAATACATCGTTTCCAATGCGGGATGGACCCCTGCCTACGACATCAAGGTGAAGAACATCTCCCAGCCGGCCGAACTGACCTACAAGGCCAATGTCAGGCAATCGACCAGTGAGGACTGGAAAAATGTGAGGCTCAGGCTGTCATCATCAGACCCCAACACTTCCAACACCTACAGGGAGTTACAACCCTATTATCTCAATTACTACACGGTGCCCCCCTCCTATGATGACATGATCAGCCGTATTTCGGGCCGTATTCTGGATGCCAGATCGGGCGAACCGCTTATCGGGGCCTCCGTGATGGTCAAGGGAAGTTCCATCGGTACCGTCGCCGATGTCAACGGGGCCTATTCCATTTCGATCCCGGCCAAAGGGGGCATTCTTCAGATCTCCTTCATCGGCTACAGGCAGATGGAGTCTCCCATCACGAGCTCGCAGATGGATTTCAGGCTGGAGGAGGATGTCCGCGCCCTGGAAGAAGTGGTCGTTATGGGTTATGGCACTGCCGATGGGGCCTTGCAGAGCAAGCTCTCCGGTCTCAAGATACGGGGGACAAAACCCGCTGATACACGTGATGAGATGGCACCCGCCGTCAACCTGGTGGAAACGGAACAGGTGAGCCGCCAGACCAGTGTCGAATTTGAGATCCAAACGCCCTACACCCTGCTTTCCGACGGGAAAAACCTGACCATCAACATCGACAGCTATTCCCTGCCTGCGACGTACCAGTATTTCTGCGCACCGAAGATCGACAAGAATGCCTATCTGACCGCCCAAATCGTCGACTGGGAGAAGTACAACCTTCTGGAAGGGGAAGCCAGCGTTTACTTCGAGGATACCTACACGGGCAAGACCCTGCTCGATGTCAGGTACATGGCCGACACCCTGAATATTTCCCTCGGAAAGGACAAGGGCATCGCCATCGACCGGGAAATGCAGAAGCAGTTTACCACCAAACAGTTCCTCGGAAGCAAAAAGGAGGAGACCCGCAGCTGGCTTCTCAGTGTGAAGAACAACAAAGCACAGGGTGTCAAAATTTCGGTCTTTGACCAGATCCCCGTATCAACGGTGGAAGAGATCGAGGTCAAGGCCGACAATATTTCGAACGGTAAGCTGGACCCCGAAACCGGTATCATAGAGTGGAATTTCCAGCTCAAGCCGGCCGAAAAGAAGGAACTCGATCTGAAGTACTCGGTCAGGTATCCGAAAAACAGAACGCTGACTATTGAATAAAATAACTATGAAAGGGTTAAAGATGCTCTTGCTTCTGGTGTGCGCCGGATTCGTCTCCTGCACCATGACCAAACCTTTGACTTCCGATGTGACGCCGGCCGAAGAAATAACCGGTTGGCACAGACTGCTATTATAGACCTTATCTCACCAAAACCTATGGAACGAAGAGATTATCTGCTCAGGGAAATTGAAAAAATCGGGGTGCTCATGCGGGCTCTCCGGCAAAAGCTCTTTGGTGGCGAAAAGGAAAACTTTTCTGTCGCGCCTGAATGGCAGATGGCTAACCTTAAAGAAATGCTGCTTAGTGATACCAACCTCGACCTGGATAAGTTACTGAGTCTGGATCAGCAAAACACACAGACTTATCTCTCAGAACTGTCTGGTTTTAATGTAACAAATATTGAGCTTTTGGCTGAAACGCTGGCTGAAATCGGATTTGAGCACCATTCCACACCTTTCCTCGCAAAAGCTTTACAGCTTTATGAAATCTGCAATCGGCTGGATAAAACCTGGTCCCCCGAAAGGGAACTAAATATCAGGAAGATCACAGAATTTCAGGATTTCCCGGAAGTATGAAGACTTCGTCAACTTTACCTGAAATATCCATCAGGGAGCTGGAACCCGGCGAAGTCTCCTGCCTCGAAGATTTCATGTACGATGCCATTTTTATTCCCGAAGGGGTGGAAAGGCCTCCAAGGGAAATCATTAATCTACCTGAGCTGGCCTGTTACTTCCGTGATTTCGGAAGGGATCACGACCACTGTCTGGTAGCAGAAATCAGGGGAAAATTAGCAGGAGCCGTTTGGACCCGTTTGTTCCCCGAAACCGGGAAAGGATATGGCTTTGTCGATGCCCAAACGCCCGAGGTGAGCATGTCGGTGAAAACCAACTTCAGGCAGAGGGGCATCGGGAGCCGGTTGCTGACGGCCATGCTGGAAAGGCTGCAACAGAAAGGCTATGAGCAGGTCTCACTCAGCGTCGATGAAGCCAATTACGCTTTCCGGATGTATGAAAAGGCAGGATTCGTGACCGTGGCGTCCGACGGAATTTCTGCGACCATGGTGAAAAAACTGGCAGATTAAGTGAATAACGATCTTTGCGATGCCTCCATCGTCGGACTCAAAGCGGTCTCGCATTGATAATATCAAAAAAAGGCTGTTTCAATCTCTTGAAACAGCCTCTTTTTTCGTGCACCTTTAACAGGCGATATATCTGAATCCCTTCCGCAGGGAACGGTCGCTCCTCCCCTTACTGGATGCTGATCTCCTTGGTGATCTTCTCCACCACCTGCTCCTTCTTCGGAATCACAATCCCCAGGATGCCGTTTTCTGCCGTCGCTGAAATCTTGTCGGTGTCAACATGCTTCGGAAGAATGAACTTTCTCTCGAAATCGGCGGCGGCGAACTCGCGGCGCACATACTTCCCTTCCTCTTCCTTGCTCTTTTTCTCCGATTTGATGGTCAGCACATTCTTCTCCAGGCTGATCTTGATCTCCTCGCGCGTAAAACCGGGAACAGAAAGGTCAATCCGGAACTGCCCCTCTTCCTCGGAAACATTGGCGGGCACACATCCGCAGGCACATTTCTCACGAACATCGTTGTTGGCTAAAACATTGAGCATTTCGTCCAGCATGCTGGTCCGGGCCGGGTCGTTGTAAAATCTGATGGCATTCATTTTATTCTCTCCTTATTCTTTAATGGTTAGTAAATTTTACTCTTCACTGTTGCCCATGAAAGATCAATTCCTGTTCCAAAAGAGAAAAAACTCCTGTTTTCTGACATTTCTGAATTACGGCAAGTCAAAATGGCGTTTACCGCTGGAGATCAGTGTCATAATGTCATTTCTGTGATCTCTGATGCGCGTCAGCGGGGCTCCATGCAAAAGGGGTAATTTGTTATCTTTGCAGAAAAGAAAGGTCATGCGGATTGATATTATTACGGTTTTGCCGGAAATGCTGGAGGGGCCCCTGGGGTGTTCCATCGTCAGACGGGCGCGCGACAAACAGATCGTGGAGATCGTGGTGCACAACCTGAGGGATTTCAGCACCGATAAGCACCGCAAGGTTGACGATTACTCCTACAGCAAGGGGGCCGGCATGGTGATGACCATCCAGCCCGTGGAGGCGGCCATCAATTTCCTGAAATCACAACGCGAGTATGACGAGGTCATTTACACCTCCCCCGACGGGATCCTCTTTAACCAGAAGGAGGCCAATAACCTGTCAATGAAGAAAAACCTGATCATTCTCTGCGGACATTACAAGGGCATCGACCACCGCATCAGGGAGCACCTGGTGACCCGGGAGATCTCTATCGGGGATTATGTCCTCACAGGCGGTGAACTGGCCGCTGCGGTGATCACCGACAGCATCGTCAGGCTCCTTCCCGGAGCCATTTCCGACGAAACCTCCGCCCTCTCCGACTCCTTCCAGGACAACCTTCTCAGTCCGCCCGTCTATACCCGTCCGGCCGAGTACAACGGCTGGAAGGTGCCTGAACTCCTTCTGGGCGGAAACGAAAAGCTGATCGACGATTGGAAGCACCAGCAGGCCCTCGATCGCACCCGGCTGCTCAGGCCTGACCTCTACCGCAAATACCTCGAAGACACGGAATGACCGTAAGACCCTAAAGAAATGCGATGCCGGGGAAATGGAGTTCCGGAGTCTGAAAACTTATTACGGCTGAATGGCGTTATTGGAATATTGAAAATGAACAATGAGACAAGAGTGTTGATGAACGGCTGAGTTATGGAGAACACGAAATACGATATTCCGGCGGAACAGGGATCTGTGATGGGGGAAAGACCCTACCCCACGGTTATGCAGGCTATTCATCTGGTGGTCCTCTACATCTTCATCCAGGCCCTCGTTGATTTTCCCCTGGCTATGATTGACTATTCCCGCGATACCGAGTTCCTCTATCATCCCCTGAAAAAGATTCTGCTGGGCGTGGGCTCCGTGGTCTTCATCCTGTGGTATGGGTTCCGTAAAACCGGGAATCCCGTTGGCGAGGTCTTTCCTCTCCGCCGCTTCAGTCCGTGGCTCCCGTTCCTGCTGATTCTCTTTTTTCTGGGAATCCAGCAGTGGCTCAACGTGGTCAACGCCGGCGTGGAAAAACTGATTCCCCCTCCCATGTGGTTCTGGGAGATGTTCGGACGCATTTTCGACAACGACTTCGGGTTCTGGGGCGCCTTCATGAAAGTGGTGGTCATCGCCCCCATCGTGGAGGAGCTGATCTTCAGGGGAGTCATCATGCACGGACTCATGAGAAACTATCGCCCCGCAAAGGCCATTTTTTACTCCGGACTTTTATTTGCCCTGTTCCATCTCAATCCCTGGCAGTTCCCGGCCACCTTTGTGCTGGGTCTTCTGCTGGGATGGCTGATGATACGCACCCGCAATATCTATCTGTGCATTGCCGGCCATGCCATCAATAACCTGCTGGTCCTGTTGGCGATCACTTTTCAGGAGGAGATTGGCGCCTCCTTCCTCTCCACCTGGTCTATCGCCACGGTACTGGGCATCAGTGCCCTCCTGGCCGGAGGTGCCCTGACCATGATGATGGTGGTGAACAGAAATAGCAGTATCAATTGAGCTGTTGGGCTCTGAATTCCGCAGCCTGTAATAAGTTATAAAAAGAAGAATTATGGATTACTTTTTGATCGGTTTGGGGATCCTGCTGCTTCTAGCGGGAATCATGGGATGCGTGTTGCCGGCACTGCCGGGACCACCACTGAGTTATGCCGCCCTGCTGGTCCTGCACTTCACGGCAAGGCATCAGCTATCCACCAGGCTGCTGATCATCTGGGCCATCGTCGTGATCGTGGTTACCCTGCTCGACTACCTGGTGCCGGTTTGGGGCGCTAAGAAATTCGGCGCCAGCAAACGGGGAGTATGGGGAAGTGTCATCGGACTCGTCGTGGGTCTCTTCATTTTTCCCCCCTTCGGAATTATCATCGGCCCCTTTGCCGGGGCGGTCATCGGGGAACTTACCTCCGGAAAACAGTCGGGTGATGCCATGTATGCCGGATTCGGCTCCTTCGCCGGATTCTTAACCGGCGTACTGCTCAAACTGATCGCCTCGGGGTGGATGACCTGGATCTTCATCAAAACATTACTGTAAACACCTGACAATTAAGATTTAAGACTAAAGACTTAAGATTTACGACTTGCGACTTAAGACTTACGACTTAAGATATAAGATTTACGATTCTTGGATTATCCTCCCGATTTCTTGGCCTTGTATCCCCCCTGCGCCAGCAGGTCGAGCACCCGCTGCACAAAATCGCCCTGGATAATGACCTCCCCTTCCTTGGCCGAGCCTCCCACTCCCAGTTTGGTCTTCAGCCACCGGGCCAGCTCCTGAAGGGCGGCATCACTGCCCTGAAATCCGGTGATCAGGGTCACCGATTTTCCCTTGCGCTGCTTCCTGTCCAGCCGTACACGCAGGTCCTGCTTCTCAGGGGGAAGGGTTGCTGCCGTTCCCTCCGCTTCCTTTTGAAATTGGAATTCCGGATTGGTGCTGTACACCACCCCCAGTCTCTCTTTCCAGTCCGATGCCATCATATTATGTTTCTTGGAACCACTCCTGATTGTGGGTTTTTTTATACTTTTACGGATACAAATTTAGGAACACTTTTAAAAATCTGCCATTCCAAAGACTATTATGAAAAATGTTTTGACCGCCATGGTTTCCCTTTTCATGCTGATTACCTTAAAATGTTTCAGCCAGGGAGCCCACACAGAAATTACCATCAGCGCCAAGGATATCGTGAAAGCTGGATCATCCATTCCGGCCTCTGATATTGGCGAACCTGTCAAATCGGTTGTCCTCTGTCCTGCCCGCTGGGTGGAAGCTACTCAGGCCGCTCCGGCTTACGCAGTGGTGGAGGGGTCGATCATGCCGGTTGATCCTGAGGGTTGGCCCATCAATTTCAGGGTGCTGCTTCCGGAGAAGTGGTCAAAACGTTCGATGCAGCAAGGTGGCGGTGGTATGAACGGAACCATCACGGTCGGTGAAGGGCCTCATCCGATGCTTGGAAAAGGATTCGCATTATACGGCAGCGACGCAGGCCACCAATCGGCCGGAATGCGCTTTCCCGGGGCACCGCCGGTCAAACACCTGGCGACAGGCCCGACCACCGGCGACGAATGGGCACTCCATGAGGAAGCCATCAGGAACCTGGGATATATGCAGATGAAGAAAACGCACGATGCGGTCATGGTCATCCTCAAGAGAGTGTATGGCGCCGAACCGGAATTCAACTATTACGTAGGCCACTCCCACGGAGGACGCGAAGCCCTCACAGTGGCCCAACGGTATCCTACGGATTATGAAGGAATTATCGCAAATGTGCCCATCGTGAATTTCTCCACCCTGATGCTGGGGCCGGTTCTCATCAGAATTCAGGAAATCCCTGAAGAAAACTGGATCCCCACCTCAAAAGCCAAAGCCATCACCAGGGAATTTATGCGGCAGACCGATCACCTTGATGGATTGCCCGATGGGATCATCAGCAATTATGTGGCTGCCCGTCAGATTTTCAATATCCACGATGGTACCGGACCGGAAGACCCCTGGGCAGGACTAAGGGTTTCAGAAAATGAGGATCCCGGTGCTCAGGGAAATTCCACCTCGGAAAAACTGACCGATGGCCAAATCAAAACCCTGGAAATGTCTTACAGCTCCTATAAATTCGCCCATCCTCTGGCCAACGGAGTCTCCTCCTTCGGCATGTGGACCCCGACGACCGAACCTGCCGGGTTCGGCATGATCACCGATACAAGGTTCAAGGGACAGGAAGGAGCCAGTGCCGATGCCCCGGTGTATAGCAACATGGGAATTCTGGGGGTTACGGGCTTTCTGATGCAGGATCTTTCGGCAAATCCCCTGGAATATGTGGAAGGCGGAAAATGGGAACAACGGCGGCAGGAACTCTCTGCATGGCTTGACAGTACCGACCCCGACCTTTCCGAATTCTACAATCATGGGGGTAAAATCATCATGACAATCGGCGCTATCGACAATATCGCCTCCTCAGGTGCCCAAATGGATTATTACCAATCCCTGATCGACG
>CAYWUJ010000026.1:15212-23579 GCA_964461455.1 uncultured Prolixibacteraceae bacterium | reverse complement strand
GACAATATCGCCTCCTCAGGTGCCCAAATGGATTATTACCAATCCCTGATCGACGAAATGGGACAGGATAAACTCGACCTGTTTGCCCGTTTGTATGTGGTTCCGAACGGAAATCACATGTTATCGGGAAGAAGTACCTCTGAAAACGGAAACGGGGAATCCATAGAGGTGAAATCCCTGGCGGCCCCCAATTCCGGGCATAATATGGATCTGCTGATCGACTGGGTTGAAAATAACCAGGCGCCTGCCAAAACCCTCGTCATTGATCAGAAAGGAAATATCGGCACCAATGCTCAGGTCGAAGGTTATCTGCTGTGCTCTTATCCGAATTACCAGAAATATACGGGTGGTCCGGCCGACAGTGCCGCATCTTACGAAAGCGCCGCACCCGATCTGATCAAGGATCTTCGCTGGGGGAACTGACGGGAATAGGATTGCTCGTCACCCCGGGAGTGAGCGGCAGATCAGCCCATCAGGTCACGGATCACCTCGCTGGCGATAAAGCAGCCAAAAATGGGAGGCATATAGCTGATGGTGCCCACCGTAGAGTTTTTGTTAAGTCCCGCTTCGAGGCGGATGGCCTCAGCAGGCACCTCTTCGGGGGACCATACCGCCTTGACACCCTTGAATATGCCCAGCCGGTGAAGGCGCTTGCGCACCATCCGCGCCAGTTTGCAGTCGCGGGTTTTCGAAATGTCGGCCACCGCGACCTGCGAAGGATCCATTTTCCCTCCGGAACCCATCGAGGAGATGACCCGGTATCCCAGTTGCACGGCGTAGTAAATCAGGAAGGTCTTGGGCGAGAGGGTGTCGATACAGTCGACTACATAGTCGAAAGGGGCGCTTTGGAGCACTTCGGTGGTACGTTCATCGCGGAGGTACTCGTTCACCAGGGTAAGCCGCAATTCCGGATTAATGGCGAGGAGCCGGGCGGCCATCACTTCCGTCTTGGGCTGACCGATAGAGGAGGTCAAAGCCGGTAGCTGACGGTTGAGGTTGCTCTCCTCGATGACATCGCCATCAACGATGGTGAGGGCCCCCACTCCGGCACGGCACAACATTTCGGCGGCATAGGCCCCCACGCCGCCGAGTCCCACCACCAGCACATGGGCCGCTGAGAGGGTCGCAGCACTGGCGTCCCCTATCAGCAACCTGGTTCTTTCATCCCCATTCATTGCCGTATAAAAACCTTCCGGAAATTCCACATGATCTGCTCCCTGAGTGCCTCTTCTCCAAGGCCGCTGATCAGGGCATATCGTGCATAGATATCTTCCACAGGCTTTTCCCACTCATCGGTCTCAAAAAAGAGTTGTCCGGGAGGAATCTTCTCCACCATTTGCCGCGCCTCTTCCTCGTCGGTGAGAAACATCTTCCCGAGGGAGAAATAGAACCCCAGGGGAACCAGCTGACTGGTGACCATACCATTGCCCTTGTACCCATGGAGAATCCACGGAACGGTCGGTTTGAGCCTCCGCTTAAGGTGGGAAATCTCGTTATAGGATTTGACACAGTGGATGATCACAGGTTTGTTGACACTCTCGGCAATGCGGCACTGGTTGATAAACACATCGAGCTGGAGCTGTGATTCTGTGTTGGCCAGCTTGTCGAGACCGCACTCCCCTATGGCGACCACCTCAGGTAAAAGCGCCCTTTTCTCCAATTCGGCGAACTGGGTTTTATGGTCATGATTATTGGTGATGAACCAGGGATGGAGGCCCACGGAATAAAACCCTCCGGGAGGAAGTGCCGGCATCTCATCATCGGGAAAGAGATTTCTGACAAAGAGATCCCCTTCGATAGCGGGAATCTGGTGCGTGTGGATATCGATAAAAGGCATGATCAGCAATTAAGGAGAGGAAATGGCAGGTCAGACAAGGGTAAGGATGGTTTTCACCACATGGTCAGCACCTTCGTAAATCTGGTCGATGGTGGCATCGAGCATGTAGCAGGGAGTGGTGACGACCTTGTAGCGGCTGTCGACCGTGACTTCTCCGTGGGTCTTCATCTGATGGGTTCCCCCCATCTTTTCAATGGCAGCGGCAGTCTCGCTATCGTTGCCAATGGTCACTTCACCATCGCCGAGAATGCGGGTGATCACCACCGGGGCGATACAGAGGGCTCCTATGGGTTTGTCGGCTTTTACCATGGCCTTCACGGCTTTAACAACATCGGGATGGACCGAACAGTTGGCACCCTTAAAGGCAAAATCAGAGAGATTCTTGGCCGCACCAAATCCTCCCGGAAAAATAAGAGCGTCATAGTCCGCAGCATGGAACGAGGAGAGGGCGCGGACATTCCCCCTGGCGATACGTGCCGATTCCACCAGCACATTCCTGGTTTCGTTCATTTCCTCGCCCGTGAGATGGTTAATGACATGGGCCTGGTCGGTATCAGGGGCAAAACACTGGTAAAGGGCCCCGTTTTGGGCGATGGCCAGCAGGGTAAGTGTAGCCTCGTGAATCTCCGTCCCGTCATAAACCCCGCTTCCGGAAAGCACTACGGCAATATTCTTCTTCATCTTTCTCTGAATCTTAAATCTGTTGTATTGAGAAATCAAAAGTAGAAAACTTCCCCGAAGCAGCAAAACCGGAAATGTCCGGGGTGAAGGAGCGATAAATCATGCCGGGGCGCCGCTCTTCCTGAGGAAGGCGAGAACAATGACCACCAAAACGACCACCGCGGCCAGGGCGGCGACGATGACAATGGAGCGGTAATCCTCCTGCCGGTTGAGGATGATTCCGGCAAAAGCCCAGATGACGGCGATGCCGGCCCAGGGATTGTTCAGCCTGAGCATCACCAGTGCCGTGATCACCATTCCGGCGGCAATCAGAATGATGGTCCACACTTCCGCGGAAATGCCCCATCCGCTCCAGTTCACGTGAACCAGCAGGGCTGTGATGTTGGCGATGGTGGCGATGCAAATCCACCCCAGGTAAATCCCGAAAGCGGCCTTGATGATCACCAGTCCGGTCGCCTTCAGCTGATAGTTGAGCCAGACCAGCGATACCAGCAATCCCAGCATGACCACCACCGAGAGGGTGACCTTGCCATAGTGCCAGAAAACGATCCACAAGCCGTTGAACACGCAGGTCAGGACAAACAGCCACCCAATGTTGGCCACGGCCTGCTGCCCCGAAGGCAAAAACTGCAGAATGCAGAAAACCAACAACAGGAGGTAAATGACCCCCCAAATGGAAAAAGTGATGCCTGCCGGAACAAACAGATTGGGAAACAGGCCGGAGAGTTCACCGGTGGTCTTTCCGTTCAGCGGAAGCGCATTGGCCAGGTAGTTCATGACCACCATGAATGCAAAAAAGAGCAGATTGATATACTTCATGGGAATAACATATTTGGTTCAATTCAAGGCAAAGGTTTTCCCAAATATAACCAGAATTTTGCATTATCTGAATGATTGGTTCAGCCCCCTGCACCTATACAGACTTATTATGTGATGACGGCTGCGATTATTTTTTAAAAAAAAAATCTGTGCTTCGCAGTATCACATAATAAAACAGTATTAACTTTGCATCTCAAAGTACTTTTAAAAAATGGAAAACAATAAGGAGTATCTGGACCAGCTGGCGGAGATTCGCCGGATGATGGAAAAATCGAGCAAGTTCATGTCACTCAGTGGATTTTCCGGGATCTTTCTGGGTTTATACGCCCTGGGGGGAAGTTATCTGGTGTGGGATATCCTCGGCAGGATTTCCATGACCGGGCCACAAAAAGTGCTTTGGATCTTCGTGATTGCCGCGATGGTCATAGTGGCCTCCCTGGCTACGGCGCTCTGGCTTTCCATCCGCCAGGCCCGGAAAACAGGCCATCAGATCTGGGGACCCGGTTCCAAACAACTGCTATTAAATCTGATGCTCCCCCTGACCACCGGCGGGGTGTTTGTCCTGCTCCTGGCTGCGGGGCGCTACTTCCAGCTGATTGCCCCCTCCCTGCTGGTATTCTACGGCCTCGCCCTGGCCGTCGCCGCACGCTATAGCCACAGGGAACTCTTTGTTGCCGGCCTGGCACAAATTCTTCTCGGACTGGTCGCCCTCCTGTTGCCACAGTACGGACTCCTCCTCTGGGCCTCAGGTTTCGGATTGGTCCATATCCTCTATGGTATTTATATGTACTTCGCCCACGAACGTGAACCCAAGAATTCCGGAAGGTGAAAAATATTATCCGCCAACTCGATAAAGCCTTCGACAGCAAGATCAGGCTGGGCGTCATGTCCATCCTGGCCGTCAACGACAGGGTGCCCTTCAACGACCTGAAGAACACCCTCGAACTCACCGACGGTAACCTGGCCAGCCACCTGAAATCGCTGGAAAACATGGAATATGTCAGGGTCCATAAAAGCTTCTCAGGAAGAAAACCAATGACTACCTACGAAATCACCCCCCCGGGAAAAGAGGCCTTCCTTACCCACCTCAGGGCTCTGGAGGAGATCATCAAACTACAATAATTTTTTTGAATTTATACTTTGAAATACAAAGCTCTTTGAACAATCATTAACATCTTCTTACACAATGGAAACAATCAATCAGGAACCCGTGGGTCCCGGGAACAACGGACCTCTCAAATCATCCCTGATCAGCTGGCAGCTGATGCTGAAAATCGTGTTTATCGGTGTGGTCTTTTTTGTTCTGCTGATTCCCAAGCTGATGATCATCGGCCTGATGGAAGAGCGTAAGAACACTGCGGAATCGGCGCGTGCCGAGGTGATGGAAAAGTGGTCAAAGGACCAGGTGGTACGCGGACCGGTGCTGACAGTTCCTGTGCGGGAAACGGTCACCGACCAGGAGGGCAGGAATCCCACGGTCGTGCAATCCCTGCAGTACTTTCTGCCGCAGGAGCTGGCCATCGACGGTCAGCTGACACCCCGCGACCGTTACCGCAGCATTTACAAGGTGGTGGTCTACGAATCGGAGATCCGTATCTCCGGAACCTTCGCCCCACCCTCCCCGGAAATTCTTCAGGCTTCCGGAGAAACGGACTGGAACAAGGCTGAGCTCTCCATCGGTCTGTCGGACTTACGGGGCATCAGCAACATGGTCGAGATGATGTGGAACGGTGAGAAATACACCTTTCTTCCGGGCATGGACGATCAGGTGATCGGCACCGGCGGCATCAGCCTGCCCCTGCCCCTCGATCCGGGCACCTCCTTCCCGGCTGCTTTTGAATGCATCCTCCACCTCAAGGGAAGCCACTCCCTGCACTTCAGTCCGCTCGGGGAAACCACCACCGTCAAACTCACCTCGGCATGGAACGATCCCGGGTTCACCGGCAGCTTCCTTCCTGTCAGCCATACCGTGAATGCCGACGGATTTACGGCCGACTGGAAAGTACTCCATTTCAACCGGAATTTCCCCCAATCCTGGAAAGGCGACAAATACAAGATGGGGGGGTCCGATTTCGGGGTGGAACTGGTGACCGTGGCCGACCACTACCAGAAAAACATCCGCAGCGCCAAATACGGCATCCTGGTGATCGTGCTGGTCTTTATCTCCTTCTTCCTCAGCGAAGTGATCAGCGGAGAACGCATCCACCCGGTCCAGTATGCTCTGGTGGGCTTCGCCCTGATCCTCTTCTATCTCCTGCTCCTTTCCCTCTCGGAACACCTGGGCTTTAACACCTCCTACCTCATTGCCTCGGCGGCGGTGCTCTCCATGGTCTTTGCCTACTCGGGGTCCTTCCTGAAGAAGCGGATCAACTCCCTGATGCTTACCGCCGTGCTGGCGGCATCGTTTATCTTCATCTTCGTATTGCTACAGATGGAAACCTACGCCCTGGTGACGGGAAGCATCGTCCTGTTCATTATCCTGGGACTGATCATGTACCTCACCCGGAAGATCAACTGGTACAACGAATAGGCTGGCCTTTCCGCGTTCAGACAGATCACCTTAACAATAAATCCCGGCAGGGAAAACGGTCAGCAGACCGCTATACCTGACCGGGATTTATATTTGACCAGGTCGAAATGGCTGTGTGATAGGTGACGCAACAGCCTGAAAACAGACGCTCCCTTACTGATGCAGGTCCCCCAGGTGATAAGGGGTTTCCTGGTAGACGTAGTAGTTGAGCCAGTTGCTGAACAACAGATTCGCTGCCGATTTCCAGCGCATGAAGGGAACCCGGGAGGCATCATCCTCAGGGTAATAATGGGCCGGTATATGGATGGGCAGTTTTCTGGTCAGGTCGCGCCGGTATTCCTGATCCAAGGTATACCGCGAATACTCCAGGTGTCCGGTGATAAAAAGCTGCCTGCCGTTTCGTGCCATAACCATATTGACCCCCGATTCCTCCGAAGCGGAAATGATCTTTAAGCCGGGAACATCTTCCAGGTCACTCCTCCTGATTTCGGTATGGCGGGAATGGGGTACCCAGAATTCATCATCGAATCCCCTGAAGATGGGTAACTTATCATCAGAAACCGGGTGGGGAAAAACACCGAACATTTTCTCCGCCAGGGGATATTTGGGAATTCCATAGTGGTGGTACAATCCGGCCTGTGCGGCCCAACAAATGAACAACGATGAAAAGACATGGGCATCAGCCCAATTCAGAATCTCCTGAAACTCCCGCCAGTAAGTCACTCCCTCAAAGGGAAGGTGTTCCACCGGTGCACCGGTGATGATCATTCCGTCGTAGTTTTTCTTCCGGAGTTTGCTGAACGGCTGGTAAAAGGCCTGCATGTGTTCTTCCGGAGTATGCTTCGGGGTATGACCTCCCAACTTTAAAAAATCTACCTTGAGCTGAAGCGGCGAATTGGAAAGCAACCTTAATAGATCGGTTTCCGTGGTGATCTTCAGCGGCATCAGGTTCAGAATGATGATTTTCAGCGGACGAATATCCTGTTGACGGGCCCGGCTGCGGTTCATCACGAAGATGTTCTCCTGCTTCAGCAGTTCAATGGCGGGCATTTGATCGGGAATGGTGACTGGCATATACCTTCTTTTTGTTTCGCGCAAAGAACGCTAAGACCGCAATTGAAAATGTAAAATTCTTTTGCGCTCCTGGCGACCTGGCGGGAGATTAAATTTTATTGAGGGCCTGTTCGAAGTCGGCGATGATGTCGTCGATATGTTCGATGCCGACGCTGACACGCAGCTGGGCTGGGAACACTCCTGCGGCCAGCTGGGCTTCCTCAGGAAGCTGGGAATGGGTGGTCGCCGAGGGCTGGATGATCAGGGTCTTGGCGTCGCCCACGTTGGCCAGATGGCTCACCAGCTTCAGGTTATTTACTACCTTTCCGGCATTCTCCTTGCCGCCCTTCACGATAAAGGAGAGAACGCCGCCGGCACCCCTGGGAAGGTATTTCCGTGCATTTTCGAACGACGGATTGCCAGCCAGACCGGGATAGTTCACACTTTCGACCCGGGGATGCTTTTCCAGCCATTGGGCCAGCGCCAGGGTATTCTGCACGTGCCGTTCCATTCTCAGCGAGAGGGTTTCCAGTCCCTGCACCAGCAAAAAGGAGTTAAAAGGAGACTGTGAGGGACCATAATCGCGGAGTCCTTCGACGCGGGCCTTGATGATAAAACCGATATTTCCCAGGGGGCTTTCAGCGTTGAAGACATCCTGGTAAACCAGTCCGTGGTACCCCGGCGATGGTTCCGTGAATCCCGGGAATTTGCCGTTTCCCCAGTTATAGGTTCCGGCGTCGACGATCACCCCGCCGATGCTGGTTCCATGTCCGCAAATCCATTTGGTGGCCGATTCCACGACGATGTTGGCCCCATGCTCAATGGGCCTGATCAGGTACCCTCCGGCCCCGAAAGTATTGTCGACGATGACGGGAAGGTCGTAGCGGCGGGCCAGCTCCACCAGGGCCTCGAAGTCGGGGACCACAAATCCGGGATTCCCGATCGATTCGAAATAAATCGCCCGGGTGCGGTCGTCGATCAGCTTTTCAAAGGCTTCCGGGGTGAGATCCTCAGCCAGCCGCGCTTCTATGCCCAGCCTTTTGAAGGAGACCATAAACTGGTTGTAGGAGCCGCCATACAAGAACGGGGATGATACGAAGTTGTCACCTGCTTCCAGAAGGGTGGTAAAGGTGAGAAACTGGGCCGCGTGTCCCGAGCTTACCGCCAGGGCCGCTACCCCACCCTCCAATGCGGCGATACGCTGCTCGAAGACGTCGGTGGTGGGATTCATGATGCGGGTGTATATATTGCCGAATTCCTTCAGGGCAAACAGGTTGGCGGCATGCTCCGCATCTCTGAACAGGTAGGCGCTGGTTTGGTAAAGCGGTACCGCGCGCGAATGGGTGGTCGCATCGGGGGTTTGTCCGGCATGAAGCTGGAGCGTTTCAAATTTTAATTTCTGTGTGGTCATGATCTTTGTTTTTTATGGATTCTTTTATTCTATTAC
>CAYWUJ010000026.1:0-15112 GCA_964461455.1 uncultured Prolixibacteraceae bacterium | reverse complement strand
TATTCTATTACACTGATATTCTGGCATTCTGAAATTCAATACTTTAAAAGTCCCCTTTTGGGGCCCCGACAGCCCCTGGGGTAGGGGTCAAAAACACAAATCCTGGTGGACTTAAGACTTCAAGAAGGCCTGGTATGTCGCCCTGATGCATTTCTCCTTATCCTGCCTCCTGATCACCAGGTAGCTCACCAGGTCGGAGGCGCCCGAGCCGCTGAGGATCACGTTGATTTTGTTTTCCGCCACCGCCGTGAAAAGTTTTGCCGAAATTCCGTAATGCTCCTGCATCCCGTGTCCGACGATGGCTACCAGGGTGACCTCATCGAGCAGGGTGATTTCACTGACGGCTGTAAATCCCAGCTCTCCGGCGATTTTCCGGGCGGACTGACCGTCTTTTCTGCCCAGCAGGATGTTGATGCTCACCTGCGAGGTAATCACCGATTTGATGTTGATGCCGCGCTCCGCCAGTTTCCCGGTGATCCGCGCCAGAATGCCGGGTTTGAGGCCTACGCCCGGACCGTTGAGCTTTAATACGGCAAGGTCATCGGTACTGGCAATGCTTTTGACCACATTGGTGGAGTGATGCTCCTCGGAATTGATAATGGTACAGGGCTGAAAACCCGCATCCCCTGCGTGCAGGATATGAATGGGGATGTGCCCGCTCTGCAGGGGTTCCACAGTCCGGGGATGAAAATCAAAGTGGTCGAAATAGGAGAGTTCGCTGGCTTCGGCATAGGTGAGGAACCGCAAGATGCCGGCTTCCGGAACGATTTCCGGGTCGACGCTGGTAAATTCCACCCTGAGATTCCAAAGCACCAGCCGTTCCGCCCCAAGTTTTCCGGCCAGAAAAGCCGCCGTATAGTCCGCCGCCGAGCGACCTGCCCGGGCTACTTTCCCCTGCGAGGTGACGCCGTAAGATCCCGGAACGACGATCACCCCTGCCCCATCCTCCTGCAGCAATCCGGGATGCTCCAATGCGGTGAAAGTGGCATTCCCGTGATCGGCCGTACCCTGTAAACCCAACTGTTCCGGAGTCACCAGGGAGGCTGTGGTTCCGCTTTTCTGCAGATTCCCAACGACTAATAGAGCGGTCAGGAGTTCCCCGTAACTGAACACCTGGTCCCTGAGGGCATCCGAGGAATCCCCGGTAAGATGGATCCCTTTCAGCAGTCCGGTTAGCCTTTCGGCACCCTGCCGGAATTCATCCTTCGCCGATTCTTCTCCGGCCCCACTTTCCAGTGATTCCAAATATCCTGTGAAAAGAGCCTGGGAATAGTCAGGAGCATGAACCTCCACCACTTCCCGTTCTATGGCCCGGGCCAGTTCTGGCAGGGCCGTGACCACCAAAATATGAGGAGTATATTGTTGTTTCAGGAATAAAGTCAGGTTCTTCTGAGCCTGAGTATGTATAATAATTTCGCCTTCGATGCGTACAATGGTTGCACTCATAAAAATCAATTTGAAAATTTGATGATTTGATGATTTGAAAATGCAGGGGAAAGGGTGAATAGTTTCCTATACAAATATCCTTTCATGCTAAAATCCCTGAAAAATTAACCGTCAGGTTGGTGTGGAGCCTTCGTGACCTGTTCTGCTGGAACCGGCCCGAAGGCTAGCGCATGCGCATCGAAGAAAGTGGCATCACAATACCGTTCCGGTTCAGACCGGAATGCGAAGCAAGGTATGTATTAATACGTTTCATTGTTATGCCTTTTAGCTGCTGCAAATATAAGACAAAGTTGTACTAAATTGTAATTCTTAATCAAAATATGAGAATTGTAACTAAAATGTTAAAAAAAACGCTGCTTACCCTCCTGTTAAGAGGCTAAGCAGCGCTGACTCTTCGGGAAAAATCCCTATAGCTGTTTGAAGAAATCGTTGCCTTTGTCGTCGACGATAATAAAGGCGGGGAAGTTTTCCACCCTGATTTTGCGGACGGCTTCCATGCCCAGCTCCTCAAAGGCCACCAGTTCGACCGACTTGATGTTTTCCTTGGCCAGAATGGCGGCGGGTCCCCCGATGGAGCCGAGGTAAAAACCGCCGTGTTTTTTGCAGGCATCGGTGACGGCCTGGCTGCGGTTGCCCTTGGCCAGCATGATCATGGAGCCTCCCAGACTCTGGAAAAGGTCGACATAGACATCCATACGCCCGGCCGTGGTGGGACCGAAACTTCCGGAGGCCATACCGATGGGAGTCTTGGCCGGACCTGCATAATAGACCGGGTGGTTCTTGAAATAGCCGGGCATCGGTTCGCCGTTGTCGATCATCTCCTTGATGCGGGCATGGGCGGCATCGCGGGCCACAATCAGGGTGCCGTTGAGGCTGAGCCTCGTCTTCACCGGGTATTTCGACAGTTCCGCCAGCACCTCGCTCATGGGCCGGTCGATGTCGATGGAAACGGCAGGTTTCAGGTGAGGGGCTTCCCGGGGCAGGAAACGGGCCGGATTCTTTTCGAGCTGCTCGACGAAGATCCCTTCGGCAGTGATTTTCGCCTTAATGTTGCGGTCGGCGCTGCAGCTCACCCCGATGCCCACGGGACAGGAGGCCGCATGGCGCGGCAGCCTGATCACCCGCACATCGTGCACAAAATATTTACCTCCGAACTGGGCGCCCAGTCCGTACTCCTGGCAAATCTTCTTCACCCGCCCTTCCCAGTACAAATCGCGGAAAGCCTGGCCCCCGGCATTCCCTTCCGTGGGAAGATGGTCGAAGTATCCCGCCGATGCCTTCTTGACCGCCGTCAGTGTGGCCTCGGCGGAGGTACCCCCGATGACCAGCGCCAAATGGTAGGGCGGACAGGCCGAAGTGCCCAGATCCTTGATTTTCTCACGGACGAACTTATCGAGGCTCTCCTCGTTGAGCAACGCCTTGGTCTGCTGGTAAAGGAAAGTCTTGTTGGCCGACCCTCCCCCCTTGGTGATGAAAAGGAACTCATAGGCATCGCCCTGTTCCGCGTAGATGTCGATCTGCGCGGGAAGATTGGTGCCGGTATTCTTCTCTTCCGTCATGGTCATGGGAACAATCATCGAATAACGGAGGTTCTTTTCCGTATAGGTGTCGTAAATCCCTTTGGAGAGATATTTCGCATCGTTGACGCCGGTGTAGACATTCTCCCCTTTTTTGCCGATGACAATGGCGGTACCGGTATCCTGGCAGGTAGGGAGCTGCCCTTCCGCGGAAATGGCCTGGTTCAACAGCATGGTGTGGGCCACGAAACGGTCGTTGTCACTCGCTTCGGGATCCTCCAGGATGGCGGACAGCTGGGCCAGATGGCCCGGTCTCAGGTAAAAGGAGACATCGTGGAAGGCCTCACGGGCCAAGAGCTCCAGCCCCTCAGGGGACACTTTCAGAATTTTGCGGCCATCAGCCTCCACCACGGAAACATGCTCCCGCGTAATCAAACGGTAAGGGGTCTCATCCTTCAAGATGGGAAACGGTTTCTGATAAAAAAAATCTGCCATATTATTTGAAAATAGAATGTAAAGTTAGTGATAAAAATGCCATTCATCTGCTCCTGACAGCAGTCCTTCTGGTGCCCTGGTAGTCGACCTTCTGCACCTTTTGCAGGTAGCTGATCAGGGTCTGTGCCGTGGTTTCGTAGTTGACCGTTCCCGGGTCGGCATGGTCGAACGTATAGCTGGCACTGATATAACTGTTCATGCCCACTTTGTAGGTTTTGGCAGGATCGAGCGGCTGTCCGTCCATTCCTGTCATTTCCACATCGACACAAACGCCGTCACCATTTGTGACTGCGGTGTATTTCAATCCCGAGACCATCAGGTCAGGCTCCTTATTCCGGTTATAGGCACTCAAAATAAGTGATTGGATTTCCGGAAGCGTCATCCTGAACACCACCACCTGATTTCCGAAAGGGTCAAGGCGGAAGATGTCCTTGTAGAGGATATCCCCGGCGTCAATGGATGGTATACGGATCCCGCCGACATTCTGGAAGGCGATGTCAACACCGCTCATGGCCGTCAGGGCGTCGGTCATCATGGCCCCCAGTTCTTCCTTCCCCTTCATGGGCGTTAACGCTGTGGCCAACACACGGTTCATCTCCTCATTGTCGTTGTAACGGTCGATGGCGGCCTGGACTTCAGGATTTCTTCCCTTCAGGGCATCGAGGGAGATCAGTTCATAACCGATACCGGTAATCTTGCCGCCTTCGATGGTCAGGGTGGTCTTGCCCACACTGCGCAGCTGAGATCCGGTCTGTACGATGGTCACCCCGTTCTCGACGAGCGGCTTGTCCATCACCGTATGGGAATGGCCTCCGATGATCAGGTCGAACTGCGGGTATTTCCGGGCCAACGGAACATCCCCCTCAATGCCCAGATGGGTCAGCCCCACCAGCATGCCATATTTCTCCTTCAGGTATACATAATCTGCTGCCTTTACATCAGCCGGGGTGAATCTGATCCCTTCCAGCCTTGCCGGATGCGACGAGGGTAACCCGTTCTCGTCGAGCTGAATATAGGAAACCACGGGAATCCGGCATTTCCCGGCCCTGAGGGTTACAAATGGTTTTATTTTTTTGAGATCTGCCTTTCTGACATCAATATTCCCACTGATAAAGGGAAAATCAGCCTCTTTTCTCCGCTGGGAAAACTGCTCCTGCCCCATGTCAAACTCGTGGTTCCCGATCGCCGACAGCACAAAACCCGCCTGGTTCATCAAATCCACCATCGGGTAGCCCACCCGGGGATACATGTCCACAATGGGATTGCCCGTGAAATTATCGCCTGCGGAAACCAGGAAAAGATACCGGTGCTGTTGACGCAGACTGTCGGCCAGCCACGTCAGCTTCGCCATATTCTCAATCTTGGAATGCATGTCGTTGGTGTGGAGAATCACCACTTCAACGCTCTTTTTGCACTTCCTTCCGGCCTGGGAAACCCCGGGCATGATGAATAAAACGGTAATAAGTAATATTAATATCCTGTTTATTTTCATTACTTTATATTATTCATTTATACAAACACTTTATATTCACTTAAATAAATACTTTATCCAATTTTCCTGGATTATCCTTGGCGTTGGCCGGCGACCCTGAGGAAGTAGTGACCCCCTTCAACGGCCGGACCGTCGGGTTCCGTCCGGTAGCCGAAACGGTCGTACAAGGCCAGGTAGCCGCTGGCCAGCCGTTTGCTGCTGGCTAAAGAATAAGCCCGCGCCGCATCAAGCAGGGTGGCACCAATAAAAACGTCTACTCTTTTATCGTTAACAAAGACATTCATTCCAGCAAAAATCCATTACTACACTATTCAATAAACCTCGTCATGATTTCCCATATCCACAAACCTTACTGAATGATACTTCCATTAAAGCATTTTCTTTAGTTGGCAATTACTTGTGCAGTCATGTCAGTATCATTTTGTGTTAACAAAAATAGTCATTTCCGGTGATTGGGACAAAGTAAGACCCTCCCTGACTATCAATAAAACATCAAATGAATATATTTGTTGTGACCAAAACCCAGCTTTATGATTGCGCAGCAGGAATTTGAAACCCTGAAGGCTTCCCTCGACGGCGACCTGTTCACCGACAACGTCCAGCGGATCCTCTACTCCACCGATGCTTCCTCATACAAGGAAAAACCCGAGGCGGTCACCCGGCCCAAAAACAGCGGCGATGTGCTGAAGATCATCGACTTTGCCGCAAAACACGGCCTGTCGGTGATTCCGCGTGCCGGGGGTACTTCCCTGGCCGGACAGGTGGTGGGGCCGGGCATCATCATGGACATCTCCAAATACATGAACAAAATCCTGGAATTCAACAGGGAAGAGCATTGGGTATGGGTAGAGCCGGGGGTGATTCCCGCGGAACTCAACAAATGGCTGGAACCCCATGGTCTCCAGTACGGTCCCGAGACATCTACCGCCAACCGCTGCTGCATCGGCGGCATGGTGGGCAACAACTCATGCGGACTCCACAGCATCATCTACGGAAGCGCCCGCGAACATATCCTGGAAGCCGACGTGATCCTCTCCGACGGGTCGGAAGTGACCTTCGGCCCCCTCAGCAAAGAAGAGTTCACGGCAAAATGCGAGGGGGACCCCACCCTCCTGGAAACCAGCATTTACCGCAACATCCGCGAAATCCTCTCCGACCCCTCCAACCAGGCCGCCATCAGGGAGAACTTCCCCGATCCCCGGGTGACCCGCCGCAACATGGGCTATGCCATCGACGTCCTGCTCAACAGCGCACTCTTTACCCCGGGAGGGGAACCCTTCAACTTCTGCAAGCTTTTGGCCGGAAGCGAAGGCACCCTGGTCTTTATGAAACGCATCAAGGTGAACCTGATCCCCCTTCCGCCGGAACATATGGGACTGGTATGTGCCCATTTCCGCACCCTCGAGGAGTCGCTGAAGGCCAACCTGATCGCCCTGCGTCACCAGCCCCGGGCGGTGGAACTGATGGACGACGTCATCCTGGAATGCACCAAAGAGAATATCGAACAGCGGAAAAACCGCTTTTTCGTGGAAGGAAACCCCGGGGCCATCCTGATGATCGAGCTGGCCTTCGACACGGAAGAGGAGCTGCACAAAAGCAGCGAGGCCATGATCGCCGATATGAAGGCGGCCCGGCTGGGGTACGCCTTTCCGCTGGTCACAGGCGCCGATTCCATCAAAAAAGTGTGGGCCCTGCGTACGGCCGGACTGGGGGTGCTGGCCAACGTTCCGGGTGACCGCAAGGGGGTGCCCGGCTTCGAGGATACCGCCGTTCACCCCGAATTTCTGCCTGACTATGTCGCTGAATTCAAGGTCATCCTTCAAAAATACGGTCTCGACAGCATTTACTATGCCCATATCGCCACCGGAGAAATCCATTTCCGGCCGATGCTCAACCTGAAGGATCCCGGCGACGTACAAATCTTCCGCGACCTGATGACCGACCTGGCCGCCCTGGTCCGCAAATACCGGGGTTCCCTGAGCGGAGAACACGGCGACGGCCGCGTACGCGGCGAATTCATTCCCTTTATGCTGGGAGAACACAACTACCAGCTGATCCGCAACCTCAAACTGACCTGGGACCCCACCAACCTCTTCAATCCGGGCAAAATCGTGGATACACCCCCCATCACCGACCATTTCCGGTTTGAACCCGGCACGGTGATCCCGCCCTTCGACACCATCTTTGACTTTTCGGCCAACAAAAGCTTCTTCTCATCGATTGAGAAGTGCAACGGCTCGGGCGACTGCCGCAAGTCGGAAATCATCGGGGGGACCATGTGCCCCACCTATATGGCCACCCGCGATGAAGACAAGACCACCCGCGGCAGGGCCAACCTGCTCAGGGAATTGCTTGCCAACCCTGACGGTAAAAATCCTTTCGACCAGAAGGAAATTTATGAAATCCTCGACCTCTGCATCTCCTGTAAGGCCTGCAAGTCGGAGTGTCCCTCGAATGTCGACATGGCCAAGCTGAAGGCCGAATTCCTGCAGCATTACTACGACATCCACGGCATTCCCTTCCGGAGCCGCCTGGTGGCTTACCTGCCGCGTCTCGAACAACTGGCCATGCTGGTGCAGCCCCTCTCCAACTTCATGATGAAGCAGTCTTTCTTCAAACGGATGGTGGGATTCCACACCCAACGGAACCTGCCCTCCCTCTCGCGCATCACCCTGAACCGCTGGTTCCGGAACGGCGCTTCCCTGACCGTGGAAAATCCCAAAAAACGGGTCTACCTCTTCAACGATGAATTCACCAACTTCAACGAGAGCGACATCGGCATCAAGGCCATCCTGTTGCTGACCCGCCTGGGCTATGAGGTGCGCATTCCGGTGCATAAGGAGAGCGGCCGCACCTGGCTCTCGAAGGGACTGGTGCGCACGGCGCAGAAAATCGCCACCGACAATGTGCTGCTGCTGAACGACGTGATCTCGGGCGACACCCCCCTGGTGGGCATAGAACCCTCGGCCATCCTGGCCTTCCGCGATGAATACCCTGAACTGGTGAAGGAGGAGCTGCGGCCCGCAGCCGCCCGCCTGGCGGAAAATGCCCTTCTCTTCGAGGAGTTTTTCTGCCGTGAAATAGAAGCCGGAAATATCTCCGCGGAACGCTTTACCCATGAGAAAAAGGAGATTCTCCTGCACGGCCACTGCCAGCAGAAATCGGTGGCCTCCACCGTCCCCACGAAAAAGATGCTCTCCTTCCCCGAAAATTACAGCGTCAGGGAGATTCCCTCGGGGTGCTGCGGCATGGCGGGCGCCTTCGGCTACGAAAAGGAGCATTATGACCTCTCCATGAAAATCGGAGAAATGGTCCTCTTCCCGGAAGTGCGGTCAGCGGCGGAGACCACTCTGGTCTCGGCACCCGGTACCTCGTGCCGCCACCATATCAAGGACGGCACAGGCCGCGATGCCTTCCACCCGGTGGAGGTGATGTACCAGGCACTGGCATGAAAGGTTTCAGTTTTGATGGTTGGCGGCACTTTAGATTCCGATGGGCGCATTCCCCATCGGCTCTTTTGCAAGGAACTTCAATTTGTCACGAGAAATCGGTTTTTTGCGCCAGCTCAGCCAAAGCGGTGCCTTTCAACCGGTATATCAGCCAGCCTTTCCGGTTAACGGCTCCCAAGCCTTCATAAAATTCGATGGATGGCTTGTTCCAGTCCAGAACGGTCCACTCCATGCCCCAGCACTTCTTCTCCAGGGCCAGCTTGGCCAGGACCGCCAGCGTATATTTTCCAAATCCCTGCCCCCGGTATTGCGGCCTGATGTAAATATCTTCGAGGTAAAGCCCCGGCAATCCGATAAAGGATGAAAAATTGCAGAAATACAGGGCGTAGCCTGCCAATTCTCCCTTATATTCAGCCATCAGCACTTCCGTAACTTTGCGATGGAAAATGGCATCGTGCAGCAGTTCTTCAGTAGCTGTCAGATCATCCAGGATTTTTTCGTATGCAGCCAGCTCTCTGATCAGTTCATACAATGCCGGAATGTCACTTTCCCGCGCAGGCCGAAGGGTAAATTCCGATATGTCCGTTGATGCCATAATACCAAGTTTAGCGAATTCCGGTGAGCCTATATCCCGCCGGCTCTGCCGCGGAGTAAGCGAATTGACCGATTTGCACTCAGCCGGAATCAAATTTCAGTTATTCCCAAAAATAGCAAAGATTGTAGCCTGTCATACTTATTCCGGCAGAATAAGGTTCTGTCCCCGGTTGTCAAAGAAGAGGGCTTCCCTGATTTTGGCCATCCGGTTACGGGCGTAGGCTTCATTCAGCGCTCCCTTGCCCGCGTTTTCCAGGTACTTCCGGTAGTACTGAAATGCCACCGTCTTGTCGCTCTCAAACTCCTCATAGGTGGTGGCCATTTCAAAGAATACCTCGCTGTCGGAGGGGTCCAGCTCAAGCACTTTCCTGTAAGCGGCGATGGCTTGGGGAAACTCGCGGCATAACCCGTGGACCTGCGCCATGGTACGGTGAATAGCCGGAAGATACCACGGCATGGAGAGTTCTTCGGCCAATTGAAGATACTGCTTCGCCGCTTCGAAATCCTTCAGGTTTTTAGTGCCCAGCCCCATATAAAACGGGATCATCGGATCGTTGGGGGCCAGGTAAAGGGCGGGTTCCAGCATCCGCAGGGCCTTATCCTCCTCCTTGTTGAAATAGAGCACCACCCCGTACTCCTTGCGGACGTTCAGGGTGGTGTCGTTATGAGAGAGGTATTGCGCATATCCTTCAGCGGCACGGGCATACTCCTTCAGGTAATAGTCGTTTTGTGCCAGCCTTAGCTCAAGCAGGGAATTACCGGGAAAGAGTTCCTTTGCACCGGCCAGTATTCTTTCGGCCTGCACAAACGCCGTATCCTGCTGATAGAGAGTGGCCAGCGCCAGGGAACTCCCCAGATCACGGGGATTCATCTCCAGCACCTTCAGAAAGAGCTGTTTGGCTTCCCCGCTTTTGTTCAGACGGGATGCGCTGATGGCCAGCTGCCTGTTGAAAAAGAGGTTGAGAGAATCGGCCTTCCGCAGTTCCGTAAAAACCCGGTAGGCCTCCCGGTTCTCCTGCATGGTCAGCAGCAACCTGCCCATTCGCCCCTTCAGCGGAAGATGGCCGGGCGTGATGGTAAGCGCATGCCGGAACGCAAAAAGCGCATCGACCGAGTTCCCCATGGCGATGCAGAGATCGGCCACTTCCGACCACCACACAGTGTTGGAGGAGTCCCGCACCAGAGCCTGCTGAAGGGCAGCCAGCGCACCGGGATAATCGAAACCTTCACGCAGCGCCAGCGCCTGGCGGTATTCCGCATAACCCGGCCGCGAAGAAAGCAACAACGTGTCGCTGCGCCGGGCAATTTCCAACTGACGATCAAAAGGATCGGACATCAGCTCTTCCTCCTGGGCCTGTATGAAACCCATGGAGAAAAACATCACAAGAACAAGTAGGAGCCGGTACCGCGATTGAGGAGGTGCCATAGAGATCAGAAAACGTTTATATTTCACAACAAAGGTATACTTGTCAGAGAAGAGGAGTTTAAAAGGTAAAATTTCTCCCACCGGCACAAGGGTTATTGCAGGACAAAGCTGATGGGCACCGTGTAGGAAACATTGACGTCTTTTCCCCGTTGTTTGCCGGGCTTCCAAAGGGGCAACGAATTCACCACCCTCAGGGCTTCCTGGTCAAGGACCGGATCAACGCCACGGGCAATTTTGGCATTTTTCACGCTTCCGTCGGCAGAGACTACAAAGGTGACATAGACTTTCCCCTGGATGCCATTTTCCTGGGCTATCACGGGATAGTCGATCGATCGGGCAATAAACGAACGCAGGGCATCTTCCCCTCCGGGAAATTCAGGCATCTCCTCCACGATGAAGAAAACGACCGCATCTTCCGGAAGTTCGCCGGAACTCTCTTCTTTCCTTGACAACATCAGGTATCTTATGCTGTTACCGGAGTCCTGAGCGGTCACCATGTTGTAATTCCGCGAAGCCAGAATAGATTCCATTTCGCTGATCGCTTCGGGCGACCCCGCGATTTTCAACAGCGAATCGCTCCTTTCGATCGTCAGGGTTTCCCCGGCGCCGGCATCCACTTTCGAGCTATTTTTCTTCTCACAGGCAAAAACGACCACCAAAGCAAGGGCGATCACAATTCCTGACAGGATTTTTATCCCCGCAGCCTTGCGGGAGGGTAATTTAGTCATCATTTTAAATCGGTTTTTAAGTAAGGAATAATTGAAATGGTGGGCTGCAAAAACCTTGCTCCCCACGACTTCCGAAAGGAGCAGGTTTTTGTATTCGGCGGGGGTCATCCCCGAACGGAGGACGGCACGGTCGACCAGGTACTCGTGATTTTCACGGACCGCCCTTTTCAACAGCCAGATAAAGGGGTTGAACCACTGAAAGACCAGCAGGATGTCGAGCAGAAGAAGGTCATAGGTATGCCCTTGTCTGATATGTTCCCGCTCATGATAGACGATACGGTCATAACCGGGAATCTGTGCGTAATCCTCAGGAATAAAAAGATAGTTCAGAAAGGAAAAGGGATTACTCTCCCTGCCATTCAGCACCATCTTAAAATCCCCGGCATCGGTCACTTTCCCTTTACGGATGATCAGCAATATTTGTCCCACACGGAACAGGGAAATGACCAACATCACCAGAACCCCGGCAAGCCAGATGTTGACGATCAGCCGGGAGGAGATGACGAATTGCTCCACATTTCCGGAAAAGCGCTGCCGCTCAACCAGCACCGTTTCCAGCAGGTTCCGGTAGGGCGTCACCGTGACCTCCGGAAGAAGAACCGGCTGCGGCGCCAGCACCGGAATGACCAAAAGAGGCAACAACAGGGAAAACAGCACGGAAATGAGGAGAAACAACCGGTTGGTCCTGAAAAAAGTCTCCTTCCTCAGAAATAACACAAAAACCAGGGCAAACAGCGTCAGACTGACCCCCGATTCCAACAGGTAATTGACCAGATTATGCATCCTGCGCCTCCTCTTCCGCGGTAAAATCCTCCCTGACCTGCTGCATCAGCTCATCCAGCTCGGAAATGGTCAGATTGTCCTCCTTGGCAAAGAAGGAGACCATCTCCCGGAATGAGCCGCTGAAATAATTCCGCATGAAATTCTTCATGAAAGTGCGGGTATAGTCACTCTTGCCGACCAGCGGAAAATACTCATGGGTCTTGCCGTAGGCCGTATGGTCCACAAATCCCTTCTGCTCCAGAATCCTCACAATGGTCGACACCGTATTGTAGGCCGGCTTCGGCTCGGGAAACCGCTCCACAAGGTCTTTCACAAACCCCTTCTCCAGATCCCAGAGAATCTGCATTATCTGCTCCTCGGCTTTGGTCAGCTCCTTCATATCAGACAATTTTAAACAAAGTTAAGGTAAAACTTTCATCCTTTACCCTCTGGACTCTCCGTGGTCATGGTTTACTTCAAGGAAAACGTCACGGGAATGGTGTACGAAACCCTGACAGGAACCCCTTTCTGTGTCCCCGGCTTCCACAAAGGCAGGAGTCCTACGACCCTGACCGCTTCCTGGTCCAGCAAAGGATGCACTCCCCTGGCTACTTTTATATCCCCTACCTTTCCGGTAGCATCGATGACAAAAGTGACAAAGACCTTCCCTTGAATAGAATCCTTTTTGGCCTGCTCAGGATAAGTGATGTTCTTAATGATAAATGCGCGGAGTGCCTCCTCCCCTCCCGGAAATACGGGCATCTCCTCCACGATGAAAAAGGTTTCAGAGGGTGCTGTTTTTTTCTCCTGGGCATGGACCGACGGTATAACACCTGCCATAAACAGGCCAAACGTTAAAACAAAAACAATTGATTTCATTTTGCGTAATCTTTTAAATGAATAATTCTGAACTTCTACATTGACGGATATCCGGTACAATTATATAACTAATATCTTAGTTATGCAACTAATATGTTAGTTATTTTTTAAATATTAATTTCGCTGAAAATTTCCTTTATGATTCCATACCTGCAGGCCGAGGATCTTACCAAACGATACGGGGGGCTGTTGCTCTTTGAGGGTATCTCCTTCACCATTACCAAAGATATGAAGGTCGCCCTGATAGCCCGCAACGGAGCCGGGAAGAGTTCGCTTTTTGACCTGCTTGCCGGCAAGGATACCCCTGATGGTGGCCGGATCACCTGGACCAAAGATCTCAGGGTCGGTTATCTGGAGCAATCGCCCCAACTCGACCCTTCACATACCGTGTGGGAGGAGATTTTCACTGCCGACAGTCCCAAATTGCGTTTGGTCAGGGAGTATGAGCTGGCACTGGCGCACCACGACCAGGAACTGATTGCGCGCCTCACCGGGGAGATGGAACAGTTGGGGGCCTGGGATGCCGAAACTGAGGTGCGGCAGATCCTTACCCGGCTGAAAATCGACCAGCTGGAAGCACGGGTAAGTGAGATGTCGGGCGGACAGAAGAAAAGGCTGGGACTGGCCAAGGTGCTGATCAGCCATCCCGATTTTCTGATGCTCGATGAGCCCACCAACCACCTCGACCTTGACATGATCGAGTGGCTCGAGACCTATCTTGAACGCTCCTCCATCACCCTGCTGATGGTGACCCATGACCGCTATTTCCTCGACCGGGTCTGTGATGAGATTCTGGAACTGGAAAACAACGAAATATACCGCTATTCCGGTAATTACAGCTATTTCCTCGAGAAGCGCGAGGAGCGTATGGAATCGCGGCAGGCAGGCATTACCAGGGCCCGTAACCTGATGCGCACCGAAATCGAGTGGATGCGCCGCATGCCCCAGGCACGCTCCCATAAGGCCAAATACCGCATCGACGCCTTCGAAGGACTCCAGGAGAAAGCCCGGGCCCGTTTTGATGATAAAACGGCCGACCTGAGCATCCGCTCAGCCCGTCTGGGAAAAAAGATCATGGAAATCAAAAACCTCACCAAGGGCTACGGGGAAGTCAGGCTGATCGAAGACTTCACCTATACCTTCAGCAGGTACGAAAAGGTGGGCATCGTCGGTGATAACGGAACAGGAAAAACGACCTTTCTGAATCTGATTACCGGAATGACAGAGCCTGATGCGGGAACGATCTCGGTGGGCAAGACCATCCGCTTCGGCCATTACCGCCAGTCGGGAATCGAATTCAATCCCCGCGATAAGGTGATCGACGCCGTCAATAAAATCAGCGAGGTCATCGGCTTTGCCGACGGTACCCAGGCCACCGCCCAGCAGATGCTGACCCGTTTTCTCTTTCCCCCTTCGGTGCAGTACGACTATGTGGAAAAACTGAGCGGCGGGGAACAACGCCGCCTTTACCTCTGCACCGTACTCATGCAGAACCCCAACTTCCTGTTGCTCGACGAACCTACCAACGACCTCGATATTCTCACCCTGAACGTTCTGGAAGAGTACCTGCGGGAATTCGAGGGCTGCGTCATGATCGTCTCCCACGACCGTTTTTTTATGGACAAGATTATCGACCATCTCTTTATCTTCGACGGCAAAGGCGCGATCACCGATTTCCCGGGGAATTACACCCAGTACCGCAATTCCCTGGAAGAGGCATCAGCCATTGCGCCGCCCACCAGAAAAGCAGAGCCCTCACCGCCGGAAAAGCCCGCCAGAAAGGCCGACAGCAATAAACTCACCTTCAGGGAAAAGCGGGAACTGGAGACCCTCGAAAATGAGATTTCCTCTCTGGAAAAACGGAAACGGGAACTGGGAGAACTCCTCCAGTCGGGACAACTTGACCATGAAGCCCTCTTCGCGGCTTCCCGGGAGTTCGGAGAAATCGGGGGAATGATCGAAGAAAAAGAATTCCGCTGGATGGAACTCAGCGAAAAGCAGGGAGGGTAACCCCATTTCCGTGTGCTTTTTTCCGGGGAGAACACGCATGGTGCAAACCCCGTGGAAGAAAAAAAATCCCGCAAATACCGCTTGTGCTCACCGCCCATTATGAAAAACGGTGGTGCACCATGCGATATCTGCGGGATGCAGGATTCACTCCCAGGAGGCAGCACTCAGGGTGAATAACAGCCTCCGTGAAGATTATCCCAGGGTATACCCGTCGCGGTACTGGTAGTGGAGCAGGGCTGCCGCGGAACCGTCATCATCGACCAAAGACTCGGTGGCCGGATCCCATTTAATGGTCTTTTTCAGTTCGCAGGCGA
>CAYWUJ010000025.1:30103-37765 GCA_964461455.1 uncultured Prolixibacteraceae bacterium | reverse complement strand
TAACCTGTTGGTTGACTTTGTTGGGATCAACGGTTTGAATCTCCCCTTTTGGTCGGACGGTTGTTCTTTTTCGCTGGATCTGTGCGTTCAGGCTTATGGTTGCCATAAGAAAAAGCAGGAGGGTTGTTGTCGTAATAAACGTCTTCATTTTTTTTGATATTAAGTTAATTCGATTGGTTCCGTTGAGGAATGATCGGTTTATAATTTTTTAAACCATTCGGCATATTTTTCGCCCAGAAATGGCAGCACTTTGAGCCGGCCGTTGATGGCATTGACAAGTCCCGTGATCCACATGAACAACAGGAAAAAGAGGGCTACCAGGTTAATCAGCCATCCCAGAACCGGAATCAGTCCGACCATCCCTATGGCCAGTGATGTGAGCATAAGGCCCAGGGACTGCCTGATATGGAAGGTGGCCAGGGGAAGTTTCTTGTCGCTGTTCATAATTAATGCTGCAACCAGACCTATCAGTGTCAGATAGGCCACAATAGCGATGGTTTTACCATCATCAGTGTCCGTCACCAAATTTTTTTCTGTCGTTTCCATTTATTGATTTTTAAGAGTTCTTTTAATTACGGGTATTGATTACCAATTCAGTGGGTTCAAATGCCACACATTCCATGGTAGCGCTGGTGTTTTTCCTTTTTTTGTTCTTTTTGTCCTCCATTTCCATGTACATCATCAGTCCGTTCTCGTATTCACTGCTGAATTTCTGCATGGCCGGCGGAATGTTGGCATGGTCACTTTTGAACATATTCCCGAAACCTGCTTCCATGTCAGGGGCAATGTAGATGATGAATTTGTATTCTTCATTTTCCATCTCGCGTCCGATACAGTCATATCCCAGAAACTGACGGTTGGGCAGTTCTTTAAAGGTGTAATTGTGATCTGTCTGCATCTCCTCTTCATCCAGTTCATCGGTTAAATCCAATTCCGTGGCTATGGGCATTCCGTTGACATATGTGAACAGTACTTTATTGCCTTCATCGAACACCATGGACATTTCCATGCCCATATTTATTTTAGCTCCCATATAGGGTTCTGAAGGATTCAGGTAATAGTCAAACAGAATTTCACCCTCTTTTGTGGTCATCTTCAGGGAGTAGAGATAATCAAACCGGTATGATTCCGGCAGGCTGGCCATATCCACTTTTTTACCTGTGCGGTTCATGAAGCCGCTGAAGTCGGGATTCAGGAGCTTATCCATGGCATTCCCCGTTTTTTCAGCAGCTTTTTCGGCAGTTTTGCCGATGATGACGTCTTTGCTGCGCTCGATAG
The DNA here is from genome assembly GCA_964461455.1 of uncultured Prolixibacteraceae bacterium. GTDB lineage: Bacteria > Bacteroidota > Bacteroidia > Bacteroidales > Prolixibacteraceae > UBA1413. The sequence goes on along the minus strand of CAYWUJ010000025.1, from coordinate 36,487 downwards.
CGCGGTCGCGTATTTCTTTCAGGAACTGGGCTTCTGCACTGAAAATGCCGGTGACGGCCATAAAGAGTATTCCTAACACTATTCGTTTCATCGCATGTTTTTTAATTGAGTTTTTCATTGATAATCCATCGGGCCAGTTCAATACTTTTTGCCCTGTTCAGTTTATTGTCGTCCGAAATATCCACTACCAGGGCGAAGGTCAGCCCCTGGTAAAATACTTTCAGTTCATTGAAGGGGGGATACCAGGTTGCGGCATCGCCCACATTTTCAATCTCTTCCGCCTGGTGCCCCTGAATCATGGTTTTTCCCGTTTCAGACATTTGCTGACCGGCCTGGGTTGGGCTGTCTGCGCTTTTGTTCTTTTCAGTCTCCTCTTCAAGTTTCTGGACAGCGGCCTCTTTTTGAGCGGCAGTCAAAACACCATAATTCCTTTTGAACCTTTCAAGGGTGGTGTTTGAAACCCCCTTGATTCCGATTTTATCCCTGTAGGGGGTATTTATGGTGTTTGGGCCTACTGTAACGGACCGCGACCGGCCATTGTCCCACAAATAAGCGCACTCGCGCGGGGGTTTGTATTCTCCACCCAAAGCCACACTGGCTTTGTTATTATACTCTGTGAGTGCCTTCGGGGCTTCAAATCCACTCAGCCGGACGGCCATGTCCAGGGTCAGCAATTCGTTAAGCTTACCCTTGAAATCGTCGGCATTCAGCGTGCCGGCTTTCTTTACCTGCGCTGCAGCTTCACTTTGGGAGCTTCCCTTTTCGTTGCGGGTCCCGTTGGCGGCACATGAAAGGAGGGAAAAAAGCACTAAGCCTGAAATTAGATGAAAGATTTTTCTCATGTCGAATTCTTTTTTGGAGTCACCAGAAATATTTAGCCATCCAAATGATGGGCGGATTTTCACCGGCATTTGTCATTTTAACCTTTGTGGGGAAGGAAGCCCGTATGGCTGGGGCGGTCTTGTAAACAGATCCGATTTGGTATTGTACAAGGTTTAACCCCTTTTTCAGTTTGAGGTCGTATTCAATCTCCATCGGCACCTCATTGTCGTTGTAATAATCGAAATTGTTGCACTTCTTCTGCAGCTCAACCTCTTCGGTTACCAGTAAAACCTTGTAAAATGAGCCTTCAGCGGCATCGTTGTTTCCGTTGTCCTCCAACCACAATTTCAGTTTTTCGCTGGTTACGGGGAAAAGCGTGCCCGCCCATTCGTTATTGGCCCATAAGGCAATGAACCCGGCATCGCAGGCGATTTGGGGTTCGCCCTCCGGGAAATCGTCGGGATTGCCGCAAACGTACTGGAAACCATAAGCCAGCTTTCCGATGAAGATGGCGAGATCATCTTTCGACAGACTTTCTGCGGGATTGCCAGAGAGATCGATTTCAAACGCGCCGCCGGCGCTTAGCGTTCCGATTTTCACCAGTTTGTCAAACCCGAACATGGTGAGCATAATGTCCATTTTGCCTTTGTCGTGATTTTCAAGCTGGCCGCTGAATTTTTGCGCCCGGGCAAAAAACAGCGTGGCAAGGAAAATGAATGTCAGCAGTATTTTCATGAGTTTAAAATGTAAAGTGGCAATGGTTCAAAAAAGTTGTCAGAAGGTTCATCCGTTACTGAGGGGGGTATGTGCCCCACGAAAAAGTCAGCGGTTGTATGCGACTTTTCACCGCTTCGGAGGAGGATACCATTTCCAGGGTCACCTCGTATTTTCCTTTGGAAATCGGCGTGTCCATCTGTTCGGGCGTTAATTTGGGAGTTGGCATTATACCTGCCCTTTGAATTCCGGGGATCAGATCGAAGGCTTCAATGGGCACAAACAGATCTCCCGGCAGCCAGGGCCAGCCCCCGCGTGTGCTCTGAAGGATCGTTTTCCCATTGTACTTAACGGTGGTTTTCAAGTCGAACAGCACCACCCCGCGTCTGTTGACATTGTCGGCCTTGAAGGAAAAGTTGATTTTGTAGGTCCCGTCCCTGAAACTTTTGAAAAGGTCGACCACCGTGGCTTCCTTTACAGTACCGTTGACTGGGAATCCGCTGATGGATATCCGGCCGTCAATCGTCTGGGCTGAAATCTCAGCCAGAGAAATTGCCATCATCATGGCAAGCAGAATGGCGATTTTCTTCATCTTCATTTTATTTTAGTTTAACATTTTACCAATTTTAATGAATGTACATCCTTAAAAAGAATATAACACCTTAAAATCTTTTATAAAGATAAGCTGAAGAGAAACACCTTATTTCACTGAATGAGTGAACGGAGCCTTTGCGAGGGTGATTGGCGGGGTTGAATGAGTATGCAGTATCCGGGGATGTCAGATTGTGCGTTTCCTGGGTACAATTAAAAAGCCGGAGCGAAGGGAAGAGGGTGGCGGGTCAGAGGAAACCCTGAATAAGCTTAACGATTTCGTCGCGGGTATTCCGGGACAGGGGAACCACATCGTTGTTTGACATGACGAGTTCTCCTCCGTCTTTTTTCAGGTATTTCCTGATGTGGTTACGGTTGATCAGGTAGGATTTATGTACTCTGATGAACTGGTCATTACCCAGAAGCGTCTCGAAATGTTTGAGGGTTTTACTGGCTGTAATTCTTCTTTTTCCGGAGAGGACCAGCGTACAGTAATTGCTGTCCGATTTGCAGTAGATGATTTCTTCGGTGGGCACCAGTTCGATGCCATCGTTATCGGGAACGGGTATTTTATTTTTGAATGTTGGTTCATTTCCGGCCGGCTTAAAGGCTGCCAGTGCTTTTTCAATGGTATGTTTCAGGTCATCGGGTTGTACCGGTTTGAGGAGGTACCCGCTGGCGATGGTTTCCACTGCCTGAACTGCATATTCAAGGTGGGCCGTGGTAAATATTACATGAATGGGCAGGTCGTTGATCAGTTCAACCAGGTCGAGGCCCGAAAGTCCGGGCATATCGATGTCGAGAAACAGGAGGTCCGGTTTTTCGGTCCTGACTTTTTTGAGCCCTTCCAAAGGATTGGTCGTAGAAAACAGCAGGCGGGTTTCTGCTGAATGATTTTCCAGCAGGTCGTATGCCAGGGTCTCAATGGCGTGAACCTCGTCATCAATGATGGCCACATTCAGCTTCATTTTCCAAAGATAGCATTCTCAGGCACTTTCTTATTAAATGTCTGAGGTTAAATGGCTGGCTGGTTGATTTGTTTGCAACGGAAGTTGCAGTTTTACCTCAGTTCCTGCAGGTTGACCCTGATCATAAAGGTCGGTCACGGTAATGTTTTCTCCCTTGGAAGGCGTGTCATCTGAAAGGTTTATCCGCTTGCTGGTCAGTTCCATGGCCACAGATTGGTGCGAAGGATCGCTAGGCATATGAATTTTTTTGGAGTAGTTCCTTCCAACCCCATTGTCGCGGATCGTGACCATCAGTCTTGAAGCGTTTTTTCCTATGATCAGCTGTAAATGTTTAGTCCCCTGTTTAGACGTCAGCCCGTGGACAATGGCATTTTCCACATACGGTTGAAGAATAAGCGGGGGTAAGAGAAGTTTATTTTGATCAAGACCGGGAGCAATCTCTACACTGTATCCAAAATCGGTGCGGTAGCGCATCTGCTCCAGCTCAACATAAAGTTTCAAGGCTTCCAGTTCGGCTTCCAGTGTTATGGTGTTGAGGGAAGAATAGTGCAAAATGAGTCTGATCAGGCGGGCAAACATATTCAGGTAATCCGAGGCTTTCCGGGTTTCATTTGAAATGACATAAGCCCTGATGGAATTCAGCGAATTGAAAATAAAATGGGGATTCATCTGTGCCCGCAAAGCTGTCAGGCGTAACTTGTTCATTTCATTTTCGATAGATTGCCTGTCCCGTTCCACCACCTTAATGCGGTAACCCATTCCCAGGGAGAAGATGAAGACTTCAATCGCTGCCCCCAGCATCATGTAATGGATTTGATTCAGGAACATGGCCAAAATGGCGCCGGACAGAAAAAAGAGGCTCCCAACCAATAAGTAGAGAACGATCTTCTTTTCATAGTTCAACAGGATATAAACGTAGGAAATCATGCTGAAGATAATCATGAAATACCTTTCAACCTGAATCAAATACGTCTCAATCCATGCATAACGAACCGACAGGATCAGGATGAACTGAAGGGCCATAATGCCCGACAGAAACATTATGGCATATCGAATGGCTTTGTGCAACCGGGGAAAATCATGCCGGGTATTCATAAAAAACGATGCAAACAACAAATAAAAGATATTGACCAGGACCTGGATCAATTCATTGTACAAATGCATCATAAGCGGATATCGTAACTCGAGCGGCCCGAAAATAAGAGGCAGCCTCACTCCCAGATAGAGCACCAGGGAAAGCAGGTAGATGGCGTAGTAGTTGAAGAGTTTGTCCCGGTTCATGAAATAGATGCCAAAGGCATACAGGATCATGAGCAGCATTCCGCCGATGAATAATAAGTATGGAATATAGTTGAGCAACTCCCGCTTTGTAATGGAAGAGCTTTTTTCGAGGGCCTCTGCAGGAGAGAGACAGGAAGGGGATATTAAAGCTTTCTTTCTGGAAATATGTTGAATGCGTGCCAGAAGATATTGTCCTTCAATCAGGTTTTCTTCCGAGATCAAAAAATCAACGGCATTTGAAAGACCTTTATCCCGCAGACCTGCCATCCTCCCGCTTTCCTCATGGTGGAGAGTTCCCTCCCCTTGGGAATAGAGCGTAATCTTGTCGTAGGCGGAAAAGCGGATAATACACTCTTCAGAGTCTGTAATTTTTATTTTCTTAAAATCAAGTTTATACCAGTAGATTTTCCTGGGAGAAAGAAATGTGCGACCTGAAATATGGACAAACACAGAATCGTTAACTGATTTTATTAGCTCTTCTGCTGTAACAGATTTGTCGACTGTTGAAAAAACACGGGTATCCAGAATCCGTCGCTGACGCTGAACCAGAGAATCAAGGTTAATGGTTGCTTCTGAATGGAGGAAGATGCTAAAGAAGATTAAGGTAAGAACACTCTTCTGAAGAATCCTTTGATGGGGTGATTCCTGACTATTTTTCAATGAGTGATTCAAAATCAGCAGGGTGTTTAATACTCAGACTATGCTTAACAGGATTCAAAAAAGTTATTGTTACCGGCAAATATCCTGTAAATATAAAATAATAAGACATTTATATATGTGAAAATGTTCACGACTTATTATCTTTAACCTCCATCTTGAAAATTTGAATGATGCCTGCAATAAAAGAGAGGATCTATTCCTATCAGCTCATGGTGGATGGGATTCCCATGCCATTCGTGATGAAAACCATGGAGGAGATTGATGAGAGTTTAGGAGGTATTTCCGATAATCCGCACCGGCATCATTATTACACCATCATCTGGCCGCTGACCGCCACCGGAAAACATGTCATCGATTTCAATGAGTACCCCATCCTTCCGCATCACCTGTTTTTTGTGAGTCCCGGGCAGGTTCACCAGATCATCACAGACCCGCATCCCACGGGGTATGTGATTCTTTTTACTGCTGAATTTCTGGAAAGGAGCAGCATCAGACCTGATTTTATCGCCAACCTCAAGTTGTTCCGGAAGAGTGACGAAACCCCGCCCCTGCAGCTCACCCCGCAGATGATAAAGACACTCATGCCGTTTGCTGAACAGATGCTGGCGGCTTATCATTCAAAAAACGATCTTTATATGGAGACCATCGGGGCCTATCTGAAACTGTTTCTCATAGAATGCAACTCAAGCTGTGCAGTATCCCCTGAAATAAATCCGCAAAGCATAGAGGTGGGAAAAACCATTGTGAAGAATTTCAAGGAGGTCGTTGAAAAGCACTTTCCGGAATGGCACCAGGTTAAGGATTATGCAGATGAGCTAAATGTAACCCCTAACTACCTGAATGAAGCCATCAGGTCCTCCATGGATGTGTCGGCCAAGGATTATATCCAGAACAGAATTGTGCTTGAGGCAAAACGCATGGCTGTATTTACCGGAAAAAGCGCCAAAGAGATCGGCTTCGGCCTGGGGTTCGACGATCCTTCCCATTTCAGTAAATTCTTCAAAAAGAATACCGGCCATTCACTCAGCTTCTTCAGGGAGAACGTTAAGATGGTCTGACCCTACTGTCTGTCAGGACCAGAGACACCCCATCAGAACCAGAAACAACCCGCATAATGCTAATAAAATATAAAAAAGTCTTAATATCCTTGATTTGTACCATGGATCCCCTCATTTTTCCATTTCACAACGGGAAAGAGCCCCGTATCTTTGTACCATCAAAAAATAGATAATGATTAAAAACAGACAAAGATGAATACGACAGAAAAAACAAAATGGGGTTTAGACTCAACGCACAGTGAAATTTCCTTCAAGGTAAAGCATTTGATGATCAGCAATGTCAAGGGAGT
>CAYWUJ010000025.1:0-30003 GCA_964461455.1 uncultured Prolixibacteraceae bacterium | reverse complement strand
TATTACATAAAGCCGAAACGCGTGGCGATGCCCGCCATGGGTGGCTACACAGCCGGCACACCTTTAGTTTTGCCAACTATTACGATCCCGAACGCATCCATTTTGGAGCCCTCAGGGTGATCAATGACGATATCGTAGATGCGGGCATGGGCTTCGGAACCCATCCTCACGACAATATGGAAATCATCTCCATTCCCCTGGAGGGCGATCTGGAACACAAGGACAGCATGGGCAATGTCGCTGTCATCAAACATGGCGACGTGCAGGTGATGAGTGCCGGAACGGGGATATTCCACAGCGAATACAACAAAAACAGGGATCAAAAGGTTAAGTTCCTCCAAATATGGGTCTTCCCCAACAAAAAACAGGTAAAGCCCCGGTATGACCAGATCACGCTGAATGTGGCCGACCGCCATAACAAACTGCAGCAGATCCTTTCCCCGAATCCCAATGACGAGGGGGTGTGGATCCATCAGAATGCCTGGTTCCACATGGGAAATTTTGAAAATGGGTGGACTGCGGAATATCAGATAAAGGCCCCGGGCAATGGCGTCTACGCCTTTATTCTGAAGGGCGACGCCACCATTAACAGACAGTCGCTCAACGCACGCGACGGCTTTGGCATCTGGGATGTCGGGGGCTTATCCATAATGGCTGATTCCGACCTGGAAATCCTGCTGATGGAAGTCCCGATGAAGTGGTAACCGCCTCTATATATCCCTGGCTTTCACCGGCCTGAATAACCTTTTACAGGGGGAATGTTTTCCGAATGGGTGACAAACCGCGTGGTGGGGTAGGACCACCTGATATCGGGGTAATTTTCAAATTCTCTGAGGATGTCTTCCCAAATGGCGGCTTCGGTGCCCCTTCTCTTATACGGATCGCAAAGGTACCGCACCGTGAGTTTTACGCCATATTCCATCACCGTGGCATAGACGATGGGGGTGAGGTATTGGTAATGAATGAGATATAGTTTGCTGGCTTCCTTCAGGTCGAGTTCGGCCGGACGGATGGTGCTCTGCGTATGTTTTCCCGCAATGGAGGAGAGAAGCTCTTTCGCCTTTTGCCAGTTGCTTTCAAAGGTCAGCCTGATTTCCAACTCATTCCAGATGTAATGAAATCCCTGGGTATAATTGGCCTGCGGTTCCGTAAACACTTTCCCGTTCGGGATGTGGATGATCCGTCCCGTGCTCTGGTCGGCTTCCACCCAGTTGCCGATTTCCAGAATGGAAAACTGGTAGAGCCTGAGGTCTATCACATCACCGCTGTGGGGTCCGATCTGGATGCGGTCCCCAATGACAAAGGGTTTGCGGACCATGATGAACAGCCACCCTGCAATATTAGCCAGAAGGTCCTTCAGGGCGATGGCAATCCCCGCCGAGAGAAGACCCAGAAAGGCTCCCATATACCTGAAAGCGTGAACCCAAACCGCACCAACCAGGATAATGGAGGTGACCGGGACGATATAGGAAAATACCCTTTTCCACAGATATCGGGTTTTTATATCATCGGTGTGTTTCCAAACAACCCTGAGGATGAGGTACCTGAAAATGTAAAGCCCCACAATGATGGCTATGGAAACCAGAATCTTGGATTGTGTATCCAGGGACATCCCGGTATAACTCTCTATGCCCAGTGCCAGTTTTTTCATATCGTTGCCACCCACAAAAATAATGAGCTTTTGTGGGGTTTAAATTATAAAAAAAAACGATAGGCGGTGGTTTTTGTATTTTCGTTGATCAGGGTTTCCGGTTTTCGAATTTCAGCCAGTCCACTTCAGCCGGCTGATCGTCAGCCAGAACGACCACCAGGTTGTGAATCCCGGGCTTCCATTTACTAACTTTTGCCTCAATGGCACTCCACCGTGCTCCCCCGGGGATTTTCACTTCAGCAATGAGGGGTCCGTCGGCAGCGCCTGTTCTGACCTGAAGGGTGCTGCCATTTTCCGACCGGGCCATGACGCTGACCTTTTTCCCCTTTCTGCCTGAGAAATCCACCGAGTTGTATTGCATCCAGGCTCCCCGGCTGCTGAGCAGGGCTTTCCATCCCTTAAAGGTTTCTGTGGTGTCGAGGAAGGCAACAGCAGCGCCTGTTTCGCTTATCAGGCTGTACCGGTCGATCTCTATGGTGCTTTTGGCATTCGTAATGCCCACACCCCGCAAAGTAGGGGTGACTTTCTGAATCGTCCCGTCGGCATTGAAAAAGAGGCTGTCGATGCATATGGACCTGTTCTTGTCGAATTTCGGGGAGTAATCGTTGTGGTGATAAAACAAATACCACTGTCCTTCATATTCGATGATGGAGTGGTGGTTGGTCCAGCACCCCGAGGGATGTTCATCCATGATGACCCCGGTAAATTTAAAGGGTCCCAGGGGATGGTCCCCTATGGCATATTCCAGTCTCTCGGTCTTGTTTTCGACATGCGGATAGGTCATGTAATAAATGCCGTTCCGCTCAAACACAAAAGGCCCTTCCTTGAGCCCTTTGCCCGGCATCTCCTTTACCACCAGGGTTTCCGAGGCCAGTTCCAGCATGTTCTCCTTTAACGGGGTCACGAAAATGTTGCCCATCGACCAGTATATATAGGCTTGTCCGTCCTTGTCCATAAAAACGCAGGGATCTATTCCCCTGACATTTTTAATGGGTTCGGGCTGGGGAACGAAGGGACCGGCCGGGTGGTCAGCCACCGCCACACCAATGGTGAATCCTCTTCCGAATTCCCGTTTCTGGCTACCCGGAAAATAGAAATAGTATTTTCCGTCTTTCTCAATGCAGTCGGGTGCCCACATGCTATAGCTGGCGGAGTCCACCCACGGAACCGAGTATTGACTCACGATGACACCATGGTCGGTCCAGTCGGTCAGATTGGAAGAGGAAAAAACATGGTAGTCTTCCATGCAGAACCAATCCTTGCGCAATCCTTTGTCCGCAGGGGCCTGAATGTCATGCGAAGGATACACATACACCCTGCCGTTGAAAACCCTGGCCGACGGATCGGCCGTAAACTGATCACGGATAAAGGGGTTCTGGGCCCCCGCAGGAAGGGCAACCAACAGGAGCAGTACTAAAGACAAAAAAGTAAAATAACGTGGCTTCATTCTATGTTTAATTTTTGATTTCCAGTTGATTCTTATTACTCAGATACTCTACTTTGAACCAGTCAAAATCGGCAAATCCGCCGGTGATTGTGGTGGCATAGTTGAACAGGCCGAAGCGGTAACCCATGAAATGGGGCATGGAATATTCCATTTTCAGGCGGGTGCCTATGTTTTTCCATGATTTACCGTCGAGGCTGTAGTAAAACCTGGCGGTGTCGATACGTTCCGTGAAGTCGCAATCGGCTTTCAGGTACACGGTATTTTGGTTCAGTGGTAAGGCTTCAGCCTCAATGGGTTCTCCCGAGCCGGCATTGACCATAACGATTGATGCGTTACCGTTGGTTTTTTTCACCCCCACCTGGCCGTATTTGCGTTGTAAAAGGGCAAGACCTGCAAAGTCGCCATCTTTCATGCCGGAAATATCGATGCAGGCAGACCCGGAACAGACGGGGCCGAAGGTTCGCTGCGTCAGGGTATTTTTTGCCATAACAAACGACGTATCCACCCGTCCGGTGGTCAGACGCAGCCATCCTTTCCGTTGCTTTACCGACCAGAGGGTGTTGTCGGGGTTGTGGTTCCACTGCCACACCAGCGGCAGTGCCGGATCTTTTCTCCGTCGCGAGAAATGATCAGAGGCCACGATACCCGGAATGACGCCCTTGTTGGCAGGCAGGCTGAGTTCCGCGGGAATTTTGCCGTTAACACCGATAACAGGCCATCCCTCCTCCCAGGTCATCGGAACTATATACGGAATACGGCCAACGGCGCCATAATCACGGAAGAGATAGGCAAACCACCGGCCATCGGGGGTGTCGGTCAATCCCCCCTGGGCCACACCCCGGTCGGCAAAAACCTGCCGTCCCTCATAAGGACCGGTAATGCGGTCGGCACGGTGGACCACCACCGTGCGCATGCCTCCCCGGGGCCACGTGATGTTGAAGAGGTAGTATTTGCCGTTTACCTTGAAGAGCTGGCTTCCCTCTGCCCCCAGTCCGATATTTTTCCCCGCCGGAGCACTGGCATTTTCGATCACCACATGGTCGGTCCCTTCCTTTATGCCCGAAAGATCCTCCCTGAGCTCCACCATCCTGAGACTCCCTGCCCCGTAAATCATCCATATTTTCCCGTCATCATCGAAAAAGAGGGTGTGGTCGTGGTAGGCAGGTTCGAAAGAATGGGTTTCCCAGGGCCCCTTTTCAATCTCTTTGGTGGTATATATATAGGTTTTCCCCGTGGTCTGGGCAAAGGTGGAAACATAAAAAGTCCCCTGGTGGTAACGGATGCAGCTGGCCCAGGAACCCCGGCCATAAGTGCTCCTGCCATGGTCAAGATTCATGGCGTCTACTTCCCCCAGCCGGTCATAGGCATAGTTCACCAGCTTCCAGTTGACCAGGTCTTTGGACTTCATGACGGGCACCCCCGGACTCATATGCATGGTGGTACTGCTCATGTAGTACGTATCGCCCACGCGAATCATCGACATGTCGGGAACATCGGCAAATACAACCGGATTCTGAGCCCTGACCCCCTGTAAAAACAACAGGGTGACAAGCAGGGCGAAAAAAACTGATCTCATTGATGTATGCACTATCGTTTTAAATTATGTTTAATCGTTGGAAAGTTGTTCCACATCATACAGGCAAAATGCCTGCCGGTATATTACACATGGCCGGAAGCCCCAGGGGAAGTGTTTCCTGACCGCTGCCTCGCACCACTCTTCATGCCCCCTTGAAGACTATTCTTCCATCACCACCATCTTCCGGCTTAAAACGGTACTTCCCGCCACCAACCGGTAATAGTACATGCCGCTTTCAACCCTGTTCCCCGATTCATGTCTGACTTTCCAGGGAATGGAGTAACTCCCCGGATCCAGTTTTTTGTTGATGAGGGTGGTGACTTCCCTGCCCAGGTTGTCATAAATGGTGAGGGTGACCCTCTGGGGTTGGGAAAGGAAGAAGCGGATTTCAGTGGTGGTGCCGAAGGGATTGGGGAAGTTCTGTTCCAGGGTGGCGGTGCTCAGGTTTCCTGAGGGGCCGGGAGGAATAGCGGTAGTTCTGCGGACATAATCGGCCAGCCAGGTCATGGCCGGGCGCCAGTCCCCGTTTTTCAGCACCAGATAGCATGAGGATTGCCACATCTCCCCTTCGAGATACCCCCACAGGGTAATCCCCTTCACCCCGGGATGCTCCCACAATACCGGGAAGATCTTCTGATAGAGCTCCAACTGTTGCGCATCATCAGGCGTGCCTTCATTGTTCAGGTTCCCCAGGTCGAACTCCGAGATGTAAACCGGCAATCCGGTGGCAACCAGCCGGTCGAGGTTATTTTTCAAGGTGGCCGTACTTGTCTTTTCCAATTCGAAACGGTGGCCCTGCACCCCGATGCCGTCAATGAGATTCCTGGCCTTCAGGAGATTAATGATGTTGAGATAGGCCGTGGTGGCATTGTTGTCGTTGATGATCCCGTAGTCATTAAGAATGAGCTTAGTGTGGCCGGGCATATATTTGCGGGCCAGTTCGAAGGATGTGATCACCCAGTCCCACCCGGTAGTTCCGTCACCTCCCAGGGCATTTTTGTAATTGGCTCTTCCATTGACGCCATCGGGAGGATTGTGGGAAACCAGCGGTTCGTTGACCACATCGATCATGTCCATTTCGGGATATCTCATCCCCACCATCCTGATCCAGGTTTCGATGTATTGGAGTTGTTTGGCTTCATCGAGTGTTGAAATCCAGGAAGGTTGCTGCTGTCCCCAGATGAGGGTGTGGTTTTTGAAAATCAGGTTGTTTTGCCTGGCGTAGTCGTAGAGTTTATCCAGGGGGGCCCAGTTCCATTTTGTGGAATCGGTGGTGGTGCCAACAGATTCCCATTTCCCTTCATTTCCGGGGGTAATCTGGTCCCAGTAGTTGGCGAAGATTTTGTCACTGGCCATCACATTCCCCAGGAATTTTGATGATCCCTGTGCCAGGGGGGGACCCTGATAGGGTTCGGCAACGCCCGGCCGGGTGGTCAACCCGGGAAGTCCCATATCCAGTGTTTCCACGGTATAAAAGAGATCTGCCTTGCCAAAAGCCAGTTTATCAATCATCAGGCCGTCTTCACGGGTGGCGATCTGAAAAGTGCGGGTGAGATTTACGGAATCGACATGAAAGGTGGTTTTTGCCGATGCTGCGGGGAAAAAGTTCAGGGAGATGTTCACCCATTTCCACACCTGGGAGCCAGCGACTCCCATCTCCTCTACCAGGTCAGAGGAAGCGGTGAATCCGGCACTGGCAAGTCCGTTGATGAAGAGCCAGTCATTCCCTGCAGTCAGCGATTTCGGGCCGAAACCACGGGCGGCAAAAAAACTGTCGTCATCCCACGCCCCGGCACCTACCCGCATGCGGACAAACAGCTGGTAATACCCTGTGTCCCTGAAGGTGATTTCATAGGTGATCAGCCGGGTGGAATCATCGGGGCCGGTCTGTCCTGTAAAGGTGGTTTTTGCAGTGACATATCCGATATCACCCTCCCAGGCTGTGGCAATGCCGCTGCCGGCTGCCCCTGATTCCGCTTCCACAATCACCGGGGTAGGGTCTGCACCATAGGCAGCATTCCCTGCAATGGCAGATAACCCGTTTAAAATCAAGACGGCAGTCAAATGGAATATGAGCAGAAAGATAGGTTTCCGGTTCATCATATACGATTTAAATGGTTATCGGCACAGGCCATGAGAAGCAGGGGACTTAAAAACAGTGGTTTGATAGCCATATCTTTCTGAAAGTTGATAAAAACCCTAAAAATAGCACTTTCCTGCTTCTTCGGGTTTATATTTCAGATAAATGAATTACAAAAAGGGATATACCCGGAAACAGTCCTGATGAGTACCCCGGGTTCTGGCAGGTTTTTTTTGGTCGCCGGTCATTTCCGGGGCGTCGGTCTGGTTGTGCGGTCTGGGCCGGGTGGAGGGTTAATTAAGATAAGCTTCAGAACGCCAGGTTGAGCCTGAGATAGATGTTGCGGCCGGGTTCGACGCTGATGCCGCCCCGGTTGGTGGCCAGGTGGTTGGTATAACTCTGGTCGGTGAGGTTGTCGACACCGGCGAAGAGCTGCAGACGGGTCTCTCCCAGGTGGATCCGGGCGGAGCTCAACGCCAGGTCAAAACGGGTGTAGCCGTCGGTGGCTTTTTCTCCTGCGGCGATCTTCTCCTGACGGGCGGCATTCACCATCGTAAGTTCCGCCGATCCGAATTTGGTCAGGGTGTAGCGCAGCCCCAGCCGTCCGTTCAGCGGGGGAATCCGCGGCAAGTCGCTCACCGTTTCCGTGTCCTTTCCCCTGACATACGACCCTGAAGCCACCACCACCACATTGGGCCACACGTTGTACTGCATCCCGAAATCGGCTCCGTAGAGCAGCGCCTTACTGACGTTGTCGTAGATCAGCGCCGGCAGGGTGTCCTGTGTTCCCTCCAGCGGACCGGTATTCAGGGTGTAGATAAACTCCCCGGGGGTCTCCACCACCAGGTTGCCGATCCGGTTAACAAAACCATTCACCTGCAGGTTGAACCTCGGCTTCCAGATCCTGATGCCCACATCGGCGGAAGCCCCGTTTTCGGGTTTCAGATCAGGATCCCCCAGGCTTACAAAATTCCCCAGGTCGATGTATTTGAAGAGTTCTTCGAGCGAGGGCGCCCTGAAGGAGCGGGCCAGGTTGAGCGTCAGGTCGGTCTCTTTGGTCACCTTGTAAAGCATTCCCGCGTTGGCGCTCCATGAGAGGGTGTTGTTCTTCCCGGCCGGAAAGGTGATCCGCTGATTGGGAGGGGTGTCGTTCCTCACGTCGTCGACAATGAGATAGTCGATGTCGGTGCCCGCCTCATTTTCCACCACGATACCGTCGACCCTTCCGCCGGTGATCAGGGTGAGCCGGTCATTGAAGAGCCGGGCTTCGTCCTGTACGAAAATGCCGCCGCTGCTGAAACTGGATTTCGGGATCGGGGTCTCGCCACGCACCAGGTGAATGGTTTTGACCACGTTTCCCGCCGTACTGACCACTTCGTTTCTGATATATTTGGTGCGGTCAGTGCGCATGGTGCGCGACCAGATGTCGACCCCGGCAATCAGCGTATTCTTCTCCCCCGGTGTCCAGGTCGTCTGGAGCTGTCCCCCGTGGGTCAGGTGATTCCCGATGGGAACCACCAGTTCCGGAGTAACCCGCTGCGTTCCCGCGGGAATCTTGGTTTCGGTTACCGTGTTGGGGATCATCTCCACGTCGCGCTGGATGTACTGGGTGAAATAGTTGGCTTTCACGGAAGAGAGAAGATCGGAGATTGCGGTAATCTCGTAAGAAGCAGAGAAAAGGTGCCGGCTGATCTCAGTGTAGGTGGCCGTTGCCGGTCCGGGAAATGCCGATCCCCCGGGAATCCCCACATCGGTCGACCAGTTATTCTGGTATTGCACCCTGAAAACATGGTTTTCCCAGGGCCTCAGTCCGGCTTTTACGGTGACGTTGTTCGACGTGAACTGGCTGTTGGGAATCGTCCCTTCGGGCGTGCGGAGGTCGTCAGCCGCAGTATGGGTACCACTGATCCGCAGGGTCCACTTTTTTGACCCGGCATTAACGCCGGCATGTTCCGTAAGGAGGTTGTTGACACCCCCATAGCCCAGGTTGGCGTTCCCCGACACATAGGGTATGGCGGCAAAATGGCCCTCTTTGGTGATGATATTGATGATGCCTCCCATGGCCCCTGTTCCGTAGAGCGAGGATTGGGCGCCCTTGATCACCTCTACCCGCTCGATGTCGTTGACGTCGATCATGCTGAAGGAGGCGGTCAGGTCCGTGGCGGTCTCCACCCGGTGGCCGTCGACCAGCGTCACCAGCCTGTTCTCGCTCAAACCCCTGATGCTGATAGTCGTGGACCACGCCCCGTCACGCCCCATGGCAATGCCGGGCTCGGCCCCCAACACACTGGAAAGGGTCTGCGACGACAACTTCAGGAAATGGCCGGCACCCACCACCGCCATGGGCAGGGGCACATCTTTCATCCGCCGGTTGACCCTCATGCTGGTAACTTCCACTTCCCCCAGAGGAATGGGCTCCTGGTCGAGGGAGTCGGGACTGGCTTTGCTTAATACGGTTTCGACGGGTTCATCCATCTGCCAGGCCTCCTGGCCTAAACTCTGAAATGAAAACAGAAGCGCTAAGGCTGCTGTCAGCAAACCATTTTTAGTCATGGGAATTGTTCTTTAAGAGTACCGATTTTACCTCAATGCCCTTCAGCCGGCCTAACTGTCCGGTGAGGGAACCTATCTGATCGGTGGAGCCCTCAAGAACAAGGGAGATCAGACTCAGGCCATTGCTGCGGGGCAGCCCCTGACGTCCGATGATGATTGAAGAATGGCGGGAGATGATGTCGTTCAGCAGCTGAACGTTTTCACGGTTTTCAACCTGAATGATGACGGTTCCTACTCTCTTTTCCATCAGAATGCCTCCGGATCAGTTTTTTTGAAGCTGTACCACCTTGAAAGGAGAAATACCCCTGTCGCAGAAAGGTGCAGATCTTTGGTTATTTTCTGCAAAATTAGCGAATTGTTCCTGAATAATGCACTGATATGTTTTATAATACAAAACTGACGATCCCTGCAAGCCTGGCCATCCTTTGCGAAGTGGAAAGGCGCAGTTCTGTGCTCAGGGCACGACGTAAATTGTCCTTCCTATGGTGCTCTTTCATTCTGATTTCGGTAGATTTGCCTGAAATAACGGTTTATGTTGCGGAATGCTTTCTGGCTTTTCTTAATAGCTCTTTTTCTTGGCGGGTGCGGCACTCCATCGTCGGAAGGCCATTTCACCATCGCCACCCTGAAAGGCCCCTCTTCGATGGGGATGATCAGGCTGATCGACAGCCTCGGCAGGGATCCGAACGCACAGATGCAGGTGAAAATCCTCAACGAACCCCTCCAGGTGCGGAAGATGATGATCGACGGAACGGCCGCTTTCGCCATTCTCCCTTCCACCATGGCGGCCATCACCTACAACAAGGGGATGGACTACCGGCTGGTGGCCGTCCCGGTGTGGGGAACCCTTTACCTTGTGGGCAGCGACACCACCGTGACGGAGTGGGAAAACCTGAGGGGAAAACGGGTCTATGTGATGGCCCGGGGAATGACCCCCGACGTTCTCTTCCGCTACCTGCTGCAGAAAAACGGCCTCGACCCCGATCGGGACCTTACCCTCGATTACAGTTTCCCCACCCATATTGACCTGGCGCAGGCGGTCAACGCCCGACAGGCAGAGCTCGCGGTGATCTCAGAACCCCTGGCCACTCTGGCCATCCAAAACAATCCCACCCTGCGGCGCATCTTTTCCATGAATGACGAGTGGAGCCGCTTTGAAGGGATTCCCATTGCCGAGACCGCCTTTCTGGCCAAAGCAGAGGTTCTGGAAAACCACCGGGAGATGGTGGAAAGACTCCTCGACAGCTATGCCGCCTCCACGGAATGGGTCATCACCCACCCCGACAGCGCCGCCGCCCTGATCGTCAGGTACGGAATTCTTCCCGACAGCGTGGCGGCCCTCCATGCCATTCCGCGGATTAATCTTAAATTTGCAAGGGCCCAAGCCGTTGAACAAGAGGTCAGGGAATATTTTGAGGTGTTTTACAAAATGAATCCCGATATTATCGGGGGAAAAATGCCGGATGAAAATTTCATTTACAGGTAAGAAATTTTGGAGCATGGCCTCGGTCGTGTTCATAGGGGTCGTATGGAAGCTCCTTTCCCTCCTCCTGGGGTCTGAATTTGTCCTTCCCTCGCCGGAACGGACCCTGGTCACCACCCTGGGGCTTTTCGGGGAGAAGGAGTTTCTGGCAGTGGTCGGATCCACCATACTGCGGAGCCTGACGGGGTTTGCCATTTCCATCGTTCTGGGAATCGGACTGGGAGTGCTTGCCGGAACCCGGCCCCGTTTCAACGCCTTCCTTCAGCCCATATTGATCACCATCCGTTCCATTCCGGTCATCGCCCTCATCCTGCTCGCCCTCATCTGGTTCAATCCCGGGTCGGTGCCCGTCTTCATCGCCATCCTCACCATGTTCCCCTTCATCTGCATCAACGTGATCGACGGGATCAAAAGCATGGACGGTGACCTGACACAGATGGCCGCCTTTTACCGGGTGGGCCGCACCCGGATCATCAGGGAGCTCTATATTCCCGGCATCATGCCCTTCATCATCAGCGGCGCTTCCAGCGCCATGGGCATCGGATGGCGCGCCATCATCACCGGCGAGGTACTCAGCCAGCCCCGCTACGGCATCGGCACCCTCATGCAGGGGGCACAGACCTTCCTCAACGTCGACGCCGTCATCGCCTGGACCATCCTGGCAGTGATCATCAGCTTCGCCTTTGAAAGGGCGATCCGCTGGGCCGAACATCACCTTACCGCCTGGAAATTCTGACCATGCACCTGGAACTCAAAAATATCAGCAAAGCCTTCGGGGGAATCACCCTCTTCGATGATTTTTCCATCGCCTTCGATGAGGGGAAGATTACCTGCATCCTGGGCCCTTCGGGGTGCGGTAAAACCACTCTGCTGAATATCATCGGGGCCATCGTCACACCCGACAGCGGCTCTATCAACGGATTCGCGGATCAGAGAATCTCCTACATCTTCCAGGACCCGCGACTCCTTCCCTGGAAAACCGTGCGCGAGAACATCGGGTTTGTACTGCCCCATGACCTGCCTGCCGCAGAACGTAAAAGCACCACCGACCGGTTTATCAGACTGGTGGAGCTCGAAAATTTCGCGGATTTTTACCCTGCCAAACTCAGTGGGGGCATGCGCCAGCGGGTTTCCATCGCCCGGGCTTTCGCCTACCCCTCGGAAATGATCCTGATGGATGAACCTCTCAAGGGATTGGACATCAAGCTGAAGCTGAACCTCATCCGCACCTTCTCCCGCATCTGGGAAACCGACAGGCGGACGGTGATCTTCGTCACCCACGACGTGGAGGAGTCCCTGCTCCTCGGCAACGAGATCCTGGTCATGAGCCGTCCGCCCGTGCAGGTGGTTGCCCACCGTAAGGTGGAAATACCCGTGGCTGACCGCTCCCTGGCTTCCCCGTTCCTGACGGAAATGAAAATCGGCCTGATCGCCGCCCTGGAACTCTGAGCCACGCTGTTTTGACCATTGGCGGCTTCTGCTCCACGAAAACCACGGCCTCGGAAATGTGGGAAAAGGAAAGGAAATCCCGGGTTATTCCGGGTCAGTTTGCGTTAAATTTTGGACTTATAGGGCCCGTTTGCCCCGGTAAGTACCCTCTAAGAGATAATTATTGCTTATCCTTGCAGCCCGTTAAATCACCCCTGGTGATGGTTAACATATTATGAAACATTTAATTAGTGCATGTTATGGATTGGTTGAATGCATTGTTGTTCAATGATGGCATAGCCCACACCCTGCTCCTTTACTCCTTTGTCATAGCCCTGGGAGCCCTGAGCGGGAAAATCAGGTTTTTCGGCATTTCCCTGGGCCCCACCTTTGTGTTGTTTGCAGGGTTGCTGGTAGGGCATCTGGGCTTCACGGTCAACCATGAGGTGGCCGACTTCATCAGGGAATTCGGACTCATCCTGTTCATTTATTCCATTGGGCTGCAGGTAGGTCCCGGTTTTTTCTCCTCTTTCAAGAAGGGGGGGATGCACCTTAACCTGATGGCTGCCGGCGTGGTAGTGCTGGGGGCCCTGGTGACCGTGGCTGCCTGGTTCGTTCTCGGAGGAAGGGTGTCGATGCCCATGATGGTCGGGGTGATGTCAGGAGCCGTCACCAATACCCCGGGACTGGGGGCTGCCCAGGAAGCCCTCCGCCAGGCCCAGGAAGCCGGACAAATCACCGATATTCCCCCGATAGCCCTGGGATATGCCGTGGCCTACCCCCTGGCCGTGGTGGGCATCATCCTCTCCATGGTCATCATCAGAAAACTCTTCGGCATCAGCCTCGCAAACGAGGAAAAACAACTGAAAGACGAGGAGGAATCGGCCATCTTCAAGCCCGAAAAAATGACCCTTTTAATAACCAACAAAGCCATCAGCGGACGACAGCTCCATGAGATCAAAAAAATCGTGGGCCGTGATTTTGTCGTTTCCCGGATGCTGCGTGACCAACACTTCTCTATACCTCAGACCAGTACAATACTGCAGGAGGGTGACATTTTACTTGTCATCGCGGCGGCGCAGGATGTGGAAGCCATCGGGGCCATCATCGGGGAAAGTGCGGAAGTGGACTGGAAAGCGTCGGAATTAATGCTGGTGTCGCGCCGGATCGTCATCACCCGCAGCGAAATCAACGGAAAGACCCTGGAATCCCTGCGCATCAGGTCGTTATATGGCGTCAACATCACCAGGGTCCACCGGTCGGGCGTTGACCTGCTGGGAACCCCCAACCTGGTCCTTCAGGTGGGCGACCGCGTAATGGTGGTCGGCGAACTCGAAGCCATCGAAAAAGTCGAGAAATTCCTGGGAAACACTCTGAAACGGCTGAACGAACCCCATATCATCACCCTTTTCGTGGGAATCTTCCTGGGAATCATCATGGGAAGCATTCCCTTCTTTATCCCCGGAATGCCCATGCCCGTCAAACTGGGCCTCGCCGGTGGCCCCCTCATCATCTCCATCCTTCTCGGCCGCTTCGGCTACAAGCTGAAACTGATCACCTATACCACCCAAAGTGCTAACCTGCTGCTCAGGGAAATAGGAATCTCCCTCTTTCTGGCCAGCGTGGGCATCCTCTCGGGGGGAAAATTCGTGGAAACGGTCTTTTCGAGCGACGGACTGCTGTGGATCGCCACAGGTTTCCTGATTACCACGCTGCCCCTGTTGATCATGGGATTTGTGGGCCGGAAATTCGCCCGTCTGAACTATTTCGCGCTGATCGGTCTGATGGCCGGCAGTACCACCGACCCTCCGGCGCTCTCCTATGCCGGCTCCATAGCGGGAAATGACCAGCCCGCCGTTTCCTATTCCACCGTATACCCCCTGACGATGTTCCTCAGGGTTATCATTGCCCAGATCCTGATCCTCATATTTATATAAGCCGGTATTCCGGTTTTAGTCGCTGAAATCCACATGCTTATAGGGTGCCAGGGCCAGGGCCTTCTTCCGGTAGGCGTCGCTTTTTTTCTCCTCGCCCCTGATGGCCGTCATCCGGGACAGGCCAAAACAGGCATAGGAGAGGTATTCATTGGCATAAGCTCCAAAAGGCCGGCATTGTTCAACGGCCGAAAGGTATAACCCTTCGGCCTCCTCAGGCTGGTGGTATTTTTTCTCCTTCAGAAGCCCCCGGAACACGGTTTTCTCCACCCTGAACCACTTAGATTCCGGGATGGACGATTGCTGCAGCACCTCTTCTGCCTCATCGTAACGCTTCAATAAAAGCAGGTTTCTGACATGCATGGCCCGGTATTCGTTATTTCCGGGGTATGAACGCAGCAATTGCCGGCTAAAATGGACCGCTGCCCCATAGTTTTTTTCATATCCGATGTTGATCCAGCAGAGAAACGAAGTGGCTTCCGCCTTCAGGAAAATGGAATTCCGGGCGGCGTTTTCCAGTTGTGCCATTCCCTTCCGGCGATCCCCCCGCGGGAACAGCAGGGCAATGGGCTTATAAAAGGGATGGGCATCGGGGTAGGCTTCCCGGTAATAGTTATATAGTCCGGTGACAAAAAGGAAATCGGCGAACGATTGGGTGTACTCGAAGGCCCTGGCCACATCCTGGTAGGTTTTGGCAGCCATGGGGATCACCTCGCTGTTGAGTCCGTTGTCGGCATAATAGGTGAGCAGCATTCCGCGTGCCCCGATATCGGACAGAAGGACCTCGGCCTCCCCGGGGAGAAGCCGCCGTTTTTCGCTAAGGGCCATACATCTGAGCATATGGTCCCTGAACGTTCCCGCCGCCGGCGATGAGGGCGTCAGCGGGAAATTCTCCCAATAGACCAGCATTCCCCCGTACAGGGAAGTGACCGGGTGTTCGGGCCACTCACGCTTCAGCATTTCATAGACCTCACCCGCCTGTGTGAACCGGCAGCTGTAGATATGGTCCACCCCTTTTTTCAGCCTGGTCAAAGCCAGGGAATCCCCGAGGATCTGCGCCCCGGCAGGGTGTCTGACGCCTGACCCCACGAGAAGCGAAAGGATCAGGATAATTTTCAGGGATAACTGTTCCATAATTCAACGGCCTAAAGATACCCGGTTTTATGATGGGCACACCATCACGTATCGTGCCGGAACCGTCAGGGTTGAACAGGTGACGGGTTCCTAATTCACCATGTAGGCACCGATATAGGGTTTGTATTTTGGGGTTAACCCCAACAGGTTCCTGATGTTCTCAGGCAGCAGCGTTGCATTGGAAGCCCCGGGGAAAGCCTTGCACAGCTCATAGTTGCCGAGTTCAAAACTCCGGAAAAGAGGCATGTCGGGACTTTCCAGCAGCAGGGTATGGGTGGAGGAGCCCTCAAATACTTTTTTCATATCATCGAGGGTCTTGATCGTGGCCTGGCAGTTTTCGCCGGCGGCAGGGCTCCAGGAAGCCCAGGAGTCGAAGCCGTTATGGTTATCCCTCACAAATACGTTGTAGTCAAAGCTTTTCAGGGGAGAGTCGGTGAGTTTCCCGCAGAGGTCACGGTGCTGGTTGACCAGCAAGTGGGGTTTTACAAAATTCACATCCCCGGCGAGCAGGTTGTTGACGAAAACATGACCGTAGCGTTCATCCACATCGGGACCTGTGGCAGGATGCCAGCCGAAATGGTCGGCAGCGGCACTCCGCAAATCACGGCTGATACATACCGTGCTGTTGACAAAGGTATTCTGGTATACTTCCACATTGGAGCTGTTCAGGATAAAGATCCCCTGATCACAATGTTCGAAAACATTGCCGGCACAGATGGCCCCTTTGGAAATTTCAAAAAAGAAACCGTTGTAGTTGGTCCACATGGTTCCCGGGTCGCCGGGTTTACCCCTGTTGGTGCCCACGCCGGTGACCCAGTTGTTGATGAACCGGCCGTCGATGTTTCCGACATCATACCAAATGCCGTTGGAGAGGGGCAGGTCGTGGACCAGGTTGTCACGGCAGGTAATCCGGTGCGTCTGGTTGAAGATCTTCACCGCTGCAGGATAATAACCGTGTATGTCTTCCACGTTGTTCCGCGAGAACATATTCCTTTCCAGAAGACAGTCGGAGGACGACATCAGGTAAACCCCTTCGGTCGTGGTGTCGTGGACCTTGCAATGACGCATGACCGAGTGATCCCCCTTGAGGTGGACACCCACCCGTCCGCAATGCGAAAAGGTGCAGTGCTCAATGACCGACCCTACCACATCTTTCCCGAAAGTGGAGGGATCGGCAGGTCCCTCGGGCGTGGTCCCTTCAATGTCAAGGGCGCAAAAGGCATACTGCTTCAGCGTTATTCCTTTCAGAATCAATCCCTTTTTGTCGTTCATTTTGCCATGGACCTCTTTGGTGACCCTGTGCAATCCCCGGTTGAAGGCGGTGATTTCCACCAGCCGGTTTTCGGGGTTGGTCCCGATATAGACAAAACCGCCAACATAGTCAATGTAAAAGGAGTTTTCAGCGACTTCTCCCGCCCATCCGGCAGAGCTGAGCATTTTGCCATCGACAAAGACCATGTCATTGTTGAAGATGTGGAGCGGGGTTAACATGCCGAAACGGTCGGGCCGCCACCAATCATCGGGATAATCACGGAAGAAGGTTTTCCAGGGAGTTTTCCAGAGATTCTGCCTGAGCCTGGTCCATTCCGAAGCCACCCGGGTGCCTTTCATCACCGGTTGTTCGTTCCCGTAGGGCTGAATGGTGATGCCCTGGTTGAATTGCAGATCCCCGGTGCGGTAGGTGCCCCCGCGCATCACGATGGCATCGCCGGTAACCACCCGGGTCACCGCCTGCTCAAGGGTCGTGGGGGTGCTGAACTGGTCGCCCTGAGAGGCCGCATCCCCGTCAGGCGCTACATAATAGATCTTCCCTGAAGTTTTCGGCAAGGGATAATCCTGCTGCAGCGGTCCGTATGGTCCGCCTGATGGCTGGGCTTGGCCAAGGAAAAATCCTGCAACCAATACTAATGTTCCTAAAAATCCTCGCTGGTTCATTGTATAAAAATTAAAATGGTTATCTGATTATTGATTCTCTTTCACAGGTTAGAGTTTCCTGATTTCGTCAACCGGGAGACGCCTGCCAAAGGAGGTGAACCTGATAGTTGCCGAATAGCTTTTTACAATATTAGAAATAAAAACCAAAAAACGCGCAGAAGTTGCGCCTGTTAATTTTTTATCTTCCCGGGCAAGCCCTCCCGATTCCCGGTGATTGTCCACCTGTAAGCATTAAATCCTTATATTTATCCTTTCATAACTTAAAACGGATTGGTCAAATGAAGCGTAAATTAATGTTTATTGCGGTGATCTTGTTTGCCTTTGCAAACCTGACAGCCCAGGAACCGGGTAATTGCGTTACCCAGGTGATTCTTTCCGGATATTCTGAGCGGGCCTTCACTTCGGAAGCCGTTACGGGGAAGCAGCTCGATATGATCCTGC
This sequence comes from uncultured Prolixibacteraceae bacterium, assembly GCA_964461455.1. Classification (GTDB taxonomy): domain Bacteria; phylum Bacteroidota; class Bacteroidia; order Bacteroidales; family Prolixibacteraceae; genus UBA1413. The sequence continues at coordinate 12,341 of CAYWUJ010000025.1, read as the reverse complement.
AATGCGGCATCAAGGCGCCCAGCGCCCGCAACCTGCAACCCTGGAAATTTACGGTTATCGGGGATGAAGCCACCATGAAGGAAGCCATTAGCAATGTCGTTCCGGGGAATGTCCTGGTCATTGTGTCGGGGAAAATATCGGAAAACGGTTCTACGCCTGACTTTGACTGCGGTCTGGCTACGGAGAGCATGTTTGTGGCGGCGCACAGCCTCGGATTGGGAGCGCGCATTTACGGCAGTCCTACCGGAAACATCAATGCTAAAAGGGATCTTTTCCAGATTCCGGAAGGCTATAACGCGGTCGTCGTTCTGCGGATCGGAAACGTGGATAAAACGGTGGATGCGGTCACGGCTGCCACTCCCCGGAAGAGCGCAGAGGAAATTATTAATTACAAAGATTGACTTCGTCGGCAACCCACACGATACAGGATCGACCAAGCCGATGAAACCGGGCATCTTCGTTGGTTCGTCAGGGTGAAGCAGGTAACGTCTCCACAATTTTGTCAGAGGGAAGTGCCCGACAGGAATCATCGGTTTTGCGGGTTCTGTGACCAAAATGTCAGGGGTTCCGGAGTAATTTACGGGGCGAAGTCTGTCGTAACAGTTTATTTAATTGAGTCTCATGAAGAAATATTTCGTCCTTATTTTGCTAATTTCCGGGTTTTGCTGGCCCCTGGTGACTATGGCCCAGAGTAATCCGCAGGGCTTTTATCTCGACAGCTGGGTTCCCAAAACCATAGAAGTGGCTGCTTTTGACAGTGCGGCGCCCGTCACGCAGCCGGCCACGGTGACCATCACCGTCGATGCCGCCAATGTGATCACCCGGGTGAGCCCTTATATCTACGGCCACAATGCCGCTGCCTGGGGAGGCAAGCTCGACCTGAATAACCTGGCCGTCACCACTATCAGGAATCTCAACCCCCATGTGATCCGCTGGCCCGGGGGGAGCATGTCGAACGAGTATTTCTGGAAAGCCACCAGCAAGGCCACTTCCCCGCAGGATGTCCCGCCGGGGTATCCTTATGCCGATCTGCTGTATGGCTCCAATGGCAGCAGCTGGACCATGTCGGTCAACAACTTCTACAGCCTCCTTTCCAAGACCAACGCCACGGGCAGCATCAGCGTGAACTACGGGTATGCCCGCATCGGGACCAGTGACGATCCGGTGCTCACAGCGGCAAAATATGCGGCCGACTGGGTGCGTTATGACAAAGGACGCACCCAATTCTGGGAAATCGGCAATGAGAACATGGGCAACTGGGAAAGAGGGTATGAGATAGATCCCCAATACAATAAGGACGGACAACCGCGGATCATCTCAGGCGATCTCTATGGCCGCCACTGCAAGGTTTTTATCGAAGAGATGCGGAAAGCCGCCCGCGAAGTGGGCAACGACATAAAAATCGGCGTGGTGGCCATGGACTCCCATGTCACCTACAACACCGTGCAGATGAACTGGAACAAACAGATGATGCCCCACGTGGCTGATCTGGCTGACTTTTTTATCGTCCACTCCTATTTTACCCCCTATGATCAGAACTCTTCGGCAGCCACGATCCTGAACTCCCCGGCCAATACGAAGAATTTGGCCAAATATGTCAACGATGGCGTGAAAAGCCATACCGGCCATGATCCTCTGCCCCTGGCCCTGACCGAATGGAATATTTTCGCCACGGGGAGCGGACAGGGAGTCTCTTACATCAACGGAATGCAAGGGACCATGGTCCTGGGAGAGCTGATTGCCCAGGGGTTCGGACAGGGCAACCGATGGGATTTCGTGAATGGCTTTGATAATGGAGATAACCACGGACTGCTGGCCGATGATGAACCGAAATCCGAAAATATCCCCCGTTACACCCCCAGGGCTCCTTTCTTTTACCTCTATTACTTCCAGAAGTTCTTCGGTGACCGCATGGTCCACTCTGCCGTCACGGGAAATCCTTCCGTGGTGAGTTACGCCTCGAAATTCTACTCCGGCCACAGCGGCATTGTCGTGGTCAACAAGGGAACTACCACGCAGGTGACTTCCATAGACCTCAAAAACTTCAAAAAGGGGAGCCATTTCTATTACTATGTGCTGACCGGAGGCTCCGATAACGGCGATTTCTCACGGAAGGTCCATGTAAACGGAAAAACGACCACCCTTGCCGGCGGAGGACCCGCCGATTATGATATTCTGAAGCCCTATGGGAGGGTTACCGGTGAGAGTATCCTCCTGGAACTTCCGGGGCGGTCGGTCGTCTATCTTTTAGTGGAAGGCGATACCACCCTGCAAACCCAGACCATCCAATTCGATCCCCTGGAAAACAGGGTGGTGGGAGACTCCGCTTTTGCCCTTTCCGCCGTTTCCACCTCCGGACTGCCGGTCAGTTTTGCCACTTCCAACCACAAGGTGGCGGTGGTCAGCGATGGGATGGTCAGGATTACTGGCGCCGGAACCTGTGATATCATCGCTTTCCAGGAGGGGGATACCCTGTTTTTGGCCGCCGAAATGGTGACCCGGCAACTGACGGTGGGGAAGGGAGAACAAACCATCACCTTTCCCGAACTGTCCCCGCAGGTGACCGGAACCCCTGATGTCGCTCCCGGAGCCACTGCCACCTCAGGCCTGGAATGCACCTATTCCAGCTCCAACCCCGCCGTGGCCACCATTGTGGGTGGAAAGATCCGGATCATGGGAGCCGGTACGGCCATCATAACCGCCCGGCAACCTGGAAATATCCATTACAACCCGGCAGCGGAGGCCTCCCGCGAACTGGTCGTTACCATCAATACCGGACTGGGTCTCCCTCTTTCTGAAAACGAGCTGGAGATTTTTCCCAACCCGGCATCAGAGAGCGTGACGATAAAAATCCCCCCTCACCATCCGGAAATGGTCATTTACAACGCCTTGGGGGCGGTGGTTCACAGAACGCCCGCCGATGCTCCCGGCATCACTCTTTCCACCCGGTTGCTGGGAGGCCCCGGCGTCTATTTCGTCAGATCTGGCAGTGTGGTGAAACGCCTTATTGTCAGATAAGAAGCTCTAACGACGAAGGTTTTTCGTTTTTCCGGTGTCAAAGGAATACATCCTTAACAGAACCGGTATGAAGATTCTCCGATTCCTTTTCATGGTGGCATTGGCCCTGTTGCTGGTGAGTGCCGCATTACGGGTGATGGTACCCGCACTTCCCCCGGAATCAAACACCTGGTTTTCAGCATCAGGCGTGTGTGTGCTGTGCCATTCGACCAGCGATTACGCCTTGCGTGACCCGCAGGGTAATGACGTTTCCCCGGTCACGGGCTGGCGGAGTACCATGCTGGCCAATGCCGCGAAAGACCCCTTCTGGAAAGCCAAGGTGCGGCATGAGGGAAACGAAAATCCTTCCCACAGGGAAGCCCTCGAGAATGTATGCACCCGCTGTCATGCCCCTATGGGAATGGTCAATGCCCTGATGAACGACTCGGGGCCATATACCCTGGGCCATCTCAGGGAGGATGAGATGGGCAGGGACGGCATTTCCTGTACCGTATGCCATCAGTTCAATGCTTTCACGTCCCCTCTTTTTTCGGGTAATTTTGACATTAACAGGGCTAAAGAGATCACGGGGCCTTATGAAAATCCCGTGGCCACCCAGATGATCCTGAACACTGGTTATACCCCCGTTCATGACGAGAGAATCAATGATTCCCGGTTATGCGGGGTTTGTCATACCCTGCTGACCCATTCGGTCGATGAACATGGGGAGTTCACCGGCCATACCTTTGTGGAGCAGGCCCTCTATCATGAGTGGGAGAATTCGGTTTATGCGGAGAACGGGACTTCCTGCCAGTCGTGCCATATGCCCCGTATCGATGAGGTGGTCAAAATCAGCAGCCGCCCCGGGGTCCTTCCCGGGCGCCAGCCTTTTGGGCCCCACTATTTCACCGGGGGCAACCTTTTCATGCTCAACCTGCTGAAGGATAACCATGATGAGCTGCAACTGCATTCGGGTACGGAGCCTCTGATGGCCTCCATTGGCCGGACTGAGGAATTGCTGACGCTGGAAACCATAGATCTTCAGGTGGTCCTGCTTACGGAAGTGCCGGCTTCCACCTCAGATTCCCTCTATGTGGAGGTTCGGATGAAGAACAAGGCGGGCCACAAATTCCCGACCGGTTTCCCCAGTCGCAGGGCTTTTCTCGAGGTTTGGGTCACCAGCAGTGCAGGAACCCATTTCCACTCAGGCCGCCCCGGTTCAGCAGCCCTCATAAACAGCAGCCCCCTGAAGTTCGAGCCCCATCATGAGGTGATCCGCGACCCGCAGCAAGTCCAGATTTATGAGTTCGTCATGGGAAACACCCGCGGCGAGGTCACCACGGTGCTGGAAAAAGCTTATGTCGCGTTGAAGGACAACCGGATGGTCCCGGAAGGATTTCAGACCTCCCATGCCAACTATGATACGGTAAAGGTCGTCGGCAGGGCTGCTGACGATCCCGATTATTTGTCAGGTAAGGGGATTGAACGGGTAGTGTATGCTTTCCCGGCTGCGGGAATCGGAAAAAAGGCCACGATAAAGGCAATCCTGCATTATGAAACGGCACCCGAAAGCTGGCTGCGTGAATTGTTCGACGATGCCGGCGAAGATGAGAATATCTCCTCCTTTAAGACGATGTACGACGGAATGACGCGCAAATCCACGGTCATTGCCGCCGATTCTTTACCGTTGGTGGTCACCTTAAGCCAGGTCAGCCCCCACCCAGAGTTCGGTCTTTATCCCAATCCTTCGACTGGCAGGATACGCATAGAGGGTGCAGCTCTTTCCTTTGATTATGCCGTTTATTCCATTACCGGAACCATGGTGGGCTACGGCCACCTCGAGGGGAAAAGCCCTGAAATCGATTTGCATTTGACTCAGGGCCTCTACTACATTGTGGTCTATACTCCCCTGGGGAAAAAAAGCAGCCCTTTGGTGGTCAGGTAATTCAGGACCATGTGACCACGTTCCCCTGCAGCCCCGAAGAATCCGGAAAGAGGAATTCCTCTGGTGTGGAAAAACCGGCGCGGTAAGAACATATGGGTATAAATGCTACTTTTAGCCCCCTGATTTTGACGGAATGGAAGAGCTGAAGCGTAACCCGATGTACCGCTACCTGATGGTTCTGGTGATATGCGCCAGTGCCGGCCTGCAGGGGTGGACAGCCCTCTTCACCAACTATGCCAAAGAGGTGGTGGGGGTCAACGGTTTTCAGATCGGGGCAGCACAGGCCGTCAGGGAAATCCCCGGCTTCCTCTCCTTCGCCGCCATTTACGTACTCCTCCTGATGAAGGAACACCGCCTGTCGGCATGGGCGGTAGTCCTTTTGGGCATCGGCTCCGCCCTCACAGGTTTCTTTCCCACCTATCCTGGTTTGCTGATGACCACCTTTATCATGTCGGTGGGATTTCACTTCTTCGAGACTACCAACAAATCGCTGACAGTACAATATTTCGACACCCGTGAGTCCCCGGTGGTCTTTGCCCGCCTCAGGGGTTACGGAGCGCTGGCCAACATCGGGGTGGGCGTGATCATCTGGGTCCTCTCCTTTGTTCTCGAGTACCGCTACAACTTCCTCCTCCTGGGCATCTTCACTTCCGCGGCAGGGATCACCATGCTCTTCTCCCAACCCGCCAACAAGGAAATGCCCCACCAATCGAAGAAACTGGAGCTGAAAAGAAAATACTGGCTCTTTTATGTGCTTAACTTTCTGAGTGGCACCCGGCGGCAGATCTTCACCGTATTCGCCATTTTCCTGCTGGTAGATCGTTATGAGCTCAGTCTGCAGGTGGTCACGGCCATTTATGTGGTCAATTACACCCTCACCTGGCTGCTGAATCCCCAGATTTCACGGGCCCTGAACAAGTATGGCGAACGGGTGGTGCTGACCCTGGAGAGCGCCAGCCTGGTGGTCCTTTTCCTGGGGTACGCCTTTATTGATCATGTTTGGGTGGTGGTTGGCCTTTACGTCATCGACAGCATCTTCTTCAACTTCTCCATCGGGCTGAACACCTATCTGCAGAAGACCGCCGACAAGGCCGACCTGGGGTCGGCGACAGCCGTGGGCTTTACCATCAACCACATCTCGGCGGTCGTCATTCCCCTTTTCGGGGGAATGCTGTGGATGCTCAACTGGCGGCTTCCCTTTCTCGTGGGTACCGTGTTTTCCCTGTTGTCACTCTGGTTTACCCAAAAGATCAGAACCAGCTACCATGTCAAAAAGGTGAAGGTCACCCGGAAATGAAGAAAACCGGGTATTTCCTCCCTCATCGCGGGCTGTGAAGCCCAATGTTCTCCTGTAAGCCATTGCTTTCTGAGGCATTACCATGGTCCCGGGTGTCGCCCTTATGGCGGTTCCGGTTGTTCCCGGTGTAAAAGGGTTCTGGTTAGGGGGCTGGTGAGAAATATATTTTTCAGGGATTCTCCTGCCTGTTTTTGTTTTCATGGAGTTCGCGGGCTATGTCAAGATTCTGAAGCGCCTTCCGGGCTATTCCTTTCTTTGGACTTTGGGAGATGGGCGTCAGCAGCGCAATGGCGGCTTCATATTCCTGTTTTTGGATGAGTGCATTGCTCTCCGCGAAAGCTTTTCCAGCATGCAGGATCTTTGGCACCCTCTCCTCGGAAGGATAAAACATATCGGTATATTGGGTGGCGGCATCGTGTGCCAGAATTTTGATCTTTTCCCTGGCTTTGGCCAGATTGGGCACTATGGTGATCAGCCCCGACAGGGTGGGGCGCACGGCATACTCCATGGACCTGTCAAGCAGGGTTTTTCTGACCAGTGTACCGGAGGAATCATACAGAGAGAGGTAATAGCTGCCAAGGAGATAAATAAACTTGGTTTTAGAGACCGACCCGTCTTCGTTTTCCTCCCTCACGGTTTCCCAGTCAAATCCCAGCTTCAGGCTGTCGAGGGTAAGCAGGTGGGTGGCCTGGTTTCCGAGGCAGAAAGCTCTGATGGCTTCTTCCGGCAATTCGATGTTCATCGAAAGAGTGGGGGATTGGGCAATGATGGTGTCTGTTGACTGGAAAAAGGTGATCCGCCGGTCGGGAAGGGTATCTTCGGTCAGCGTTTCGATGAAGGCGTTGATTCCCTCGAAATAGGCAGTATCGTGTTTTTCCTTAATCAGCGCGTTGGAGCGGTAATCAAAGCGGTTCACGAAGCCGATCCTGTCACCTTCGTCTGATTCCATTTCCGGGGGAAGGGTCCTGACCAGGTAGGCTACGGAGGTACAACCCGAGGCAGCCAGCCACAGGGCCAGAACCACAGGGATAAAAAGACGTTTACTCATGTTGCGCGTTTTAATGCAAGTTACATGATTTTGCATAATAAGAGACAAAAAACTCCAAGAAGCTATCCCAGGATCACAATCCAGAGGGGCAGAAGCAGGAGGGAGAGCGAGGTGGAGAGGAGGACCACCCGTGCCGTAAAGGAGGTGTCGAGACGGTATTGCTGCGACAGGGCATAAGGAGTGAGTCCCACGGGCATGGCAGCCTCCAGGATACTCGCCTGTAGATCAAGTCCTTCCAGGAGACCGGTTTTTGCGGCCACCAGGTAAAAGATTCCTGGCAGCACCATCATGATGATCAGGGAAAAGAGGGCGGTGTGTCCCCATTCCCTGAGGTGGCCTATTTTCTGGAAGCCCATGAAGATGCCCAGGGAGAAAAGGACCAGCGGGGTGACCGACTGACCGACCATGGAGAGCGACCGGGTGAGGATGGCCGGGAGCTCCAGCCTGGTGATGGCCAGGAACATTCCGATGGCCACTGAGATAAGCAGGGGATTCGTGAGGAGTTTTTGGGCCAGGTGTCGCGGGTGAAAGCGCTCATCGCCGCCGGTTTCCACCAGGAGGAGCCCCAGGGTGAGGAGCCAGAAGACGTAAACGGCCGAGAGGAGGGCCCCTGCGGGAAGGGCTTCCTCGCCCAATACGGCTTGCAGCACGGGAATCCCCAGGTAGGTGACGTTGCCGTAAGCCAGCAGCAGGAAAAAGGTGCGCCGGCGCAGGCGGCTGAAACCGAAAAACCGGCTGTAGGGAAAAGCCAGCAGGGTACAGAGGATAAAATAGACGGAATTGATGAGGATCATTTGGTTATAATGGCCCCCGGAAAGATCCACACGGGCGAGCAGGGTGATGACCAACGCCGGGAAGCCGATCCATAGGGCAAACCGGTTGAGGACCTCCACCCATTGTTCCGGGGCCATTTTGGTGCGCGAAAAAAGAAGCCCCGCCAGGATGATCAGGAAAAGCGGCAGTACCGCATCAAGGGCTGTGAAAAAGGCACTCATCAGAAAATGGTCTGTTATTGTTCAACTGGCTTTACTTCTCTACCTCTTGTCGGGCCAAAGCTATGAAAAATAAGGGTGCTTCCTGAAGCTTGCCGTAGCAATTTGGCAGAATTCTCCCGTGCAAAGTAAACAGAGGGAGCTGTTTCAGACATGAAAAATGGTGTCGAGCCGGCGGCCTCTTTTCAGCCTGTAGTGGTAAAAGAAAAGGATCATGACCACCGGAAATATGGAGATAGCCGTGATGAGTGACCATTGGAGGCCGGCCGTGCCCGTGATGAAAAGGTCGAGGATGATCTCCGTGACGATGCAAAATCCCGCAATGAGAATCATTCCGGCACCGATAAGGTTCAGTCCTTTCATCGGCGTGAATCTGAAAAGCAGAATGAGGATTACTGGTGCCAGGAAAGCTGCTGCGGTAATGGGCAACCCCACCGGCAGGAACCAGCTCACTCCTCCCGTAAAGAGGTCGACCGACAGGAGCATGGCCAGGATCGCCGCCATCACCCCGGCAAGAAGAAGAAAAGGCCGGTTCCGGCACAAGAGCAGGAGCGTGAGAATCACCCAGACCATCAAAATGTTGACGCTGGTGAAATGGGCCCATTGAATGCCTCTGCCTGTCAGAAGATCTACGATCAGGCAAATGGCCACTCCTGAAAAAGCGAGGATTCCGCTCAGTTCCCATATGGTTTCTTTGTTTTCTTTTTTGTGGATTTTCAGAATCTCGGAGGAGTGGTTGGTATGATCAGCCGTCTCTTCCACACCGGTATTGGGGTTCTTACCACACAGGGGACAAACCTTTAACCCGGGGTCCAGTTCCACACCGCAATGGACGCAAATTGACATGGCATTATTTATTTGATATTCAGAATTTTCACATGAATCCCCGCTTCGGCGAGGTGTTTGAGCATCACTCTTTCCAATTCGGTGGAACGGGTAATGTTGGCGAAAGTGATTCTCATCCGGCCGTCATAGGAGATGATTCCACAGACCGTTTTAACCTTTGGATTGGGGGGCGGAGGGAAAAAATCCAGGCCGCTGACCATTGCTCCCATTTCCGGAGGAAGGGTCACCAGTCCCAGATTGGTCACCGTTCCCGTGAACCGTTTGGAAGCCAGTCCCCTGTATATGGCTGCCGTGACCATTTTCTTGATAAACAGGGGCATGATCCGTATGATGAAAAGCTTTTCGTAGCTGACATTCGAAGAGAGAAACCGTGCGATCTGTTTGAGGTCGGAATACATCTGCATCTGGTGGTGGACCGAACGGAGGATCTCCTCAAAGGAGTATGTTCCCAGCCTGAGGTCTAATTCCGGCAGGACAAAGAGGGAGAAATTCCGCATGGTGCGCGTGGGGAATTTGCTGCGCATGTTCACAGGCACCTGTATGCGCACGAGGTTCTTGCGGTTCTTTTTCAATCCTCCGGAATCAAGATAGATCTGTTGCAGGGCGAAAAAGTAGACCGAGACCATGTATTGGGTCAGGGTGACCTGGTGTTTCCGGGCGGTGTCAAGGAGTTCATCAGTGCTCATTTCGGCCACGAGGACCCTGAGACGGGGTTTGGCATTCAGCCTGAAGGGAAGATGCCACGCTTTCCTGGATTTGGAGGGAGGGGGCAGCTTCCGGAAGAACCTGTTGTAGCCGTCTTCGGTCTCCTCTTTTGAAATGGGGGTATCGGGAAGGATGATATTTCCGGGATCTAAGGCAGGGTGACCGCACACTCTGAGGTAGGTGAACAAAAGCGATTTGAGGTATTCGAGGGCGCCGCTGCCGTCGCTGAGGATATGAAGGAATTCCACGGAAATCCTGTTCTCCCTGACGACAATCCGGTAGAGGGGTTCGTTTTTTCTGCGGAAGGCAATGGCCGTGCAGGGTATCTCCTCGTCCACCATGATCCGGGGCTCCCTTTGGTTGAATTCCAGGAAATGCCAGAATAAGCCGCTGCCCAGAGAGACACTGAAATAGGGAAATCGTCCCGATGTGAGGGTCACCGCCTCCCGAAGGGCGCTGTAGCGAACCGGTTCCCTGAGGGTTGCAGTGATCCTGAATACCGAGGTGAGATCGTTGGAGGTGATGGCCGGGTAAAGTTTTGCGGCATTGTCAAGCTCCATCCACCCTTTCTCCTGAAGAGTGACCATGTGATTATTCCCGGTCATTGGTGCTGTATTGCTCTAACAAAGATAGTTGATTTATTCTCAAACACATCATGGTCGGGCTAATTGGGGTCATGGGGATCAGTTGAGTGGCGGTTTTTGTCACTTCAGGAAATTTGGAAAGCGGGCAGTTCCGGTGTTGTCGTTCCTTTGCAGAAAAGGGAAAACAATGGAAACAATATCAAGGAAGATGGTTGTCAGGGGAATTACGAACTCCTTGCCGGCAGGACGGATGCTGGTGGTTCTGCTGGTGGCGGCCCTGCTGGGGTCGTGTGCCCCGAAGAGGGAGGGACAGCCTGTCATCGTGCATAAGGTGAAAGTGGCCCGTCCGGAGCAGGAACCGGCCATTGCGGGACGTTCCTTCCCGGGGATTATCAGGGAGGCCGCCGAGGTGAACCTGGCCTTCAGGGTGGCCGGCCCCATTAAAAATATTTATGTCAAAGAGGGGGATTACGTGCGCCGGGGAGCCCTGGTGGCCCTGATAGACCCCCGTGATTATGAGATCCAGACCGGGGTGGCCGAAGCCCAGTACACCCAGATGAAGGGGGAGTATGACCGCCTTACGGAACTCAGCAGCCGCAAGAGCCTGGCCGACAACGACTACGAGAAGGCCGTGGCCGGCGAGAAAATGCTCCGCATGCAGCTGCAGAACGCCCGCGACCAGCTCAACGACACCCGCCTCTATGCCCCTTTTTCGGGATATATCCAGTCGGTGAAATATGAGGAGGGCGAAATGGTCAACACAGGCATGACCATTGCCACCCTGATCGATGTTAAGTCGTTCCTGGTGGAAGTCGACCTTCCCACGGCCTTTTTCCTCAGAAAGGAGGATTTCTCCGCCTTCAGCTGTTCCCAGCCTATGGTCCCCGGTGAGACCTATCCCCTGGAACTGGTCAGCACCCAGATGAAGGCCGGCAGCAGCCAGCTTTACCGGACTACCTTCCGCCTCGACCCGAAGGTCAATCCCGCCCTGGCCCCGGGGATGACCGTCAGTGTCAGAATCGACTACCGGAACGAAGGCGAGGCGCCCCTTTCCCTGCCCATGACTGCCCTCTTCAGGGAAGACGACAGATCGTGCGTCTGGAAATTCGACCCTTCCTCTTCCACGGTGAAAAAACAGGTGGTGACCACCGGAGATATGGCAGGTGACGGAAGAATCACCATTCTCTCGGGAATATCAGGACAGGATGAAATCGTCGTGGCCGGCGTCCACGCCCTGACCGACGGGGAGCGGGTAACCCTGTTGCAGGAAGCTTCGGAAACCAATGTGGGAGGATTGTTGTGATGCATATCTCTGAAGGGGTATTCCGGAGGAAGACGATTTTTTACTTCCTGTTGGTCGCCGTAATTATAGGGGGCATTATTGCTTTCGAGCGGATCAGCAAACTCGAGGATCCTGAAATCGTCATCATGCAGGCCCGGGTGGTCACGATATATCCCGGTGCTTCGGCCCATGAAGTGGAACTTCAGGTGACCGACGTGCTGGAGAATGAACTGAGCACGCTCTCCGACATCAACCTGATCATGTCGCAGTCGGAGGAGAATGTGTCGATGATCACGGTGGAGCTGAAGATGACGGTTCCCCAGGAGGAGATTCCCCAGCGGTGGGAGTTTCTGCGCCGTAAGGTGCAGGCTGCCGTTCTCCGCTTGCCCGCGGGGGTGCAGACACCCATGGTCATCGACGATTTCGGGGATGTCTACGGCATGTTCTATGCCATGACGGCCGAAGGGTACTCCTACGGGGAGATGGAAAAATACGCTGAGTTTGTCAAACAGGAACTCCAGGAGGTCGATGGTGTCAAGCGGGTTCAAATTTTTGGGGCCCCCGAACCGGTAGCAGACATTATCCTGCCCGCGGAAACCATGGGTGAACTGGGGGTCTTCCCCCTGCAGATCATGTCGGCGATCA
>CAYWUJ010000024.1:0-37967 GCA_964461455.1 uncultured Prolixibacteraceae bacterium | reverse complement strand
TCTAGTTTTCTGTTTTCTGAACATTGTTTAATTGTTTTCATGGCTTTGAGGCAGCACCAAATGGGGCTGCCTTTTTTCATGTCTGCACGCATTACTCCACGGCCCTGAACAAAATGCAGAAATTATTTTCCCGCACTGCGGTGTAGGAGGCATCCAGGATTTTCCGGGCACAGGGGGGGATATCCGGGGGCTCTCCGTCTGAGGGGCGGATGACCAGAATGTAAGGAATGATTTCCGGGGTGCCGTCTTTTCTTTTCAGGGAGAAGGTTGCGGGGAGGTCAGGATGGATGTAATTGTCGCACAGATGCAGGGTATTGCTGGCGTCGGAACGGTCAAGGAACCGGGTTTCATAATAATCGTGGTTCCACCTGACCGGGAACCAGCTTAATCCGGCCTCATAATTCTCAAGCACGGCCGGGGAATGGCGGGTTCCGGCATAACCCGAAATGTGCATATAAATCCACTTTTCGTTATAGTTCAGGGGCAGGAGCAGAGCCCCCGGGTCAGCAGCCCCGGCCGCCTCTTCCACGAAACCTGCATTTTCCGAATAATTACCGAGGGTGTAAGTGTACATACGCGTGAAGGAGATGTGAAGAACGATCACGGCCATGGCAAGGGTATAATGGATCCAGCGGGGATAACGGAAAAGTGCCAGTGTGGTGATGAGGAAAAGGAAAAAGAGAAGGATAAGCCTTTCCGACAGCAGAATGGTATTGGGAAGGATGAAGAGCAATGCCAGGGATCCCAGGGAAAACAGGGTGAACAGGGGAGCCGGGGAGAGCCGGAAAAAGGTCAGCTCTTCGGGTGAGGTTCTTTTTTTGGTCCTATAGTTTCGGTAACGGATGACCGCTGCGGTGATGGTCATGACCAGGAAGACCCCAAAGAGCAGATAGGTATAGCTTTTCCACGGAAACCCGTAACGCAGGGCAAGCAGGGGTCTGATGGCCGTCACCCATTCCACCAGCAGGGAGAAGCTGTGCCTTTCGGGATTTTCGTCCAGGGGATCGGTGCCCGCCAGGAACATCACGGTCAGTATCACTGCAGGGAGCGCTGCGGCTCCTGTCCTGAGAAGACTCCCGGCGGCCTTGCTGCCTCCTGAAATTTTCAGCCCCCCGTGACCGGCAGAAAACGCCAGCGGGTGTGCCGACAACAGAAGAATCAGGGCCAGGGTAACCAGAAAAACCATCAGGTGTGAAAAGTAAAGCACCAGAAAGAGGATCGCCAGAAGCAGAAAATGGAGTTTCTTTTCGTTCCGGAAAATACCGAGGTAAACCCAGAGGGTCAGAAACATGAAGAGTACCCCGAAGGAAAAATTGAAAAAGCCGAAATAGAAGTTCTGGTTGTGGACGAAAAGGATCATGGTCCAGGAGAGAATTCTGTTTTCGGGTCTGAGAAAGAGGACCAGTTTTCTGAAAATGAGGGGGGTAAAGAAGAGGTAAAGGAAGATGACGGCTTTTTCGGTAAGGTATCCCGGCAGGAAAGTGCCGAAGAGGGTGAATAGGAAATGGGAGGTCCAGTTGGGGACAGGGAACGGGTTGATGGTGAAGAGCCTGCCGATGGCGCCGTGTGGGTCAAAAAGCAGGGATTTGATGATCAGCCCTGAGTAGAGGTGGGCGGGGCCGTCGAGGGTGACGAATAACCGGTGCGTCATCAGGGGGATGAGGCCTGCCAGCAACAACAGCCAAAAGAGGAAGGACTCCTGCTTGTCGGTTAGGAAGCGAGTTTTTTTCTTTATGGGAGATTTTAAAGGGAGATTCTTCAGCTCCATGGTGCGGGCGGCAGTATAGCCGGTTGTGGTATGGGTTATTCGGTGACTTCCCTGACGGCTGAGCGGAGGAAGTCGCGGGTATAATAATCGGGGTCGGTGATTTCCCCGTTCCAGACGACGATGTCGAGGTCGATGGTGCGGGGGCCGAAACGGGGAAGGGTACGGTCACGGCCCGTGAGGTCCTCGACTTTTTTAAGCAGCCGCACCAGTTCTTCCTGCGACAGGGTGGTCGTGATGCGGACGGCTCCGTTGACAAAATCGGGCTGGCCGGTCATCCCCACAGGGGCAGTGGTGACCAGTGCCGATACCTTTTCGATGGTCACTGTTTCGCCCAGCAACCGCAGAGCCAGGGGGATGTTCTCCCCGGGACCGATGTTGGATCCAATGCCAATGATCGCCTGGTTCATAAGGGCTGTCTCTCCTCCATCTCAACAGATACCGAATCGGCAAACCGCAGGGCGTGGGGTTTGTCTACTTCCACCCGGGCCCTTATGACCCTGGGATCTTCCATGATCAGGTCCAGGACCCTGCGGGTGAGCACTTCCAGGAGTTTGAAGCGTCCCTCCTGTACCAGGGCGATGATCTGCTTGGTGATTTTCTTATAGTCGTAAATGCTGTCGGGTTCGTCCTTTTCCAAGGCTTCTGCGGGAATGCCGACCTCCAGTTCGATGTTAATGACCACATCCTGCCTGTTGACCATCTCTTCGGGGTTAAAGCCGATATAGGTGCGTATAAGAAGGTTTTTGATCCTGATGAGTGCCATAATCCCGTGTTTGTTGTGGTGCAATGAATTCCAAAGGTATTTTGACCCGTTCTGTGACGGGAACCTGCGATCTACAGGTGTTGACCTCCGTCACAGAAGAGGAGTTCGCCTGTAAGATAATCATTTTTGAGGAGATAGTCGAGGGCGTCGAGGATGGGCTGTATGCCTCCCGGCCTTTTCATGGGGATGGCAGCGGCCAGGGTGCGGAGGTAATCATCGCCTTTTCCGGCAGGCGCCAGGGTAAGTCCCGGGGCGATGGCATTGGCCCTGATTTTTGGCCCATAGGCCGCCGCCGTCATTTTGGTGAGCTCCCACAGCGATTTCTTTGCCAGGGTATAGGCAGCATAGAGCTCCCGGTTGGTGGTGATGCGTGTGTCGGTCATGTTGACTATCATTCCCTCCCCGCAGTGGCGGATAAACTCCCGGGTAAGGATAAAGGGAGCCTTCAGATTCACCGTCATCTGGAAATCGAAAAAGGAAGTGTTGGTGTCGGCGATTTTTTTAGGGTCGAAAACCGAAGCATTGTTCATCAGCAGTGTGGGAGCTCCCATTTTCCGGACCACCTCAGGCAGCAACCCTTCGGTTTCCCTGATGCTCGTGAGGTTGGCCCTGAAGGCCATGAAGCGTTGCTCCCCGAATTCCCCGGAAAGGCGGGCGACCAGCTCTTCGGCAGCACCTCCCGAAGTATTGTAATGGATGGCCACATTCCACCCTTGCCGGGCCAGGTGCTCCGTCATGGCTTTCCCCAGCCGCTGTGCTCCCCCGGTAATCAGCGCAATCCCGGGGTGTCTTCTGTCATCACTGTTTTCCATGGAATATAAGGTCAGAATACCAAAGTGTCAAAATATTAAAATGTCAGAATATCAGGGAACCGAATCACCGGAGAAACAGAGGACCCGAGCAGCGGAGAACATGAGAACCGGAGAACCGGAGAGTCTGGAGTTCTGCCTACCAGAGGTTCAGGAGGATGTAGGCCGGGGCTCTCCGGTGCAGTGAGGGCTTTGGTTACTGGACCCTGAGCAGTTTGCTGAGGTATTTGCCGATGATGTCGAATTCGAGGTTGACCACGCTTCCCGGCCTGAAGGTGTGGAAGTTGGTCACTTCCCAGGTGTAGGGGATGATGGCCACCTGAAAGGTGTTATCGCGTGAGTTGACCACGGTGAGGCTGACGCCGTTCACGGTCACCGATCCTTTTTCAACGGTCATGTAACCCTGCCGGGCTTTTTCCTTGTCGAAATCATATTCGAAGGTATAGTACCAGCTGCCGTGGGCTTCTTCGACCAGGGTGCAGGTGGCTGTCTGGTCGACATGTCCCTGAACGATATGGCCGTCGAGGCGGCCGTTCATCATCATGCTGCGTTCCAGGTTCACCTTGTCGCCGGGCAGCAGGAGTCCGAGGTTTGACTTCATCAGGGTCTCCCTGATGGCCGTTACCCGGTAGGTCAGTTCTTCCCTGTCAACGGCCACCACCGTCAGGCATACCCCATTGTGGGAAAGGCTCTGGTCGACCTTCAGTTCATGGGCATGCTGCCAGGTGATGGTGAAATGAACATTATCCTGCTCCTTTTCAATGCTTCTGACCACTCCGGTCCCTTCTACGATTCCTGAAAACATATCCTTTCGTTTTAATTTTTCAATTCCCAGTCTGCTCCCTCCTTGCGGTCTTTCACGATGATGCCGATGCGGGCCAGTTCGTTGCGGATAAAGTCGGAGGTGGTCCAGTCTTTGTTGTTTTTAGCGTTACTTCTGAGCTGAAGGGTGAGTTCCACCAGTTCTCTGATGGTGTCGGAACCTGCCGATGATTCGTCTTCGGTTTTCAGTCCGAGGATGTCGAAGAGGTAAACTCCGAAGAGCTCTTTCAGTTTTCCGAGGCCGGGGGCGGAGATGGTTTCCTTGCCATCGTTGATCAGGTTGACTATTCGGGCCCCTTCGAAGAGGTGGGCGATCAGGATGGGACTGTTGAGGTCGTCGTTGATGGCATTCCGGCAGTTTTGGGCGAGGGTGTCCACGTCGACCGTTGATGTGGTGGTGACGGGCAGCTTCCCGGTGAGGAGTGCGGCCTTCATCAGTCTTTCAAGACCTTTTCCGGCAGAGATCAGGGCTTCATTGGAGAAGTCGAGGGTACTCCGGTAGTGGGCCTGAAGGATGAAGAACCTCACCGTCATGGGAGAAAAAGCCGTGGTGAGCAGGGGGTGGTTTCCCGAGAAGAGTTCGTCGAGGGTGATGAAATTCCCCAGGGAGCGTGCCATTTTCTGGCCGTTGATGGTGATCATGTTGTTATGCATCCAGGTGCGCACCGAGGGGTGCCCCAGGGCGGCTGTCGACTGGGCGATTTCGCATTCATGATGGGGAAATTGCAGGTCCATGCCTCCCCCGTGGATGTCGAAGACCTCGCCCAGGTATTTGGTGCTCATGGCCGAGCACTCGAGGTGCCAGCCCGGAAATCCCAGGCCCCATTCCGAGGGCCACTGCATGATGTGCTCAGGGCTGGCTTTTTTCCAGAGGGCAAAATCAAAGGGGTTTCTTTTTTCCTGCTGTCCTTCGAGGCGCCGGGTATTGGCCTGCATATCTTCGAGGTTCCGGCCTGAGAGAATTCCGTAATGGTAGTGACTGTTGTACTTCATCACGTCGAAATAGACCGACCCGTTGACTTCATAGGCATACCCCTGGTCTATGATTTTGCGGATCATCACCTGCTGCTCGATGATATGTCCCGATGCCCGGGGCTCTATGGTGGGGGGCAGGGTATTGAGGGCCTCCATGTTACGGTGGAAGGTGTTCATGTATTTCTGCACCACTTCCATGGGTTCCAGTTGCTCGAGGCGTGCTTTTTTGGCGATTCTGTCCTCTCCCGATTCCTCGGCTTCATTCTCGAGGTGCCCCACGTCGGTGATATTCCTGACATAGCGGACCTTATAGCCCTGGTGAATCAGGGTGCGGTAGAGGAGGTCAAAGGTGATGGCCGGGCGGGCATGCCCCAGGTGGCTATGGGAATATACCGTGGGTCCACAAACATACAACCCCGCCTTTCCCGGAATGAGGGGTTCGAAGACCTCTTTTTCCCGGCTCAATGAATTGTAAAGGGTCAGTGGCTGTTCCATATCTTCTCAGTCAAATGTGTTCTTAGATGTTGCCGTAAGCGCGGCGGCCTGTTTATGACTGCGGGTCATCCCCAGTTTCGCTGTTCTCCGTGTCCTCCGTGTCAGGCTCCCCGGTTCCGGGTGAAACCTGGGTTTCGCTGGCTGGCGCCTCCTTTTGGCCGGGATGTTCGTTGAAGAAATTCCGGTAGAAAATGAGCACCGAGAATATTCCGATGGTGATAGAGGAGTCGGCGATATTAAAAACCGGCCTGAAAAAGAGAAACTCCTGTCCGCCCAGGAAAGGGATCCAGTCGGGGTAGTCGCCCCTGATCAGCGGGAAATAGAACATATCGACCACCTTCCCGTGGAGAAAGGTTCCGTATCCTCCGCCGTCGGGAAGGAAGGCGGCCACCTGTCCGTAACTGTGGTCGAAGAGCATACCGTAAAACGCACTGTCGATGATATTTCCGATGGCTCCGGCAAAAATCAGGGAGAGGCTGATGATAAATCCAACCGGCGTCTCCTGCTTCACCAGCCGGAACAGGTACCACCCAATGGCGGTCACCGCCAGGATGCGGAAAATACTCAGGATCATCTTCCCATATTCTCCGGCCAGTTCGAAGCCAAAGGCCATCCCGTTGTTTTCCACAAAGTGGATGATAAACCAGTCTCCCAGAACATGGAATTCCTGTCCGAGCGACATATGGGTCTTTATCCAGAATTTGAGGACCTGGTCGGTGACGATGATCATGAAGATGATCATCAGCGACAGGTTCAGTTTTGACAACTTCATACTTCAGCGGCTAATTCCGGCATTCAGTCCGGGGAGCTGACCACTCCGGGGTTCCGGAGAGGAGGGTAAACCCGGGGAATGACAGGAGATGGGGATTACTTCTGGTTGTTCTTGGCGTCGATGCAGAGGGTGGCATGGGGCACTGCCCTGAGGCGGTCTGCGGTAATGAGCTTTCCTGTTTCCCGGCAAATGCCATAGGTTTTGTTCTCGATTCTCACCAATGCTGCCTGGAGATGCTGGATAAATTTCAGCTGCCGCTGGGCCAGTTTGCCGGCCTCCTCCTTTGAAAGGGTGGCGGCACCCTCTTCCAGTACCTTGAAGGTGGGCGAAGTATCCATCGTATCGTTCCCGTCGTTATGGGTGATGGAATTCTTATACATTTCGTAATCCTTCTGGGCTTTCTCTATCTTCTTGATTATGAGTTCCTTGAATTCCTGTAATTCGGCGTCGGAATATCTGTTTTTTTCTGCCATGATAGTAATTTTTAAAAATTTTGACCGTGAAAATAATCTTCCCGATGCTGCTCCTAAATTAGGAAATATTCCCGGTATTACTCAGGTTGTACAACATATCGGGCATATATGGGTTATTTATTTTTTTCGACTGAGATCCATGTTTCCACGCCGTTTTCAATTTCCACGAGGCGGGCGTTTCCGGGGTCCAGGGAGGGCACCAGTTCGAGGCTGGTGGCCAGGGTTTGGGTGCTGATATACTCTCTGTGGAGGGCGATGGCTTCATCAAGCAGATCATGGTTTTTGATCTTCAGGGAGATTCTGTCGGTCACCTCAAAGCCGCTTTCTTTGCGGATATTCTGGATTTTGTTGATGAATTCCCGGGCGATGCCCTCCTGGCGAAGTTCAGGAGAGATGTGAATATCGAGGGCGATGGTCATATTTCCTTCGGTGGCGACCAGCCAGCCGGGGATATCTTCTGTAGCGATTTCCACATCTTCGGGGATCAGGGTGACCTGTTGGTTTCCCAGCGTCAGGGTGATGCTCCCCGAGGTTTCCAGTTCCGCAATTTGGGCGCCTGAGAATTCCGAGAGCTGCTGGCCGATCTCCTTCATCATTTTTCCTGCCTTGGGGCCGAGGACCTTGAAGTTGGGCCTGATCTTCTTATGAATGATCCCTGAGGAGTCGCCCAGGAATTCCACCTCCCTGACGTTGACTTCGGTGAGGATGATATTCGTGACGGCTTCGAACTGTTCGCGGAAGTGGTCGTTCAATACGGGGACCATGATTTTTGCCAGGGGCTGCCTGACCTTGATTTTTTCCTTTCGCCGCAGGGCCAGGACCATGGATGAGGCTTTCTGGGCGATATCCATTTTTTCTTCGAGTTCCTTGTCGATCAGGGAAGAGTCGGCTTCAGGGAAATCGGCCAGGTGGATGCTTTGCCGGGGTTCTTTGCCGGAGATTTCGTTGAGGTCGCCATAGAGCAGGTCGGCATAGAAGGGGGCGATGGGAGCCATCAGTTTGGCCACGTTGACCAGACAGGTATAGAGGGTCTGATAAGCCGAGATTTTGTCGTGGTCATAATCGCCGCCCCAGTAACGTTTACGGCTGAGCCGCACGAACCAGTTGCTCAGGTTTTCACTTACAAAATCGGCGATGGCCCTGCCGGCACGCGTGGGCTCATAATTCTCATAGCTGTCAGTAACCTCGGCAATGAGGGTGTTGAGCAGCGAGATGATCCAGCGGTCGAGTTCGGGACGCCCGGCAACGGGGACCTCATCTTCCGCGTACCTGAAGTGGTCGACATTGGCATAGAGGGCAAAGAAGTTGTAGGTATTGTAGAGGGTTCCGAAGAATTTCCGGCGCACCTCGTCTACCCCGGCCATGTCAAATTTGAGATTGTCCCAGGGCTGGGAATTGGTGATCAGATACCAGCGGAGGGGGTCGGAGCCATATTCTTCGATGGTTTTAAAGGGATCCACGGCATTGCCCAGGCGTTTCGACATTTTATTGCCGTTCTTATCGAGGATCAGGCCGTTAGAGATGATATTTTTAAAGGCGACGGAACCGCTGATCATGGTGGCGATGGCGTGGAGGGTGAAGAACCACCCGCGGGTCTGGTCCACTCCTTCGGCGATGAAGTCGGCAGGGAAGGGGAGGTTTTTCACCCCTTCGGGCAGGGTTCCATCGCTGCCGGGGATATCCCTTTCAAAGGGGAAGTGCCACTGGGCATAGGGCATGGCCCCTGAGTCGAACCACACGTCGATGAGGTCGGGTTCCCTGAACATCTTCTTCCCCGATGGCGATACCAACACGATATCGTCGACAAAGGGCTTATGAAGGTCGATTCTGTTATAGTTTTCTTCGGTGAAAACCCCGGGCTGGAATCCCTCCCAGGGATTTTTCTCCATGATGCCGGCGGCGATGGAGCGGTTGATTTCGGTGACCAGTTCCCCGACGGAACCCAGGCATTTCTCTTCGCTGCCATCTTCGCTGCGCCACACCGGCAGGGGGGTTCCCCAGTAGCGTGAACGGCTCAGGTTCCAGTCGACCAGGTTTTCCAGCCAGTTGCCAAAACGGCCGGTTCCTGTTGACCGGGGCTTCCAGTTGATGGTGTTGTTCAGTTCCATCATCTGCTCCTTGACGGCCGTGGTGCGTATGAACCAGGCATCGAGGGGGTAGTAAAGCACCGGCTTGTCGGTACGCCAGCAGTGGGGATAGCTGTGGACATATTTTTCAATCCGGAAGGCTCTGTTTTCCTGTTTCAGCATGACCGCGATGTCGACGTCAACGGTGGTTGTGCTTTCCGTTGCCGAAGGGTCGTATTCGTTTTTGACGAAGCGCCCGGCGAAAGGGGCATAATTCTCCTGGTTCACAAATTGGGATACGAAGGAGGCATCCATGGCGGCGATGGGGAAGAAGCGTCCCTTACGGTCGACCAACGGCTGGAGTTTTCCCTCGCTGTCGATCACCTGAAGGGGGGAGATGCCATGCTGGCGGGCCACCTTGTCGTCGTCGGCCCCGAAGGTGGGGGCAATGTGGACGATGCCGGTTCCGTCTTCGGTGGTAACAAAATCGCCGGAAATGACCCTGAAGGCTTTTCCCTGGGGTTTCACCCATTCGATGAGTTGTTCGTAACCAACGCCTTCGAGTTCTTTTCCCGAGTATTCACCCATGATGGTGAAGGGGATTTTCTTATTTCCCGGCTGGTAATCCTCCATGGGAATTTCCGCCCATGAGGGGTCGAAGAATGAGGAGAGAAGCTCTTTGGCGAGGATCAGGGAGACCGGCACTCCCGAGTAGGGGTTGAAGGTGCGCACTCTGACATACCTGATCGACGGGCCCACGCACAGGGCGGTATTGGAGGGGAGGGTCCACGGGGTGGTGGTCCAGGCCAGGATGAAGAGGTCGCTGTGGCACCCGTGGAAGAGAAATTCAGAGGTCTCATTGCGGATGACCCTGAACTGGGCCACGGCCGTGGTGTCCTTTACATCGCGGTAACATCCCGGCTGGTTCAGCTCATGGGAGCTCAGGCCCGTGCCTGCTGCCGGCGAGAAGGGCTGTATGGTGTACCCCTTATAAAGCAGACCCTTGTCATAGATCCTTTTCAGGAGGTGCCAGAGGGTTTCGATATACCGGTTGTCGTAGGTAATGTAGGGATCGTCCATGTTGACCCAGTAGCCCATTTGCCGTGTGAGCTCCTCCCATTCACGGGTGTAGCGCATCACCTCGGTGCGGCAGGCCTTGTTGTAATCTTCCACGGAAATGCTCTTTCCGATATCTTCCTTGGTGATATTGAGGGTTTTTTCGACACTCAGTTCGATGGGAAGCCCGTGGGTATCCCATCCGGCTTTGCGGTAAACCCGGAATCCCTTCATGGTTTTGTAGCGGCAGAAGATATCCTTGATGGCCCTGGCCATCACATGGTGGATGCCGGGCATTCCATTGGCCGACGGGGGGCCTTCATAAAAGACAAAGGTGGAATGCCCCTCGCGGGTATAAATGCTCTTGTGAAAAGTGTCATCTTCCTCCCAGCGGCGGCGGATCTCCTTGTTGATTCGGGAAAGGTCTAACTGCTTATATTCCTGAAATTTCAATGTCATCAGACTCTGATTTACCTGCTTTTTAAAAAATGCACAAATATAGGCTTTTTATTATTATCTGCTCTGTTCCTGAGGGGTTATTCCATGCTGTTGTCAGGGGTTTAAAAACAAAAGAGGCAGCCCCGCTTCCGGGGCAGCCTCTTCAGTGGCGGAAGGAGAGGGGAAGGACTATTCCACGCCGAATTTATAGATACAAACCGAGGTGTACTCCTGTCCGGGTTCCAGCAGGGTGGTGGGGAACTGCGGTTTGTTGGGAGTGTCGGGGAAGTGCTGGGTTTCGAGGCAGAAGGCTCCGCGGTGGCCATAGACCATGCTGTTTTTCCCGGTATCGCGGCCAGTCAGGAAGTTGCCGCCATAAAACTGGATGCCCGGTTCGCTGGTATACACTTCGAGGGTGCGCCCGGAAGCCGGTTCCACCACGCGGGCCGCCAGGGTCAGGCCGTTTTCGGCAGGCTGAAGGACCCAGTTGTGGTCATACCCCATGCCATAGGCGAGCTGTTGGTTTTCTTCCTGAAGACGGGATCCTATGGCTGCGGGCTCCCTGAAATCGAAGGGCGTACCATCGACGGGAACGATCTCCCCGGTGGGGATCAGTCCTCTGTCGACAGGGGTATAGGAGGGGGCGTTGATTTGCAGGATATGGTCGTTAATGTCGCCATTGCCGGCACCCTTCAGGTTAAAATAGGAGTGGTTGGTGAGGTTCACATGGGTTGGCTTATCGGTGGTCGCCCGATACTCGATTTTCAGCTCATTGTCGCCGGTCAGCTCATAGGTGACATTCACCTGGAGGTTCCCCGGGTATCCCTCTTCTCCATCGGGGGAGAGATAACTGAGCAGCAAGGTGCTTTCATCATTCTGGATGGCATCCCATACGACGTTGTTGAATCCCTTGACGCCTCCGTGGAGGTGGTTGGGGCCATTGTTGGCCGCCAGGGTGTAGACCGAATCGCCAAGGGTGAAACGGGCTTCCCCGATCCTGTTGCCATAGCGCCCGATGAGCGTGCCGAAATAAATCTCGTTCGAGGTCAGATACCCGTCGAGGGTGGCATACCCCAGTACCACATCCTGGAAGGTTCCGTTTTTGTCAGGAACCCACAGGTCGACCACCCTGCCTCCGTAGTTGGTGATCTGCACCGTCATCCCCGATTCGTTGCGGAGAGTGAAGAGTTCTACCTTTTTACCGTCGGCTTCCCCTCCAAAGGCGGCGGGATCAACTACGGGTAACTGCTCGGGGGCTTTGGCACAACCCATGGCCATCATCAGCAGCACCACCGGAATGAAATTTCTTGTCTTCATCTGTTTGATTTGTTTTAAAAGAATGTTTTTATAATGAGTGTTTTCCTCAGGTTTCATATGTGGTTTTTGTCATCGTAAACATACCGGACCCTTGTTTTTGCTTATTAGAAAAGTGTTAATGCGGGGTCACTCCTTTTTTGAGGATAATATTCCCGTATTTGGCTGTTTCTCCGGTCATGACCACCGCGAAGGCGTTGCGTGTTCTGTCGTAAAAGGTGAAACGGCTAATTTTGGCGATGGTGGTGGTTTCGGGGCAATGTTTTCTGATGACGGCGAGATAGGATGCTTCCACGGCCGGGTCGGGCTGGTCGCCCTCGACGGGAGCCATCATCACCAGGGGGTCGGCCACGTAGTTGTCGATTTCGAAGAGAGGGAGAATGGCATCGAGAAGGGGGGCAATTCTGAGGCCATCGGCCCTGAGTACCCTGTTGTTAAATGATTCCCCCGGGAAGTGGGCGTCGGCAAGGACGATTTCGTCGCCATGGCCCATGCGGGCCAGGGTCTCCAGCAGGGCCGGACTGATCAGGGGTGAGATTCCTTTAAGCATAGGGGTGATTATTCGTTAAACCATTCATAGTCATACCTGAGTTCATAGTGCTGGCTCATGGAAACACCCCTTCCGTTGATGAAGACCACACTTCCTTCGATGTTGCCCTGGTCGTCGTAGCTGTTTTCCACCCATACCACCCTGTTCCCCTCTTCATCGTTCTCCTCCTGTCCCAGAGGATTCCCCTTTTCATCATAAAGGAAGCGGGTGACCCTCTTATTTCCGGGTGACTCCACGGAAGAGGCAAGCAACACCCCGGCGTCGTCATATTCGTAACGCGTCATTTCCATCAGATCGTCGTCGGCATCATAAAGGGCGTCGGAAGTTTTTCTTCCTTCCTTGTCGTATCTGATCACCAACCTGAAATTCTCTCCTGTTTCGGTGCTGACGCGGCGGTGTTCGGAAACCAGGCCCCGGTCATTATAGCCATATTCATCCTTTTCGGTGATATCGCCCCCGGAATCGATGACTTCATGGGCCACCAACTGTTTTTCCTTCCAGATAAATTTCTCCTGCTTGTCGGTTACCCCTTCGTCGTCGACCGTCACTTTTTCCACCAGCCTCTCTTCCTGATCATACTGGCAGGTGGTGGTATCCACTGATCCGTCGATATAGGTCCTGATTTCACGGAGCAGTCTTCCGCTGCCATCCCTTTCGAAAGCAACGGTCTCAGAGGGCTCATCCTCTTCGGCAAAGTAAAACTCCTTTATTACCCTGCCTTCGACATCGAACTCCCTGGCAATCTTCTCCTGAAGAATGCCTTCAGAAGAGAAACTGGCCTGACTCACGGTCCTTCCTTCCCTGTCAAATTCAGTTTCGCTGTAGAGATAAGCCGGCATCACCATCTGACCCTGCCCGATTCCCACATTCACCAGGTTCGTCCGGTAAACGATGATCTTTTTCTTTTTCGCCATTAGCTTGGTTTTCTGTGTCGCCCAAAAATAAGAAAAAAAAGGAGAGCTCAACAGCTCCCCTTTTCAAATGTTAACCCCCAAACACACAATTGTCAGATCAATATCTGACGTGAAGTACAGCAAAGATAAAAATCTTTTTCATTGATAAGTAAGACTTAAATATTTTTTGCGATTTTTTTCCCATAAGGAAAGATGGCTGGCCTAAATTACAGCAATTCTAAAATAATAAGATATATAAAGTGTCAGTTTGCCATATTAAGTTGGCTGTTGAGTTTGTCGTTTTTCTCCTGGTCGGTGAATTTGAGGGAGTAAACGATGGCCTCGATCTGCCTGATGAAGTTTCGTTTGTTTTTGCTGGGAGCGTAGACATACCCGTCGACGACGACCACTCTTTGGCGGTGGAGGTCGAGTTCGGCGAGCATGATGAAGGGGCCTCCCATGAAGTCATTCTGGACGCGCCACAGTCCTCTGATATCGGCAGCGTAGTTGCCGTTATGGCTGGTGATGTTCAGGACGGGTTCGGCGGCTCTTTCGGTGGCCATGTAGCTGCCTTCCGTGGGGCCCGGGACATTCACCCTGAGGATGCTGTCGCGTTTGTCGAGGAGGTATTGCAGGGTAAAGGTGGAGTCGGAGTTATAGGGAAAGGTGTAGACCAGGAGGGCCTGCGAGATATCGGGGGTTTCGTAGCGGATCCAGGTGAAGTCTTTCCCCTCGGCCGTGATGTTGAAGCCTGCGGGGACCATCAGTTTGATCTTGTATTTATTTTCCAGGTTATTGTAGATGGCTTTTTCGTGAAGCTTAACGTAATTGATGGAGAGGCGGTCACGTTCTGCCTTCAAAAAGTAGGTGACGATTTTATCGGAATTCTCCGTGAATATTTTCTCGAACTCTTCGTTGTTGCGGGCGTTGATTTGGACGGTAGCCTGCGGATAGGCCCAGATATCGTTGGTAAAAGTGACCCCGGGGTTCTCCACGATGGGGGATATTTTAGTTTGGACGATATTGCGGGTGGTCAGAAAGATATCCTTAAAGGCTTCATGGGGAACAGAGACCAGGTCAAAGAGAGGTTCCTCCTGAGGAAGGGCGAGTTGGGGCTGTCCCAGGGTCTGGCGGATCAGGTTACCGGGAACGTCATCCCAGGCCACCTTTGACATGACCACGATCATCTCTCCGGCCCTGCCGGTCACATTTCTGTGTGTCACTTGTCTGTTCCCCGGTTTGCATGATGTCAGCGAAGCCAGAATGACCAGCATAAGGATTACGATTCTTTTATACATAGCGGCATTTTAAGTTGGTTTTTCACCTGGTTTGTAACAAAAACCTTACCAATTTCCTCCGGGAAAAGGGCGATTTAGACCTTAAAATTGTAATGGGGGATCCCCAGCGTTGGGGCGGGTCAGGAGGGGAAAACGCGGGTGACGGGAGAGGTGTCGTCAGATTGGGCGATCATGTCAGCGACCCTTTCCCCGGTGACCGGGTGGACCAGAGCGGGCGCGATATCGGCCAGGGGAAGCAGCACGAAGAGGCGCCGGGCGATCATCGGGTGGGGGAGGGTAAGCTCAGGGGTCTCCATGATTACACGGTCGTAAAAGAGGATGTCGATGTCCATCTTCCGGGAGCGGAAACTCCCCGGCTTACGGATCCTGCCGAAGTGGTGTTCAATGGCATGGATTTCCCGGAGCACCTCTTCGGGAGAGAGGGAGGTGGTCACTTCCGCCACCTGATTCCAGAACCAGGAGCGTGCCCTGAACCCCCAGGGTGGAGAAGTATACAGCGGTGAGAGATGCTTCAGAAACCCGATCCGCGCCCCGATCAGGGCTGCCGTTTGGCTGAAAATCTCCGCTTTATTCCCCAGGTTTCCCCCAAGACATAGGAATAGTTGATGTTCATTCATTACTTTTGTGTAATTAAAAACCAGCCGGTAAGACCCATTGGTAAAGTGAAAATATAAATGAAAGTAAAATAATGGTAAATTAATTGGTTATGAAAGAATTTTTTAAGTATACCCTGGCCACGGTAACGGGTATTTTGCTGACCACGTTACTTCTTTTTCTCCTTCTGATGATGGTGGTGGGTGCGATGGTCTCCTCGGTTGAGAAGACGGTGGTGGTGGAGAACAACTCCATGCTGATGCTTAAGCTGGACCACCAGATTGTGGACAGGGCTCCCAACGATCCCTTTTCCCAGCTTGACATTCCCGGGTTCAGTCAGACCCGGAAGATGGGGCTCGACGATATCCTCTCGGCCATCGGCAAAGCCCGTGATGATGACCGCATTAAGTGCCTGTATCTTGATCTCTCGGTGGTCAATACCGGCATGGCGGCTGTGGAAGAGATCCGTGATGCCCTGGTGGCCTTCCGTGACAGCTCCCCGAAGCCCATTTATGCCTATGGCGACATGTACGACCAGAAAGCTTACTACCTGGCCACTGCTGCCGACAAGGTGGTCCTCAATCCCCGCGGGGCCATTGACTTTCGCGGACTGGGGGGAGAACTCTCCTTTTATAAGAATGCCCTGGAAAAGCTGGGGGTAGAGGTGCAGGTGGTGCGCCACGGCAAGTTCAAGTCGGCGGTGGAACCCTACCTGCTCGAGGAGATGAGCCCCGAGAACCGTGAACAGCGGCTGGTCTACCTGAACAGTATGTGGAACCACATGCTCGGGGGAATCTCCGAAAAGAGGGATATTCCCGTGGAAAAATTGAATCAGCTGGCCGACCAGGTGATGAATTTCCGCATGGCCGGGGAGGCCCTTGCGGCTGGCCTGGTCGACACCCTGAAATACAAGGACCAGGTACTCGACGATTTGCGGGCGATTACCGGAACTGCCGCAAAAAAGGGAATTCCCCTGGTTAACGTTGCCGATTATGCCAAGGCTCCGGCAGCCAAGGGAACCAAAAAAGGAACCTTCTCACGCAATAAAATTGCCGTCATCTATGCCAGCGGCGAAATCGGTCCCGCCATGGGCAGCGAAGGGATTAACGGCGAGAAGCTCTCACGTGAGATCCGCAAGGTGAGACAGGATTCCAGCTATAAGGCAATTGTTTTGCGTATCGACTCTCCCGGGGGGAGTGCCTATGACTCCGAGGTGATCTGGAGAGAAGTCAAACTGGCCGCCGAAGAGAAGGTCGTGGTGGTTTCCATGGGAAATGTGGCCGCCTCAGGAGGGTATTATATTGCCTGTGCCGCTGATAAGATTCTGGCTTCTCCCAATACCATCACCGGGTCTATCGGCATTTTCGGACTCATTCCCAATGCCGGCGTACTGCTCGAAGATAAATTGGGCATCACCACCGATGTGGTCAAAACCAATGAGCATTCCGATATGCCCTCCCTGACCCGGCCGATGACCGATTTCGAGAAAAGCCTTATGCAGAACTATATCGAAGAGGGGTATGCCCTTTTTGTGTCACGTGTCGCCGAGGGTCGCAAAATGGGGTTTGCCGCCGTTGACTCTATCGGACAAGGACGGGTGTGGAGTGGCGAAAACGCCCTGCAGATCGGCCTTGTCGATGAACTCGGAGGCCTCGACCAGGCCATTGAGGATGCCGCAGAAATGGCTGGACTAGAGAATTACAGGACCGTGAAGCTCCCCGAATTGAAGGACCCCTTCACCGAACTGTTCCAGGGAGGCACCGATAATGCCCGCACCTGGTTCCTGCGCCGGGAACTCGGCGACGCCTGGTCACACTATGAGAATATCAACCGGCTGAAAAATATGAAGGGCATCTATGCCCGCCTTCCCTACGACGAAATTATCAGGTAAACGGCAGATTATTAATTTTTTAAACCTGCATTATCCTGCCACGGAAAAGAACAGAATCCCCATTCTGTTCTTTTCTTTTTTAGTATTATAGGCCAATAATTATTACTTTAGTCCCAAATTACAGGAGTATGCGGAAGCTGGCTTTGTACCCCCTTTCGCTGGTTTACGGCTTTTTCATGACCGTCCGTAACTGGCTATACGATTTCAAAATCCTCAAAAGTGCTGATTTTGATGCGCCGGTGATTTCCATAGGAAACATTACCGTGGGTGGGACGGGTAAGACTCCTCATGCCGAATACCTGGTCAAGCTTCTCAAATCGCAATTCCGTGTAGCCACCCTCAGCCGGGGATATAAAAGGAAAACCAGGGGATTTCTGATGGTCCATACCGATTCAGAGGTCTTGGATGTGGGAGATGAGCCCCTGCAGATCAAGAAGAAATTTCCTTCGGTGACGGTGTCGGTGTGCGAGGACCGGGTGACCGGGCTCGGGGAGCTTTTCTCCCGGGAACCGCCTCCCGATGTGGTCCTGCTCGATGATGCCTTTCAGCATCGCAAGGTCAACCCGGGGCTCAACATCCTGCTGATCGATTACAACAAACCCCTGCGTGAAGACCATATCCTTCCTTACGGGAGGCTCAGGGAGAGTCCCAGCCAGATACGCAGGGCCAACATTATCATCATCACCAAGTGCCCCAACGAAATCACCCCCATTACCCGCAGGATCATGGCCAAGGAGGTCTTCCAGTTCCCCTATCAGCAGCTCTTCTTCACCACCATGGTCTATGGCCAGCCCTATCCTTTCTTCCCGGAAGGCTCCCCCATGGACCTCTTTACCGACACCTCCAGGATGGGAATTTTGCTGGTCACGGGCATCGCTGCCCCGGAATATGTCGTCAGCCATGTCAAAAAACTCTCCCCCCTGGTCGATACGGCGCTCTTCCCCGACCACCACTATTATTCGGAAAACGACATTCAGCTGATTCTGCAGAAATTCTACAGACTGCAAGGGACCCGCAGAATTATCATCACCACGGAAAAGGATATGGTGAGGCTGACGCGTCATGACCTCTTTACCCAGGACGTGAAGTCCTCCTTTTACATATTGCCCATCCAGGTGAAGTTCCTGGACCGCGAAGGAAAATTGTTTGAACAGAAAATTATAGAGTATGTTGGAGAAAATAAAATCAACCGCGAATTACATATCCGGAAAAGCCGGAGTAACGAGTGAAATAGGCATTATCCTGGGAACGGGACTGGGAGGCCTGGTCAAGGAGATAGAGATTCTGGAGACCATTCCCTACCACGAAATTCCCGGTTTTCCGGTCTCAACGGTCGAGGGCCATGCCGGGAGGCTGATTTTCGGAAAGCTGGGAAACAAGACGGTGCTGGCCATGCAGGGGAGGTTCCACTATTATGAGGGGTACGACATGAAGGAGGTGACCTTTCCGGTCAGGGTGATGCGTGAACTGGGCATTACCAACCTGTTTGTCTCCAATGCCAGTGGAGGCCTCAACCCCGACTACCGGGTGGGCGACATCATGGTGATCAGGGATCATATCAATTTTTTCCCCGAGCATCCGTTGCGGGGGAAAAATGAGGAATCGATGGGGCCCCGTTTCCCCGACATGAGCCGGGTGTATGATGAGCGGCTGCGCATGAATGCCAAGCAGATCGCCCTGGAGAACAACTTCTCACTGAAGGAAGGGGTGTATGTGGGAGTGTCGGGGCCTACCTTTGAGACGCCCGCCGAATACCTGATGTTCCGGAAAATGGGAGGCGACGCCGTGGGCATGAGCACGGTGCCCGAGGTCATCGTGGCCCGCCATGCAGGAATGAAAATCTTCGGGATTTCCATCATCACCGATAGCGGGGTGCCCGGACAAATCGTGGAGATCTCCCATGAAGAGGTGCAACAGGTGGCCATGAAAGCGGAACCCAAGATGACCCTGATCATGAAAAAACTGATCGAAAGCCTGTAGGATGGATGTGCTTCTGATCTCCCTGGCACCGGTAGCAGCCATTGCAGGATATATCTGGTTCCGTGATAAATACGAAAAGGAACCGCTGATGCTGTTGCTGCTCTCCCTGCTTGCCGGGGTGGTCATTGTCCTTCCCGTGATGTTTGTGGAATCCCTCCTCTCCATGGTGGGGGAGCCCCTGTCGGGGCTCTGGCAGGCCGCCTGGTCGGCTTTTGTCGTGGCTGGTTTCACCGAGGAGGTGTTCAAATTCCTGGCCCTTTTCCTGCTGATCTGGAAAAGGCCGGCCTTCAATGAAAAATACGACGGCATCGTATACGGAACCTTCGTTTCCCTGGGCTTCGCCGCCGTGGAGAATCTCCTTTACGTCATGCAGGACGGTTACGCCACCGGGCTCCTCAGGGCCTTCACCGCCGTTCCTGCCCACGCCATTTTCGGCATCACCATGGGGTTTTATTTCGGAATGGCCAGGTTCCATCCCCTGGAAACCACAGGGATGATCGTCAGGGCCCTTCTCATCCCCTGGCTTCTGCATGGCATCTATGACTTCATCCTATTCACCGAAATCGAATGGCTATGGGTGGTCTTCCTGGGATTTGTCATTTTTCTCTATTTTTCAGGCTGGAAGAAGATGAAGCATTTGTCGGACCAGAGTTATTTCAGAACAGATTTTGACCTTCTCAATAAAAAACTGAGTCGTGAGGATGAAAATACCTGAATTCCGGGATGTTGTGGAGGCGCATGCCCGCATTACCCCCTTTATCCACCATACGCCGTTATACTCATCAGAGAGTATCAACGCCATTGTCGGGGGGGAGTTATTTTTCAAGTGTGAGAATTTCCAGAAGGTAGGGGCCTTTAAATTCCGGGGGGCTTGCAATGCTGTTTTTTCCCTGTCGGAGGAGGAGGCCTCACGGGGAGTGGCCACCCACTCTTCGGGGAACCACGCGGCGGCCCTGGCCCTGGCGGCACGGATGCGGGGAATTCCCGCCCATATCGTGATGCCCCGCACGGCCCCTGAGATCAAGAAAAAGGCGGTGGCCGGATACGGGGGAATCATCACCTGGTGCGAGCCTACGCTGCAGGCACGGGAGGCGGCACTGGCCGAAGTGGTCAGCGAAACCGGCGCCGTGGTGGTCCACCCCTACGACAATTTTCACGTGATTGCCGGACAGGGAACCGCGGCCAGGGAGATGATTGAAGATGCCGGCAGTTTTGACGTGATCATGGCGCCCGTGGGGGGCGGAGGACTCCTCAGCGGTACCGCCCTTTCGGCAAAAGCCCTCTCCCCGGGATGCCGGGTGATCGCCGCGGAACCCGCAGGAGCCGACGATGCCTTCCGCTCTTTCCACGCCGGGAAGATCTTCCCCTCGGTCCACCCCGATACCATTGCCGACGGACTCCTCACCTCCCTGGGAGAGCGCAACTTCGCCATTATTATGGCCAGGGTCGACGACATCGTCACCGTGTCGGAGGAGAAAATCATCGAGGCCATGCGAATGATATGGGAACGTATGAAAATCATCATCGAGCCCTCCTCGGCCGTTCCCCTGGGGGCCATCCTCGAAGGTAAGGTGGATGTGGAAGGCCTCAAAACCGGCATCATCCTCTCGGGGGGCAACCTCGACCTGGGGAACCTGCCTTTCTGATCCCTGAGTCCCATAAAAATATCAGAAAACTTCTCTGTTTTTTGGGCTGCGGTTGGCGCAGGGAAGCCGATAAAGTGGTAACTTTATGGGACAAACCCACCATTTCCAGTCATGTTAATCAAAACTTTCGGTAGCGCCGTGTATGGAATACATGCGGCGACCATTACCATTGAATGTGATGTGACCAGCGGTATCAGGTTTCTGCTGGTCGGCCTGGCCGACAACGCCGTGAAGGAGAGCCAGCAGAGGATAGAGTCCTCGCTGCGAATGGCCGGTTACCATTGGCCGAAGCAGAAGATCGTGGTCAACATGGCCCCTGCCGATCTGCGCAAGGAGGGGTCAGCCTTTGACCTGCCCATGGCCATTGGCATTCTGGCGGCTTCGGAGCAGATCAGGAGCCATAAACTGGAGAAGTTTCTCCTGATGGGGGAGTTATCGCTTGACGGTTCCCTGCAGCCGGCCCGGGGAGCTCTTCCCGTAGCCATCAATGCCCGGAAGGAGGGATTTGAAGGGCTGATCCTTCCCCGCCAGAATGCCCGGGAAGCCGCCGTGGTCGACACGCTCAGGGTGTACGGCGTGGAGAATATCAGGGAGGTGATCGGCTTTTTCAATGATGAGGCCGATCTGGAGCAGACCATTGTAGATACCAGGGCTGAGTTTTTTGCCCGGGTGAGCCAGAGTGATGTCGACTTCTCGGAAGTGCACGGCCAGGAAAACGTGAAACGCGCGTTGGAAATCGCAGCTGCCGGCAGTCATAATCTTTTGATGATAGGTCCCCCGGGTGCGGGAAAGACGATGCTGGCACGGCGGCTGCCCACGATTTTGCCGCCCTTCACCCTGAAAGAGGCCCTGGAAACCACAAAAATCCACTCCGTAGCCGGCCATATCGACAAGGACACCTCGCTGATGACCATGCGTCCCTTCCGCAGTCCCCATCATACCATTTCAGATATCGCCCTGGTGGGCGGCGGGGGAGTGCCACAGCCGGGAGAGATCAGCCTGGCCCATAATGGCGTGCTCTTTCTCGACGAACTCCCCGAATTCAAACATTCGGTGCTGGAAGTCTTGCGCCAACCCCTCGAGGACCGGAAAATCACCATATCACGGGCGAAAATTTCCGTGGAATTCCCTGCCAGCTTTATGCTGGTGGCCTCCATGAATCCCTGTCCCTGTGGTTTTTATAACCATCCGTCCAAAGAGTGTGTCTGTGCTCCGGGGGTGGTGCGCAAATACCTCAACCGTATTTCCGGGCCTTTGCTCGACCGCATCGATATCCACCTCGAAGTGGTCCCCGTTCCCTTCCGGAAACTTAACGAAAAAGAGCAGTCAGAACGTAGCGACAACATCCGTGACAGGGTGATCAAAGCCCGGCAGATCCAGGAAACCCGGTTTAAAGATATTCCCGGGATTTATAGCAATGCCCAGATGAGCTCCCGCATGGTCAGGGAAATGATCGACCTGGATTCCTCCTGCCGTCAGCTGATCAAAAATGCCATGGAAAAACTGGGCCTTTCCGCCAGGGCCTACGATAGAATCCTGAAAGTTTCCCGCACCATCGCTGACCTGGAGGGGTCAGAAAAGATAGAAAGCTACCACCTTTCCGAAGCCATCCACTACCGCAGCCTCGACCGTGAAAGCTGGGGTGTATGACTCATGAATAAATCATTGTAGATGTAAATTTCTATTTGTCAAAACCGTGGCATTGATTTGGGAAAATCGTAATTTTAACAGAAAGAGACTATAACCAAATCATACATGTGCAAAGGCATTTGGCATCGACTAAACGGTTGGCTGGAAAGCGCGCTTGACTATCCCGGTTGCGATCTCAAAACCCGGTTGATGAGGAAAACCTACTGGGTGTTAACGCTGGGTTCGCTGGTGGCCATTGTGGCGCTGACCCTGGGGTTCCTGATTTTTGTCCCACGCCTGACCATTCTGATCAACTATGGCATTGTCCTGACGGTGGAATTACTCCTTGTGCTGATTCTGATTCCGGTTTTCCCCGGAATATTTAAGGGGTTGTCGGTTGTTAATCTCTTTTTTATCATTGGGGTGACTTTTATCGTCATCCTTAAGCTGGGGGGCATCACCCGCTCTGCCGGACTGATTTTTGTCGGTTTGTCGGCGGTACTCTCTTCCATTCCCTTGCAGAATTTCAGGGTATCCGTTGCGTTGTTCGCATGTTATGCACTGACCATCCTGACAACCGGCCTATTACACCCCTGGCTCACCATTCCTGACCAGATGACGCCGGGCGTCAATACCTTCATTTTTATGCTGAATACACTTTGGATGTCGGCCTACCTGCTTTCACTGGTCATGAGTTATATCTCCCAGCAAAAGGAGCTGGAGCAGTTTGAGGCCAAACGGCTGATGGAACTGGATAAAACGCGGTCTAAACTCATCACCAACATCACCCACGAATTCCGTACGCCCTTAACCATTATCCAGGGAATGACCGACCTGATCAGGGAAAGACCTGCAGAGTGGACCGCATCGGGACTGGACAAAATAAAATCAAACAGCGGCATTCTCCTCCGGCTGGTCAACCAGATGCTCGACCTGGCCAAAATAGAGACAGGGGCTATGCCGGTGCACCTGGTAAAGGGCGACATCATGGGGTACCTGGCCTACCTGGTCGAGTTATTCAGGTCAGATGCCATCAGCCGGAATATCGATTTGCGATTTTTTTGCGGTCAACATCCTTTTGAAATGGATTTTGATGCCGACAAGCTGCTGCACATCGTTTCCAATCTGATCTCCAATGCCCTGAAGTTTACCCCACCGGGGGGCTCCATTGAGGTCATGGCCCGGATTCCCGACGATAACAAAATGTTTTGCATCGGGGTAAATGATACCGGAACCGGAATTGAAAAGGAACACCTCGACCATCTGTTCAACCGTTTTTACCAGGTTGAAAACGCCGCCAGTTCCGGGGGAACCGGTCTTGGACTGGCCCTGACCAAAGAGTTGGTGGAATTATTAGGGGGGACCATTTCGGTAGAAAGCACTCCGGGTGCCGGCTCCCTCTTCCTGGTTCAGCTGCCTGTGAGCAGAAATGCTCCACCCTTTAACCCTGTCAGCATGGAAAGCTTCGGAAAAGAAAGGGAAAAACTAATGTCTCTTCCTTTATCAGGGGAAGTGACCAGGGAAGAGAAAGCCACAGCAGATGAAAAACCCATCCTCCTGATTGTCGAAGACAACGAAGATGTTGCCCAATACCTCGTGGCGATCCTCAGGCCCGACTATCACGTGGAGGTGGCGGAAAACGGCAGGCTGGGGTGGGGAAGAACGCTGGAGCTGATTCCTGATATCATTTTAAGTGATGTGATGATGCCCGTGATGGACGGGATTGAATTGCTCGGTAAAGTAAAAAATGATATCCGCACCAGCCATATTCCGGTGGTCATGCTGACGGCAAAGGCCGACGTGGACTCCCGGCTCGAAGGACTGGAAAGAGGGGCTGATGCTTACCTGGCCAAACCATTTAATGAGAAAGAACTGCGTATCCAGCTTAAGAACCTGGTTTCGGTCAGGAAAAAACTGCACGAAAGGTACGCCTCACTCGACAAGCTGCCGGAAATCCCGGATGCTTCCCTGAAAATGGAAGATGGATTTATGATCAGAGTGAAACAGGTGCTGGAAGCTAACCTTGAAGATGATGAGTTTGGCATCAGGCAGTTGTGCAGGGAGCTGGCAGTGAGTCATTCCCAGTTGTACCGGAAATTTAAATCGCTGAGCAACCTGTCGATTGCCGACTATTTAAAATTACTGCGACTGGAGAAGGCGAAGATTCTTCTCACCACCACAAACATGAATGTGACGGAAGTGGCGTATGCCGTTGGTTTTAAGAATCTGTCGCACTTCAGCCGGGAGTTTGCCCACCACTTCGGAAAATCGCCCATTGAATTCAGAATTGGAAGATAAACCATCCAATCATACTCTTCAATCGCCATTGCATAGGTCGCATTTGGGCCGCACAGCAAAAAAAACGGGATAATAAGCAAAACTGTTCACCAACAATCAACCTAGCTTTAGATTATGAATTTAAAAATCTGAAGGCTATGAAATCTGTAATTTGTTTGAACCTGTTATTGCTTTTTTCCCTTTTGCATCAAAACTTGTTGAATGCCCAGCAACCGGGAAACGACAACCAGGGGCAGATCACGGTGACAAAAGTTGAAAACCGGAATATACCTGGTGGGGATTACCGGAATTTCGAGCTCAAACCCGACGAACCCTGTGAGAAATGTATGGAAGAGTGTCTGAAGGATCCCAACTGTAAAGCTTACACGTACGTCAAGCCGGGAGTTCAGGGGGCGAATGCCCGATGCTGGCTTAAATCGGCTGTCGCCAATCCGGTGAGTGACCAGAATTGTATTTCGGGGATCAAGGAAATCGATCTGCAGCTAACCGGTAAACCGATTAGCCAGATGGGAAAGGCAGTTTTTCTTGAAGATGCCCTGGATATCCGGAAATGGACGCCTGAAAATGGTCCGATGATGAAAAGTGGGGTGAATCTTCCTGGCAGCGATTACCGCTCCTTTTTTATTCCGAAGGAGCAGGATCAGGTGCCACAGGTTTGTCTGAAGGAGGCCATCAGGGATCACAGGTGTGAATCCTGGACCTTTGTGGAGCCCGGGGTACAGGGGCCCACTGCGGCCTGTTGGTTTAAGGATAAAATTCCAGCAATTAAATCAAGAAATGACAGTTGCATTTCCGGAATTCGCCTGAAACAGGATTATACGCCTAAAACCTATCCTGAACCGTCGGAGATGAAACCCGAGATTGCCATGGCCGGCATGAAGAAATTTGACAGGGAGTATGAGGCCTTAATCTATCAGACCATGGGTGATATCAATATCAAATACAGGAAAATGCAGCAGGAAAGAAACCTGAAGCAACTGCAGATGTACAACCGGTTGGTCATGCAGCAGGTGACCCCGGCAGCACTGCCTGATCCACTTCCGAATCCGAATTTGGCCATGCAATACGGGCCTCAGGGAGAACTGGTTTCGATGAAATACAAAGGCAAGGAGATCGCTGTGGTGAACGCCGATCCAAAGCTGAAAATTCCCGTTTTGAAATCAATCCACGCACTCCTTACCGATCCGGTTAAGCAAAAAGCAAAAAACGCCAATACCCTTTATGAAGGGCATTACATTATTATCTACGGAAAGGATTTCGGAAAGGCTTCTGATAACTGCGGAGTGAGGTTGAATTACTGCGGTGAGGCCCCTGAAAACATGAACCCGGCATTTACTTCTGCTGCGCTGTGTTATTCGTATGATTTAATTCCTTATCAGAATTCCTGGGAACAGAGCTGGTATGACGATTTCATCGTTGCTAGGGTACCCAAGCTGGCGGGTGTGCCAACGGGAAAGAAGACACTGAAAATATGGAAAGAAGGGGAGGATGGTTTCGTTCTGGAAAAGGAAGTCAATGTATTACTGTTTGGCCCCGGATTACAATATATACATACCAATCCCATCTTTGAAGAAGGACATATTGCATCAGAAGCCCAGATCATGATCATCGGTTCCGGATTCGGGATCCAAAAAGGAAAAGTGGAAATCGACTGTCCTGCATTGAATAAAACATGGAAACTGGAGACAGACTGGACTGAAACCCTGGTAAAAAGCAAAGCCCCTGATTTTGAACTGGACACTATTTTCGATGCTAAAATTTACATCGAAAATGCCGATGGCAGAAGAATCATGAACAGCATTAAGATAGGTCCGGTGATGGCTGATTTCTGGATATCAGGAAAGATGTTTGCGGAATTATTCAACCATGACAGGGCAGACGAAGGCCATATAGAGCAAAAGGATAACAACGATATATTTGCGGTGTCGCATTACCCTGGTTGTGGAACATTTTTCACTTCAGGCAATACCGGAAGTGATTATTATTTCCGTGATGTTAAAATGCTCCCGGATTTCAGGCTTTCGGGGTATTTTTATTTTCCGATTGATTGCTACAACTGGCAAGATGAAATGGGTTGGGCGCTCAAGCAATTTGGCTCGATGATTTTCAGTCCCTGGAGCTTTTTTGCAGAATCCATAGGATTAGCTGTCATTTCTCTCTTTGACGGTGAAGCTGGCAAATATGAATTGAAAATGGAAAGAGCTCCTTCACCTGATAATCCGCTGACTGAAATACATTTTCACAATGCATGTACAGGACCAATGGATGGCGTCCCCATTAAGTATCTCATCAGTTTCAGGTTGCGCGGACCTGAGAAACAAGTATTGATGATGCAGATGATGGATAAAACCATACCATACCGGATAAAATGATCACCCATTAACTGGATCGTATTTTTTGATGGTACAGCTCATTTTAGTATTTAAACCACGAAGAAATGAAAAAAGCAGAAATCTGTCTAATCTTGTTGCTTAATGTATTGACAGCATTAGCCCAGCCCCCCGAATCCTTCAAGTACCAGGCTGTGGCGCGCGACAATACCGGCAATTTGTTGACCAATAAAAACATAGCCTTCCGGATCAGCATCCTGAAGGGAACTGCAATGACGGGAGCTGTTTATATTGAGGATCATCAGAAGACAACCAACGGGTTCGGACTGGTGGACCTGGAAATCGGGAAAGGGAGTGTCCGTGCCGGCACCTTTTCGGCCATTGGATGGGGCACAGATGTCTTCTTCGTAAAGGTCGAAATGGATCCGCAGGGAGGTGTGGCTTTCCAGCACCTGGGCACCAGCCCCTTGCTGAGCGTACCCTACGCCCTGAATGCCAAAACAGTGGAAGTCGAGAAGGATGGCGATCCCCTGAATGAAATTCAGCAATTGACGGCAACCGGCAATGTTCTGGAGCTGAGCAAAGGGGGTGGAACAGTAACCCTTCCGTCACCTCCCGGGGATAACTGGGGGAGTGATTATGTACACACCGATTCCACTTTAGAGGGATTTGGGACTCATGCTTCCCCGCTGAAGATTTCCAGGAATTGGGCTGTTCCCGGACAGGTACTGCAATGGAACGGAGCTACCTGGGAGCCTTCCACGCTTTCCATGGAATTAAAATTGCCGTATGCAGGAAGTGTTTCATCAACTGATTATGCTTTTGAAATAATTAATGAGGACAAGGGGTCTGCTATTTTGGGGAAAGTTTCGGGCGGTCGTTACACCCCTGGGATTGTCGGTGAGTCAACGGACGGATTTTTGGGAACGGGTGTGGTTGGTAGAGGAAATTGGATTGGTGTAGGAGGTTCAGTTGGAAAGACAGATACTACCGGGGTTGGTGTTATGGGTTTATCATTTGCAGAATGGGCTACGGGAGTGGAGGGTAATGCACAGGGTAAGTCTGTCTCGATTGGTGTTGATGGAAGTGCCTTACCAATTAAAGGTTCAGAATTGTGTATTGGAGTAAGAGGTGGTGTAATTGCTGATAATCCCAACAGCTGGGCCGGATATTTTTCCGGCAGACTGGTTGCGACCGGCAGAACCGGAATTGGCACCGAATACCCTGAAGCCGGTCTTCACATCAAAGGCAAGGACTGGCCTGAAAGTTTTGCCTACCTGGAATCAGAGAGCGGTTTCGATGCAGGGATCCGCCTCAATGAAGGGGGCAATAAAAAATGGCAGATTTACAATGATAAGCTTTCGGGTTCCAACGGTCTGCACGTCGTAAACGGCGCCGGACAGTCCTGCATGTTCATCAGTCAGGGTAGCACCAACGTGGGGATAGGCTCCTATTCCCCTTCCTTTAAACTTGAAGTAGCAGGGCCTGTTAACCTCAACAGCGGAATCTCCTGGGGAGCCGCACTCCATTGCGATGGAGCCCAGGCGTTATGGTACGACGGGACCTATTTCAGCTGGGGCTACGGAGGTACCTACAACTACTTCGCCGACAAGGTCACCATTGGAAATGCAGCCAATCCGGGCAACTACATGTTGTATGTTCAGGGCAACGCTTTTACCACCGGTACATGGAGCACTTCCGACATCCGTTTTAAAAAGAATGTAACTGAAATAAACGACCCACTCGAAAAAGTGATGAAAATCAGGGGAGTCACCTATGAATACCGGACCGGTGATTTCCCGGAATATGGATTTGCAGGAGGGAGACATGCAGGATGCATAGCACAGGAGGTTGAAGAGATATTCCCTGAGGCAGTTCTTACCGACAGCATTGGCTATAAATCGCTGAACTACAGCGAGCTGATCCCCCTGCTACTGGAAGCGGTAAAGGAACAACAACGTATCATTGAAAGGATCAGTGCTGACTACACAGAACTAAAAACGAAATATAATTCAGTTGAAAAAGAAATTCGTCTGATTTTGGAACGCTCAGCAAAGGAAATGGGAGCCTGGGCAAAGTGATCTGTCTCACGAATTCATAAATTTGATTACATGACTTTAAAATTTACGACTATGAAATCCTTGATTTATCTTTTGGCATTCTGTTTCGTTCTCCTTTCCGGTTGCGCCAAAGACGCCCTGGAGGATGAAAACGGTGATCTTAAAAAGGCCATGGTGACCAAACCCATGAAAGCCTGGTTCTGCATGACTCCTAATCCTGATTTGCCGCCTATCCACATTGCCAATACGCCCGATGTGCCGGAAAACTATATGCCAGGCGGAGGTTTTATCAGCGGGCATGCGACCCACTGCGGTGAAGTCATCTCCGGTCTGAGCCCCTCGATAATGACAGAGCTCTATTTCGATGTGGCCCATTTCATGGATACCGGTGAAATGCGGATTGTCCAGAAAGCCACAGGAAGAATTACGGCAGCCAACGGGGACTCTTACAGGTTTACAACAACCTGTTACATTTCCATGGCCGACATGACCTTTACCGGTCCGGTCTATATGGATGATGGTACGGGGAAATTTAAAGGCATGACGGGTACCGTGGAGATGACGGGGCAGGGCAGTTGCTGGACCGCCGAAGGTTTTATCACCTATAATTAGCAGCCTTGTTATGGCGCAGTAACAATCCCCATTTACCCATATGACCACAGTTCCGGTTCGCGGCACAGGCCTTCAGCCTGCGCCCCACCGGAACTTTTTTATTCCCCTGAATTCTTTGCCCTCCTCTTGAGGATTGATGTGATTTTCAGGCCTGAAAATTTGGTCTTCACGATTTACTGCACTATTTTTACCTGACTGTAAAAACGACAGTATAAACCGGCGAAAACCAAGTCCGTAAGGAGAGGGACTACCATTTTCCCGTTCCTTCCGGAACTGATCACTTTCCATATGGCCAACACCCGCAGCCTGAAACTAATTACTCCTGGACTCCCGGAATCCTTATCTTCCCCGGAACAGGTCATGGTTGACTGGTTTTCGGTAAGGGTGGTGGATGGTCAGGGATGGCCGGCAACAAATCATGACAGTTCAAAATAAAGCCTATGGAACGCCGTTTCTTCTCTTCCTTTTTTATATCTGTGATTATTGTGGCACTAACCCTGTTGGGGAGTGCCCGGGTCATGGCGCAGCTGCCTCCTGCTTCGGGGGCTCCGAACCAGGTGTTGCTGAATGAGCCCATCGATGTGAGCGAGGATTTCCGCAATTTCAGCCACACCTATTTTCTGGCCGATGAGCTGGTCTCCTTTGATGCGGCCACGGGACAGGGCCTTTTGAAGTGGCAGCGGGGGGAGTACAAGACCCGTCAGGCCTTTAACAACATGCTGGCCTTTGTCAGGCCGGTCGAGGGGAATGAGTTTCCGGAAGGGGAGTATGAGGTGCATCCCGAATTGCCCTTTTCGATAGAATTCATCTCGCCCCGGACCGTCAGGCTGCGGTGGCAGACCTCAAAAGTAACCTCCCCTGAGGGGGAGTCCCTGATGCTGGTGGATGGGGTGGCCCCCCGCGATGGGAGCTGGAAATATGAAAAAACAGAGGGTGGTCACCGTTATTCCAATGTCGGAGGTTCGGTGGTCATTCGCGAGAAACCCTGGCATGTTGAGTTTTATGATGCTGCCGGAAAACTGGTGACCAAAACCAACCATACCACCGACAATGTGAATACCCTCACCCCGGTTTTACCCTTCAGTTTTGTCAGGCGCTCTTCCGACTACAGCCGCAGTGTGGCGGCGGTTTTTTCGCTTACCACAGGCGAGAAGATCTTCGGCCTGGGAGAGCATTTCAAAGGCTTCGACAAGCGGGGCCAGAAAGTGGTGGTGAGTGCCGACGATGCCAACGGGGTCAAGAATGAGACGATGTACAAACCCATTCCCTTTTACCTGAGCAGCAAGGGGTACGGATTGTTCATGCACACTTCGGCGCCGGTCACCTGTGATTTCGGTAAGTATTTTGATGAGGTGGCTTCCCTGATGATGGGGGATGAAGATGCCGACTTGTTTGTCTTTCTGGGCTCCCCGAAGGAGATTCTCGACGAATATACCACGCTGACGGGGAAGGCACCCATGCCGCCGTTGTGGTCCTTCGGCCTCTGGATGAGCAGGATCACCTATTTCTCGGAAACCGACGGGCGTGGTGTGGCGGCCCGGTTACGCGAAAACCGCATTCCCGCCGACGTGATCCATTTCGACACCGGATGGTTCGAAACCGACTGGCGTTGCGACTATGTTTTCTCGCCTTCCCGTTTTGACGATGCCGGCAAGATGATCGCCGACCTGAAGGACCTGGGATTCCGTACCTGCCTCTGGCAGCTCCCCTATTTTGTGCCCAAAAATACCCTCTTCCCCGAGATCATCGAAAAGGGGCTCTTTGTCCGCAATGCCAAGGGAGGTCTTCCCTTTGAGG
The DNA here is from genome assembly GCA_964461455.1 of uncultured Prolixibacteraceae bacterium. Taxonomy (GTDB): domain Bacteria; phylum Bacteroidota; class Bacteroidia; order Bacteroidales; family Prolixibacteraceae; genus UBA1413. The sequence goes on along the minus strand of CAYWUJ010000024.1, from coordinate 6,638 downwards.
ATGCGGTGCTTGATTTTTCGAATCCTGAGGCGGTGGAATGGTACGGTGAGAAGATTGCTTCCCTGCTGAAACTGGGGGTCGGGGCCATCAAAGTAGATTTCGGGGAGGCGGCGCCCTGGAACGGGGTGTATGCCTCGGGGCGCACCGGTTTTTACGAGCATAACCTCTACCCTCTGCGCTACAACAAGGTGGTGGCTGACATCACCAGGGAGGTGAACGGCGAGCATATCATCTGGGCACGCTCCACCTGGGCGGGGAGTCAGCGTTATCCCCTGCACTGGGGGGGTGACGCCGCCAATACCGATGCCGCCATGGCAGCCACCCTGCGCGGAGGACTCTCCCTGGGGCTCAGTGGCTTTACCTTCTGGAGCCATGACATCGGAGGATTCGTGAACCGGACCCCCGAGGAGCTATACCGCCGATGGCTTCCCTTCGGCATGCTCACCTCCCACACCCGCTGTCATGGAGCTCCTCCCAAGGAACCCTGGGAATACGGCGAAAGCTTCAACGACGCCTTCCGGAAAGCCGATGAAATGAAATACCGCCTGATGCCCTATATCTATGCCCAATCGAAGCATGCCAGCGAAAACGGATTGCCCATGGTGAGGGCTTTGTTCATAGAATATCCCGATGACCCGGGGGCCTGGCTGGTCGACGACGCCTACCTCTTCGGCAGCGATATTCTGGTGGCCCCCCTTTTCATGGCCAACACCACCAGCCGCCAGGTTTACCTGCCCCGCGGTAAATGGATCGATTACCAGAGCAATAAAGTGTACGAGGGCGGGTGGCACCATATTACAGCCGGAGAGATCCCTGCGGTGATCCTGGTGCGTGACGGCGCTGTAATCCCCCATATCGCCCCGGCACCTTCGACCGGCGATCTCGACTGGTCCCGTATCGACCTGGTCACCTATTCCGCAGGAAAAAATGAATTAACAGGACTCTTCTGCCATCCTTCCGATAACCGGTTGGTGTCCATGACTTTGCAGGGAAGCGGCACTCATTTCCGCCTTCTGGCCGACCAGGGACAGCGAAAAGTGGAGTGGCGGATTATCCCTTCTGCCCGTAGAAACCGTTAAAAATGCTGATATTTATGATTTCACATATCAAACATGTAATCAACCCGAAACAGGTGATCGTTGATACAATGTGAGATCAGCAGAGAACATCAATGGAGGGGAATAACAGCAGGTACAGGGATATCCCATAAATCATCAAACCCCAACAGAGCTATGCATCGTATTCAATTACCATCACTAATATAATTAATCATGAGAAAAATCTCTTTAATCCTGTTACTTTTTGGCCTGTGGAGTTGCACGCCGAAACCCGCCGCCGAGATTGTGGAAGCGGTAAAGCTCAGTTCCCTCGGTTTTCTGCCTGAGAGTGTCAAGCAGGCGACCATTACAGCCTCCTGTTCTGTTTTTATGGTCCGCGATGCTGCTACCGGAAAGGTAGTGCTGGAAGGTTCCACTGCCGGACCCGTATCCCAGGAAGATGTTGGCGGGGAGGTGTGGAGTGCCGATTTCAGCGGTGTGACCGCCCCCGGAAGCTATTATCTGGAAGTTCCCGGAGTGGGAAGGTCGATCGATTTCCCGGTAGGGGAAAAGGTATACAACGACGCTTATGCGACCGCGATGCGGGGATTTTACCTCTGGCGTTGCGGCATGGCGGTTGACGGGGAACACCAGGGAAACCATTACCACCAGGCAGCCTGCCACCTGAACGACGGGTATGAGGATTACCTGGGGAAAGCAGGAAGCCAGCGTGATGGCACCGGTGGATGGCATGATGCCGGTGACTATGGCAAGTATGTGACCAATGCCGGAGTGACCGTGGGTGTTTTATTCCTGGCATGGGAACATTTTCAACCGCAGCTTGAAAAAATCGCCCTGAACCTTCCCGAAACCGCCCCCGGTTTTCCGGAATTTCTGAAGGAGATGAAGTGGGAGACCGATTGGCTGCTGAAGATGCAGTACCCCGATGGTTCGGGACGGGTATCCCACAAGCTGACCAGGGTGCAGTTTTCCCCCTTTATCATGGCCGACCAGGACAGTGCCCAGCGATATTTTACGGAGTGGAGTTCGGCCGCCACGGCTGATTTTGTGGCCATGATGGCCAAAGCCGCAAGGGTTTATCAGCCCTTTGACGCTGATTATGCCGCCAAATGTCTCGAAGCAGCCAGGGTCAGCTATGCTTTCCTGAGAAATAACCCTGAAGATAAAGGCTTTGTGCAGGGAGACTTCAAAACGGGAGGATACCAGACCAAAGACCCCGACGACCGTCTCTGGGCGGCTGCCGAGATGTGGGAAACCACGGGAGAGGAGGAATTCCTGGCCGATTTCGAAAAGCAGGCGGCTGCTGCAGGTTTCGAAATTGAAGAAAACTGGGACTGGGGTAACCAGGGCAACCAGGGGATGTTCACTTACCTGCTCTCAAAAAGAGAAGGCAAGAATCCTGCCGTTCAGGAAGCGTTGAAGAAAAACTGTCTGGCCGTGGCCGATGAACTGGTGCGCAATGCACAGAATGATGTTTACGGCAGGCCCCTGGGCGGTCGTTACTACTGGGGATGCAACGGCACGGTGGCCCGTCAGACGGTCAACCTTTTCGTGGCTAACCAGCTGCAACCCGATCAGAAATATGTGAATACGGCCCTGGATGCCGTCGGTCATCTCTTCGGCCGTAACCACTACAACCGTTCATTTGTGACCGGGGTAGGCCTTAACCCCCCGATGAAACCCCATGACCGCCGCTCGGGTGCCGATTCCATCGAAGCCCCGTGGCCGGGTTACCTCGTCGGTGGCGGCCACAGCGCCACCGATTGGGTTGACCTCGAAGAGAGCTATTCCCATAATGAAATTTGTATCAACTGGCAGGCTCCCCTGGTGTTTGCCCTGGCCTGGTTCGCACAACCCTGACCTGGTTTTATAGCCTGACCCTGACGATCATCCGCTTTCCCGGAGTCAGGGTAGCTGTTCTTCCCGTGGCGCAACACCCGGCCATCAGGACGGGTACCCGGGGCCACAGTGGATACAGGATAAAAGGGGTATGGATAATGCCTGCAGATCGGGCAGGTTTTTCAATGTATTAACGTTTTATCGGTAGAATTTAAACGTATGAAGTCAAGAATCAGACTGATCGTGGTGCTCCTGTTGGGTCTTCAGGCCCAACAGGCTGCCGCCGGGAACTATAAGAATTTCAGGGTGGCGGTCTATTCCCGCTCCTATGAGACGCAGAAAATGAGTGACCCGGTGTGGCTCAGCCAGGTGTGGGAGGAAGTCTCCCGCCAGGTGGCCGTTGACAAGATCTACCTGGAGACCCACCGCGACCTGGTGATCGTGGACCAGGCCACCCTCGACCAGGCCAAGGCCTTTTTTAAGGCCCGGGGTGTGGAAACGGCGGGAGGCATCACCCTCACCATCGACGAGAGCAACCGGTTTGAGACCTTTTGCTACACCAATCCGGAACACCGGGCCAAGGTGAAGGAGATCGTGGAGTATACCGCCCGCAATTTTGATGAGCTCATCCTCGACGATTTTTTCTTTACCAGCTGCAAGTGCGATCTTTGCATTGCGGCCAAGGGAGAGAAGAGCTGGACCAGTTACCGGCTGGAACTGATGAAGGCGGCGGCCCGTGACCTGGTCATTGAGCCGGCCCGCGCGGTTAACCCCGACATCAAAGTGGTGATCAAATATCCCAACTGGTATGACCATTTCCAGGGATTGGGTTTTAACCTGGAGGCACAGCCGGCGATGTTCGACGGCATTTATACCGGCACGGAAACGCGCGATCCCTCTTCAGCCCAGCACCTGCAGGCTTACCTGGGGTATAACATCTTCCGTTATTTCGAAAACCTGAAGCCGGGAGGGAACGGCGGCGGCTGGGTCGACACCGGCGGGATGCGCACGATGGACCGCTATGCCGAGCAACTCTGGATCACCCTGTTTGCCAAGGCTCCCGAGATCACCCTTTTCGACCTCCGGCAGATGATGTACCCCATCAGGAAGGAGACCCGGGCCCCCTGGCAGGGAGAGGGAACCAGCTTCGACTTCGACGCCATGATGCAACCCGTGGCCCTCCCCGGAAAACCGGAGGTCACCCCCACCACCATGGCCCGCGCCGCCGGATATACCTTTGAAAAGGTCGACAAGTTTCTGGGCAGCCTGGGAAATCCCGTGGGTGTCAAGAGCTACAAGCCTTTCCACTCGACGGGTGAGGAGTTCCTCCACAACACCCTGGGAATGGCGGGCATCCCCATGGATATCGTTCCCCGCTTTCCCGAAGGGGAACCCGTGGTTTTCCTGACGGAAGCCGCGGCCTTTGACCCGCAGATTGCCGAAAAGATCAAAAACCACCTCCGGGGGGGAAATACGGCGGTGATCACCACCGGATTGCTGAAAGCCCTTCAGGGAAGGGGCATTGAGGATATCGCCGAAATCCGCACTACCGGCCGCAAGGCGTTGGTCAGGCAGTTCACGGCAGGATGGGGCCCCGCCTCCTTTGCTGACCGCGACATCCTCATTCCCCAGGTCTCATACCTCACCAATGACTCCTGGGAGGAGATCTCAGCCCTCGACGACACCAACGGTTGGCCCATCCTCCACTTTGCCGGATACAGCAAGGGCAAACTCTACGTCCTGACCATCCCCGACAACTTCGTGGACCTTTACTTCCTGCCTGCACCCGTGCTAAACCGCATCAGGCAGACTATTGCCGGCCATCTCCCCGTGCAGCTCGAAGGTCCCGGCTATGTCAGCCTCTTTGCCTACGATAACAATACCTACATCGTGGAATCCTTCGCCGATACCACCGTCAGGGTGAATCTCACCTCCTCCCTGAACCTTACCACGATGACCAACCTGGAAACCGGGGAAACCAGCCCTTCCGTCAACAGGAACATACCTGCCTTCGGAAGAAATGCCCCCGTCACCATCCACACTTTCTCCCTGGAAATCAGACCCCACTCCTTTGTGGTCCTGAAGGCCGAGTGAAAGGGTACCCGTTATTTTATCGGGCTCTCAAACAACCCAGGGAAAGTTGCAGACCTGATATTAAGTGTATAAAATACTGTTATATTTACGGTAATTTTGAAAATCTAAAACATATTCTCTATGAAGCGTACGATTCTGACCATGATTTTCGTGTTGGGAGTGTTTTTCGGAGCCAATTCCCAGAACAGGCTGACCGTCGATGCCACACAGGACGGGCCTGAGATCAGCCGGTATATTTATGGGCACTTTGCCGAGCACCTGGGCAGGTGTATCTATGACGGGATATGGGTAGGTCCCGATTCCCCGATTCCCAACATCAACGGGTACCGCAAGGATGTCTTTGAGGCGCTCAAGGCTCTGGACATTCCCGTTTTGCGTTGGCCGGGAGGCTGTTTTGCCGACACCTATCACTGGAGAGACGGCATTGGTCCGAAGGGGCAGCGGCCGAAGATAAAAAATGTATTCTGGGGTGGAACGGTTGAAGACAACAGTTTCGGGACCCATGAATTTCTCGATTTCTGTGAGATGCTGGGATGTGATGCCTATATTTCAGCCAATGTAGGCAGCGGCACCGTCAGCGAGATGGTCGACTGGATCGAATACATGATTTCTGATGATGATGTGGAAATGGCCAACCTGCGCAGGCAGAACGGCCGTGAAAAACCCTGGAATGTGCGTTTCATGGGAGTGGGTAATGAGAGCTGGGGTTGCGGGGGGAACATGACTCCCGAGTACTACTCCAACCTGCTGCGGCAATACTCGGGATATGTCTGGGAATATGCCCATGACCGGATGGTCAGGGTAGGCTGCGGGGCCAATGGTGAGGACTACAACTGGACCAAGGTGGTGATGCAGAATGCCGCCAGGAACATGGACGCCCTCTCGGTCCATTACTATACGATTGCCGGTCCGGGCTGGGGCAATAAAACCGCAGCCACCGGATTTGACGAAGATCTCTACTTTTCGGGGATCAGCAAGGGTCTTCGCATGGAAGAGCTGGTGCGTCGCCACAGTACTGTGATGGACGAATTCGACCCCCGGAAGAGGGTGGGGCTCTATGTCGATGAGTGGGGCATCTGGACCGACGTGGAGCCCGGCACCAATCCCGGTTTTCTGTTTCAGCAGAATTCCATGCGCGACGCCCTGATCGCCGCCACCACCTTTGATATTTTCAACCACAACGCCGACCGGGTGAGAATGGCCAATATTGCCCAGACCGTCAATGTCTTGCAGGCGATGATCCTGACCGAAGGCGACAAAATGGTGCTGACGCCCACCTACCATGTATTTAATATGTACAAGGTACATGGCGACGCCACCCTGCTGAAGGGGTTCCTGATCAGTGAGAACTACACCCGTGGTGACGCGTCGGTGCCGGCGATCAGCCAGACCGTTTCACGCGACGCCGCAGGAAAGGTGCATGTGTCGCTGAGCAATGTGAATCCGGGCAAGGAGGTGAAACTGACGGTGGAATTCAACGGGAAAAAGCCGGCAAAGGTCAACGGAGCCACTGTGCTGACGGCTCCGGCCTTCAATGCCGTCAATACTTTCGACAAGCCGGAAACTGTTAAACCGGCGGCCTTTAAGAATTTTAAAATGATCGCTCCCGGAACCCTGGAAGTCACCCTTCCTTCCAAATCGGTGGTG
>CAYWUJ010000023.1:0-38478 GCA_964461455.1 uncultured Prolixibacteraceae bacterium | reverse complement strand
TCACAACACTGGTCATAACGATCAGCGATTCCCCGTTTTTTTGCGGAATTGTCTTTCTGCCGCCGCGGTTTTCCCGACGGTCACCCGGGCTGAACGGTGCCGGTGTTTGGTCTAACTGGCCTTCAGCCTGTCAAGATGGGAATGTTCCAGTTTATCGGAGGCGTACTCCCTGGTGATGCGGAGCATCTTGGTCTCCTGCGAAGGAGAATGGAACATATGGTCGATCATGATACTCTCGCAGATCGAGCGTAACCCGCGGGCCCCCAGTTTAAATTCTATGGCCTTGTCGACTATATACCACAGGGCTTCCTCTTCGAACTCGAGCTGGATATGATCGAGTTCGAACAGTTTGATATACTGCTTAATGATGGAATTTCTCGGCTCGGTGAGGATTTTCCGGAGGGTTTCCCTGTCGAGGGGGTCGAGATAGGTGAGCACGGGAAGGCGGCCTATGATCTCGGGAATCATGCCGAAGGCTTTCAGGTCCTGGGGGGCGATGTACTGCAGGAGGTTTTCTCTTTCCACACGGTCGGCTTCGCGTGCCGCGCTGTAACCGATCACCCGGGTGTTCAGGCGCTGGGCGATTTTCCGCTCTACACCGTCAAAGGCTCCCCCACAAATGAAGAGTATATTCTTGGTGTTCACCGGAATCATCTTCTGCTCGGGATGCTTGCGTCCTCCCTGTGGCGGTACGTTGACCACCGCCCCTTCGAGGAGTTTGAGCAGTCCCTGCTGAACCCCCTCTCCCGAAACGTCACGCGTGATGGAGGGGTTATCCCCCTTGCGGGCAATCTTGTCGATTTCGTCGATGAAGACAATTCCCCGTTCTGCCGCTTCCACATTGTAATCGGCGACCTGCAGCAACCGGGTGAGCAGGCTCTCAATATCTTCCCCCACATAGCCGGCTTCTGTAAGTACCGTGGCATCTACAATGGTGAAGGGAACATGGAGCATGCGGGCGATGGTGCGGGCCAGCAAGGTCTTGCCGGTACCCGTTTCCCCCACCAAAATAATATTCGACTTTTCGATTTCGGTTTCGTCGTCTTTGACCTGCTGCGTCAGCCGCTTATAATGGTTATAAACAGCCACCGCCAGGGTCTTCTTGGCACTGTCCTGGCCGATCACATACTGGTCGAGGAAATCCTTGATTTCAATAGGTTTCATCAATTGGATGCCACTCAGGTCAAAAGTACCCTCTTTCTTCATCTCTTCAAGGATGATCGCATGGGCCTGTTCGGCACACCGGTCACATATGTGGCCGTCGATTCCTGCTATCAGCAGGCTGACATCCTTTTTCTCCCGTCCACAGAAAGAACACTTATCCATTTTCCCTTTGGCAGCCATATGGTTATTTGGTCTCCCTGACCAGGATCTCGTCAATCATTCCGTATTCCACGGCTTCTTCAGAAGTCATCCAGTAATCCCTGTCGGCATCTTTTTCCACCTGTTCCACCGGTTTGCCGGTATGGACGGAGATGATGGTGTAGAGTTCCTTTTTAATTTTCATGATTTCGCGGGCGGTGATCTCAATATCGGAAGCCTGTCCCGAGGCTCCGCCCATAGGCTGATGAATCATGATGCGGGAGTGTTTCAGCGCCGACCGTTTTCCCTTGGCACCTGCCGTGAGGAGGATGGCGCCCATGGAAGCCGCCATGCCGGTGCAGATGGTGGCGATTTTGGCGGTGATATACTGCATGGTATCGTAAATACCCAGTCCCGCATATACCGAGCCTCCCGGAGTATTGAAGTAAACCTGGATATCCTTCGACGGATCGGTCGATTCCAGAAAAAGCAGCTGCGCCTGGATGATGTTGGCTACGGTATCGTCAATGGGAACTCCCAGGAAAATAATCCTGTCCATCATCAGTCGTGAGAATACGTCCATCGAAGCCACATTCAGCTGCCGCTCCTCGATGATGGTGGGAGAAATATAATAATCCTGCGCCGAGGCATAACGGTGCATGGTCATACTGCTGATCCCGGCATGCCTGACAGCATATTTGGCAAATTCATCATTCAGGTTCATTTCTTTTCCTCCTGGTTAAATATTTGATAGCTCCGAACCCCCGGCACGGAGTGTAAGGGCAAAGTTAATAAAATAACAGGGAAGTGTTATTCTTCCGTTTCCGCATTGTTCTTCACCAGGGCTCCGAACTCATCGGAAGAGATTTCCTTCTCGGTGATTCCGGCTTTCTCCCTGATCATGGCAAACACCTTGTCATCAAAGAGCCTGCGGACGATTTTTTCGCGGTCCTCCTCTTTTTCGAGGATTTTCTTCACGTAGGTGGCCAGGTGCTCCTCGGGGAGGTCATAAAGACCATACTGACGGAACTGCGAGATGGCGATCTGGCGGGCCAGATCAGAAACCTCCTCTTCGGTGACATTGAGCTCCTGCTGGCGGATCAGCGAATTACGAATCAGTTGCCAGCGCAGGTCACGGGTGAAGGCGTCGAAATCCTTTTCGATCTGATCTTCGGTCATCTCCTTGTTGACCTCTTTGAGCCACCTTTTGAGGAACTCTTCGGGAAGGTCAAATTTTACGGTATCCAGGAGGGTTTCACGCGCATCGAAGGCAAATTTCTGGTCCGAGGATTGGGCAAGCTGTCCGGAAATTTCAGCGGCCAGTTTTTCGCGGAACTGCTCCTCGGTGTTGACCCCTGATTCGGGACCATATATTTTAGTATACAACTCCTCGTTGAGTTCGGCTTTCCGGAAATTAAGAACCGCCCTGAGGGTGAAACGGAATTCTCCCGACAGGGTATCGGCAGCCTCATGGCTGATATTGAGCATGTGGCCCACTTCATGACGGTCCTGGAAAACGGCCACAGGATCAAAGACCACGACATCACCGCTTTTTTTGCCGGTGATGGCATTACGGACGGCTTCGTCTTTCATCAGATCTACGGCAATGAGGACTCCCTCGGCGGTCACTCCGCCCTCCAGGGGGTTGCCGTCATCTCCCAGCTGCACGAAATCACCGCGCACACTGCTGTTGGCTTCCACCACTTCAGCTTCCTCGTTGGTCCCGAAGTTGGTGAGTACCGATTCAATATTTTCATCGACCATCTTTTCGTCGACGGTGATCTTATAATAGTCAAAGGGGCCCGACCGCGCCAGGTCCACGGTCACCTCGGGCGAAACGGCAATGTCAAAGACAAACTCAAACTCATTGTCGGTATCCCAGTCGATCGGTTTCTGGTGTTCCAGGCTGGGCAGGGGATCTCCCAGGATGGAGATTTTCTCATCCTGGAGGTAGTTGGAAAGGTTATGGGACAGAAGGTTGTTCACCTCTTCGGCGAGCACGGGCCGGGCAAAACGTTTGTTGATCAGGGAGGCCGGAACCTTTCCGGGCCTGAATCCCGGCAGGGAGGCCTTGAGCCTGTATTCACGCAGCTTCTCAGCCACCGTCTTCTCATAATCTGCGGGCTCCACGACCACGCGTACCACGGAATATCCCTTATCGCTCTCTTCTCTGGTAATCTTCATAATGGTTAATAATAATCTGGGTTACAAAAAAAACATGCGCCGGAAGGTCCCTGTTTGGGGGACTTCCGGCCGGAGGTGCGGACGAAGGGACTCGAACCCCCACGCCGTTAGGCACCAGATCCTAAGTCTGGCACGTCTACCAATTCCGCCACGTCCGCAAATCGAGGCGCAAAGGTAGTTAATTTTTTTATTGAGGTAATTCCGCCAGGCCCTGAATCTTCAAAAAAATCAGCAGTTTAACGCAATGTAAAATTCTGGCCGAGATAGACTTTACGGACCACCTCATCATTGGCAAGGTCGTGCGCCGATCCCGATTTGAGGATGCTTCCCTCGAAAAGAAGATAGGAACGGTCGGTGATGGAGAGGGTTTCGTGTACATTGTGGTCGGTGATCAGAACACCGATATTTTTGGCTTTCAGGCGGGTGACGATATTCTGGATATCTTCGACGGCGATGGGGTCTACGCCGGCAAAGGGTTCATCGAGGAGGATGAACTTGGGGTCTATGGCCAGGGCCCGGGCAATCTCGGTACGGCGGCGTTCTCCCCCCGAAAGCTGGTACCCCTTGCTCTTGCGGATATGCTGAAGCCCGAATTCCACCAGCAGCGACTCCAGTTTCTCATGCTGGTATTCGCGGGTGTAATTGGTCATCTCCAGCACCGCTCTCAGGTTGTCTTCAATGCTGAGTTTGCGGAAAACACTCGCCTCCTGTGCCAGATAGCCGATTCCCAGCTGTGCCCGCTTGTACACCGGCAACCGGGTGATCTCCTCGTCGTTCAGGTATATACTGCCCGAAAAGGGCTGGATAAGCCCCACGATCATGTAAAAAGAGGTCGTCTTCCCCGCTCCGTTGGGCCCCAGCAGCCCCACGATTTCCCCCTGATGCACCTCAAAACTGACGCCGTTGACCACCGTCCTTTTCCTGTACTTCTTGACAATATTTTCAGCTCTTAATATCATAACTTTCCATATCAGGGTTTAGGAAGCCGCCTCCCGCTTCTCTTTCTTCTCCATGTTTCTGATCACCCGTGCCGAAATGAAAATGCTCACCTCATAAAGAATGAGAAGGGGAATGGCCACCAGGATCTGACTGAAGATATCGGGGGGGGTGATGATGGCCGACAACAGAACCAGCACCACGATGGCATGTTTCCGGTAGGTACGCATAAATTCCGGAGTCAGCAGCCCCACCTTGCTCAGCGAATAGGAAAACACAGGCAGCAGAAATACCACTCCCGCGGCAAAGACAATGCTGACCACCATGCTGATATAGGAGGTGATGTTGATCTGGTTTGAGACATCGGGACTGATGGAGTAGCTGCTGAAAAACTGGATCGACAGGGGAACGATCAGGTAATACCCGAACATGAGCCCCAGGATGAAAAGAAAGGTGGTATAAAAGACGGCACCCGTAGCCACCCGTTTTTCATGTTCGTAGAGGGCCGGTCTGATAAACTTCCAGAATTCCATAAACACCACGGGGGCAGCAAGAATCAGTCCGGCCACCATGGCCGTCCACATCGACATGTTAAACTGCCCGGGCATCTTGATGTTGATCAGCTCAATCTCCTTCTGATTAATCCGCAGGCTCTCAGTCCCCAAATGGTCAGCCATCAGGGCAAACATCCTGTTGGTCCAGAATCCCGGCGATTTGGGCTTGAAAATTATCTCTTGAAAAATAAAGTCCTGGATGATAAAGGCAAACACAGCCAGCACAAAAACGGCAATCAGAGAACGGATGATGTGCCACCGAAGTTCTTCCAGATGGTCAAGGAAGGACATTTCGCCCGCTTTTTCCTTTTCTTTCCTCTCCTTGTTTTCGAGTGCCTTTTTCTCCCTGTTTCTGCTTATACCCATCGGCATCAGATTACTTATGTTGTTAAACCCTGCAAATATAGCGACTTCCCCTGAACTGCACCTTTAACGGCTTCTTTAATTATTTCTAAAAATTCATAGTAATGTTTGTCCTTTGGAGAACTTTGATTAATTTAGTTAGCTTTTAAAAAAAACAGGTTTCTATTTATAGGAAAAAAAATAGTGATGTCAAGGAATACTGAATTAACAGGATACCTCCAGAAATATTTCGGATTTGACAGGTTCAAAGGGGAACAGGAAGAGGCCATTTTGAGTGTTTTGGAAGGGAACAACATCTTCGTGCTGATGCCCACAGGCGGGGGCAAGTCACTGATATACCAGTTACCGGCGGTGATGATGGAGGGCACGGCCATCGTGATATCGCCGCTGATCGCTTTGATGAAGAACCAGGTGGACTCGATGAGGGGGATCTCGACGGAAGACAGCATTGCCCATTTTCTCAACTCTTCATTGTCGAAGTCAGCCATTCAGGAGGTGAAGGACGATGTTACGGCGGGGAAGACCAAGTTGCTGTATGTAGCCCCCGAGTCCCTTACCAAGGAAGAGAACGTGGAGTTTCTCAAGAACATTAAAATATCGTTTTACGCTGTGGATGAGGCGCACTGCATTTCTGAGTGGGGTCATGATTTCAGGCCTGAATACCGGAGGATCAAGCCGATCGTGCAGGAGATCGGTGCAGCGCCGATCATAGCTCTGACGGCAACGGCCACAGCCAAGGTGCAACATGATATCCAGAAGAACCTGGGAATCCTTGATGCCAGGGTTTTCAAGGCCTCCTTCAACCGGCCCAATCTTTACTACGAGGTGAGGCCCAAGGTCAAACCCGAAAACCAGATTATCCGTTTCATTAAGGATAATCCCGGAAAATCGGGGATCATTTATTGCCTGAGCCGGAAGAAGGTGGAAGAGCTCGCTGAAACGCTGAGAATTAACGAAATCAAGGTCCTGCCCTACCATGCCGGCATGGATGCCGCCACCCGCAGTCTGAACCAGGACAGGTTTCTCATGGAGGAGGTCGACGTGATGGTTGCCACCATCGCCTTTGGCATGGGGATCGACAAACCCGACGTGCGGTATGTCATCCACTATGATATCCCCAAGAGCCTCGAGGGGTATTACCAGGAGACCGGGCGTGCCGGCCGCGACGGCGGAGAGGGAAAATGCATCACCTTTTACAGTTACAAGGATATCCAGAAACTCGACAAGTTCATGCATGGCAAACCGGTGGCAGAACAGGAGATCGGCCGCCAGCTGCTGCTCGACACCGTCTCCTATGCCGAAACCGCCATCTGCCGCCGCATCATCCTGCTCCACTATTTCGGGGAAAAATATGAATCCGACAATTGCGGAAATTGCGACAACTGCCTTAACCCCAAGGAGATCCTGGAAGCCAGCGACGAAGTGGTACGGGCACTGGAAGCCATCCATGAAGTCAAGGAAAAATATAAGGCCGAACATATTGCCGACATCCTGGTGGGAAAATCCTCAGCGGCAGTCAAATCCTTCCACCACGATGAACTGGAGTCGTTCGGGACGGGTGACGACCACGACGAGCACTTCTGGAATGCCGTCTTCAGGCAGTCCATGGTGGCCGGACTGATCACCAAGGATATCGAGAATTACGGATTACTGAAGATCACCCCTGCAGGCCATGAATTCATGCAGAATCCCCGGCCCTTCCAGCTGGTTAAAAACCACCGCTATGAGGACGAAGAGGATGATTCGGCATCGGGTGCCCCGGCCGGCGGTTCGGGAGGAGACCCCGAGCTTTTCAATATGCTGAAGGAACTCCGCAAAAGCATCGCCAAAAAACACAACCTCCCCCCCTATGTCATCTTTCAGGATCCTTCCCTGGCCGATATGTCGATACAATACCCCATCACCTTCGACGAACTCCAGAAGATCCAGGGTGTCGGTCAGGGAAAAGCCCAGCGCTATGGTAAGGAATTTCTGTCCCTGATTAAAAAATATGTCGAGGAGAAAGAGATTGAAAGACCCCAGGACCTGGTGGTGCGCCAGGTGGCCAACAAATCAAAGATGAAGGTGTACATCATCCAAAGCATCGACAGAAAGATCTCCCTCGAGGATATCGCCGAAGCAAAGGGCATCGAATTCGTTGAACTGCTGAATGAAATCGAGGCCATCGTCAATTCAGGAACCCGCATCAACATCGATTATTATATCAATGAGGTACTCGACAACGAACAGCAGGAAGAGGTTTTCGACTATTTCCGTGAAACCGAGAACGATTCCGTGGAGGCGGCCATAGCCGAACTGGGGGAAGCCGAATACAGCGAAGATTATATCAGGCTGATGCGTATCAAGTTTCTTTCCGACATGGGCAATTGACGAGAGACCCCCTTTGGGGTGATAATTAAAGAATTTTGAATATTTTTGCCCAAAATTTCTAAAACACGATGGAAGAAAAGATGATGAACGATTATAAGGTAGCCGATATTAATCTGGCTGATTTTGGAAGGAAAGAGATAGATATTGCGGAGAAGGAGATGCCGGGGCTGATGTCGATCAGGCGGAGGTTCAGTGCTGCTCAGCCGCTGAAGGGTGCCCGTATCACGGGGAGTCTTCACATGACGGTTCAAACGGCGGTGCTGATTGAGACGCTGGCGGCCCTGGGTGCAGAAGTACGCTGGGCCAGCTGCAATATTTTCTCCACACAGGACCACGCCGCCGCTGCCATTGCCAGGGCGGGGATTCCCGTCTTTGCCTGGAAGGGGGAAACCCTGGAAGAGTATTGGTGGTGTACCGACCGGGCCCTCGATTTCGGAGAGGGCAAGGGTCCCCACCTTATCGTTGACGACGGAGGTGACGCCACCCTGATGGTCCACCGCGGATATCAGGCCGAAAAAGACCCCTCGGTTCTCGACCGGCCCGCCGATGGAGAAGATGAAGTTCAGCTGAACGCCATCCTCCGGAAAATACTCGGTGAAACCCCCGCCCGCTGGAGCAACGCCGCCCGCGATATCAGGGGAGTCTCCGAAGAGACCACCACAGGGGTACACCGCCTCTACCAGATGAAGGAGAACGGAGAACTCCTGTTCCCTGCCATCAACGTGAACGACTCGGTGACCAAGTCAAAATTCGACAATCTCTACGGTTGCCGGGAGTCACTGGCCGATGGTATCAAAAGGGCCACCGATGTGATGATCGCCGGCAAAGTAGTGGTCGTGGCCGGATATGGCGACGTGGGCAAAGGATGTGCCCGTTCCATGCGGGGTTATGGCGCCCGCGTGATCGTCACCGAAATCGACCCCATCTGCGCCCTGCAGGCTGCCATGGAAGGCTTTGAAGTGAAAACCATGGAAGAGGCCCTGCCCGAAGGAAATATCTATGTGACCACCACCGGAAACCGCGACGTGATCACCGCAGACCACATGGCCGCCATGAAAGACCAGGCCATCGTTTGCAATATCGGCCACTTCGATAACGAAATTCAGGTATCGCGGCTCGAAAAATGGCCGGGAATCGTGAGGTTGAATATCAAGCCGCAGGTCGACAAATATACTTTCAGTGACGGGCATGCCATTTTCCTGCTGGCTGAAGGACGGTTGGTCAACCTGGGATGTGCCACCGGCCACCCCTCTTTTGTGATGAGCAACTCCTTCACGAACCAGACGCTGGCACAGCTGGAACTGTGGCAGAACAACCCGGAAATCGGGGTTTACCGTCTTCCCAAACACCTCGACGAAGAGGTGGCCCGTTTGCACCTGGAACAGCTGGGAGTCAAACTCACCACCCTCACCAAAGAGCAGTCCGACTATATCGGCGTGCCCGCGGGAGGGCCCTACAAGCCGGAACACTACCGCTACTGATCCTCTCAGGGGGATATTTATCCTCCCTGCCGGGAAAGCCTGACTTTTCCGCACCCAAGGCCGATGCCGTCATTCCCGGGAATGACGGCATCAGTTATATATCCTGAGAAGATTGCCTGTTGACGACACATGGTAAGGCTGCAGCGGTTGCGTGGCTGGCCCTTTCAGGGGCTGGCCCCCTCCCATCAGCATATACTGTGACCCGCAACGCGGACAGGTAGCCAGGGGACCATCAATAACAACAGGGAGCTGCGGGTCCTTCTCATGCGTGCAGGCCGCATCAAAGGCATACCAGGAACCCGGAAACTCACAATATACGATCACCCCTGCATATCCGGCACCCCGGAAATAAACAGAGTTCCCGGTCACCGTCAGCTCATTGGTGATGTTCAGATCGACCGTCATATAGACCGGAACATAGGGAATCACCTGGTACTTCTCTTTGTCACAGGCCACCATCATGAGCATCGCCGACACCATACCGATGAAAAACTTTCTGGTCATTTTCCCCGTTCCCTGATTTTTATTAACTTTACCCTTGATAAACAACGAAAGTAGTTGTTTTATTTTTCAAGCCACCAGAAATTTCAAATCAGGTTATGGAAGACATTGTTATCATCATACTCACCCTGGCCTTTACCATCCTGGCTGCCGTCAACCAAAACAAAAAGAAAAAGGCGGCAACGGAAAACAAGGCTCCGGTGCCCGACTTCTGGAAAGTTCTCTTTCCCGGGGGAGCATACGATGGAATGCCGCCGCACTCTTATGCCGTGCCTGAGGAACCTTCCGGCAGGGAATCAGAGGCCTATCGCGAAGAGGAACCTTTCGAAGAGGGTGCCCGGGCCAGCAGGAGGATAACGCCACAGCCCGCCTCACCGGTCACAGTAACCCCGGAAAGCAGGTTTCCTTCCCGGGCCACCACCCCCGGAAGTCGACGGGGCGTGCACACCCCTTCCTATAACCTGGAAGGCTCCGGAAACAAAATCACCCCCCGGGGTCAACAGCTTTCCCCCCCTCAGGAGAATGATGAATCCCCTTCCGTAATGGACGATTTCTCCCTTCGGAAGGCCATCATCTATCGCGAAATACTTGATCCTAAATATTTTTAGGAGAAAGGAAGGTCGACTGAATATTTTTAAGGCTTTCGTATCAGAATTAAGGAAAAACACTATTTTTGCACAAGGAAGAGTCCTGAGACCTCAGGATTCTTTCTCTTTTTTTTAATAGCTATCAAATTAAGGAGGAATAATAATGACACGAAGTGTCTATCTCACCCATGAGGGATTAAAGAAGTTACGTGAGGAACTGGAATTTCTCATGAATATAGAGAGACCCAAGATATCGAAGCAGATCGGGGAAGCCATTGAGAAGGGAGACATCACAGAGAATGCCGAATATGATGCCGCCAAAGATGCTCAGGGATACCTGGAAGCCAAGATTGCCGGATTACAGTCAAAAATTGCACATGCCAGGATTATCGACGAGTCGAAAATTGACACGAGTCAGGTGCAGATTTTAAACAAGGTGACCATTAAGAACCGCAAGAACGATGCGGTAATGCAGTACACCATAGTTCCCGAGAGTGAAGCCAACCTGAAGGAAGGGAAACTCTCAGTGTCTACTCCCATCGCCCAGGGACTGATGGGGAAAAAAGTGGGGGACACCGTTGACATCACGGTCCCTGCGGGGATTATTCCCTTTGAGATCATAGAAATTTCAATGTAGAAAAGCGTTTGATCATGCCATCAGTATTCACGAAGATCATCAACAGTGAGATCCCTGCCTACAAAGTGGCTGAGACCGATGGTTATATCGCCTTCCTTGACATATCGCCGGTAGCTCCCGGCCATACCCTGGTGGTTCCCAAAAAAGAGGTCGATTATCTTTTTGACCTCGATGACGAGACCTACCTGGGGTTACAGGCCTTTGCAAAAAAGGTGGCCCTGGGGATCAAAAAGGCGATCCCCTGCCGTAAGGTGGGGGTGGCGGTGCTGGGACTGGAGGTGCCTCATGCCCATATCCACCTGGTTCCCATGCAGAATGAGTCGGACCTGCTGAACTTCGGCAGGAAACTCAGGCTTTCCCCTGAGGAATTCGCAGAAATCAGGGAGAAAATTGCCGGAGCCATAACCCTCAGATAATGGGGACGATTCCCTTTTCCCGGGGAAACTTATTAACAAGACCTGCCCGCCTCGGCCTAATTCAGTAATTTTACCTCCGGAAGGAGACCTCCGCGGGGGTCCCGGGTGGTTGCCATCCTCACTTCCGGAAGCGTTGTTCATCAGATTACTGTCCAAGCCATGATACCATTTACACACCTCCACGTCCACTCCCAGTATTCCATTCTCGACGGCGCTGCCAGCATAGATAGCCTGGTCAACAAGGCCAAAGCCGACCACATGACAGCCCTGGCGCTGACCGATCACGGAATGATGTTTGGTATCAAGGAGTTTCACCAGGCATGCACCAAGGCAGGCATCAAGCCCATCCTGGGGTGTGAGACCTATGTGGCCCAGCGCTCCATGGAAGATCGCACGGGCAAGGAAGACCGCTCGGGCGACCACCTGGTATTGCTGGCCAAGAATAAAACAGGCTATCACAACCTCATCAAGCTGGTATCCCTGGCCAATATGGAAGGCTTTTACTACAAGCCGCGTATCGACAAAGCCACTTTAGAGCTCTATTCCGAAGGGCTGATCGCCTCAACGGCCTGTTTGGGCGGCGAAATCCCCTCACTTCTGGGCGATGGAAGAATCAACGATGCTGAAGAGTCGATCGCCTGGTTCCGCAGGGTCTTCGGCGACGATTTTTACCTCGAGATTCAGCGCCATCCCTCCGAAATCCCTGAACTGAGGAAAGACGTCTACGACCGTCAGGTGGTGGTGAATGAACAGATCCTCGCCATGGGCCGCAAACATGGCATCAAAGTGATCGCCACCAACGACGTCCACTTTACCGATGCCCAGGATGCCGACGCCCATGACCTCCTGATTTGCCTCAACACCGGCAAGGACCTCGACGATCCCAACAGGATGAAGTATACCAAGCAGGAGTGGTTTAAGACCACCCAGGAGATGAACCTCCTCTTTGCTGACCTTCCCGAAACCCTCGCCACTACCATGGAGGTCGCCGCAAAGGTGGAAGAGTATAAGATCGACGAAGACCCCATCATGCCTGTGTTTCCGATTCCCGAAGAGTTCGGCACCGTGGAGGAGTTCCGCAGGAACCTGACTGAGGAGGGGCTGATTGAAGAGTTCACGCTTGATGACTACACGCGCCTGGGAGGCTTTGAAAAGGTGGCGAGGATTAAATTTGAATCGGAGTATCTCAGGCATCTGGTCTACCTGGGGGCTCCCCGGCTTTACGGGGAACCGCTGCCGTCGGAGGTCATCACCCGTCTTGACTTCGAACTCGGGGTCATCAAAAAGATGGGATACCCCGGGTATTTTCTCATCACCCAGGACTTCATCAATGCCGCCCGCAGGATGGGGGTTCTGGTAGGCCCCGGAAGGGGATCGGCGGCAGGGGCTGCCGTATCGTACTGTACGGGAATCACCAATATCGATCCCATTCGCCATAATCTCCTCTTTGAGCGCTTTCTCAATCCCGACAGGGTCTCCCTGCCCGACGTCGACATCGACTTCGACGACGACGGCCGCCAGCAGGTGCTTGACTGGGTGGTGGAAAAATACGGAAAGGACAAGGTGGCCCATATCTGCACCTTTGCCACCATGGCTACCAAAATGGCGATCCGCGACGTGGCACGGGTACTGAAACTGCCCCTCCCCGAAGCCGACAGGCTCGCCAAACTGGTCCCCGAAGCCCCGAAAATGACCTTCAGAAAGGCATTCCAGGATAGTCCCGAGCTGAAGAAAGAACGCAACTCCCCCAATCCGCTGATTGCCAAAACCATACGGTTTGCCGAAATTCTCGAGGGGTCGGTCAGGCAGTCGGGGACTCATGCCTGCGGCATCCTGATCAGCCGTAATCCCCTGACCGACCATATCCCCCTGATGCCCACCAAAGACGACAACCTGCCCACCACCCAGTACGACGGCAGGTTCGTGGAAAGCCTGGGGTTACTGAAAATGGACTTCCTGGGTCTCAAAACCCTCTCCATCATCAAGGAGTCCATTGAGAACATCCGAAAATCCCATGGCACCACCCTCGATATCGATGCCATTCCCTTCGATGACCCTGTGACCTACGAGCTTTTCAGCAAAGGGGAGACCACGGCGATCTTCCAGTTTGAATCGGAGGGGATGAAAAAGCACCTCAGGGAGCTGAAACCCAACCGTTTTGAGGACCTGGTGGCCATGAACGCCCTCTACCGCCCCGGTCCCATGGATTATATCCCCGAATTCATCGCCCGTAAAAACGGCAAAAAGAAGGTGGAGTATGACCTTCCCATGATGGAGGAATACCTGAGTGAAACCTATGGGATCACAGTCTTCCAGGAACAGGTGATGCTTCTTTCGCGCCTGTTGGCGAATTTCACCCGGGGAGAGTCCGATAAGCTGCGCAAGGCCATGGGCAAGAAGATAGAAGATCTGATGTTCAAGCTGAAAGAGAGGTTCGTCGGGGGATGCCTCGCCAATCCGCGGTTTCTGGAAGAGTGCCATCAGGTGAAAAAAGAACCCGGAGACGTGATAGAAAAGATATGGCACGACTGGGAGTCTTTTGCCTCCTATGCCTTCAACAAGTCGCACTCGGTGTGCTATGCCTATGTCGCCTACCAAACCGGGTACCTCAAGGCCCACTACCCTGCAGAATTCATGGCGGCCAACCTTAGCCGCAACCTCAGCCAGCTCTCCGAGATCACCAAATTCATGCAGGAGTGCAAAAGAATGAAAATGAACGTTCTGGGGCCCGATATCAACGAGAGCTTTGTCAAGTTCACCGTAAACCGGCATGGCAATATCCGTTTCGGGATGGCCGCCGTTAAGGGGGTAGGCGAAGGGGTGGTCAACGATATCGTCTCAGAACGGGAAAGGGGAGGTGATTTCAGGGATATCTTTGATTTTTCCGAAAGGGTCAACCTGCAGAGCGTCACGAAAAAAACCCTGGAAGCCCTGGCCATGGCCGGAGCCTTCGACAGTTTCGGCTCCGTCAGAAGGAGCCAGTTCTTTGCCGGGGAAAACGAGAACGACTCTGTCAATTTCATTGAGAGGCTGGTCAGGTATGGCAGCAAAATACAGCAGGAGTCCCAGTCGATGCAGCAGAGCCTCTTCGGGGACTCGCCCTCCCACCAGGTGGTCCGCCGTCCCGATATTCCCGCCATTCCCGAATGGCCCCAACTGGTCCTCCTCGACAAGGAAAAGGGAGTGATCGGCATCTACCTTACCGCCCACCCCCTCGACGACTATAAGCTGGAAATCGACCACTTCTGCACCCGGGGCATCGGCCTCAGGGAAATCAATGAGCAAATTGAAAAATTTAAGGATCAGGAACTTACCTTCGGCGGAATGGTTCTCGAAGCCTCCGAGAGTTACTCCAAAAACGGGAAACCCTACAGCAAGCTGACCCTCTCCGATTATACCGACTCGCGGCAGTTTTTCTTTTTTAACCAGGATTATGTCGAATTCGGCAAGTATTGCAAGCCCGGGCTTTTTGTGCTGGTCAGGGGAAAAATCCAGAAAAGGTACAACTCCGAAACCATGGAATTCAAGGTCACCAACATGGAACTTCTGTCGGAAGTGCGTAAAAACCATATCAAAAGCCTGACCATCACCCTTCCCCTGGCGTCGGTAAAAGAAGCCGTCATCCATGAGATGGAGAAACTGCTCAGGAAAAACAAGGGTAACGCCCTGCTGAAATTCAATATTTATGACGAGGAGAGCAACCATTCGGTCCATCTTTTCTCGCGAAACAGCAGGATAGAGGTGAGCGATGAATTTATGCGTTTTTTTGATGAGCATCCTGAAATGGCATATCGGATCAATTGACTATTTTTGCAACAATCACGAATTTCACAAACATTAAATATCTGTCATTATGGCTTTGGAAATTACCGATGGAAACTACAAGGAGATCGTATTGAAATCAGAAGTGCCGGTCATGCTTGATTTTTGGGCGGCCTGGTGTGGTCCCTGCAGGATGATTGCCCCCTTTGTGGAGGAGATGCACGGTGAGTTTGAAGGAAAGGCCGTTATCGGGAAGGTCGATGTGGATTCAAATCCCGAGGTCGCCACCAGCTTTGGTATCAGAAATATCCCCACGGTTCTCTTTTTCAAAAACGGGGAGATTGCCGACAAGCAGGTCGGGGCATGTCCCAAAGCCACTCTGGTGAGTAAGCTTAACGCCCTTTTGTAAGGTAGGGCCATCCATTGAAAAACCTGATAGACATCCGGCAGCTGCAGGAGTTTGACAACCTGGAACTGATCGCCCGGGAAGTGGTGGAAGGATTCATCACCGGTCTTCACCGGAGTCCCTTCCATGGTTTTTCCGTGGAATTTGCCGAACACCGGCTGTACAACCAGGGAGAATCGACCAGGCCTATCGACTGGAAGCTCTATGCCCGTACCGACAAGCTGTTTGTCAAGCAGTACGAGGAGGAGACCAACCTGCGCTGCCAGCTGGTCATCGACACTTCATCGTCGATGTTGTTTCCCTATGGGAAGGGAACCGACAGGTTAATGAGCAAACTGGCCTTTTCGGTATATACTTCGGCTGCGCTCATTCACCTGTTGCGCAGGCAGCGTGATGCCGTGGGGCTCACCCTCTTTTCGGAAGAGATAGAATTCCATTCGCAGCCACGTCTCTCCCCGGTGCACGCCGAGGTGATGATGGGAAAACTAGCGGAACTCCTCCAACCCGGGCATGTCGCCCTGAACAGGGGTTCCCGCACTTCTGACATTCTGCACCAGGTGGCCGAGAATATCCATAAACGGTCGCTGGTGGTCATTTTCAGCGACATGCTGAGCACCGGCGAAGAAGGCGATATCTTTGAGGCCCTCAGGCATCTGCGCTATAACAAACATGAGGTGCTGCTCTACCATGTCACCGACCATCGCCAGGAACAGGAATTCCGGTATTCCAACCGTCCTCACCGTTTCATCGACCTGGAGAACGGCGGGTCGGTACGCCTTAACCCCTGGGACGTCAGGGAGGAGTATGTTCATCAGGTCAGCCGCTATTTCGAAGAACTGAAGAGCAAGTGCGGCCAGTACAGGATAGACCTGGCCACCGCCGATATAAACGCCGGATTCAGGGATGTTTTGTTCTCATACCTGGTGAAACGTAAAAAACTATGGTAATTTTATCCCGTCAACGAATCAATTACAGATAACCGAATGAAGCGTATCCTGATACTTGCATGCCTGCTGGCGGGCCTTATTCTCACGGCAGCCACACCCGAAGGAGTTTATTACAAGGAGAAATACCGCCCGCGTTACCACTTCACGCCTGAGAGGAATTATATGGGATACCCCTCGGGACTGTTGTTTTTTGACGGGAAATACCACCTCTTCTACCAGTACAATCCCAAAGGCCTGGAAGAGGGATACTCCCACTGGGGGCATGCGGTGAGCCCTGACCTGGTGACCTGGGAACACCTGCCGGTGGCTGTTTTTCCCGACAATCTTTCGGAGGACAAGGAGTTATGCACGGCCCTTCCGGGGAGTGTGGCCGTTGACCACGACAATCTCCTGGGGAAACAGAAGGGGAGTGTGAAGACGCTGGTGATCATTTACACCAGCCAGGGGTGCGGGCAGCGCCTGGCAGTGAGTACCGACGGGGGTGCCAGCTGGCAGAAACACGCCGCCAACCCGGTACTTCCCTTCGATGAGAACGACCAGGCCCGGCATCCCAGGCTCTTCTTCCACGCCCCTACAGGAAAATGGGTGATGCTCCTCTACCGGAGACCCGACAACGACGAACGCAAACAGGGATTTTCGATATACACTTCTGACAACCTGACGAATTGGGAATATCAGAGTCATCTGGCAGGCTTTGCCGGCCGTCCCGACCTGCTCGAACTCAGGGTTAACAACCGCGCCGACGACACCCGCTGGGTGATCATCGACGGCAACGGCGATTACGTTATCGGGGCCTTCGACGGTAAAAGCTTTACTCCCGAGAGCATTCGCATGAAATGCGACTACAGCAGAAACTTTGCAGGAGCCACGACCTTTAGCAACCTTTCCACCGGCGATGGCAGAGCCATCCAAATGGCCCTGATGAAAAATGACGAATGGCCGGGAATGCCCTTTCACGGACAGCTCACCTTTCCCACGGAACTCTCCCTCAGGAAAGTGGCCTCGGGAATTTACCTCTTCCGGCAACCGGTCAGGGAACTGGAAAAACTCCATGGAAAACCGTCTGCCTGGAAAAATGAAAAACTGATTCCCGGCATCGGCAAAAATCTGGTGAAGAAATTCGATGGGGAATTGGTGAGAATCAAGGGACGCTTCGACCTCGGCAATTGCGAATCTTTTGGCTTCATGCTGCGCGCAGGCAAAAAAGTCCAGGGTACCGAAATAGTTTACAATGTCAAAAGAGGAATCCTCTCCCTGATGGGTCAGGCAGTACCCCTGGAACCCGTCGATAACAAAATCACCCTCGACATACTCATCGACCGGTCGTCGATAGAGGTGTTCGCCAATAACGGAAGAGCGGCCATCTCCTCCGTTGCCTTCAACGAAGAAAATGACCGCAGCTTTGTTCTTTTCAACACCGGGGGGGAAATCGTGGTCGAGGAACTGGAAATGATCCCCCTGAAATCGATCTGGGAAAAGGAAGATTAGGATTTCTTCTCCGCCACCAGCGCAAAATCAAGCGTGAAATCATCATAAATCAGGTTGTCTCCCAGTCCGGTGAAAAAGGAGCCAGAACCGAACTTCACGTCATATTTAGCCCTGTTGACCACAATCTTACCGCTGCTCCGCAGCATGGTGCCTTCGGCAACCGCGGTGGCCCTGAAAGTCACCGGATGCGTAATCCCCTTGATGGTCAGGTTGCCGGTAAAATCATACTCATTGCCCTTTACCATTTTTACCTGCGTCAGGACAAAAGTGGCCATGGGGAATTTTTCCACGGAAAAGAAATCATCCGATTTCAGGTGGCCTACCAAACGGCCGTTGGAGCCGGCATCGGTAATATCTTCACAAACGATGGTGGTCATATCCATCGCCATGGTCGCCGCAGAAATATGACCATCCTTCATTTCGAGCATGCCGCTTTTGAGCCCGATACTCCCGTAATGCTCTCCGGTAACCTTCTTACCATTCCACTTCACAGAACTCCTGGTGTGATCCACCTCATACCGGTTGGCGGTTGCTGCTCCCGAAAAAGCAGCCACTAAAATCAATAGTGCAAAAAAACGTTTCAAAATATTCATCTTCTTTCTCTTTTTGTCTGTTAGTACTTCTGAATTTCATTTTAAGACAAATTACTCCTTATTTTGTTCATGTGTGGGATGGAAATAAATGAACAGGGTGTTGTTGAGGGAGTAAAATAAGAACACGGGAGGGTATAAATTTGTAAGGTTTCCGGGAAGTTGTATCTTTATGGCGTTCAAATTAAGGGAATTCACATTCTTTTAGATCTAAGCCGATATGAGGACGATGCTAAGGAGGCCAACGGATGACGATACCGATCTGGGGGGTTTTTTGCTGTTCAAGAAGTTGACGGATGAAGAGCTGAACCGTCTCAATTATGAGAAGAGTTGTTCCTCATACCGTAAAGGGACGATTGTTTACCGTGAGGGAAGCCGGCTGACGGGTTTTTATTGTGTCACCCGGGGGATTGTCAAGATATTCAAGACCGGCATTGACGGCAAGGAGCAGATCATCAGGTTTGCCAAGCGTGGTGAGATCATCGCCTACCGGTCGTTGTTAAGCCAGGAGCTGGCTTGTACCACCGCCAAAATCATCGAGGAGGCTGTTTTGTGTCATGTTCCCTATCAGACCCTTCTGTATCTCATTCAGAACAACTGGCAATTTTCGCATCACATGCTTCAGATTGTATGCCGTGAATTGCGTGAAGCCAACGACTACATCACCGATATTGCCCAGAAGTCGGTCAGGGAGAGGCTTGCCGAGGTTTTGCTTCTTTTGAAGGAGGATTTTGAACTCGACCACCAGAATACCCTGCAGATATCGCTGACCCGGGAGGAGCTTGCCAACATGGTGGGAACAGCCACCGAATCGGTCATCAGGCTTTTGTCGGAATTCCGGCAAGACAACCTGATAGAGCTTCAGGGCAGAAAGATTAAGTTTATCAACATTTCGGGTCTTCGCAAGGTAGCGGGGATTTAGTCCTTCCGGGGGCAGATAAGGAGGTCCATGCAAAAACGCCACACCGACCGGCATCTCTATTTTAAAGAGCAGGAGTACACCACAGAAAAGTATATCCTTCCGTTCATTGAGAGGGGGGGACCGGTGACCCCGGGGATGCGCATCCTCGAGGTAGGTTGTGGCGAAGGGGGTAATCTGAAGCCTTTTCTGGAGCGGGGGTGTCATGTGACGGGGGTAGACCTTGCCGAAGGGAAGATAGAGCTGGCCCACACTTTTTATGCAGGGATTCCCGGCAGGGAGAGGGTAGAGCTGATATCGGCCGACATCTACCAGCTTCCGGTGCCTCCCGGAAAATTCGATGTGGTAGTCATGCGCGATGTGATTGAACACATCCATGACCAGGAGCGGTTCATGAGGTTCATCAGCCATTTCATGCACCGGGAAAGCCGTTTTTTCCTGGCCTTTCCGCCATGGCAGAATCCTTTTGGCGGCCACCAGCAGATATGCCGTCATCGCCTGTTGGCGAAGCTTCCCTGGATCCACCTGTTACCGCGCCGGCTATACCGTGGTCTCCTCCGCGCCGGCGGAGAAAACGCCGCCACCATTGCCAACCTCGAAGAGATCAGGGACACCCGGCTCACCATAGAAAGTTTCGAGAAGATATTCCGCCAGGCAGGGTATCAGCTGGCAGAAAAGCAGCACTTCCTGGTCAATCCCATATATGAGGTGAAATTCGGCCTCCGGCCCCGCTCCCAGGCCAGGTGGATTGCCGCCATTCCGGGATTGCGGAATTTTCTGACGACCTCGGCGTACTACCTGCTGGTTCCCGGCACCGCCCTGTCAGGGCAAGAACCCTCACGGCCCTGATTCCCGCCAGGCCCCGGTGCAGCATTCCGGAGAAACATCAGAAAAAAATCACCGTGCCAGCCACAGTTCGGGATCCAGCTTCTGGCTCTCCTTCCATATCTGGAACTTGAGAATCGTTTTGTTGCCGTCGTTGGTATCGGTGTATATGGTCCCCAGTTTCTGGCGTATGGAAACGGCATCCCCCTTTCTGACCACCACGTTGACCAGGTTCGAATAGACGGTCAGGTATTGTCCGTGACGGATAATCACCGCCATATTACCGCCGGTGATGGCAAAGACGCGGCTTACCTCTCCCTTAAAGACGGCACGGGCCTGGGCTCCCGCTTCCGTGGTGATGTTGACTCCGTTATTGTTAACGGTGACATTCGACAGCACCGGATGGGTATGTACCCCGAACTTCTCGGTGATCACGCCCCGTTCCACGGGCCAGGGAATTCGCCGTTTATTCTGTTCGAAATCAGTTCCCGCCAGTTTCTGCTCGGGAGTCATCCCCAGTTCCCCCTCTTTTCCCGGTGTTGCCAGTTTCCGGGCTTCCTCCTCGATGATCCGCTGGATTTCCCGTTCCAGCTGCTGCTCAATGCGTCGCTGCTGGGTCAGCTTGTTACGCAGGCTGTTTTTCTGCTGCTGTAACTCCCTGGCAACGCTGTTCTGCCGGTTTTTCTGATCGGCCAAACGGCGCCTTTCAGCCTCCTGCTGCGACATCACCGAGGATCGCGCCTGCTGCTGGTTCTCCAGGTCCATTTTCTTTTTCGTCAAAATCGACTGGATCGATCTGATGGTCTCGGCCTGCCGGCGCCGGAAATCGGTATATTGCCGCACATAGGCAAAACGACGGTAGGCCTGGTTGAAATTATCGGCCGACAGGAAAAAAAGCAGCTTGTCGTAGGCACGACGGTTTTTCCAGGCAAACCTCACCATCAGGGCATACTCCTCCCTGATTTTTTCCAGGTCGGAAGTGAGCATCTCCACCACGGTGGAGTTATCGTTAATCAGCGACTGCAACAGCGACACCTCAGTCGCCATGGTCGTGATCAGCTGGTTTCGCTGTTCTATCTGACTGTTGAGGAGCCTCAGCTTTCCCAGGGTGGCCTTCTGATTCTGGTCCACCTTGCCCAGGAGCTCATTGGTGTAGCGAATCTCCTCGGCGGCCGACTCCTTCTTTTTACGCAACTCATCGAGCGACTGTCCCCGGGCCTCCGGCAGGAGCACCATCAGGAAAACCACCATAAAAAATACCGGAATTTCTCGTATTATCCCCATGCCCCTAATTTAAGGAAACCCTTTGATATTTCTCAGGAATCTTCAGGGGAACAAATTCACTGTTCTCTGTTGAAAACCCGCTCATTCTTGCGCTGAGGGCCAGGCGGCTCTCCGGGGTGATGACCTCCAGGTCGATGGCGGCCGGATAATACTTCCCGCCGATATTTTCATAATCGCCGAATCGCATTTCGGCCACCCGGGGTGTGCGCTTCTCTTCAAGCCTCATTTTTCTGATCACCACCAGTTTGGGATCAAAGAAAAAGGTCTGCACCACCCTGGTTTCCTCTTCCCCGAGGCGTTTCATGGTTCTTCCGGCGCGTTCCTCCCTCCCTTTTTCCAGGAGGCGGGTTAGTTTTTCCTGCTCCTGGGGTTCCAGGACGTACATACCCTCCTCGATGCGTGTCGAGTATTCGCGCAATTCGCGGGTGTTGTCGAAAAGGGAGAAGATATTTGCGGAGATAATGGCCTGAACACTCTGGAAGTCGACTGGGAGTCCCAGCATGCGGCTGAAGGGTTCATATCCGCCGGCATACCACGATCTCTCGAAATAGTTGACATAGGTGACGCTGTCGGGGGTAAGCCACACCCGTGCCACGAGAAGGTTGAGCTTGGAGACCGAAAAAAGGAGCGACTCCCCCCTGATGGCCTCGAGGCCCGCACGAAAGGTGGTCCGGGTCTCCCCGTTATCGACCTGAACGTTGATTCTCCGGATGCTGAAATGATGGTAGTCAAAACTGTTGTCGAGGGCCTTTTTATAGAGCCTGACGGCACTGACGGGCCTGATCTTTTCGGCAGGCAGCTTTTCGGCGGTCTTGCAGGAATGTAATAACCCGGCAACGACCGTCACCAGCAGGGAAATAAGCAGAAAAGGGCGGTGCAGGGCCATGGTCCGTTATTCTTCTATGAATCTTTTCTCTTTGATTTTCTGTTTCAGGGTGGGCGATTCCGACCCCAACTCGAGTGCCTTCTCCCAGTTTTTGAGGGCTTCTTCGGTATTTCCGATCATGATCAGGATATCGCCGTAATGCTCAATGAGGGTGGCATTCTGTTCTTCGGAGTGTGACAGGGCGGTCTCCATGTAAAACCGTGCCAGGGCGTAATTTTTCTTTTTGAAGAGTACCCAGGCATAGGTATCGAGATAGGTAGCGTTATCGGGAAAGCGTTCGATGACGCGGCCGCTCAGTCTTTCGGCCTTTTCCAGGTCCCTGTTGGCCAGGGAGAGGTAATAGGCATAATTGTTCATGGCGATAAAGTTCTCGGCGTCAAGGGTCAGGGCCTGGTCGAAGATGGCAAAAGCTTCGTCGGGCTTATTCAGTTTGTAGAGGGCCTCACCCTTGAGGAAAATCATCTGTCCCTGCAGGAACTTATTATCGACCACGTAATTCAGACCCTCATCCACGATACCGGCGGCATCGTCATAGCGGGACAGCTGAAGGGCGCCGATGGCCTGGAAGAAGTAAAACTGCGCCTGGTTGGGATAGAGGTCCAGGGCACGCTGCCCGTGGTCATACAAAGCCTGCCAGTCCTGCAGGTCATTATCGAGATAAAGGATCTGTTCCCACAGGGCAAAATCGCTCACTCCGCTATCGATTACTTTGAGCAGCTGATCGCGGGCTTCCCGGGGGCGTTCATTACGGATGAGGTACTCGGCAAAGAGGGAGGTGATCCGGTAATCGTCGGGGTGTTTTTCGGCCAGAAGGATGATCAGTTCCTCATTCTGTTCGGGGCGAAGGGGCATTTCGGCATTGGGCCCGGTATGAAGGAGGTAGAGTTGCAGTTTGGTATCCAGGTCCACCCCGTCGCTTCTGAAGCCGTCGAGGGTATAATTCCAGGCCCTGGCGGTATCGCCGCCGGCCAGGTAAAAGGAGGCCAGGGAGAAATTGACAAAGCCGTTGGCGGGGTCGAGTTCCAGGATTTTCAGGTAGTTTTTGAGGGCGTTATCACGGTCGCCCTGTTCCTTGTAGAGGTCGGCCAGTAATCCGTAATAGCGGGCATCGGAGGGGTTGGAGGCGATCAGGCGCTGCACTTCCGCGAAGGCCTCCTTCACGCGGCCGGCCTCCATGAGCAAATCCTGACGGGCCATGGAAATCTGGTCGTTGATGCCTGTCTTTTTCTCCAGGTCAGCGAAGGCCTTCAGGGCTTCGTCCACCTTTTTGGCCCTGCCCAGCTCCATGGCTTTCATGTAGAGGTACTCCTCGCGGTCGGGTTCCATTTTCGACAGCTGGTCGAAGAGCCCGGCAGCCTCGGCATTCCTGCCCGTCTGCTGGTAAATGCGGGCCAGCAGCAGCTGGTACCACTTATTCCCCGAATTGACCGATATGGCCTTTTCCAGAAGCAGGGAAGCACTGGTGAGGTCGTTGTTCATCAGATGCAGGTTGGCCAGCTCGTACATGGCAGCCGAAGAGTTGGGATCGATTTCGAGACATGCCGACAACAACGACACCGCCTTTTGCGGATTGCCCACCATTTTCTGCTTCAGCGCCTCGATAAAGAGATACTCAAACTCTTTGTTCTTCTCTCCGGAAAGAGGGAGTTGCGGAGTCCCCTCCTGCGGCACATCCACCGTAGCCTTCCGCGGGGCAGAACAGGAAACAGCCATTCCTGACATCAGGAGGATTATCCAGATAAATTTTGTCTTCATTTTTTCACCTTTTCCCGGAACGGCCGGAACCTCATTTTCAATTTTTCCCGGTATGGCCGAATCCTCCCTCACCGCGGGCCGTGGACTCCAGCTGTTCGGTCAGCTGCCATTCCACCCGGGCATGCGAGGCCACCACCATCTGGCAAATACGGTCACCGTTGCGCACGGTGAACTCCTCGGAAGAGAGGTTGACCAGGATCACGCAAATCTCACCCCGGTAGTCAGCGTCAATGGTCCCGGGAGTGTTCAGCACGGTAATTCCCTTCTTAAGGGCCAGGCCGCTGCGTGGTCTGATCTGCGCCTCATATCCCCCGGGAATTTCCACATATAAACCGGTAGGAATCAACTTTCTCTCGAGAGGTTTCAACACCACCTCCTCTTCCAGAAACGCCCTCAGATCCATTCCTGCCGAAAGGGGAGTACTGTATGCCGGCAAAGCATTGCCCGACCGGTTGACGATCTTAACTTCCATAGAATCATCTGTAAAAGGCGCAAAGATAGGGAAATCACCAGAAATCAGGGAGGCTTTAACAATTATTATAGGTGTGCCGGATGGATGACCTTGCCGGGGAATTTCCTATTTTTACACCTTCTCCCTGATAAAATCACCATGCCGGGAACCATTTTTGATATCAAGCGTTTTGCCGTCCACGACGGACCGGGAATACGGACCACGGTATTTCTGAAGGGGTGTCCCCTTCACTGCCGCTGGTGCCACAATCCGGAAGGCCGGGATCCTGAGCCCTGCTGTACCGAACGGAAAATTCCCTTTGACGGCCGGGAATTCACCGAAAGGGAGGTCTCGGGGCGGCGGGTGACCTGCGGTGAGGTGATGGCGGAAGTCACCAAAGAAAGGCTGATCATGGAAGAGAGTGGCGGCGGGGTGACCTTCTCGGGGGGAGAGCCCCTGATGCAGGCGGCATTTCTGGCCGAACTGCTGACGGCCTGCAGGGAGGAGGGATTCCATACTGCCGTGGACACCTCGGGCTATGCCATCCGCGGCGACCTGGCCATCGTCGCCCCCCTGACCTCCCTCTTTCTCTTCGACATCAAGGTGATCGACGAAGCGATCCACCGCCGCACCACAGGGCTCTCCAACGTCATGATCCTGGCCAACTTCAGGTGGCTGGCAGACCAGGGGAACAGCATCAGGGTGAGGATCCCCCTGGTCAGGGAGATGTCAGCGACCCCCGGAAACATCAGGGAAACCCTTGATTTTCTGGCACCTTATGCCGGGGTGGTCGATCAGGTCGACCTGCTTCCTTATCATCGCACCGGGGTCCATAAATACCAGAAACTCGGCATCCGTTGCGACATGCCTGCGCCGGAAGCCGAACCTTCGGCACACGAGGTGGAGGAAATCGCCGCCCTCTTCCGGGAGAAAGGCTTCAGGGTCAAAAAGGGAGGCTAGTTCCGGAAATAACATACAACATCAGAAGTGCAAAAAAAAACAGACATCCATATGATGACGCCAAGGATCAAAAGACTGAGGGAAGAGAGTTTGCAGGCAGAGCCGCGTATTACTGCCGAGCGGGGATTGCTGGTCACCCGGTTTTACCGTGATCACCTCTCTTTCGGCGCATCGGTGCCGGTACAGCGGGCCCATGCCTTTCGTTACATTCTGGAAAACAAGGAGATATGCATCAACAACGGGGAACTGATCGTCGGGGAAAGGGGACCTGCACCCAAGGCGACCCCCACTTATCCCGAAATCAACGTACATTCGCCGGAAGACCTGGAGATCCTGAACAGCCGTGAAAAGGTGTGGTTCCGGGTCGATGAGGCCACGCGCAAGGCTTTTGAGGAGGAGATCATTCCCTTCTGGAAGGGGCGGTCGAACCGTGACAGGATCATGGCGGCCATGGCTCCTGAGTGGAAGGAGGCCTATGATGCGGGTATTTTCACGGAATTCATGGAGCAGAGGGCTCCCGGGCATACCGTTGCCGGGGGAAAGATTTATCGCAAGGGGATGCTCGACATCATCGGCGATATCGACCAGGCCCTGGCAGCGCTGGACTTCCGGAAGGAGAGGAAGGCCTATTCCCGGCATGAGGAGCTGAAGGCCATGCGCATTGCCGCGGAAGCCCTGATCATGTATGCCGGGCGCCATGCCTCCCGTCTTGAGGAGCTGGCCGCCGGGGAAAGCGATCCTGTACGGGCCCGGGAGCTCACGCTGATGGCCGCGGTCTGCCGCAGGGTCCCCGCCCACGCCCCGGAAACGTTCCACGAAGCTCTCCAGTATTACTGGTTTGTCCACCTGGGTGTCATCACCGAACTCAACCCGTGGGACAGCTTCAACCCCGGGCGCCTCGACCAGCACCTGGCCCCCTTTTATGAGAAGGAGGTGAGCCGGGGAACCCTCACCCGCGAGGAGGCCATGGAACTGCTCCAGTCGTTCTGGATCAAATTCAACAACCACCCGGCCCCCCCGAAAGTGGGGATCACCGCCCTCGAAAGTAACACCTATACCGACTTTGCCCTCATCAACGTGGGAGGAGTCAGGGAAGACGGCTCCGACGGGGTGAACGAGATGAGCTATATGCTCCTCGACGTTATTGAGGAGATGCGCCTGCTGCAACCCAGCTCAATGGTCCAGCTGAGCAAGAAAAATCCCGACCGGTTTATCGACAGGGCCATGAAAATCATCAAAACCGGTTACGGGCAGCCGTCGGTTTTCAACACCGACGCCATCATCCAGGAGCTGACGCGCCAGGGCAAGGACATTGCCGATGCCCGCAACGGAGGAGCCAGCGGATGCGTGGAGAGCGGCGCCTTCGGCACCGAGAGCTATATCCTCACAGGCTATTTCAACCTTCCCAAAATCCTGGAACTTACCCTGCACAACGGGAAGGACCCCCGCACGGGAAAACAGACCGGCCTGGCCACCGGCGACCCCGGAGGCTTCACCTCCTACGGGGAGCTGCTGGAAGCCTTCCGGAAGCAGGTAGACCATTTCGTGGCCGTCAAGGTGAGGGGAAGCAACATCATCGAATCGATTTTCATGGAGCATATTCCCACGCCTTTTCTCTCGCTGGTGATCGACGACTGTGTGGCCCGCGGTACCGATTACATCTGCGGGGGAGCCCGTTACAACACCAATTACATTCAGGGGGTGGGACTGGGAACCGTCACCGACAGCCTCACCGCCATCAAAAAAGCGGTATTTGAGGAGCAGGAGCTTCCCCTGCCGGGGCTTCTGGAAATCCTGGATGCCGACTTCGAAGGGCATGAGGATTGGCGGTACCGGTTGGTTTACAAAATGCCCAAATATGGAAACGACGACCCGGAAGCCGACCGGCAGTTGTCTGATGTATTTGAGGTTTACTACCAGGCGGTGAACGGCCACCACTCGCCGCGGGGTGCCGCCTACCGGATCAACCTGCTGCCTACCACCTGCCACATCTATTTCGGGAGTGTTCTGGGGGCCAGTGCCGACGGGAGAAAAGCCGGGCAGCCGGTCTCCGAGGGGATATCACCCGTCCAGGGTGCCGACACCCGGGGTCCCTCGGCAGTCATCCGCTCAGCAGCCAAAATCGACCACCTCCGCACCGGAGGAACCCTGCTCAACCAGAAATTCTCGCCTTCCTTTTTCAGCGATGACGAGGCCATCAGGAAGGTGTCATCCCTGGTGCGGAGCTATTTCAGGATGGACGGCCACCATATCCAGTTCAATGTCGTCGATGCCGCCACCCTGCGCGCCGCCCGGAAACACCCTGAAAAATACCGCGACCTCATCGTCAGGGTGGCCGGATACAGCGACTATTTCAACGACCTGGGAGAGGATCTCCAGGAGGAGATCATCCATCGTACCGAACACGGGACCCTTTGATTCCGGAGCGGGAAATTCCTGCCAGAATCACTATGTTTGCACAAATTTTTCAGCATGAAGCTTTTTTTACAGATGACTCTCCTGCTGCTCGTTCCCCTGACGGCGTCTGCCGTCAACGTCAAGGGGCCCGACGGTTATGCCGTCGCGGGCATACTCCTGACCCTGGCCATTCCCACAGGCATCTATTTCTTTGTGAACTGGCTCCGTAACCGGGGAAAGACACCCACCGGAAAACAAAAACGATACAACAGGAAAAAATATACCGTCGCACTTGAAAAAAACAGGCTCTATTACCCCGACACCCTGATTCTCAAGGTGACCAACAGCGGAAATGCCGATCTTGACCTCGACCGCCCGCTGCTGACATTCAGCAATATATGGCTGAAAAGGAATTTCCGGCTTAAGGGGACCAGCAGTTACCACTTTTATCCGTTACTTCTGGAACCGGGGAAGACCCATGAACTCACCATTGACCTGGCCCCCTTTTACCGTCACGACAAGAGACTGAAAAGATTTCCCAGGGTGACGGTCATGGTGAATGAAGTGGGCAGTACCCGCGGAGTCTCCCAAAGTGTAATGCTCCGAAAAACCCTGTTGCGTTGATGAGGAACTGGCATTTCAACCATATTGATTTTTCGACGTATCCCCATTATTCCGGGAAGGATATGGGGGTGACCCGCCACGGGGGAAAGAGCCGTTTCCGGTTATGGGCACCCACGGCGCGCATGGTCGACCTCCGTCTCTTCTACGCTGGGAAGGGAGGAAGGCCTTTCAGGGTCATCGCCATGGAGCGCTCCGCGGCAGGAACCTGGCTTTATGAGGACGCTGATGACCTCACGGGTATCTTTTACACCTTTCAGGTCAACGACGGGGAGTGGCTCCATGAAGTCCCCGACCCCTATGCCCGTGCCGTGGGCGTCAACGGTCACCGGGGTATGGTCGTCGACCTGGAGAGCACCAACCCTCCGGGATGGGAAAACGACAGGGGACCCCGCCTGAAATCCTTCACCGATTGGATCATCTACGAAACCCACGTCCGTGATTTCTCCATCGCCCCGGAATCAGGAATCTCCCATAAAGGGAAATACCTGGGTTTCACCGAGGAGAACACCTCAGCACCCACGGGAGAAACCACCGGGCTCTCCTATCTGAAGGAACTGGGCATCACGCATGTCCACCTGCTGCCGGTCAATGATTTCCAGACCGTGGATGACGAGTTTCCCCTGCTGAAATATAACTGGGGTTATGACCCCCAGAATTATAATGCCCCGGAGGGCTCCTATGCCACCGATCCTTATGATGGAAGTGTCAGGATCAGGGAACTCAAAATGCTGATTAAGTCGTTGCATGACCAGGGCATCGGGGTGATTCTCGATGTGGTCTATAACCACACCTGGCTGACCAAAGGGTCGGTCTTTAACCAAACCGTTCCGGGGTATTACTATCGTCAGAACCCTGACGGTTCCTTTTCCAATGGTTCGGGATGCGGCAATGAAATCGCCACAGAACGCTTCATGGTGCGGAAATTCATTATTGACTCCCTGAAATACTGGATCAGGGAGTACCATGTCGACGGATTCCGGTTTGACCTGATGGGCATTTTCGACAATGAGACCATCCGGCATATCAGGTATGAGATTGACAAGAAGGATCCGGCGATTTTCCTGTATGGTGAGGGATGGACAGGAGGGCCGAGTCCCATGCCTGAATATCGCCGGGCAGTGAAAAGGAACATCACCCATCTTCCGGGGATTGCCGCATTTTGTGATGACATGCGTGATGCCCTGAAGGGAAACCACGGGCATAAGGCCAGCCTGGGTTTTATCAGCGGACGGGCCCTTCGGGAGGAGGCTGTGAAATTCGGGATTGTGGCGGCCACCTGGCATCCCCAGATCGTCTACAGTTATGTGGAGAGTTCCCAGGAGCCCTGGGCTGCCGAACCGGCACAGTGCATCAATTATGTCTCCTGTCACGACAACCACACCCTCTTCGACAAGCTGAGAATCAGCCTCCCTGAGGCATCGGGGGAAGAACTCCGCAAAAGGGTGAAACTCGCCGGAGCCATCCTCCTGACCTCGCAGGGAGTTCCCTTCCTCCATTCGGGAATGGAATTCTGCCGTTCCAAAGGGGGACACGGCAACTCCTACAAGTCACCCGATATCATCAACCGCCTCGACTGGTCAAACAGAAACAGCTTTGCCGATGTAAACGACTATTATATCAACCTGATCAGACTCCGGAAAAACCATCCCATCTTCCGCATGACCCAGGCCGAAATGATCAGGAAAAATCTCAACTTCTGCATTGAATACACGGTAGGGGTGGTCACCTACTGCCTCAAGGGGAAAAACACGGGCGACACCTGGGAACAGGCCATTGTCATTTTCAACGGGAACAGGGAGGAAGTCATCATCACCGTGCCTGCCGGCCGCTTCCGCATCATTGCCTCAGGTGACCTGATCGACGAGGAAGGAAGAGAAACCATTGAAGGAGGGAGTGTGACGGTGGCCCCACTATGCATGATGCTTCTGGCCCGCTGGCCGGAAGGCCCTCACGGGGCGTGACCTTACCGTGACCGGGCATCAACTGGTTAGCCCCCGGGAGGCGGGAGTCAGAAGGCTGCCAGCAGCAGATCGATATCCTTGACCGGCAGGTTAAACTGATCGCCGACATCCTTATTGGTGAGGATTCCGTGGTAGAGGTACACGCCCCTGCGAAAACCCTGTGATGATTTGATATAATGGTCGACCCCACCGCTGTCACCAATGGCCAGAAGCTCGGGAATCAGGATGTTGCTCAGCGATATGGAGGCTGTGCGGGCCACCAGTGAAGGGACATTGGGGACACAATAGTGAACCACCCCGTGTTTGCGGAAAACGGGATTTTTCAGGTCGGTAAGGCGGGTGGTCTCGAAGCACCCTCCCTGGCTGGCGTTCAGGTCAATGATAATGGCCCCTTCCTTGATATTCTGCACCATCTCTTCAGTGACCCGGAATGCCGGCGTTTCATTGAAAGGCTGTGCTCCCACCACGGCATCGGCTGAAAGCAAAGCTTTCTTCAGCACCTTGGGATAAAAAACAGAGGTAAAAATCCTCGTTCCCAGTTTTTCCTCCAGCCGGCTCAGCCGCTCCACGGAAGTGTCGAAGACCTTGACGATGATTCCCAGGCTGAGGGCCGCACGGGCCGCAAACTCGGCAGCCGTGCCCGAACCGATGATGACCATCTCGGCGGGCGTGATCCCCGTCACATCCCCAAAAAGAACCCCCTTGCCTCCCCGTGAGGTACTCAAATACTCACTGGCAATGGTAATCGAGGTAATCCCGGAAATCTGGCTCATTTGATGCACAAAGGGAAGAAATCCATGCTCATTTTCAAGATATTCGTAGGCAATGCAGGTCATCTTTTTCTGCATCAGCTTTTCGATGGACTCGAGGCAGTGCGACTGTATCTGCATGTTGGAGATGACCACCTGGTTGCCCCTCAGCAGGGCTGTTTCCCGGGCATCAAAAGGGGCTACCCTCAGTATGATGTCGCACTGCATCACCTCCCCCTTATCCTTGATGACCCTGGCCCCCGCCTCGGCGTATTCCCTGTCGGAATAGCTGGCATGGCTGCCGGCACCACTCTCCAGGGTAATCTCATGGCCATGGGAAACCAGCAAATCGACGGCCTGGGGAGTCAGGGGAACACGGTACTCCACCTTTTCATCATCGGAAGGAATCCCAATGACGATCTTTTTCTCCCGCTGCCGCAATTCCAGCATCTCCTCCCGGGGAAGCAGCATGCTCCGGGAGACCGGCATCCCTGTCCTGTTCTTATCTTTATTTGTCATGGCGTCGTTTCGGTTGAGAGATAAAGTTACATCCAATGCATGAATTATCAAAATTGCGCTCCGGCCTTTTGGGCTTTGATGGTTCGTGTGGTCACCCCGTCTTCCGTCAGGGTCACCTCCACATGTTCCGGGGGAAGCAGTGGGGTGACTTTTTCGGGCCACTCGATCAGGCAATAACAGCCACTGAAGAAATAATCCTCATACCCCAGGTCATAAGCTTCGGCCAGCTCCTTCAGGCGGTAAAAGTCAAAATGGTAAAGGGGCTCGCCCCCGGAAGTCTGGTATTCGTTGATGATGGCAAAAGTGGGGCTGGTGACCATGTCGGAAGACCCCAGGAAAAGGCAGACCTCCCTGATAAAGGTGGTCTTTCCGGCGCCCATCTTACCGTAAAAGGCAAAGACCCTTTCTTCCGGGAAGGCAGTGATCAACTCCGCGGCGACTTCCCGTAACTCCCCTGAGGTGATGTGGTTTCTCTCAAACATTGACAGAGCATTTATACAATAATACAAAAATAAGCTTAATTTTACCAAAAAAATTAAACACCAATCAATTATGAAAATTCCTGAAAATCTGAAGTTTACCCGGGAACACGAATGGGTTCGCATCGAAGGGGAAATGGCTGTGATCGGCATTACCGACTTTGCTCAGGGAGAATTGGGCGATGTGGTTTTCGTCGAAATAGAGACGGAAGGGGAGACTCTCGAGAAAGGGGAGATCTTTGGCACCGTGGAAGCGGTCAAGACCGTTTCTGACCTCTTTATGCCCTTAACCGGAGAGGTCGTGGAAATCAACGAGGCCCTGGCCGCCCGTCCTGAACTGGTCAACCAGGATCCTTACGGAGAAGGATGGATGATCAGGATCAAGATGGCGGAAGAAGGGGATGTGGCAGAATTGCTGACTCCTGAAGAATACCGTCAGATGGTCGAAGCATAAAAAAACGGCTGCCCCTCTGGGCAGCCGTTTGTGCTTGATTACAATCGCTATTATTATTATCCGCATTTAGAAGATCCGCACGACATGCACACCAGGCATCCCTCCTGGTAGACCACTTCGTTGGAGCCGCACTCGCCGCAGTGGGCATCTTCAGCGATGGTCCCGTTGGGGATATATTTTTTGAGGGCCCTGGCCACCCCTGCCTTCCATGAGTTGATGGTCTCATTGTCGAGCTGGAGACTGGTCACCAGTTCCACCACCTTGTGAATGGGCATTCCATGGCGGAGTACCCCGGAAATCAGCTTGGCATAATTCCAGTAAACGGGATTGAACTTGTAGGAGAGACCCTCGATGGTGGTCTTGTATCCCCGTTTGTTGATGTACTGGAAGTCATAGCGTGAATTTTCCTCATCCTCCCAGTTCTTGATGATATACCCCTTGGTTACGGAGCGGGGCAGAAGAATGCCGTCTTCGTCATCGCTCAGACCGGTAAAGATCTCGTAGGGCATATTTCCGATCAGACCGATAAAGGCCACCCAGTTTTCCTTGTTATTGCGGAACCTGACCACATCGGCTTCCAGTATTTCCGGCCTTTTGGTAGGGAATCCCGAAGATTTTTTCCTTTCCTCCTTTTTATCGGAGATGAGCACCCCTGACCGGGAGCCGTCGCGGTATACGGTAACTCCTTTGCATCCGCTTTTCCAGGCTTCGAAGAAGAGTTTTCCCACCAGTTCTTCCGACACGTGGGAGGGCAGGTTGATGGTGACGCTGATGGAGTGGTCGACCCATTTCTGGATCCGCCCCTGCATGTGGACTTTGGCCACCCAGTCGACATCGTTGGAGGTCGCCTGATAGTAGGGCGAGCGTTTCACCATCTCTTCGAGTTCTTCCTGGGAATATTTTTTATGGTCGTCGAAACCGTTGACTTCCATCCAGGTTTTGAACTTGTGGTGGAAGACGGTATATTCTTCCCAGTGGTCACCCACTTCGTCGACAAAGTCCACCCTGACATCCTTATCGTTGGGGTTGACCTTGCGGCGACGGCGGTATACAGGCATGAAAACCGGTTCAATTCCTGAAGTGGTCTGCGTCATCAGGCTGGTGGTTCCCGTGGGGGCAATGGTCAGCAGGGCGATGTTGCGGCGGCCATGCCGTGCCATCTCCTCATACAACTCGGGGTCGGCCAGTTTCAGCCTGCGAATCAGAGGATTGTTCTTTTCCCTTTCGGTACTGTAAATGGCAAAGGCTCCCCTGTCGGCGGCCAGATGAACAGAAGAGCGGTAAGCTTCCAGGGTCACGGTCTTGTGCACCTCTTCCGAGAAGTCGGTGGCATCGTCAGTGCCGTATTTCAACCCCAGGGCAGCCAGCATATCTCCTTCCGCGGTAATGCCAATGCCTGTGCGCCTTCCCTCCTCCGCCTTCTTCCTGATGTTGGACCATAAATTACGTTCCACCAGCTTAATCTCATCACCCTCGGGATCATTGTCGATCTTTTCGAGGATGGCATCGATCTTCTCAAGTTCCAGGTCAATGATGTCGTCCATGATCCGCTGGGCCACATGAACATGTTCCCTGAAGAGGTTGAAATCGAAACGGGCTTCCGCCGTGAAGGGCTTTTCAACATAAGAGTAGAGGTTGATGGCGATCAGGCGGCAGCTGTCATAAGGACACAGGGGGATTTCGCCGCACGGATTGGTGGACACGGTGCGGTATCCCAAATCGGCATAGCAGTCGGGAATCGACTCCCTGATGATGGTATCCCAGAAGAGAATGCCCGGTTCTGCCGACTTCCAGGCGTTGTGGACAATTTTCCGCCAGAGGTCAGTGGCGTTGATTTCCTGACTATAGAGCACGTCTTCCCCGCTGATGGGGTAATGCTGGACATACCTGTCCTCGTTCTCCACGGCACTCATGAAGTCATCGTGCAGCTTTACCGAAACATTGGCTCCGGTGACCTTTCCCTGTTCCAGCTTGGCATCGATGAATTTTTCAGCATCGGGGTGCTTCACCGAAACCGACAGCATAAGAGCCCCGCGGCGCCCATCCTGGGCCACCTCGCGCGTCGAATTGGAATAACGCTCCATGAAAGGAACGATCCCCGTAGAGGTCAGCGCGGAATTCTTTACCGGAGAACCTTTGGGACGGATGTGGGAGAGATCATGCCCCACCCCGCCGCGACGTTTCATCAACTGCACCTGCTCCTGGTCAATCTTCAT
The DNA here is from genome assembly GCA_964461455.1 of uncultured Prolixibacteraceae bacterium. Classification (GTDB taxonomy): domain Bacteria; phylum Bacteroidota; class Bacteroidia; order Bacteroidales; family Prolixibacteraceae; genus UBA1413. Next base: position 3,475 of record CAYWUJ010000023.1, on the reverse strand, counting down.
GATACCTCCGTAAGAATCGGAATTTCCCTGGTTTCCGACCACAAAACAGTTCGATAAGGAGGCCACCTGAAAATTGTTGCCTATACCCGTCATGGGCCCCCCCTGGGGAACAATATACTTAAAGTCCTTCAGGGTATGGTAAATTTGCTTTGCCGAGAGCGGATGGGGATATTTCTGCTCAATACGGGCAATTTCCCTGGCCAGCCGCCAGTGCATATCGTCGGGCGTTAACTCGTAAATTTTGCCATACGAGTCTTTCAAAGCGTACTTGTTGACCCAGACTCTGGCTGCCAGATCATCCCCCCTGAAATAACGAAGCGACGCCTGAATGGCTTCCTCTTGTGAATAAATCTTCGTGGCCGCCGGGACCTCAACAACCTCTTCCTTTACTGACATGGCAAGTTTTTTAGATTTCTTTTGTGATGTGATGGCGTTATGATTTTTTAATGTTCTCTATCTCTTGATGAAACGACCCTTTCAAGTGGTTCAGGTTTCGTTATGCAAGATAGAAACGGCGTTTCATTTTTGGAATACTTTTCATTTTAAAAAGTCAGAAAGTTATCAACTTTGTTATGTTAGTTGACTGTCATTCAATTTATTATAATTTTTTTCAGGTAAAAAAGTTTACCAAAAATGTATTTTACCATACACAATAAATTTGAGAAGAGCAAGTGCTGGCGAGGTTTTTTCAGGGGTAAATATCCCGAATTTTCAACACGGGAAAGGGGGGGAGACCGGGGGATCAGGCGAACGCCTTTTGGAGGATTTTCATGGTGGCTCCCCGGTTATTTTGAACATAATCCGATAATGTTGCGCGTGTTTTGGCCATGATTCCGGGGGAGGAAGTAAGCCGGGAAAGGTAGCCCATGAAGGATTCCGTGGTGGTGACAGGGAATGCTGCGCCCTGTTCTGTGAGTTGAACGGCTTCCCTGAACTTGTGGTAATTGGGGCCGAAAAAGAGGGGGAGTCCGAAGGTGGCCGCTTCCAGAATGTTGTGAATACCCACGCCAAAACCGCCGCCGATATAAGCAATGGTTCCATACCGGTATACCGAGGAGAGCAACCCCACCGAGTCGATGATCAGGACTTCATGGCCGGCCACATTTTCTTCGGTAGCCTGGCTGAAGAGGAGAGGCGGGGTTGTCAACATTCGTGAGAGTCTGTTAACATTAGCGGGGGTAACCTCATGGGGGGCGATGATAAACTTCCACCCCCGCGAGGCCTCAATGAATGGCACAAGGAGCTCTTCGTCAGGCCTCCATGTACTTCCGGCCACCAGGAGCTGTTTGCCTGCAGAAAACTTTTCAACAAGTGCCAGGGGTTGTGAACTATTTGCGATGGCCGCCACCCTGTCGAAGCGGGTATCTCCTGAAACTGTGCATTGGTCAATGCCGGCATTTCTGAGCAGGAATGCCGAAGGTTCATCCTGGAGGAAGAGATGGGTGAAATTCTTCAGGAATCCCAGGTACCACTGGCTCCAGGGCATATCGGCAAAGAAAGGCTGGCTTTTCCGGAAGATTCCTGAAACCAGGTAAACGGGGAGCTTCTCCTGGTGCAGGGTATGAAGATAGTGGTACCAGAACTCATACTTGACGAAAAAGACGACCGATGGTTGCAGCAGGGAGATGAAAGTGCGGGCATTCCGCCGGGTGTCAAAAGGGAGATAGGCCACAAGGTCGGCCAGGGGGTAATTTTTCCGGATTTCATATCCCGAAGGGGAGAAGAAGGTCAGGGCGACCCTGAACCCGGGATGTTCCTTTCTTAGGGCTTCGATCAGGGGGCGTCCCTGTTCGAACTCTCCCAGGGAGGCGCAGTGTATCCATACATATTTTTCACCGGGGATTCTCTTTTCCCGGAGACTCTCCTGCCAATTGACCCTCCCCCGCACCATCAGCCGGGCTTTGGAATGAAAAGGAGAAACCACCCTAATGGCCAGATGGTAAAAAAAGAGGGCGAAATCATACAGGAATCTCATAGCTGGTCAAATTTGGTACAAAATAAGAAAGAATAATGCAATTGGATGCTGCAAAAAGGTCATGGTTTCACCGTATCAGGGAGAATCCTTCGGGTATTGATTATCTTTGCGGCTTAAAATCAGGGCAGGTCAATGGAGAGAGATATTGAGATCATGGCCCCTGTGGGGTCTTATGAGTCGCTGATGGCGGCCCTTCAGGGAGGTGCCGGTTCGGTATATTTCGGGGTGGAACACCTGAACATGAGGGCGCGTTCGGCCAGCAACTTCACCCTTGCCGATATGGCCCGTATCGCTGCCATTGCCGCGGCCCACGGGGCCAGGAGTTATCTGACCCTGAACACCGAAGTATTTGACAATGAGACCGGCATGGTGCGTCAAATACTGACTTCCGCCAAAGAGTCAGGTGTCACGGCAGTCATTGCCGCCGACATGGCCGTGATTATGATCGCCAGGGAGGTCGGCCTTGAAGTGCACATGTCGACCCAGGTCAACATCACCAACTTCGAGGCGGTCAGGTTTTACGCCCAGTTTGCCGATGTGATGGTGCTGGCGCGGGAGACCAACCTGGGCAGGGTGCATGAGATATCGGACAAAATAAGGGAGCAGGGCTTAAAGGGGCCCTCGGGTCGCCCGGTACGCCTCGAGATGTTCGTCCACGGAGCCCTCTGCATGGCCGTGAGCGGAAAATGCTACCTCAGTCTCCATGAAATGAATGCGGCAGCCAACCGGGGAAACTGCCTGCAGACCTGCCGGAGGGGTTACCTGGTGGCCGATATGGAGACCGGTGCACAACTGGCCGTGGAAAACGAATATATCATGTCGCCCAAAGACCTGAAGACCATTCACTTTCTCAATAAGATACTGGATGCGGGGGTTTCCGTGCTGAAGATTGAAGGGCGCGCCCGGGCCCCTGAATATGTGAAGACCGTCACGGAATGCTATCGCGAAGCCGTGGAAGCCTGGAAAAGCGGCACCTTCAGCAATGAAAAAATCAGCCATTGGGATGCCCGTCTGGCCATGGTTTTCAACAGGGGTTTCTGGAACGGCTACTACCTGGGGCAAAGACTCGGGGAGTGGAGCCACAACTACGGAAGCCAGGCCACCCGCAGGAAACTGTACCTGGGAAAGGCCACCAACTACTTCCCCAAAATAGGGGTGGCGGAGTTCAGGCTGGAAACAGGCCCCCTCAGCGAGGGCGATGAAATCCTGATTACCGGTCCCACCACCGGCGTGGTGGAAATTAACGCCACCGGTATCCGCACGGCCACGGAACCGGTCGCCCAGGCCCCCCGGGGCAGTTACGTTTCGGTGGCCGTACCCGTCAAAATCAGGAAAAATGATAAATTATTCAGGTATATAGACGCTAAAACGACCGATCCAAACGTTCATACCTAAAATTTTCATACCTTTCTGCCTGCCTTCAGGCGACATAAAAAGTCCATTATGAAAAGAATACTGACCACCGGCACCGTGATGGTTTTACTGCTGGCCCTGCCCTTG
>CAYWUJ010000022.1:0-40949 GCA_964461455.1 uncultured Prolixibacteraceae bacterium | reverse complement strand
GCCAGATAGATCAGATCGCCAGGATACGACTGGGCCCACAGCACATTTCCCTGGTGGTCGAGTTTTATGACGAAAACCCCTTGGGCAGGACCGGAATCGAGGATTCCTGCCCCGGCTTTCAGAATTCCGGTGAAGTAGCCTGTTACAATAACATATCCGTTATGGTCGGTAACGGTTCCCTGGATGTCTAACTGATCAGAGGCATGGAGTTGAGTGCCCCAGAGCACTTCCCCTGTCGGGGAAAACATGGCAACATACCCGTCTTTGCTGAGGTTCTGGTTGACCATGGTGGTGGATCCCAATTTGAGCTGGGTGTCGAATTTTCCACTACTCACCAAATTGCCTTCATAATCGACACACACCTGTGGACCGAAGGGAAAGTTATTATCGTCGGCCAGCTGGTCGGTTACGGGGGTACTCCATACCAATTGTCCAAAGGCATCAATTTTTGCATACAGGGTTTGCGGAACGGGGGCAAGGAGTGAAGTCCCGAAAAAGTCAACATTCCCCGAGATTCTCGAAGAAGTAAAAAGGTTGCCCTGTTCGTCATGGATCCCATAGTTCATTCTGACGCTGCCCGCCTGGCTGCCCGTGGAAATCTTCTGCCACAGCAGATTGCGCGACCAGCCGTATTTCCTTAAAAAGAGGTTGCCCCAAAGGTCGGGATTATCAGATCCGTAATTGCCTGCGAAATAATAATCGCCGGTAGGGGAAAAGAAGACCGATGTGACGGTCGTATAGGGGTTGATGGCTTCCTGGGGATTTCCATCAGGGTCAAATAGTAGGAAAAAAAAGTTATTTTCTACATAGACCGGAGGAAACTCAAACCCTGGCGAGTTCCCAACCATGTATATATTCAGGTCGTTGTCGAGGAATATTGAAAAGTTGAGTACATTGGTATAAGGAATCGCTTTTCCGGATTGCGCCCACATAACGTTGAGGGAGGTATCGCACTTGGCCAGAAAAGGGTAGATAGCATTGGGGTTCGAGAACCAGGTGGTCCCCCGGAATTCCAGGTTTCCGTAATATCCCCCGTTAAAAACCAGGTTCCCGTCGGGGTCGTTTTTAATGGTGGTGACCGCCGATCCATTGGAATTGGCGTTGGTTCCCTCCACCTCCAGAAAATCGTAATATTCCCCGTCGAAGTTGGCCTTCAGGATAATGCCGGTCTTGTAACTCCTGGTGAAGGTGTATGGCCCAATGGTCGTGGTACCCGCGGGAAGAATGCCACCCAGGTAGAGACGGTTCCCATGAATGGAGATAGTTCGCAAGGTACCCTGGGGAAAACCCTGTTCCCACAGAATGGTACCGTCGGGTGAAAATTTCTGCAGCTTAGTCATGTTGCTGGCCAGGTAGCTGTTGCCATCGCTGTCGATCTCGATGCGGCTGGTCCCGGAGCTGGCATCTGCGAGGGGAACTACCCACCTGGCATTTCCGTAGATGTCGAAACTGGCCATGTAACCATTGGTTCCCGAAAGGGTGGTGCCTTCAACATTGGCTGTTCCCGAATAGCCCCCGGTTAAAAAGACATTACCGGACTGGTCCATTTTGATGGCTGAGGGAACGATGTTTTCAGTGGAGGTAAAGTGCTTTAACCATAGCGTTTCCCCCGAGGTGAGACTCATACTGACAAACATTTCACGCCTGCCTTCACTGACCATAGACGCTCCGTCAAAATTCAGAGGACCTGAAAATGCCCCTGCGGTGACCACGTACTCTTCGTCCCCCGAGATGCAGGAGAGAATAGGGTTACCATAGCTGCTGGTCTGCAGCAGACGGCTCCACTCAGGAGCCTGGCCATTGGCATGCAGAATGCTCAGCCACAGCCCGCAAAACAAAAAAAAGATTTTCAGTTTCATTTGGTTGGAAATGGTTTAGAAAATAAAAGCCGGAAATTTAACTCTCATAAGAACAGTAGGTTAATTTGGCTGGGCAGGGGGGGCCTTCCAGAAAATCATCCTGGAATTCCTCCCTGTGGGCAGTAGTATTGACCCATACTAAATATAAAGCAAATTTGAATTGACCGGTTCAAAAATCCGGATTATTTTCCCACTTTTGAATGATTTTACCTGATGATGCTCAAACGTATACTTCTTTCGGTCTGGTTGCTGGGGTTGGCCTTTGCCCTTCCTGTGATTCTGCTGTTGCCCGACCTGTTTAACAAGTACAAGACCTCCCTGGTGCTTCAGGAACCGGCGGCCCAGGCCGATAATTACCGGATCATCTTCCGCGACCTCGACGGAACCGGCATTACCCAGAAAATCTACTCCTTCCGCAACCGGGCGGGACAGCTCTCCTGTCAGTATTTCGGCGACAACGGCGAAATGATCAACCAGATCAACTTTCCCCATACCTACACCCACAACGTTCCCCTGGTTTATGTGGGTGATGCCAATAACAACCAAAAAGTGGAGATCTACGGCTTTACCCTGGGGCGCGACAGCCTCTTCCTCAACTGGGCCGAACTGGTCACCCCCCTTTCAAACCAAACGGAAAGCCTCTTCATCACCCGTATCGGCCTCTTCGAGAAAAATAAGTTAGACTTCACCATCAGCCGTTTCAACGTGCTCGACCTCGACAATGACGGCGATGATGAAATCATCTTTTCCATCATCACCGGGTATTCACGGTATCCCCGTACCGTGGTGGTTTACCATCCTGAGACAGGCCGCCTGATTACTTCTGAAGACGTGGGCGTCAATCCCTACTTCATGGTGTACTACGACCTTGACCGTGACGGAACCCTGGAAATCCTCACCGGCAGCAATGTGGGCTATCACCAGAGCGATTCCACGGGAACCCCGATAGAGGACATCAGGCCTTACATCAGAAGCTTTGACCATGAAATGAAGGAGTTCTGGCCGCCGATTCCTTTCACGCCGGGTATTGAGAACAACCTCCATATCATGCCTGAACTCACCAATAAGCGGGAGATCCTGGTGTTCCAGTTCAACAGAGGCCGTCCGCGCGATAAGATCGTGGGGGTTTACACGGTCGACTTCCAGGGAAGTGTCAGGGATTCGGCCTTCTTTCCGGAGTACGGCAAGCGGTTCAGGTTCCAGGTGTACCCCGGAACCGCCGGCTTCTGGCTCTTTACCGGCGACAAAATGGTGAAGATCGACGACCATTTGAAGGTCGTCGCAGAGAAGAAGATCGACCCTTCGGCCCAGATGTACCGGAATCCCGTCCGCGCAAAGGGATGCCCTGAAATGGCCACCAGCGACCTGCTCTCGGGAACGGTATGCCTCTATACCGAGGACTTTGAATACAAGGTGGTTCAGGAATTTGCCAACGAAAGCGTACGAAACGTCATCCTCGAAACAGGAAGGGGTCCCGACCATTTTATGGTCCAGACCGACAACAATGAATATATCTACCGCTTCGGGAAAAACTCACTCTTTTACCTGAAATTCCCGATATACCTGTTCATCTATGCCCTTTCGGTCTTCTTTGTATGGCTGATCCAGTCGATCCGCGATAAGCAGCTCAGCGAAAAGTACGAAATCCAGGCCCAGATGCGTGACCTGGAAATCAAGTCACTGCGGATGCAGATGGATCCTCATTTTATGTTCAACGCATTCAATTCCATGGCCCTGCTCCTGAAAAACGGCAACCGCGAGGAAGCCTATGAGGCCTTCATGAAGTTCTCACGCATGGTGCGTTCCAACTTCGATTTCTCGGACCGCTTCACCCGGCCGCTCAGCGAGGAGATCGACATGACCCGCCAGTACCTCGAGCTGAATAAACTCCGCTTCAAGGACAAACTGGAATTCAGCATCAATGTCGACCGGAGTGTCCCCATGAACGCCCTGATTCCCAAGATGATCCTGCAGATCCATGTCGAGAATGCCCTGAAACACGGGCTGGCGAAACTCGACAAAACGGGAAGGGTGACGATCGATATCTCGAAAGAACAGGAAGAACTGCTGATTTCCGTGGAGGACAACGGGGTAGGGAGGCAGAAAGCGGCACAACTGAACCCCGGGTCGACCCGGCAGGGCCTCAAAATGCTCAAGGCCATTTTCGACCGCCTGAACCTACAGGGAAAATCGAATATCTCACAGGAAGTCACCGACTTAAAGGATGAGGAACAGAATGCCACCGGCACCCGGGTGGTCATTCGTGTGCCCCTGGGTTTGAAGGAGAGCCGCGAAGGCGAACCAAAAAAATAACTACATTTGAACGAAACCACGTTTTATGTCCACAGGTTACAGCTGCATGATCGTTGACGACGAACAGGATGCGGTGGAATATCTCTCCACCCTGATCGCCGAAAACTGCCCTTCCCTGACTCTCGTGGCTTCCTGCAACAGTTCTGCGGAGGCCCTCAGCAACTATCAGAAATATAAGCCTGACCTGGTGTTCATGGATATCGAGGTCGACCGGATGAATGGCTTCGACATCATCGCTGAAATGTGCGGCGACCGCTGCAAAACCCATTTTATTTTTGTGACGGGGTATGACCGCTATGCCGTGGCGGCCTTCAAGACCAACGCCCTGGGGTATCTCCTGAAACCCGTCACCAGCGAGGACCTGGTCAGGGCAGCCGACCGGTTTCTGGCAACACGCGACACGGAGTTCCAGCAGGAGAAATTGTGGCAGTTCATACGTGACTACTCCGGAAAGATCAGGTTCAACACCACCACCGGCTTCGTGCTGGTCCACCCCGGTGATATCCTCTGGTGCGAAGCCGACCATAACTACACGCAGATTTTCATCTCTTCCGAAAAGTCGCTGGTCGTTTCGGTGAACCTGGCAGTGGTCGAGGAAAAGCTGCCTCCGGGGGGCTTCCAGCGCATCAGCCGCTCTATCCTGATCAACACCCAGCATCTGTCGGCCGTGAACCGCCGCAATAAAAGCTGTACCCTGCTCTTCCAGGGAAAAGAAATCATCCTGCAGGGCAGCGCCGAGATGCTGAAAAAACTGTGACCGGAGGTCCATTCCGGAGAATATTTCCTTTTTTGAACCCCGGAACGCATCGTTCCGTTGTCTCAAACCGCCGGTTCGTCCCTGAAAACCCTCCATTGGTACAATGCGCCTTCCCCGGTATCCGCTTTTTGAATCGGAGTGGTATCTTTACACCGTGAAAGACATATAAGATAATCGGGGCTGCCGATGAACTTTACCCCCTGAGGCAGCCCCGACCCCCTCTCCTCTTCGTTCTCATGTTAATCCCACACACACACAATTTTCTTCAAGGCGATGGCCTTGCTTAAACCCCTTCTTCCCCTTTTTTCAACTGCTTCCCCCCAAACACACACTTTCTTCTCCCCCCCGGGAAGCTTTTGTTATGCCCGTCCCTGGTTGTATTATTAACAATTTCCCCTTTTATTGGAAACCATGTTTCAGAGATTTTTATCTTTGTGAGGTTTAGCCAAAAAAAACGACCAGTTTAAACCATCAGATATCGATCAGTATAAGCCAATAATAAACCAATTAAATTAGCCTTCATGAATTTACCTTCTCAGAAAGTTTCCGTGCTCGAGAAAATCGGGTATAGTTTGGGCGATTTCTCAGCCAACCTGATTTTCCAGACCCTGATGACCTTTTTGGCCTTCTTTTACACCGATGTCTTTAAAATTCCCCCGGCGGCGGCCTCGGCGATCATCTTTACAGGGGGGATGTTCGGTGCCTTTTTCAATCCCGTGATGGGAATCATCGCCGACCGCACCAACACCCGCTGGGGTAAGTTCCGCCCGTGGATCCTCTGGACCGCCGTGCCCTTTGGGGTGATCGCCCTTCTGGCTTTCAGCACTCCCAATTTCGGCCTGAACGGTAAGGTGGCTTATGCCATGATTACCTATTTCCTGCTGGTGGTCGTCTACTCGATGAACAACCTTCCCTATGCCTCGCTCAGCGGGGTGCTGACCGGTGACATGAAGGAACGCAACAGCATTTCGAGTTACCGCTTCGTGGCCGTCAACATCGCCCAGTTCATCGTCCAGAGTCTCCTGCTTCCCCTGGTGCTCATCCTCGGCGATGGGGACAAAACGGTGGGTTTCGAGAAGACCATGCTCCTCTTTTCCATTACCGGTATCGTCTTTTTCGTCATCACCTTCCTGACCACCCGTGAGCGGATCGTGCCCAAACAGGAACAGCAGACGAGCGTAAGGACCGACCTGAAGGACCTCTTCCACAACAAGCCGTGGATCGCCATGCTCCTGATCACGATTTTCATTTTCGTCACCCTCTCCCTCAAGGGGGGCATGTATGTCTATTATTTCGAGAATTACCTGAGCGAGGAGGCCCTGGCGCTCTTCCTCGAGAATGTGGGCTTTAACAGGTTCATCGCCGGACTCAACAGCATGCTGACCGGCATGGGACTGGTGGGCTTCACCTGGCCTGAAGATGCCCCCACCTCGGCCTTCAGCCTCTTCAATGCCGGGGGGATTATCATGGGACTCATCGGCATTGCCCTCTCCAAACCCCTGGCCGACCGCTTCGGAAAACGCGACGTCTTCGGTTACAGCCTCTTTTTGGCGGCCCTCATGCAGCTGATGTTCTACTTTTGGGGGCATGAGTCGATCGGACTGGTTTTCACCACCCAGGTGGCCCATGGCTTCTTCTACGGAATCGGCACCCCGATTTTGTGGGCCATGATCGCCGACGTGGCCGACTACTCGGAATGGAAAAATAACCGCCGCGCTACCGCCATCATCTTCTCGGCCATGATCTTCGGCCTCAAGGCCGGACTGGCCATCGGCGGCGCCATGGTGGCCGGAATTCTCGCCATCTACGGGTACAAGGAAGGCCTGGCCGTACAAAATGATGCCACCATCAACGGCATCAAAACCGCCATGAGTATCTATCCTTTTATCACCTTCTGTGTGGCCGTGGCCATCTGCCTCTTCTACTACGAAATCAACAAAAAAATGGAAACCCAAATCCAGAAAGAGCTGGAAGCACGCCGGTAAGTGAGGTTAAAACCATTTTTGAAAACTAACTTAATGATTTATAACATGGTAAGATTTATTAAACTTGGCGCCGCCCTGGGGCTGGCCACCATCATCATGGGTGCCTGCAATCCGGCATCAAAAACCGCCAAAACCTCCACCCTGAAGGAGGCCTTTGACGGCAAATTCTACATAGGCACGGCGATGAACGCCTGGGAAATCACCGGAAAGGATACCCCCGGTGTGGAGGTCATCAAAAAACACTTCAACGCCATCGTGGCCGAAAACTGCATGAAGCCCGGTCCGATTCATCCCCGCGAAGGGGAATTCAAGTGGGAACTGCCCGACCAGATGGTGGCCTTCGGCGAAGCTAACAACATGTTCATCACCGGCCACGTGCTGCTATGGCACTCCCAGGCTCCCCGGTGGTTCTTCACCGACTCGCTCGGGAACACCGTCACCCCGGAAGTGCTCACCCAACGCATGAAAGACCATATCTATACCGTCGTAGGCCGCTATAAAGGCAAGGTGAAGGGATGGGATGTGGTCAACGAGGCCTTCAACGAAGACGGATCCTACCGCCAAAGCCGGTTTTATCAGATCCTGGGCGAGGAGTTCATCCCCCTGGCCTTTCAGTTTGCCCATGAAGCCGACCCCGATGCCGAACTCTACTACAATGACTACAACGAATGGTATCCCGGTAAGGTGGAAGCCATCGTGAAGCTGATCGGACAGCTGCGTGAACGCGGCCTCCGCATCGACGGCGTGGGCATGCAGGGCCACATCGGGATGGACCATCCCACCCTTGAAGAGTATGAAAAAGCCATCGTGGCTTATGGCAACGCAGGAGCTACCGTGATGATCACCGAACTCGACATGTCACTGCTCCCCTTCCCCGATCCCAAAGTAGGCGCCGAGGTGTCGGCCAGCTTCGAATACCGGGAAAGCCTCAACCCTTACAAAGAGGGTTTCCCCGATTCCGTTTTGGTGGTCTGGAACAACAGAATGGGTGAATTCTTCGACCTCCTCCTCAAACACAGCGACATCGTTACCCGCGTCACCGCCTGGGGCACCACCGACAACACCTCCTGGAAAAACAACTGGCCGGTGCGGGGCCGCACCGACTACCCGCTGATCATTGACCGCAACTACCAGCCCAAACCCTTCCTGGGAAAATATATGAAAAAGTGACGGTCTTGCGGGCGGGGGAGGGACCCCGGACTGTCCTGCAGGGGGGAATGATGAATTAAGCATTTATAAACGTTTATCAATACACAACAATAACCAGTAAACTATTAAGGAGACACATTATGTCAAAAGAAAGAGATGCTTTTGTTTCGGCGAAAATCGCGAAAATGAGCCTGCTGGAGAAATGCGGCCAATTGCTTACCTTTACCTGGAGGGGCGCTTTACCTACCCCCTCAGGCATTGAACAAATTACCAAATTGCACGCGGGAGGGATTTGCCTGGAACCCTATGCGTTGGAAACCTGCAAGAATCTTTATTGGGGACGCTCACAGGTTGATCCGGACTTCGAAAAACCCGCGGACTATTTTGATATCGCCCATACCTGGTTCGACTCGCGCGCTTTTGGGATCAGCGTGACCCCGGAAGAACTCACCGAAGCGCTCAATAACCTTCAGAAAATCGCCATGGACCGGCCTTCGGGAATTCCCCTTCACGTTACCATCGATATGGAAGGTGATTTCAAGAACGACTATTCCTCGGGTGGTGTTTTGCAGTTTATACCTCCGATGGGTATTACCGCCATAGGGGATGTGGATCTTGCCTATAAGATCGCCAACCTGATGGGACGGCAGATGGCGGCAATGGGGGTCACACAATTCTATCACCCTGTTTGCGACGTGAACATAAACCCTCTGAACCCCGAAATCGGCGTGCGTTCCTTTGGCGACGATCCCGATGTCATCGTCAAGTTCATCGATGCCACCGTACGCGGATATGAGGATGCCGGCGTCACCGCAACCATCAAACACTTCGCAGGCCGTGGTGATTCAGCTACCGATGCTCACGACACCCTCGATGTTTGCCGGGGCGATAAAAAACGCATGCAGAATGTCGAACTAAAGGCATTCCAGGCAGGTGTTGACGCCGGCGCATCAGCGCTGATGACGGCACACACGATATTCCCCGCTTATGATGATGAATATCCGGCGACACTTTCGAAAAAGATTCTTACCGACCTGCTGAGAGGTGAAATGGGATTCGATGGTATTATCGTTTCCGATGCGATTGGTATGGCCGCAATCCTGAAAAAATGGCCGCTTCCGCTGGCTTGTGCTATGGCCATTGAAGCCGGTGTGGATACGATATTGCTCAAAGCCGACGACGAATCCCGTTCACAGTGTTTGTTCGGAATTAAAAAGGCGGTCGAAGAAGGCACGCTTCCTATAGAACGTGTCAATGATGCCGTACGTCGTTTGCTCAACAGAAAGTATGACCAGGGCTTGTTCGAAAAAGCCGGCAAAATGGATCCCAAAGAAACAACAGCCATTGTAAGAAACAAAGAAAACCGTGATTTTTCATGGGAAGTAGCCCACAAGGCATTGTTGGTGGTCCGCGATGATAAAAAATTGCTGCCCTTAAGTCCCGACCAGAAAATACTCGTGATCGAGCAAACCATACCTTACGAATTCCTCGGAAAAGACATGTACAGCCATGCCCACATGTTCTGTGAGCAGATGACCAAACATTCTACTAATGTTATTCTGGATGATACGGCATTCTATGCTTCCGAAGAAGATGTGGAAGAAGCCTTGAGATTGGCCAAGGATGCCGACCTGGTGGTGATGACCAATTACTACGCCCGTATCGAGAAACGTGGAAATAACACGCATCTTGTGAAAGCCCTCAAAAAGGCAGGGCATGACGTGGTTGTCGTCACCAATTTCCCGTACCGGAAAGGCACGACCACCGTGGCCGATGCCGTGGTGTGTAATTTCTCGGGCACTCCCGATTCTATCAGGGTTTCTGCCGATTTATTGTTTGGCAAAATTAAACCCTATCCTACGACAAAAATGCCGATTGATTTAAGCGCAGAGGCAAATATTCCTGAACAACCCGATGTTGAACCAACAAAGGAAAAAAGGAAGAAAAATGTCAATGTATGGCAAGGTAAGTGCTAATCACACCGCCTTGCATTCTATTTGAACGAACAATATTCCGGGTGTCAGCCATGCTTTTTTAGCCTGCTGGCGCCCGGAATCTGGTTAAATTGCCGGAACCTGACAGAACCGGCTTTGTTAAACTTATTAAGTAAAAAAAATGACCAAGTCCAATTCCTTCAATATTAAAGAACTTTACACCATACCGGGACCCAGGATCGCTGACATATACGAGAATAACAAAATGACGGTGCATTTTCAGGGGATGTCCAAGTGTTTGCAGTTCCCGCATACCGTGGCCATCATGGGAGCGCCCACCTGTTCCATCGGCATTTCGCCTTATGGCCTGTATAACCGGTTTAACGATGCCGGCCGCCTGATCCTGCTCAACCAAAAGGCGGTTCAGTTTGGCTCTGCACCATACATCAGCACCTACGAGGGAAACACCTTACTGACCCAACGGCAACCCGGCGAAACGGAGTCTGACGATATTCCGGCGATGAAAAACTACTATCCCGCAGCTGTCGACGAAGAAAACATCAAAATGACCATTGCCACCCCTTCTTTGGAAATTGAATATTCCCTGGAAGATGTGAAGGTAACCAGGAGGTTCATTTCCCCGTTATTGGCAGGCAATGAGCAAACCCTGATGCCTGTCAGCGTTGAGGAATTTATTGTGGAAAACACCACCGAGGAGGAACAGGAATATACCCTGGTGGTGCCACGGCCTTCTCTGGTCAATTTGCAGGAAAAGGAGCTGAAGCCTACCGACCAGGACAGCGTTTTCGTGAGCAGTGCCGCCATTTCGGGACAGAAACATGAAGCGTTTGAAATGAATGGCATCACCGGTGTGGTGATGGGCAGCACACAAACTGAAAACAAAATGATCATCGCCGTTTCTGAGGTTCCCGGTGTTGCCGTGGATACTCAACCCTATTTCTTGCTGAATAAATACGCAGGCGATCTTCTGATTTCTTCCGAAGGGAACTTTTATGAAAAATGCGAACCCATCAACCGCCGGGATTATGGCGCCGCCATCAGTTTAACCATGACCCTTCGTCCGGGCCAGTCCAAGACCATCCCTTTCGCTGTGGTCCTTGACTTCCCTGTGCAGGAATATATTGACGGAAAGAGATTCGACCGGAAATACATCAGGAATTTTAAAAATGCCGGAACCCGGGCATTGGATATGGTCGGGATCGCTCTTGAAAGTTACCCGCAGTGGTGGAATGCGACGATAACCATTCAGGAACGTATCTTCAATTTAATATCATCCAGTTCTTCTTATCAGAACGATCGCGAAGGGGCCCTGCGGTTGACGCGGCTTATGCTGAACGAGCTTCATTTCCCGCTTTCAAACGCAAATATCTGGATTGAAGAAAATGGCGTTGAAAAAGCACGTTTCCTCGAATGTTTCGACTATTCCTATATCGATCCTTCCGACGTGGACTGGTACTCCATGGTGTTGCTCATGCTGTTCCCCAATGTGGAAAAAGATTTATGCCAGGCGTTTATTGATTCCATCAATGCCGTTGATCCTACTCCGCGCTGGTACCACCATCATGCTTCATTTGTAGAAGCCAGGATGCATTTTGAGGAGAACCCCGAAGAATACGAAGGGAAGAAGTTGACCCAGATCCGCGATGATTTCAAGACCCTGGGCAGCGTGGCTCATGATGTATGTATGTTGTCGAAGGGTCATCCGCTGCGCAATGTGAGCGATTATGCCTGGTACAATAACAATTACTGGGTCGACCTCTATCCGAAACTGATGATGCGCATACTCCGGAATGTGAAGTTCACAGGCGATATGGAATTCCTGAAATCGAACTGGGAAACCATGAAATTCGGATTGGATTCGCTGTTAAAACTCGATTTTGACGGGGATGGAATTCCCGAAGGAAATCCCGACGATGTGAAGAATACCTTTGACAACCTGGTTCTTTTTGGTGCCGATGCTTACGATGCCACGCAATTCCTGGGCGGTTGCCAGGCTATGATCAAAATGGCGCAAATGCTGGGTGAAAAAGAAGACGAAAAACATATTCAGTCAAAATATGATAAAGCATGGGCCAGTTTCGAGCAACTGTGGCGTGAAGATGTGAATAAAAAAGGGGAAAAACTGGAGTATTATATCACCTGTTTTGATCCTGAATCGGGAGAGTCAAATACCGATGTTTGGACGAATCAGCTCGATGCGTTGTGGTATTTGAATGCTATTGGTGAAACACCAGCAATTCCGGAGGAACGCGTGAAAAAGATCCTGAAAACGATTTATAATACCAATAAGGCCTTCATGGGCTGGGCCATGTGTAAAACCAAGGACGGGGAACCGGTAGAGTCGGAACAGGGACAGGATGTGTATACCACTTCAAACTATGTCTTTGCCCAGTTACTGGATTATTACGGAATGGTGGAGGAAAGTAAAGAGGTTTACAAACACATGGACCGTGTGATTTTCGATTACGCCAATACCATGATAACCCCCGATAATCTCAGGGCAGAACTTGAAATGGAAGCCGGTGAGACCGAAAAAGGGCCTCACTACATTGTGGCTGCTTATCCAAGGCCGGGGGCTGTATGGACCCATCTGGTGATGAACCATGTGAAGGATTTGCGTGCGAAAAACCAAACCGGAACAGTGGATCCGAAGGACCTGATCCCTTTCTATCCTTGGTTGCTGAGCCATGATGAACAGGCATGAGAATGTGCACGAGTTAGTTTACATTACGACTAAAAACGTCTATTATGAACAAAAAATATGATATTACGTTTGTAGGGCACATGGTCTACGACGAAATTATCCCGTTTGGAGGAGTGGCCCGCGTCGCTCCCGGCAGCGCCGTTTTATGCGGGGCCATGGTCGCCGCAAGAGTGGGGAAGAGGGTCGCCGTAGTCACGAAGATGGCTGAGAAAGACGAACATATTCTTCAACCAATGAAGGATCTCGGAATTGATACTTTTCTTATTCCGGCCGAAGAGACTTCTTACAACAGGGTATTGCACTATTCCGCCAATGTGGATGAACGTGAAATGACCCTCATCAAATCGGCCGGGTTGATATCAATCGATGACGTTCCAGAACTCGATTCCACATGCGTTCATCTGGCAGGGATATCGGATACCGAATTCGACATGCCCCTGATGAAAGCTTTGAAAACCCGGAATTACCAGAGCTTGTCGGTCGATATGCAAAGTTTCGTCCGTCATATCCATCCGGTGACCAAAAACCATGAGTTCAGTGATGTGGCCGGTAAAGAAGAGATCGCAGCCATGATGAACAAGCTGAAACTCGATATTGTGGAAGCAAAACTTCTGACCGGTACCGACGACCTGGAGAAGGCAGCTGTCATTGTCGAATCATGGGGGTGCCCTGAAGTGATGATTACCCATTCAGAGGGAGTACTGGCACGGGTTAACGGGAAAACCTACTATGAGAAATTCTCCAACAGTAACGTATCGGGCAGAACAGGCCGTGGTGATACGACCTTTGCGGCTTACCTTTCACACAGGCTGGATCATGATGTTGCAGAGTCGTTGAAGTTTGCCGCCGCCCTGGTATCGATAAAAATGGAAACACCCGGGCCGTTTAGCGGGACCCTGGAAGAAGTTTATAAACGAATAGAAGAAAAACATTCTTAACAGAGAGATGAACAAAAAGAAAAAGAAATACCTGATCGATGGTATTTATGCAGCAGATCCTGCTGTGCATGTTTTTAACGGGAAAATCTATATTTATCCTTCCCACGATGTAGAATCGGGAGTTCCTGAAAATGATAATGGCGATCATTTCAATATGTACGATTATCATATCTTCTCGATGGATTGTATCGATGGAGAAGTCACCGATCACGGTGTTGCACTCCATGTGGAGGAGATCCCCTGGGCGGGGCGTCAGCTTTGGGATTCCGACTGCGCATACAAGGATGGCAGGTACTACCTTTACTTCCCTCTGAAGGACCGGAACGACATCTTCCGCATCGGGGTGGCCATTTCCGACAGGCCTGAGGGGCCTTTCAAACCCCTCGACGCCCCCATGAAGGGAAGCTACTCGATCGATCCCTGTGTCTTCCATGATGACGACGGCACTTTTTACATCTATTTTGGCGGGTTATGGGGCGGACAGCTTCAGCGCTACCGGAACAACAAGGCCATCGAGTGCGGCCATGAACCTGCCGATGGGGAGCTTGCCCTCACCGCCCGGGTGGCCCGCTTGAGTGACGACATGCTCGAATTCGCCGAAGAACCGCGCGACTTGGTCATCCTCGACGAGAACGGAAAGCCCCTGACCGCCGGCGACCACGACCGCCGTTTCTTCGAAGCCGCCTGGATGCACAAGTACAACGGGAAATACTATTTCTCCTATTCTACCGGAAATACCCACCGGCTGTGCTACGCCACCGGCGACCATCCCTACGGACCCTTCACCTACCAGGGCGTTATCCTCACCCCGGTGGTGGGGTGGACCACCCACCATTCGATCGTGGAGTTCAAAGGCAAATGGTATCTCTTCCACCACGACAGTGCCCCTTCAGGAGGAAAGGCGTGGCTGCGCAGCCTCAAGGTGGCGGAACTGGAATACAACGCCGACGGCTCCATTCAAACCATTCAGGGCACCGCGGAATAGCCTCCACCTCGTGAGGTCATGGCGTTAACCTTTTGGTTGCAGGACCATTAAGATTAGCAGGCAAATTTCTTCCGGCAGATCCCACCTCTCTGCCGGGGACACTGCGTCATCTGACAGCACTCCCTGCCCTTCATTAAAGGCCGGGGGATCCTTACAGGGTCCCCCGGCCTTTTTTTACCTCAGCAACAACCGTGGACCTGTCACTGCTGAACTTTTTAAAACATCGTGGATTCGGTTATGCTTCTTTTTATAGATGCAGCGGATTGACGGGGGTCACCCTTCCACCTTCGGTCCATATTGTGGAAAACGGGGCTTTTGAAGAGTGGAAGGAGTTTAGTCAGATCATGGAACAATCCGGTATTTTTGCTTCTCCCTCGATTGTGCAGATTTCTGCATCAGAAGGAAGTCAGGCCACCGTGACTGTGGCTTCATCGGCCGATTGGCAGGTGATTTCAGATCAGGAGTGGCTGGCCGTGAACCCTCTGTCTGGTGGTCCCGGCCACACGGTCATCACTCTGACCGTCGCACAAAATATCGGAAGCGAACTGCGCCGGGGAGTTCTCACCCTGTCGGCTTCCGGACTTGAAGAACGCACTGTAACAATCGAACAAGGCCCGATGATCACGGTTTCCGCAGGGACCCTGAAGGATCTCCTGGCCCAGTCACTGAGTCTCAGCACAGCCCATGCACTAACCCTGTCGGGAACCATCGACGCCCGCGATTTCAGGACCATGCGCGATTGGGCCCTTACAGAAGGGTATAAGGTGAAAGTAACCGGCAACTGCATTCTGCCCATCAATGGCACTCCTGCGGTATTCCCTCTGGAGATTCCTCTAAAAACCGGTTGGAACATCATCAGTTACCCAAAACAATCACCGGCAGATGCCATGGAGGTGGTACAACAACTCATTGACCGCCATTCGCTGGTTAAAGTTCAGGACGAAGAAGGGAACGCCATTGAAGATTTTGGATCATTCGGCGGCTGGCAGAACAACATCGGTGCCTTCATCCCTGGGAAAGGTTACAGATTAAAGGTCAGCACCAACGATACCCTCACCATGGATGATTCTTTTGTCAAATCAAAAATCGTCTCTTCACGGAATCTGGGGCTGGTTAAGTAAATGTTAAGTTATGTTTTATAGATAGCGGATGCCTGTGATGAGTCGGGTTATAATCCATACTTTCCTGCCGGAGAAAGTACCGTATGGAGATGCATTATACCTCTGATTATCAGGGTTTAGAACTATTGTACAAAAAATATTATTCCCGCTTTATCACTTATGCCGACAGCTATCTGAAAGACAGGGAACTGGCCGAGGATTTTGTGTCTGAAGCCTTTACAGCCTACTGGGAAAAACGGCACACTCTGAAACCTGATTCCAATGCGCCGGCCTACATCCTGACGATTGTGAGGAACAAATGTCTCAGCTATTTGGAGCATCTTCAGGTGAGGCACCGGGCTGAAAAGGAAATCAGTTCCCATGTGGACTGGTGTTTATCCATGAAGATGAACTGTTTGAGTTCCTGCGATCCTGAGGGGATTTTTTCACAGGAGATCATGGGAATTGCCTATTCAGCCATCATGACTCTGCCTCCAAAAACCATCAGGACTTTTGAGTTAAGCCGGGTGCAGGGAATGTCATACATGGAAGTAGCCCGGGCCATGAATATGAGTGTGAAAAGCGTGGAATACCACATCTCCAAAGCACTTGCGCTGCTCTGCCTTGTCCTTGAGGACTTTATCATCTGAGGGGGGCTCAACAAAAAAAAACATAAAAAAAATTACCGTTTCCCTTTAGGGTAAAACCTGCTTTACCGGTTATTCCTTAAAGGGGGATTGTTAATGGATAGAGTACTACTGCTTCGTTTTTTCAGCGGCAATACGACTTTTCCTGAAGAGAGATTCATCAGGGAATGGGTGGAGGAATCTGAAGAAAATTTCCGGTCCTTCATTTATGAAAGGATGATCTTCGACGCGCTCATCCTCAACTTTCATGAAGGGAATCATACGAAGAAAAATTCACCCGCCTGTTTGTGGCGGAAGGGAAGCCGTATCCGTTCCGGGGGGCCTGTCTCAAGAATGTCCTCCTGGCTTTCTGCATTTAACTGAAGGTCAGTGCATCTTTCTTGCCGGCTACCATCAGGATGGGGTAGCCTTTTATTGATCCCATGTAAAATCTAATTTTTTGTGCCTATGTGATAAACGACCAAATGAATCGTAGCTCCTCGTTATGAGGAGGTGAGAGCCTTTTAACAAAGGTTTTCGCAAGCCAGCCAATCAGAATTTTTTCTATTAATTCAAAAAATTACAAGCTTATGAACAATTTGCAGGGTGTAATTGTAAACAGAGAAGAGCGCATTTATCCTTTTTATAAGGTCATGCGGACTACCCTCCTTCTATTATTCACCGTTTTTTGCAGCGTCATGTCAGGTCCGGTCAGCGCAGGAAACGGGATTTTTAGTTCAGATTCCGGTTTCCCGGCTTTCTTTGCCGGTACCGAAGGTGGTGCAGAGGATTCCTTTTCCCAGCAGCAGAAGAAACTGATCACCGGAACCATTAAAGATGCACAGGGAGAATTGATCATTGGGGCCAACATTGTCGAGTCGGGAACGACGCACGGAACCGTTACCGATGCGAACGGCAGGT
Source organism: uncultured Prolixibacteraceae bacterium (assembly GCA_964461455.1). Taxonomy (GTDB): domain Bacteria; phylum Bacteroidota; class Bacteroidia; order Bacteroidales; family Prolixibacteraceae; genus UBA1413. Next base: position 23,657 of record CAYWUJ010000022.1, on the reverse strand, counting down.
TCTCCCTCGAGGTGGCGAACAACGCATCGATCAGGATCTCCTTTATCGGTTTTTTGGAACAAACCATTAACACTGAGGGCAGGACCACCTTTGATGTGGTACTGGCTGAGGATTCGGAATACCTTGATGAGGTGGTTATTGTCGCCTATGGAACACAGAAAAAATCCACCTTTACCGGTTCGGCATCGGTGGTCAAGTCTGAACAACTGGAAAAAGTGATGGGAACGGGTTTTGCTGAATCCCTGCAGGGGATGTCGGCCGGGGTCAATGTCGTGAACGTTCAGGGGAATCCCGGCGGGAATACCCGTATTGAGATTCGCGGTATTTCCTCCATGTCGGGGAAAGCCGACCCTCTCTATATCGTCGATGGGATGCCTTATGACGGGGATTTGAATCAGATCAATCCTTCGGACATTGAGACCATGACGATCCTGAAAGATGCCGCCGCCACTTCCCTCTATGGTTCACGCGCCGCCAACGGCGTGGTCGTCATCACCACCAAAAAGGGAAAATCGAGCGGTCCGCAAATCAACTTCCGCGGGGCCTGGGGAACTTCCGACAATGCCGTTCCGAACCCCGTGAAGGCCAATCCCTACCAGCAACTTGAAAATACCTGGTATGCCCTTTATTATGATGCTATCTATTATGATAAGATGAACCCTCAGGCCGCCGGTGATTATGCTTCCGATAATGCCCTGAAAAAGCAGGTGAAAGCCATCACCAATTCAAAAGGGGAAACGACCTATGTGACTCCCTTTAAACATATCAATGAGAACTATGTCCTGCATGATGGCCAGGGAAATCCCTTTATGAACCCCAAACTCGACTATGCGTGGGAGGAAAGCGACTGGGATGTTTACGGGGCCATTTTCTCGCGGAAATTACGCCAGGACTACAGTGTCGACGTGAGCGGAACCTCCAGTGACGGAAAAGCGACCTATTTTTTCTCGGGTGGTTTTCTCGATGATCAGGGGTATGGCAATAGTCAGTTCTATGAACGTTATTCCTTCAGAACCAACGTTACCGTGAAACTGAAAGAGTGGTGGAATGCCGGAGGGAGTCTTTCCTACTCACGGCATCGCCAGAATATCTCCGCCGGTGCCAGCCGTGCCGCCAACTTCACAACCACCCTCTCCTCACCCTGGTTGAGGAATATTGATAATACCGACTGGGTCTATTCCGAAAAAACCGGGGAAAGGATGTATGATTATGGCAAGTACACCAACAATTTCTTCGGAATTCAGGTCCTGAATAACTCAGGAAATTATTGGGAAAACGACAATGATGACAGTTATGATTCCAATATGGGGCATATCATGACCTCCCAGTTTTTTACGGAATTTAAACTTCCTGCAAATCTCACTTTCAGGTCGGCATTTAATAGCGATGACTACTGGTACCGGTCGATGAATTACAGTTCTGCCGTCCATGGCAGCGCCCAGACTGCCCCCTACGGGATTTCCATCCTGGCTGACGGGGGTTATGCCAGTCGTTATGACTATAACAAGAGGTCCATCACCTTTAACAATGTGTTATCGGGCAACTGGACTTTCGGAGAGAATGCCGTGTCGGCCATGGTCGGCCATGAGTGGTACATCTGGGATGACCATTATGAACAGGGCTGGGGCTCAGGAATCATGGAACTGGGTAAGTTCGAACTGGCCAACACCACCAAGGAGTTTGGCGTTTGGGGAGGTCATGACAATTATGCCCTGCTCTCCTTCTTCGGAAAAGTCGACTATAATTTTATGAACAAATACTACCTCTCGGCCTCGGTCCGTGAAGATGGTTCTTCCCGCTTCAGCGCTGATAACCGCTGGGGAACTTTCTGGTCAACGGGAGCATCGTGGAGGATCTCAAAAGAGAGTTTTCTGGAAGATGCCAAATGGCTCGATAACCTTTCCCTCAGGGGAAGTTACGGTACCACCGGCAATGACCGCCTTATCGTTCGCAATGCCAGTAACGGTAAAGCCGGAGGTGAAGTCCTGTATGCCTACCAGGGAACCTATACCAGCGATAACCTCTACCTGGAACCCGGGTTAAAACCTGCTACCTACAGCACTCCTGACCTGAAATGGGAAAGTAACCACCAGTGGAATGTGGGCCTCGATTTCTCGGTGTACAAACGCTTAAACGGTACCATTGAATACTATTCCCGTACTTCCAAAGACCTCCTCTTTTACAAGGAGTTGCCGGTTTCAGCACAGGTGGGCGACGCTTCAGGCTACAACACCAATATCGGCGACCTGCGCAACAGCGGCTTTGAGTTTACCATCAATGCCAGTATCATCAACAAAAGGGATTTCAACTGGACCATCGATGCCAACCTGAGCACCCTGAAGAATGAGGTGACTTACCTGCCCACCGGCTCTTATACCTATTCGGGAACGGCCTGTACCTACAAAATGGAAGAGGGTAAGTCCATCTATGAATTTATTGCTCCTCAGTACGATGGCGTCAATCCGGAGACCGGGTTGCCCGGTTGGCTGATCAAGGAGAGAGACAGCAGTGGCGAATGGACAGGTCAGTGGGAACGTACCGAAAGTACGTCTGCGGTGACTACCGATGATTTCGTCTTCTGTGGTTCAGCCCTCCCGAAAGTCTTCGGCGCTATCACCAACAGTTTCCAACTGAAAGGCTTCGATTTCTCCTTCATGTGGTATTTCTCCCATGGATCAAAAATTTCGGACTATACCTACAAGGAACGCATCTCGAACCGTCCGGGTATCGGTATGGTCCAGGACCTTGTCGAGGACAGATGGCGGCAGCCCGGAGATGCGGGAGTGGAAATTCCGCGGTGGTCTTATACCCAGTATGCGGCCACTGTCAAATACGCCACCAACTTTGTGTTTGACAATCCTTACTGGCGCCTGAGAAACCTGACACTGGGCTATACCCTGCCCAAGTCGGTCAGCCGCAGGGTGATGGTCGAAAACCTCCGTATGTATGTCACCGGAAATAACCTGATCACCCTGGGACCTGCCGCCAAAAGGTATACCGATCCTGAAACCGGCGTCATGGGGAACAGCTATAACGGAAACGCTGATACCGATAACGGTATCCAGGGATCCAGGAGACTCTACATGTTTGGTGTTCAATTATCATTTTAATTCTTAAAAGGAGAAGATTTATGAAGAATCTAAAATATAAACTCTGCATTTTACTGTTTGTTTTTAGCATCACGGGATGTGAAGAGTCACTGACGACCAGTCCTTCTATTGAAGTGTCTGATACCGAAGTGTATAAAAATGTTTATCAGCTCAACAAAGTCCTGACATCGGCATACAAGCAGTTGTTGTTCAATACCCAGGGGACCGACCGTGTTTTTGCCGGGCTTTCCGGATTACAGATGTATGTGGACCTGGGAGGCTCCGATATTATCTGCCATACCAATATGGGCGGTGACCAGCTGACCTCTTACCAGTATTCCAATGCCAAAACTCAGGCCGATGGTATCGCCGGTAATATCTGGAAGATGTGCTACAACGTCATCAACCTGAGCAATATCGTGATCACCAATATCGATGAGGCCACAGGCGGCGAATCGGATAAGGAAAGCATCAAAGGACAAGCCCTGGCCATTCGCGCCATTGCCTATTTCCATCTGATTCAGAACTACCAGCAGACCTACGCCATCGCCAAAAACAAAAGAGGGGTGATTCTGCGCACCTCTTCCAGTGACGATGCCCACTTGGGTTTCTCCACGGTAGAAGAGGTATATGCCCAAATCGTGACCGACCTGACCGATGCCAAAGCATTGCTTCAGGGCTATGAACCGGCTGAAAAATGGTTTATCAATCAGGAAATAGCTTCCGGAATCCTGGCCCGTGTTTACCTGGTGATGCAAAACTGGCAGGGCGCTTATGCCGAAGCCAAAACGGTCTATGACAACCACAGCGTTTTAATGTCACGTGAAGAATACCGGTCGGGTTTTGATGATATGATTTCGGGTGGTTATCCCGAAGTCGTTTGGGCCATGCAATATACCAATGACAACAACCTGGGCGGGGGAACCCAGTATAACTTCTGGTTCAACCAGGACGAGAGCTATGGGGAAGGTTATTCCGACGGCCCCATCTATTCATTCCTCGATTTCTTCGCCGACAGCAAGTTTGAGGAACTCTTTGAAAAGGAAGACGACCGCTACCAGTTCTGGAAAAGGACGAAAAATGCCGATAACGAGATCAATACCAAGTGGGCCTTCGACAAGTACAAACATTATGGTGCTGACGGAGGGAGCGTGATTGGAAGTGCCACCCGTCCGGAAGTCTGTCTGATGCGCGGTGCCGAGATGTTGCTGATTATGGCAGAAGCGGCAGCCAAGGGGGGTAATGAGCCCGAGGCCCTGACCCTGCTCAACCGTCTTCAGACCGCCCGCAATGCCACGCCCACGACACAGGCATCAGGGAACGACCTGCTGGAGAAAATCTATGTTGAACGCCGCAAGGAGCTGATCTGCGAAGGCCAGACGGGCTTTTATGACCTGGTACGCCTGCAGAAAAGACTGGTCCGGTACGGAACTTCAACCACCAACCCCGGTGGCCATTATGTGTGGGGATTGCAGTACCTGAACGGTTACAGCGTTTCCGACACAAATCCCATGGCGTTCCTGGAATCCAACGACTATCGCTTCTTCTGTCAGATTCCCCAGATGGAGGTTCTGAACAACGATGCGATCAACGAGGATGACCAGAACCCCTGGAGTGGACAGTGACCCTCTTTTAAGTTAATAAATAGTATGGCTCCGGAGGGGGAATTCTCCTTCCGGAGCTTTTTTCTCAAAAATAATCAGTGATGAAGAAACTTCTTTCCGTTTTAGCTGCCTGGGTGCTCTGTTTTTCCTCTTTCGCCCAGATCACCCTTCCTGCCGTGATCGGTGACCATATGGTGCTGCAGCGTAACAGCGTGGTCAACCTGTGGGGAAAAGCAGCTCCCGGTGCCCGCATCCAAATTGAGACCTCATGGAACCAAAAGAGTTATACGGTCATGGCTGGGGATAACGGTGCCTGGAAAGCCGGAATTGACACCCCGGAAGCCGGAGGACCCTATCAGATCACCCTGAAGGAGAAAAACCAGATCGTTCTGCAAGATATTTACATCGGAGAGGTATGGATTGCTTCGGGGCAATCAAACATGGAAATGCCGGTCACCGGTTTTATGGGACAACCCGTGGAAAATGCCCTGTCAGCGATTGCTGAAGCTTCGGAATTTCCCGGAATCAGGATGTTTACGGTAGCCCGTCATTCCACCGCTACTCCCCAGGAGGAGTGCCAGGGCGCGTGGAAATGCGCCAACGCCCAAAGTGTGGGGGAATTCAGCGCCACCGCTTATTTCTTTGCCCGGCAGCTGAACAAAATCCTGGGTATTCCCGTGGGAATCATCGCTTCCCACTGGGGCGGCTCTGCCATTGAGGCCTGGATGCCTGAAAAAACACTCGAAACAATAGCCGGACTGGACCTGAAGGCGGCAAAGTCAGGAGAATCAGACAACTCGAAGCCCGGGCTTTTATATAACGGGATGATTCGCCCCATCATTCAATTCACAGCCCGGGGCTTTATCTGGTACCAGGGAGAATCCAATATCCATAATTTTTATGATTATGACAAACTGATGGTGGCGCTGGTGAATCAGTGGAGGAAGGAGTGGCACAACCAGGAGATGCCTTTCTATTATGTTCAACTGGCGCCCTACACCTATGAGGGAGCTGAGAAGATTGCCCTGCCCCTGCAGGTGGAAGCCCAGTACAAAGCCTTGGAACAACTCTCCAACGCCGGAATTGCTGCCACCAATGATATCAGTCATCCTACCTGTATTCATCCTCCGAAGAAAGCGGAAGTGGGACAGAGACTGGCCTTCCTGGCCCTCGAAAAGACGTATGGGTTGAAGGGATTCCCGGCCTTGGCACCCACGATAAAAGAGGTCGTGTATGAGGATGGAAAGGCCATTCTGTCGTTCAACCATCTCTCGGGTGAAAACCAGTTTAATGAGATGAACAGTTTTGATTATTACACCGGGAAAATCGAAGGTTTCGAACTGGCCGGTGAGGACCGGAAGTTCCATAAGGCCAGCGCACGGCATCTCTGGTGGAAAAACCAGATCGAAGTGCTCTCTTCCGAAGTGCCCAAACCCGTGGCCGTCAGATATGCCTTCCGGAATGTTCCGGCAGCCAACGTCAGAACGACCATGGGATTGCCCCTGGTCCCCTTCCGTACCGATCAATGGAATGAGGTGTGGTAATCCTGTGGTTACGTCGCCGCTCTTTACTATTTTTAGAAAATCATAAAATTTAAACTATGCTTGTTTCCCGTTATAAAAGGTTTTTTACACTCCTGCTCCTCCTGGTGACCTCCCTGATGGCCCGCAGTGAAGCGGTCTATCTGAAGGATTTTCTTCAGGGCACCAAGCCCGGGGAGGATGCCGGGTACGCCCTGACCAGAGCTCTGAACCATTGCCGGGCCACCGGGGCCGATAAAATTGTACTCCCGGGAGGGACCTTATTCATCACTCCTGCTTACCTCCCCGAACAGTATGCCTTCGTCAGCAACAATGACGAAAGCCTGAAACGTATCGCCTTCAACCTTACAGGAATGCATGGTTTTACCATCGAAGGTAACGGAACCACCCTGCTCTTTTCGGGCTTTGTGACGCCCTTTCTGATGCAGGATGCCTCTGATATCACGGTGAAGGATGTTTCCGTGGATTATGTCCGCACTTTTCATTCCGAAGGGGTGATTGAAGGTTCCGGAAAGGACTATCTTGATATCCGTTTCACCGAAGAGTATCCCTGGACGGTCACCGAAGGACGGTTGAAATTCCGCGACAAGGAGAACAACGACTATCCCTATACCAATCTGCTGGAGTTTGACCCGGCGAAGCGCGAAACCGCATTCATGGCCAAAGACTACTGGATTTTTTCGAATGGCTCCATGCCGGCTGAAAAACTCGAAAACGGAAACGTGCGCATTTTCAAGGAAAACCTCACCGGGAAAAACGGGAATATCCTGGTCTTTGGGGCTGGCGACAGGCTGATTCCCTGCTTTATCGTCTCTGACAGCCGGAAGATAGACCTCAGGCATGTAAATATCTACCACTGTGGCGGCATGGGGGTGATTGCCCAGCGTTCGGGAGATATCACGCTCGACCATGTCCATGTTACTCCCGCACCGGGCAAAAACAGAATAATCAGCATCACCGCCGACGCCACCCATTTCTCTAATTGCAGCGGCACGATCCAAATGCTGGACTGCATCTTTGAGAACCAGAAGGACGACGCCACGAATATTCACGGGATTTATGCCGTGATCGACACTATCCTGTCGCCCCATGAGATGATTATGCAATTAAAGCATTCGCAGCAACATGGTTTTGACTTCCTCAAGCCCGGGGTCTCCCTGGAACTCACTGACGCCAGAAGCCTGATTACCTATGGACACCTGAAGGTCACGGAGGCCGAACGGCTGAATAAGGAGTTTACCAGGATCGTTCTGGAGGCTCCGCTTCCCACTCAGGTGAAAGTGAAGGATGTGGTCGCCTCCACCGATACCCACCCCGATGTGATCATCCGAAATTGTAAGATGCGGGGCAACAGGGCCCGGGGATTGCTCATCGGCTCCAGGGGAAAGGTGTTGATTGAAAATAACTATTTCCACATTGCCGGAGCTTCCATCCTTTTCGAGGGCGACGGGACCTACTGGTACGAGCAGTCGGGAGTGCGCGATGTGACCATCAGAAACAACGTGTTCGAGAACTGCAACTATGGGGTGTGGGGAAAGTCATGCATCGAGGTGGGATCGGGCATCAGGGCCGACCGCGAAAAAAGCCGCTACCATCAGAATATTCTGGTCGAGGAGAATACCTTTCGCGGTTTCGACACGCGCCTGGTGAATATCTATGGCGTTGATGGCTTTACCTTCAGAAATAATTCCGTGGTGAAAACAAACGACTATCCCTATATCCATGAGGAGAAACGGCCCTTTGTGACGGAAAACTGTGACAGGGTGGTCATTGGAATGAAATCAACTGAATAAATATGGACCCAAGGGGTCCTGATTGCTTACACTATAACAGGGTGCCGCCTGAAAACCGACGGTGTGCACCGAAACAACCTGATAACGATGAACAAGAGAATCGCCCTTCTTATTTTCCTGATGATCAGTCTGGGAAGTTTTGCACAAATGCTTCCGGAGAACAACCGCTGGCAGATCAGCCCTTCCCGGGGAATCACCTGGAATGTGGAGCGTGCTTTGCCGCACCATGACCATATCGAGATGAGCGGGGAGCAGATTTCCGTCGTTCTGCGTTACGGTGTGGATCACCTGCGGGGGTTTGTCCTGGAAAGGAGTTTTGTGTGGCCCATGCTGCGGACCATCCCCAATAACACCCATGCCAGCCTGATGCGCCGGCTGGGGTGGGACCTGCCGGGAGGGTTGGTCACCGTCAACGCGCGCAGGTTGCCTCAGGAAGAGGTCAAAAGGATTTCCCTTGACGGCATGATGACGGTGGAAAGTGAATTTTCCCTTCCACGGAACGGAAGGGTAGGGTTAACCCGTTCTCTTTTCCCTTCCACCCGGAAAGCCGCCTGGTGCGAGAAGTACGTCCTGCGCAACCTGGGAGAGACTGCGGTGATGGTGGAAATTCCGGAGGCGGAATCGGTGACCCGTACCGACCCTGAAAAGGGCGTGGATGGCAGCTACCAGGTGGTGGCTTCTCTTTCCGGCGTTCCCGGCAAGACCCTTGAAGGGGGCGATTCTGTGGTTTTCTATGCCACTTTTATGGCATTTAAGAAGGGAGAAGCCGGGGAGCCCCTCGATGTGGAGGTCGAATGGAGAGAACGCAGGGCCCTGGTCGACCGGTTGTGGGATCACCTGGTGCTGGAGACCCCCGACACGACTCTGAATACCATGTTTGCTTTTGCCAAGATCCGCGGGGCTGAAAGCATTTACAGAACCAAAGGGGGACTGATGCACGGTCCGGGTGGTGAGTCTTACTATGCCGCCATTTGGGCCAACGACCAGGCTGAATACATCAACCCCTTCTTTCCGTTTCTCGGATATGATACGGGGAATCAGTCGGCCCTGAATTCCTTCCGGCATTTTGCCCGCTTCATGAATGAGGCGTACGAGCCCATTCCCAGTTCGATCATTGCTGAAGGGTCTGATATCTGGAATGGCGCCGGCGACCGTGGTGACGCGGCCATGATAGCCTATGGGGCGGCACGGTATGCCCTGGCCCGCGGCGACAGCCAGGAGGCTGAAGAGTTGTGGCCTCTGGTGGAGTGGTGCCTCGAATACTGCCGGAGAAACCTGAATGACGGGGGAGTGGTCGCTACCGACTCTGACGAGCTGGAAGGGCGCTTTCCCGCGGGCGACGCGAACCTGTGCACTTCATCGCTTTACTACGACGCCCTGGTCTCTGCCGTATATCTCGGCCAGGATTTGGGAAAACCCCGGAAGCAGCTGGCCACCTACCGGAAACAGGCCGCGGAAATACGGACTGCCATCGACCGCTATTTTGGCGGCGTGGTGGAGGGGTTTGATACCTATCGCTATTACCAGGAGAACGACATTCTGCGCTCATGGATATGCATCCCCCTGACGGTGGGAATTTATGACCGCAAGGAGGAAACCATCAGGGCGCTGTTTTCTCCCCGGCTGTGGACGGAAAACGGATTGCTGACCCAGGCAGGCAGCGAGACCTTCTGGGACCGCTCTACCCTGTATGCCCTGAGGGGCGTGCTGGCCTGCGGCGAAACGGAAAAGGGCATGGACTATCTCTCTTATTATTCCCGCCAGCGGTTGCTGGGGGAACATGTCCCCTATGCCATCGAGGCCTGGCCCGAGGGAAGCCAAAGACATCTGTCGGCTGAGAGCGGACTCTATGGCCGGGTGATCACCGAAGGCTTGTTTGGCATTCGCCCTACCGGATTGCGCTCTTTCACCTTCACTCCGCGGCTGCCTGCCGCCTGGGAGGTGATGTCGCTGAAGAAAATCAAGGCCTTTGGCGCGGAATTCACAATTTCCGTATTCCGGCAGGGAAAAAACATCAGGGCCACACTCATTGTGGATGGGAAAGTCGTTAAAACATTCACCGGCCGGCCCGGCGATTCCTTTGCGGTGCTCCTTTCACCGCAAGGGTAATCCCTGGCTTTTAATTTTTGATCAGCTTTTTGCTTCCGGCGCTCTGAGGACCCCGCCATTCCAGAAAATAGAGGCCCGGGGGTAATGTGTGGGTGCCGATGGTGCCGGAGAAGCTTCCTCTTTGTGCCCATCTCTTCACCAGCCGGCCATCCGATGTGGTGAGGTTTAGCCATAGGTTCCCTTTCTCCTCCGGAATTTCCACCCTGATCTCATCGCAGAAGGGATTCGGAAATATCCTGATTTTCTGACCTGGCCATTCTGCGGAAGGACTCAGCGAGACGGTCGTGATGAGATAGGGCTCATCGGGAGAGCCCACGATGCCGTTGACGGTGAAGGGGAGCGCATTCCGGACGCTCAGGACTTCGTCGCGGCTGGCATCGTACACCCTGAAGTTCAGCGTTTCTCCCATTTTGTTGCTGTAAACCATCAGGTAGGCGAAGTACCCGTCGACCCCCTGGTCGAAGGCAACAGGGGTGACGCCTCTGCATTCGTCGCCCGCGAAAACCCCCACGACATCTCCCTGGTCGGTAGAGAGGACCCCATCAACGACCACCTTGCCCGTGATGGTCATGGTAAATTCATAGGCGTGCGGGTTTACACTCCAATCGGGTTGGGCCATCGTAGTGAGACCCAACCCGTTGAGTGAAAAGAGAAAAAAGTAACATAAGAACCGCATACCCGGGTTATCTTAGTTTTGTGATCTTCGTGGTTTCGACCCGGTTCTCCGATACCAGTCTGATGGTGTACAGGCCTGCGGCCACCTTCATGTTTCCGGCGCCGTTGGTGCCGTCCCACGACAGGGTGTTCATTCCTGAACCCGCTTCCCCGTTGTAGAGGTTTTTCACCAGGGTCCCGGTTGCATTGATCACGTCAATGGTCACCTTTCCGGTGAAGCCGCTGAATTCGATCAGTACCCGGTGGTCAAAGGGATTGGGATAACAGCGGAAGGTCGCAGGGCTGGTGAGCTCTTCTCCTCCGGTGATCAGCCCTCCCAGGGTAAGCAACAGCGGCTCCCTGGTGGTTCCGAAGACGCCATTCTGGATGTAGGGTTTCGTTTCCTGAACGGTATAATAGTTCCCGGTGAGTCCGTCAAATACCCGGAATCCGATCATTTCCCCCTGCAAATTACTGCTGATGTTCAGGAAGTAGGGATCATAGCCGAGTCCGCTGTGGGGCAGGGAAGAGGTGAACCCGTGGCATTCGCCGCCGATGAAGGCACCCACGACCATCTGGTTGTTCTGTGCCACTCCGGGCACCCGCGAGAGGTCGAGGCGGGCCACCACCGACAGGTTGCTTTCATATTCACCGGCAAGGAGATTCCATCCGGGAGGTGCCGTAACGATTCTATCGATCCCCGAGCTTTTCAGCAGGGTGTTGTTTGGGTAGGTGAGGGTGCCGGCAGTTCCGTTGACTTTCAGCATGTACCCTTCACCCGGTCGCATGACCTCCAGCGTTCCCAGCCATCCCGTGCGGGAGTCATACATGGCAAAGGCATTCTGGCTCTTGATAATATCCGATTCACGGGGAGTGTAGAGACGCATGGCTTCACTGACATCCATGGTGAGATCGGGAATGTAGCCGACATAATTCCATCCCGCAGATACCGGAATGGGAGTACTTTCGGGAATGAGGGAAGTGCCGCCAAAGACGATGGTGTCTAACTTGCTGATCATGATCTGGTACCCCAGGAGGTAGCTCACCGAAGTCAGGCCTTTGGACCAGTTGCCGCTTGCCCCGCTGTACTGGGCATAGCCATTCTGGGTTTTGATGATGTCCTTATTGGAGGGTTCCAAAGCCCACAAAAAGCTGGAGAGATTGGCCATTAATGGGGAGACTTTATTGAACGACACCCAGTTCCACCCTTTCTTCAAAATGATGTGGTGCCGGGAATTCCCTGTTGATTCGAAGATCACAGGGTCAATGGTCGTTCCCACCACGGCATGGTCTGTCAGGACCTGACCGGCAGGCAAGACCTGATCCAGAATTTGTCCGGCACTGGCATCCCAGATCTGGAATTCCAGGGGTTCCCCGGTGGTGCCATAGGCGGTCAGAAAGACCAGATAGGAATCAAATTCTTCGATATAGCGCAGCCGGGCCACTCCCCTGATAGAATCGGTGCCCTCTTTAAAGGCCGCGACCATGTCGGACAGGTCGGTCGAGAAAACGCCGTTGATCTTGATTTTTCCCACGTAGTTCATGGAGGCCTCAAACCTTGAGGGGTCGATCTTCCAGTCGGGAGGAGTCTTGTAGACCCTGAGCGTCAGGGACAACTTCTCGTCAAAACCGTTCTCAGTACGTAAGATGATGTCTTCCTGGTACTCTCCGATGTTCAGGGCCGGATTGACGGTGAAGGTGATTTCCACGGTGGCTTCCGGGTTGATAGAGCCGGAAGAGGGGCGGGCTGTCAGCCAGAAGGGGAGGTTTTCGAGGGTATATCCCACCTGCTGACCCCCGGTGTTTTTGATGGAGGCGACAAATTCCAGTGGGGCGTATACCTCCTTGGCAAAAGTGCGGGATTCATCCTCCCACCTGACCTGATTCCGGTGGACCCAGGCCAGCCAGGTCTCCGGAGATGCCATGCTGTTCCCGAATTTATCCTCCACATCCTGCACCGTGATTTCGATGATGTTCTTCTCGAGCTGGGGATAGAGGTAAGACTTCGGGTTGATGATGATCTTGTCTTCGGAATAGACAAAATCATAGGCAATGCTTTGAGAGGGCCGGGTGTCCTTCATGTGGGGAGCATCGGTTGAAAAGGTGTTCCCTCCCGTAGCCGGAACTGCAGCCGCGGCGTTCATGTCGTCCACGAAGTTCTCCAGGGAGTCTTTCTGGCTCATCACTCCGGCCTCATCGGAATGATAGACTTCAAACGGGAAATAGACCAAAAGCCCGGTTTCATTGCCATAGAGTTTGGCGTTCATATCCATCTGGATCTGCTTTTTGGTCCGGGCCAGGTTCCAGAGCCGGAATTCGTCCAGTCTGCCGTGGTAGTACCGGTCGGTCCCTGTGCCGTTGATGTTGTCCCAATTTCTGGCGCCCAGGGCCATCTGGCTCCCGGCGATCCCTCCCAGGATGGTGTTCTCCCTTTCGTTCTGCACTTCGCCGTCGACATAGGCGGTGATGTTTCCGCGCCGCCGCAGGACCAGGGCAAAGTGGTGCCAGGAATCGTCGAAATAGTCGTTGGGAACGGCCATAAAGGTATACCCCCGGCTGTTGACCCACATCTTCCCGTCGGGAGTGGCATAGACGCTCAGGGCCCTTTCCATATTTCCCGTGCCGTCACGACCATCCCCCTTCTGGCTGGAGAAGAGGCAGACCGTGTCTTGAGGATTTGCGGCCTTAAACCAGAACTCCATGGTATAGTCCATTTCTGGAATGATGGCAAAATAGCCTGTCGCGAAGGTGAGGAAGTTGCCGGTGGCAAAGTCCCAACCTACGCCTCCCGGGAAGGCCTGCCACTGGGCATGGATTTCCATGTGCCTGCTGGCGGCCTTGTCGACGCCGTACACCCCGAAGGCCTCATCCAAAGGCCAGTAGCCATAGAGTCCCACCTCGTTGCCCGTCAACACCTTATATTGCTGTGCGAAGAAATCCTCACGGGTGAGAAATTTCGACCAGATGCGCAGATCGTGGATATTCCCCCTGAACAGGTCACTGCTGAAGGGCGATTTCCCCAGGAAGATCTTTCCGCTGTTGTTGAAGTCCACGGTGGTCCCCCTCACTTCCAGAATGATGTGGTCGTTATGGTAAATGAAAACATCACGGTTTTCGTAGTCCAATACCCAGGCCAGATGTTGCCAGTCGCCGGGAAGTACCGTACTGCTGAAATCAAGGGGGGCTTCCCATTCCATGCCTCCGATCTTGAGGTAGGTTTTGTAGGCGTCGCGTAATCCCATTTCGAGGCTGGCCGCCGGATCGTAACCCTGTGATAAAATCACGGCATTGCCGTAGTCTTCAGGCCTGATCCAGCATTCCACGGTGAAGGACTTGTTGTTAAAGGAGATCCCCTCGGGAATGACCCCATAATCGGTCAGCCCGTTTAACTCAAGATAGGCTTCGTGTCTGAGCCGGTCGTAGTTCAGGGTTCCTTTCAGGTCAAAATTGAACGGGTTCAGCAGACTGCCCTCGATGGGTTCATTGAACTGGATGCTGATGTTTTCGTCGACATTCAGGATGCCGTCGGCCGGTTGGGGAGATCCGAAAACCTGGGGCCGCAAGCCGTCAAGAATCCCGGTCAGGATGGCTGACTCATTCTCGGAATAGTCGGTGCAGTAGGATACCACTCTGATGTTGTAAGTGCGGTCTTTCAGGTAGGTCATGTTCCAGTCAAAAGTGACGGAAGGCTGACCGTTGATCAGCAGCGTGTCGGGGATATTATCCTTGTTGGCAAACGCGGGGTCATTCACGAAATATACCACGGGCACCCAAATACTTCCCGAGGTGGGTTTGTACTCAAACCGGAAGCTCTGGAAGGAGTCATGGGCGAGGTTGTAATTTCCGATTCTGACCGTCATCTTGTCTTCGTTATGGACGTTAATCACCCAGTTGTCGAGGGGTTCCAGGATTTCGGCACTGGTGCAGGCCGCCTGGAAGTGGGCCGAGATATAGGCGGTGTCGGCAATTTCAGGCATAAAATCGGTGGGGTCGAACTGACAGGTCGAGTGAAGGATGATTCCGATGCTGTCGTAATCCATCACCGCGGCATTGTTTCCCTGCACGGTGACCAGTTTGGTGAGGGTGGTGTTGGCGGGAACATTGATCAGCTTCTGCGATAATTCCCCGTCAATCAGTATCATGGCCCCTTTCTGGTTGGAAGCCTCATCGACGTCGAGGGCATACCACTGGTTATCTCCGGTTTCTGAGTTATTGGCCAGTTTCAGGTAGAAGATGGCCGGTTCCGTGGAAGGGACATTGAAGACTTCGGCAGGTTCCGCGGTCACCTCGGGCTTTTCACGCTGCATGGTGGCCTTGTGCAAAACCACGGAGTCTCCGTTTTCCTTCCGGTAGAAGAAGGTGTGTTCCAACCCTTCATAGGGGCACATGGTGGCGCCTCCGAGGGTGGAAAAGATAGGGCTGGATATGTCAAAACTGGAGACTTTGATATCTCCGGGGCTGAAGAGTTCCCCTTGTTTGAGGACCTCATCCTTACAGCTGACATAGGGAATGTAAGAGAGTCCGGCGGCGACGGCCATGGTGGCTGCGGTGCCCAGAATGGCGGCTCCTCCGGCGGCTCCTGCCGTCGATACGGTGGTGAAATATCCGGCCAGGGCTCCTACCAGCACAGCACCTGCGCCAATGGCCCCCCCGGCAGCGCCCAGGACTCCGAAATTAAAACCCGTGGGCATCTCCATTTTGGTCTCCTGGAGATCCTTGGCGTTAAAGATCCCGTTGTCGGGGCGCCGGTAAATGTTAATGCTCAGGTAATCTCCGACATTTCCATCCGACAGGTTGTACCCGTATTCCATGGTTTGGGAAAAACTTTCACTGGTTCCTACCCCCAGTTCATGGGCGATTTTCAGTTCGCCGGTGCCGACCACGCCCATTTTATTGAACAGGAAGCCGACTGACCCCTGGGCTCCGAAGTCCATCTTTTTGGTGCGTACTTCCTCCTTGTTGTAGGCAATGCTCTGTTTCTCCTTGCGGCTGACAGACCCTACGCCTCCGTCAAAGGAGATGTTCTGCTCCAGTTCCTTGGCCTCTATGGCGGCCGCCTTTTCCGACTCATTCAGCCTGATGGCATCGATCCATATCCCGATCTGGGTGTTGTAATACCTGATGGAGTCGATTTCAAAGATGGAATCATCCAGAATATGGTTGAGATCCTCGATGGTGACCCTTTCAGGCCTGAAGGAATAGGTCTCAATGCTGTCGTCTTCGGTCATTTTGTACCAGGCGTGGACGATGGTGTCGGCTCCGCTGACTTCCACGGTATAGCTGTGGGCAATGCCGTATCGGATGTCTTCAGTTCCGGAAATGGCCGGATTGGTGGCATATTTCAGGGTGCCGTCGGAACGTAGTGAGGTGAGGAACAGGTTATTGCGGCGGCTCTCTATCTCGGGCAGCAACTTATTCAATATATGTGCCTGTGTGTATTTGAAATAGGTGTCAGAGCTGTCGGGATTCATGATGAATCCTTCCACAAGGCCCAGGGTAAACTCTGCGCCGCTGTTCAGTTCCGAATTCCCCAGGGCAATGATGCCGTTATCCTCTGCCAGGTCACGTGGAACGATCTTCAGAAAATCGGTCTCCCCGTAGAAGTAGTTGTAGCTCTTCCCGATATAGATGTCGGCCATGGAGCCTACCATTCCCGGATCAGAGCTGGTCTCCACCTTCTCGGTGAATTCAAAAGTCTGCACATACTCCCCGTTGTTGGCAATGGAGGTGGAAAAATTCAAGTTCGTTTTTCCTGAATTTTTATTTTCCGTCTTAATGACCGGACCGGCCAGTCCGCCCCCTGCCGCGGCTTCACAGCCCAGCATGATTTCCAGGCCGAATCCCGATCCGTTATCAAAGTTGGTGGAGAACTTGGAGCTGACCGAATAACTGGAGCCCTTTTCTATGTAAGCCGAAGACGCGGACCCCGGGGGGTCGCGAAGGATAATCTCCGGAATCTCGGGCCCCTGGGTGTAGAAATTGTTCCCCTTGGGCCGCTGTCCCATGATATAAGCCCGGTACAGTTCACCCCCCGGCATCCAGGAATAGGTGTTCCCGTCAACCTTGACATTGATCTGCATCGTTTTGGTGAACGAGGTGTAGTCATTTTCACTTTTGGTGATGTTGGGCATTCCAACTTTAAAAGTATCCACGACCACGCCATCCATTTCCGGGGTGAGCTGGTAAACCTTCTGGTTCTCGGAAAGGGCCAGATTGTTGATGATCTGTATTTCCGCTTCCTTCACCGACTGGTAGGTTTCTTCATTCTTGTCAAAATTGGTGTAGGACTCAAATACGGAAATTTTTGGTGAATAGTTTTTGAGCATTTCAAATACCGGATACCGGAAGTGGTCGGCGACGATTATGTTGGTTTGTTCCCCGTTCACCGGATTGGTGAAGGGAATTTCCGTCTCCCCGTAAAAGAGCTGCGTATCGTCGATATTGGTGACCTTTATGTCGGGCAGCGTCTGGTAGATGTAATTCAGTTTCACATGGTACCGGAGCGAGTCCAGCAGTTCTCCCTCCTCATCGTAGGAGTATTCCTTGTTGAGGGCGGGATTGGTGGAGAGGTCAATGACCCTGTTGCCGAAGAAATTCTTCACTACATTTTCCCCGTCGTTATCGACATCGATACTGACGATGGAGAATTTCTCGGGAATCAGTTTCGCCATAAACTCCCCTGAAGCCCCGGAGGTATAGAGCATGGTCTCATTATCAATACGGGTGACCTTGTGTGTGATCGTTGTATACTTCCGGGTGCCGGCATCGTCGATTTCTGAAACAACAGGGTAGGTGATGAACTGATCCCCCAGGGCATCGCCCAGGTTTTTAAAGGTCAGTTCCGGATTGTCACTCCTGTGGTTGAGGGTAATGGTGGCTTTGCCGATGTTATTTGCCGCCTGTTCAAAACCCATGGGGATATTGTTGCTGCTGGTACCCCCGATAACCCTTCCGACAACGGTGACCAGGGTGGTGTCGATAAAAGGTTTTCCGAAGGTCAGGTTCTGGTTGAAACTATGGCGCACGATGGAGTCGGGATGGGCTTCATCGTAGGGCCACCGGCCTCCGTTGTCGAACTCATGCCCCTCTTTTTTCAGGCTGATGAAATGGGAGCCTATGGGGACCTGGATTTCGAATCTTCCCAGCTCGTCGGTCATTTCAGGCTTGGTGTCGGGACCGTACACAGGATCCCCGTCGATCAGGATCTGAACTCCCCTGACGCCCAGGGTGGTGTTTCTGTAGGCCACTGATCCGTTGACGTTGAAGGCCGAAATATCGGTGAAGTTGGTATTGTTGTGGACCACGGCATCTTCGCTGAGGAACAGAATGCGGTATCCTGGGTCAAACTCATGAGGCGCCAGCATCGGGGTGAATTTATACGGGGAGCCGTCGGTCAGGAAAGGAACCCCGGCAATGATGTAATTCCCCTCTTCGTCGGTGATTCCCCGGTTACCCAGTTGCTCGATGGTGGGTACCACCGGGGACCAGCTGGTCTCTGCTCCCTTGAAGACGCCATGGTGTTCATTGAAATAAGATCCTGCCTTCGAGATGTCGTAAACCCGGTTGCCGAATCCTTCGTTCATTTTCAGATAGGCAAAGAAGCCCTCCTCCCTGCCAACGAGAGTGCGGTTGTAATCTCTCAGAACTTCTTCCCGCGAGAGTGCCCGTTTCCAGATCCTCACTTCGTCGATATTTCCGGAGAAGGAATAATCGGGGCTCTTTCCCAGAAGAATGGGGTTGCTGTTGGCCGTGACCGTATTGGTGATGGCTGCTTTTGCGACATACAGCGTGTCGGTCAGTTGGCCCGAATCGTCGGTGATCTTCGCCGGAATATACAATATCGCGGAATCTCCGGTGAAGATGGTTGAAACATGGACGTACCCGTCGGTCGGAACCTCAAAGGGAAGCTCCACCGTTTGGCTGCCGGCTTTAAAAACGAACTTTTCGCTGATATAGTCCATCTGGAAATTGGCTGACTTGCTGAAAATTCCGGCATTACCCGTGGAAGAGAACTTCAGATACGCCTGGAAGGTGAATCCTTCCGAGAAATCTGCGTCGGCGTTCTGCGGAATTTCCAGGTAGGATGAGGTGCCCAGGTGGATGGACTGCGAAGGGACCTGGTCGGTAGTGGAGGCGGTGATGACCACATTTTTAACGCCGTTTCCCCCGCTGAAACTCACCCTTCCGGTGATGGTGGCCAGGGGCGTCCTGAAACCGATGCCCTCGATCCGGGTATACCCCACACGCTGTTCCCCGGGAATTCCTTTCGCAATGACCGTGTACTTGTAAATTTCATTGGCTTCGGCGTAGAAATCCTCCCATTTACGGCCGCTGGCCTCTACGTTGTCGACCCACATGGAGTCTTTTTCGTTGATTTTCTTGCGGAAGATCTCAAAATGGTCAATTAAGGTGGCGTTATTCGTTACCTCCCATCTGATTTGTATCTGGTCGGCAAAATAGCCTTTGGAAACGAACAATTCCCCCGGGAAGGTTTTATCCATAAAGAGAACGTTGTAAGGAAAACCCACCTGGAGTTTTGTATGGCTCCCTCCCTGGTAGAGGTAGGGAACAGGAGAACCCACGTTGAAAGTGATCTTTTTGTCAGAAAGCACTTTCCCGCCTGTGACACTTCCCGTCATGACAGGTGATGTGACCTGTCCCGGTGAAATGAAAACCAGGACTATTCCGAATAAAAGCAGTAGTAGCTTTTTCATTATCAATGGGTTCGATGCATGATTAAAACTTAATGATAAAGATCACGTAGGCGTTCTCGGGCCTGGTTTCGTTCCCTCCGTTGTTGGCGATGGATAAGTTATGGGTATGATTGCCGCTGTATCGGGTCGATTGCGTGGGATCGTCTGCGGAACCGTCGGCTCCGTTGTTATACTCTTTCCCGGCGGCGGTAATGTCAGTCAGAAATCCGCGCACCCCATAGGCATGGTAATGGTTGCCACTTTCCAGGGCGGTTCCGGTATGGTTATGACTTCCGAAATTATCGGCCTGGTAACTGCCGACGGCATCCCCGGTATTCCCTCCGCTATATTTTGCAGTTCTGGCAGCTTTGTCAGGATCAATGGTGGTGCCGTCTGACATGCCGCGCAAAAAGTAACCGCGTAAATCGGGAACACGGAAATTGCCGCCGTCGCTTCCCCACGATAATCCGATAGCGGCATATAACCTGGAGTACATGCCTGTGGGGGCGTAAGAGGCGCCATTGCAATAGAGCCACCCTGCCGGAATGTTGGTTTTCGGACCGGCAAAGGGAACGATGGTCCCGGGAGGAACCCCATTGTCCGCCGCCTTGGCATACGGGACGGTGTTGAATTTGTCATCATAAATGATGTTCCCGTCCACTTCCACCTTCAGATTGTCGTTGAGGTTTGCAAAAACCAGGTTGTTAAAGGCCGTGGTATTCACCGATCCTATCGTTGCACTGAAGATCCCGAAATTGTCGGTGGCCAGATTCTGCGTTTCCACAAAACTGCCGATGGTAAACTTGACGGTGACCGTCTGGTTAGGGATGGCATTCCCCGAAGGATCACGGGCAATCCCCTGGAAACTGATCCCATTCTGAGCAAAAAGTGAAAGGCTCAGACACAAAACAACAAGAAGTAACAGTGACTTTTTCATGACAATTTGATTTTTTAGTTTATTTAATATGTAGGTAATGAAAGTGTTGTATTTTGTTGGTTAGTTAACGAACCCGGGTTTTCCTGCCCATAAGTTTAGCGGTGCTTGTTTACGATTTGGTGTTCCCTGTTGAAGTGTAACGGAGGGTCAGGCATTGGCGCGGATCAGAAGAATTTCGTGTGATGTTCCCTTCATGAGATTTGGCCCGTATCTCCTTCTTTTGCTTCTGATGAAGTCCCGCCATGCATTGTCTGTAAAATCCCAACATTACAATACAATTATTACTTTACAATTTCGGGGAATTGGGGGTAGCAAGGGTCAATTAAGTGAAGATCTTTGCATCGGTTTTGTAAAATGAATGCACCAATCCGGTGATGTATCCCGTCGGGAGCATTGCCGCCGGCTAAGTGAACAGCGCAATAAGGAAGTCCCTGACGGAATCGGATTCCCCGCAGGCTTTGTCGCGAGGAGCTTCAATTCAGAATTTTATTCTTCTTTCGGGGCGAAAGCGCTGGGGGATACGCCTTCTATTTTTTCGAAGGTGATTCGGAAGGAGTTGCGGTTCGAGAAACCCGACATTTTACCGATGGCTTCCAGGGTCATCTCATGGGCCATGCCTTTCAGCAAGAGGTTCTTGGAATGATTTATACGCCATTCGTTGCGGTATTCCATAAAGGATTTTTTTCTGACCTCCCTGAAGTGATAGGCCAGATGATGGGCAGGAACATCGATCAGAACAGAGAGCTGGATGAGGTTGAAGTCGGGTTGGAGGTATGGTTCAAATTCTTTCATGCATGCATCGGCTTTCTGCCCGATGGTTTGCAGGTATTCTGCTTCCAGATTCAAGGTACTTTTCTTACTCTCTCCGTTTGTCCCATTTGCTGAAGCGGCATTTGGTCTCTGAGAATCTGCCGGCCCTGGTAACAGGGGCAATCCATATAAAATGCGGGGGAAAAAAAAGGGGGAAATGACCAGTCCGGAAATCCCGACGGCCGATAAGATCTGGAGCAGGTGCAGGGAGAAGAACAAGTCGGAATTCTCATCGGCATAGGTCTTGGTGATGGATAGGAGGTGGGCGATATTCAGCAATAAAGTAAATCCCAGCAATACGGTGAGCCATCCTGTCATGAAATAGTGCTGTTTCAAGGCCAGGGACTTCTGGGGTTGAAGAATATATCTGACAAAAAGGAAAGATGACCAAATGGTGTAACCCAGAATCAGAAAAGGACGGCTCAGAAAGACAACCATGGGCGATAAGGTATCAAACAGAAGGGTGGGGTGCAGACTTCCCAAATCATTGGGGGTGTCGACAATTTGTCCGGCGATTTCTAGTTTTTCCTCATAAGGCAGTAGGATATAGGGGATCGTCGTGATCAGGGAAATCAGCATGGGAATAAAATGCCAAAGGTCATTTCTCCGCAAGCGGGAATCGTCTCTCAGTACACTTCTGATGTACAGGTATAGCAAGGGCCCTATCAGGTATGCGAGGAATCCGAAGTGGATATAGGTGATACTCACCAGCTTAATAGAATGGGAATAAAAAAAGGCATACACATGAAAGACATATAAACTGACCAGGAGAAAGTAGAGGCCCAGATAAAGCGAGGAGGGGTATTTCCTGACATTGAAATACAAAAGGATGATCAGTACGGAAATCCCGGTGATGGATAAGAATGGCAACATGGTCTCAGATTCCTCGGCGAATTGCGTACGAAATTTATGAAAAATATACATAACATCAAACTCCCCGGGCACATAAACTGATTTTTTACCGCCGCTGTATATATTCTTTCCTTTTATGGTACAAATCACATGGTCCGAATCATCATAAATTGCATCCTTCTCCAACCTTCCGATCTTTTCCCCTGAAGGGTCATACCCCAGGTTATCTCTGACCGAGGCTGATTTTACCCCTCCACAATAAAAATCGTACGTTCCCTCCGACAACGTATGTACTTTACAGATGACATAATGTTGTTTGTTGTGTCTTGCTGGGATTGCTGTTCGAATCAGGACAACAAGTTTATAAAGAAAGCATTAGTTTACATAACCCTCAACCGCAGAATTCTGTTGAAAATCCAATAAAAAAAAAGCAAATATCGCGGGAGGTTTTTTCATTTTGTTATATATTGATCTCGAGTTTAGTCACGGGTTTGGGTTACCTGTTTCTGCAACTTAAGCCACTAATCCTATGTGAAATATCCATGCATCCATTGTGCTCCAACCACTAAGGTTAACCGCAAGGGTATGGCAACGGGTTCGTGGGATTTACCATAATATTTTAAACAGATGAAATAGCCATGATCATTATTTCACCAAAAGGAATGAATAAACCAATCAGGGCTATTACATGTGGCCGTTAAAAACAAACAGTTTATTCACATGAAAAAGGCCGTTCTATTTTATGTTGTTCTCCAATCCTGTGTTTTTTCTGTGTGTGCTCAGGAGCTCATTTATTCGGTTGCCGCGGAAGCTGAAGGCCAAAGGATCTCCTTGGATTCCATTGTGTTGGAAAATATCACCAATGGGACCAGAATCTGTTTTGGTAACCTGCCGGTTCAAACCATTTACAACATTGACCTGACCCATAAGGTCATCACCTCTGTTTTGTCGATTCATGAAGGCCGGGATGGTTTTTACGTCTATTCCAACACCTCCGGAATGCTGACCGTGGGAAACCATTTGGAATACCCTGGTGAGGTTAAAGTTGCTGTTCACCTTCTCAACGGACAGAAGGTCTTTGAATCATCGGGCCTTATGGTCCGTTCCGGGGAGTTGATTTCGGTGAAAATAGGCATCAAAGGGGTCTGCCTTGTTTCCTTGGTTACACCATCGGCTATCCAGGCGTACAAAGCAGTTGGTAATGAGGGTTCCGGACAGTTCGAGGTCAAAGTAGTTTCAGGCGCTGCCGCTGTTTCAGGCCTTAAAAAAGGCAACCTTTCCCTATCTGACGGATTCAGCTTCTCACAGGGTGACAGCCTTCGGGTTTCCGTTTACAAGGAATCCTATTATGCCAGGCCAGCCTCCTTCCGGATCGCAGGATCCCGGTGCTTAAACTTCGGTCTGTCCCTAAGCTCCGTAACACAGGCAGGCGTGAGCGATGGCTTTGTAGAACTGGATAAGCAAAGCACCGAGGTGAAATCGTATGACGAATCTTCCGGAGTGGTTCTGATGAGCTTCACCGGTGAAAAACCGCAGCTTCTGCCGGGAGATGTCATCGCCGTGGATGTGGATACC
>CAYWUJ010000021.1:32067-41278 GCA_964461455.1 uncultured Prolixibacteraceae bacterium | reverse complement strand
ACCAAAGACTCGGTGGCCGGATCCCATTTAATGGTCTTTTTCAGTTCGCAGGCGATGTTTCCCAGGGTACACACCGTACAGGTGCGATGGCCCACTTCCACGGGAACCGCAGGATCCTTACGCTCCTTCACCGCCTCAATAAAGTTGAGCTGGTGGGGTATCCTGGTCTCATACGGTGTGGTGTCGGCCGTTTCAGGGGCTGCGGGGACCCATGTGGGATCGGAAGCTTCGAATGCCCCACGGGTGACCATGATCCATCCGTTTTCACCGATGAATTTCACCCCCTTGGTGAGTCTTTCATCGAAAGGCTCGGAGGTCATCACCGTGCCGTTGGCATATTTAAAGGTCATGAACTGGGTGCCGTCGCCAACCGGGGAGATCTCCACGGGACCGCTCTCATCCATGCCCAGGGCCCACTGAACGATGTCGAACATATGGGCACCCCAGTCGGTGGTGAAGCCACCACCCATCTCCTTGTACCAGCGCCAGGCACCCCAGATGGTTTCGTCCTGGTCGGGATCAAGGGTAATCAGCGGATTCAGCTCATTGTTGTAGTGAATGGTTTCAGGCAGCGGTCCCAGCCAGAGATCCCAGTTCAGATCAGCCGGAAGAGTCTCCTCAGGAAGGTTGTAAGGCGTCGGAGGAGCGCCCACATAAGCATGAGCGGTGATGATCTTTCCCAGAACGCCATCCTGCACCAGCTTCACAGCATGCTGGAAGTTCGGGTCGGAACGCTGCTGGCTGCCCACGGCAAGAACACGGTTGTGATCACGCACGGCCTTGCGCAACTCCTGGCCTTCTTTGATGGTAAAAGTCAGCGGCTTCTCGAGGTAAACATCCTTACCTGCCTTGATCGCTGCAATGGCGATAATGGCATGGAAATGGTCGGGAGTGGCAATCACCACGGCGTCAATGTCCTCACGTGCCAGAAGATCCTGGTACTTCTCATAAGTCTGAATCCCGACCTCTTCGCCCTTTTCGGCATAGTGGGCCTTTACCCTCTTCTCAAAACGTTTGCACTTGATCCCATAGACATCGGAACCTGCCAACACCCGCACACCGGGAATGTTGATGAATCCCTTCAGCAAAAACATCGCCTGCTGTCCCATGCCGATGAATCCCAGCCTGAGATCACTGCTGGGGACGACCTTGGGCTTGCACCCTGCCAGTCCGGGGATGACGGCAAATCCTGCCAAACCTACTGCCGCGGTCCCGAGAAACTGCCTCCTTGAAATTCCTTTTTTCATCTGATTCTTCATGTTAAGAATTGCATTAAATGAGTTATTCTTCAATTATATAAAATAGCTTCTTTCATTTCAGGTTTCCGGGCCCTGGCCTGGTCCCGGCATTGACCGGAAAACATGGCTCCGTTAGGCTGGGTTTTCGTAAAACGCTGTGAAAATAAGGATTTTTCATTTATTTGGAATCAAATGTTCTTAAAAATGAGACCCCTGTTTTCACAAAGGTCTACCATATAAAGGATCCCACAGAACCGGCAGGAAGGGTCACCGCCAGCTTTTTCCCGGAATAGCGGATATTGAAACTCCTTTGGTTTCCGGAGTCGTTGAGAACGATGGCCACTTTACTGCCGTCAGGGTTTCGGAAGGCCACATTGGGGAGCCCGTCAATCATGGTGGAGCCGATTCTCACGGCCCCCGGCCTTACGAATTTCGAAGCATGGCCAATGATATACCATGCGACATTGCGGGTCACCATGTCACCGTCAATGGTCACGGCACCCAGGCATTGGGTGCATCCCCCGTCGGTATGAGGGTCCTGGTTGGGATCGGCGGCCAGGTTCCATTCCAGCACCGTGCGGCACCAGTTGCGCGTGGCCCCGATGATCAGTTCCCTCACATGCCACGCAAGGTCACCACCGAAATTGGAGGGTGCCCCCACCCACTGTTCCGTGAAGTAGAGATTTTTGTCGGGATAGGCCTGGTGCACCTTTGACAACTCCCCGATGGAGCCGCCATACAGGTGAAAGGCAGTGCCATCGATGTATTGCCGCGCCCCGGCATCTGCCAGCACTTCCAGAGGATAGTCGATCCGGTCAGCATTGTGGTCGTAGATGATGATTTTCGTGTTGATACCGGCAGCCCTGAAGGCAGGCCCCAGGCTCTGGCGTATAAAGGCGGCCTGCTGCGCCGCAGGCATCAGCAAACTGGGATTGTTCCCTGGATGCAAAGGCTCATTCTGCACGGTGATGGCATCGATGGCGATCCCTTCGGCGGCCATGCCCTGAATGTACTTCACCAGATACAGGGCATAAGCATCGTAATACCCGGGAAGAAGGGAGCCCCCGATGGAACGCTTGTTGTCCTTCATCCATACCGGCGGTGACCACGGAGACCCCAGAATTTTGAGGCCCGGTTGAATGGCCAGAATCTCCTTCAACACAGGAATCAGCTCCTTGCGGTCAGGTTCCAGGGAAAACTGCTTCATCTCAGGGTCGGTCATCCCCGCCGGCAGATCATTGTAGGTGAACACCCTGTCGCTCAGGTCAGAAGCCCCAATGCTCAAACGAAGGTAACTGACATTTAGCCCCTCAGAAGAGAACATTTCCCGCAACAGGGCCTGCCTCACGGAAGCCCCCATCCTGCTCAAAAGAATGGCACTGCCTCCCGTGAGGGTGTACCCAAAACCGTCGATCTCCTGGAAGACCTCGCTGGTGTCGATGTCTATCACCGGATGTACATTGTTCACAAAGGCGAACTTCAAATCGGGTTCCCTGTTTAAGAGGGTCTTCCCGTCACCCGACGTCATCCAGAAAGCAGCCGGTACCGCCGTGCCCACCTCAGGCTTCGGCGGATCGTTCTTCTTATTGCACCCCGCCAGCACCCCCAGGAGCGACAGGACCATCATCATTTTTCTTATCATCTCTAAGTCTGTTTTTGTAATCGCATGTATCGTCAACAGAAATCAACCATCAGGTTACCTCTCCTAACGAAAGACAAAAATAAAGGTTTACATGGCATGAAAGCGATCCCTGAGGAACATTCAGCACCGGGAGGGAGCCACAAGCGTAAAACATGTTTTACAGCATAACATCCGGGAGGATTTTTCGTTCCGTGTTCGTACACGGAGCCGATTTATTCCTTAATTTTGGATTTCTAAGTGGCGATCAGAAAGTTTTATTTCTCCGGAATGGAAGCAAAAAGAGAGATACGGATCAAGGACATTGCGCGGAAGGCGAATGTGTCGATGGGGACCGTCGACCGTGTGCTGCATCACCGGGGTGAAGTTTCTGAGGAAACCCGGCAAAGGGTGGAACAGATCATCGAGGAGATGGATTACCGTCCCAATATTCTGGCCAGTACGCTGGCCTCCAGGAAGGGGCTGGTGGTAGGGGTCCTTCTGCCCACTCCCCTCTCGCGCGATGGTTACTGGACCAAACCGGTGGAGGGGATCAGGAAGGCCATCACCGAACTCAGACAGTACGGGGTCACGGCAGAAATTCTGAACTTCAGCCAGGCCGACCCGGGTGACTTCCGGGAAAAAGCGGTCCAGCTGCTTTCCATGGCTCCCGACGTGGTGGTTTTTGCCCCCTTCTTTGCCCTGGAAGCCATGGATTTCATCACGAAACTCAAGGCCGGGGGTATTCCTTTTGTTTTTATAGACTCCAATATTCCCCGACAGGGGCAGTTGGCCTACATCGGACAGAACTCATACCAGTGCGGTCAACTCTCGGCACGCCTGCTCTCCATGCTGGTTCCTGCCGGCAAAAAACTGCTGGTGATCCATTTTGCCCGGGAAACCGATCACCAGAACCATCTGTTGCAGAGGGAACGGGGTTTTTATGACTGGTTCAGGGAAAACCGCACTGACCAACAGATTCAGACCGCCGAGATTGCCCTTTCCAACACCACAACGTGTGAGGAGGAACTGACAGAACTGCTCACCCAGGATCCTCCGTCAGGTATTTTTGTCACCAGCTCGAAAGTTTATCTCGCCGCCAGGGTCATCGACCGCATGGGAAACCGACATATCGCCCTGGTCGGCAATGACCTGCTGAAGGAGAATGTCACGTTCCTCAGGAAAGGAATCGTAGATTTCCTGATCTGTCAGCGTCCCGAAGAACAGGGATTCAATGCCGTGGAAACCCTCTTCCGGGGAGTGGTCCTGAAAATTCCGGTAGCGGAAGTCCACTATTCCCCCATTGAGATCATCACCCGCGAGAATCTCGATTATTACAAAGGTTTTAAGCAGTGAATCATGAACGCCCCATCGCCCCGGAACCCCGGTCATCAGACAGGTCTGACCATCGGGAAAGACCACAGGAACACAGGAATGATCATTATCACGTAATATTAAGAATATGAAGGCATTATCGTTTGAAGATTTAAAGGGAAAAGTTTGTGTCATCACCGGAGGAGCCGGTGTTCTGGGAAACACCATGGTGCGGGCGCTGGCGGCCGCCGGACTGAAAGTGGCCATTGCCGACATCAACAGGGAGGTGGCAGAAAAAGTGGCCGCTGAAATTGAAGCCGAATGCGGAAGCACGGTGATTGGCGTAGAAGCCAACGTACTGGACCGGGAGTCGCTGGTCAAAGCCAAAGCCATCATCAATGAAAAACTGGGGGAGATCGACATTCTCATCAATGGCGCCGGGGGAAACAGTCCCCAGGCCACCACAAAAGTCGAACAGATGGAAGAAAAGGATATCGACCATCCCGAAGACACCTTTTATGGTTTGCAAATGGAGGGCTTTGACAAGGTATACGCCCTCAATTTCAAGGGGACCCTTTTACCTACGATGGTTTTTACCACCGACATGCTGAAGAAAAGGAAAGGGGTTATCCTCAACATCTCCTCGATGAACTCCTACAAACCGCTGACCAAAATTCCGGCCTATTCGGCTGCCAAGGCATCGGTCAACAACTTCACCGAGTGGTTGTCGGTACACCTGGCCAAAGTGGGCATCCGCGTCAACGCCATAGCTCCGGGATTCTTCATCACCAACCAGAACCGCTTTCTGGTGCTCGATGAGAAAACCGGAGGATTTTCACCACGGGGCCAGAAAATCGTCAACAGCACCCCCATGGGCAAATTCGGGGAACCCGAAGATCTGCAGGGAGCCACCCTCTTTCTCCTTTCCGACATCTCCTCCTTCATCACAGGCATCGTGATTCCCGTCGACGGAGGGTATAGCGCCTATGGCGGAGTGTAATCAGACCATTCACCTAAATTGTAACCATAATGAAAAGAAGAGATTTTTTAACCACTTCAGGGGCGGTCGTAGCAGGATCCATGCTGGTCAGCCCTTTCGGGGCGGCAGCCTCCTCTGCAGGCTCCGCAGCTCCTAAAAGGAGAATTGCCCTGGTGGGCACCGGAAGCCGCGGAAATGGTTTCTGGGGCAGGCACATCAACCAGGAATACGGCGACATTATTGAATTCGCCGGACTCTGTGATATCAATCAGGGCAGACTGGAATACGCCCGCAAATTCATCGGGACCAACTGTCCTGTCTTCACCAACTTCGACGAGATGCTGGCCAAAGTAAAACCCGACCTGCTCATTGTCACCACCGTCGATGCCACCCATGACCAGTTCATCATCAAGGGGTTGGAGTCGGGTTGCGATGTCCTCACCGAAAAACCCATGACCACCGACGAGGTGAAATGCCAGGCGATTCTCGATGCCGAGCGCAGGACCGGCCGCAAGGTCATCGTGGGTTTCAACTACCGCTACGGCACCCAGTTCACCCGCATCAAGGAGCTGCTGGCAGAAAAGAGAGCCGGGGAGATCACTTCCGTCGATTTCCACTGGTACCTGAACACCTATCACGGCGCCGATTACTTCCGCCGCTGGCACGGCCATCGCGACAAGAGTGGGACTCTTCTGCTTCATAAGGCTTCCCACCATTTCGACCTGCTCAACTGGTGGATCGACAGCGACCCGGTAGAGGTCTTTGCCTTCGGATCGCTCGACCACTACGGAAAGAACAACGCCTTCCGGGGTCCCAACTGCCGCTCCTGCGGATACAAGGAAAAGTGCAAGTTCTATTACGACATCACCAAAAACAAAGAGTACATGGATCTTTACGTGGCCAATGAGCAGTACGACGGATATATCCGCGATAACTGCCTCTGGCGCGAAAGCATCGACATCTTCGACAAGATGGCGGTCCAGATCAAATATGCCAACAATGTGCAGGTGAGTTATTCGCTGACCACCTATTCCCCCTATGAGGGTTTCTCGGTGGCCTTTAACGGGCGCACAGGAAGAATTGACAGTTGGGAGGGGCTCCCCTGGCGACAGCAGGAACTGGCCAACCAGGCAGAACTCCACGCCCGCGAGATGAGCCAGGAATCAGAGAAATCGGAACGCTTCGATGAGATCTATGTTTCCGACAACTTCGGAAAGTCGGAACTGGTGAAGGTTCCCCAGGTCAGGGCCGGCCACGGAGGTGGCGACACCCGTCTCCAGGATAAGATCTTCCGCAATCCCGCGATGGCCGATCCCCTGAAACACTCCGCCGGAACCCGTGATGGCGCCATGTCGGTGCTCATTGGCGTGGCAGCCCGCAAATCAATCGACGAAGGAAAACCTGTCAGGATCAGCGACCTTACCGACCTGGTCCCCCACCCGACCCGCGGCGTGTAACACCCCGGCACCCTTCTCTTCCCGGAAAGCCCCGGCATTCCCGGAATTCATGACCGCTCTTTGTAATATCAAAACTGACAATGATGAGTATACGTTTGAAAAAAGATTGTAAATATGCCATGCTGGTCCCCACCAGTATGGGAGTGCGTATCACACCCGTCAACGGACAACCGGTGCACAGCAGCTCCCTTTTCGAGATGCAGGCCACCAGCGCCGAAACCAATGTGGCCAGTATCTCCTCTTTCCTGGGTCTCCCCGTGAAAGTGCTGACCACCTTCGTGAAGGAGAGTCCCATCGCCCAGTTCATCAAGAGTAACCTTCGCAGCAGGAACATGGACTTCGAAGGCCCTGAAGTCCCTCAGGGAAACCCCTGGGGATACCGCCACCAGTTCAATATTGCAGACAGCGGATCTGGCACCCGCGGTCCGCGCGTGCAGAACGACAGGGCCGGCGAGGTGGGACGTACCCTCAACGTGAAGGACTTCGACCTGGAGCGTATTTTTGACAAGGAGGGAGTGCAGATTGTTCATCTCTCGGGACTGATCGGCGCCCTTTCGCCCGAAACCAGCCGCTTCTGCCTCGAAATTGCCCGCTTTGCCCGGAAATACGGCACCCACATCTCCTTTGACCTCAACTACAGGGCTTCCTTCTGGAAAGGCCGCGAACAGGAACTTCACGCCATTTTCACGGAAATCGCCTCCCTCTCCGACATCCTGATCGGCAACGAAGAGGACTTTCAGCTTTGTCTGGGCATCGAAGGCCCCGAAGCCGGAGGCCAGGGAATCACTTCTGAAATCGACGGATTCAAGGCCATGATCGGCAGGGTGCGGAAAGCATTTCCCAATGCCTCGGTCTTCGCCACCACCCTCCGCCAGGTCATCAGCGCCAATGAACATCTCTGGGGCGCTATCATGCTCGAAGGAGATCAATGGCATGTTGTAGAACCCCGCAGAATCAACGTCCTCGACCGCATCGGCGGGGGGGACGGATTTGTCGGCGGACTGCTCTATGGCATCCTCAGGGGATGGGATCCCGAAAAATGGCCCCAGTTCGGATGGGCCACGGGGGCCCTGGCCACCACCTTCCTGACCGACTATGCCCAGCCGGCCGACGAAGAGATGGTATGGAGCATCTGGAAAGGAAATGCCCGCGTGAAGCGGTAAACGCCAACACCAGGAGCGGGACCGTAGTATTCTCTGATGAATTGAAGCTCCTCGCGGCAGAGCCGGCGGGGAAACGAATCCCGGTAATCCGGGATGAGATCGACGGGGTTCAGCACGGGAGCAACCATAAGCAGAGAACATGCCATCATGGTTAACTGACACGGATAACGGATGTAGTCAATGCGCTCACCTGAATTCATGGGTCTGAAAATCTGTTTTTGTGAACTAATAAATAGAGTATGATCTACTTTGAAAGCGGATCGGTCCGCCACAACATGACGGCCGATGATCTGCGCAGCGGCCTCACCGGGGCTTTTGCAAAAATGGGAACCCGGAAAAAAGTCCTGGCCATCCCTCCCGACTATACCCGGCTGCCCAGCCGCGCCGGAGAACTCACCGAGATGAGCTGGGAGTATTTCGGCGAGAGGCTCACCGACATCCTGCCAGCCCTGGGAACCCACACCCCCATGAGCAGCCATCAGATCAGCCACATGTTCGGGAAAACACCACCCACCCTGTTCCGTGACCACGACTGGCGGAATGACGTGGTCACCCTGGGATACGTCCCCGGAGAGTTCGTCAGGAAAGTGTCAGAAGGTGCCGTCGACTATCCCTGGCCGGCACAGGTCAACAAACTGCTCACTGAAGGAGGCTTTGACCTGATCCTCTCGATCGGACAGGTGGTCCCCCATGAAGTGGTGGGAATGGCCAACTACAACAAGAATATCTTCGTGGGCACAGGGGGTGCCGAAGGGATCAACAAAAGCCATTTCATCGGCGCCGCCTACGGTATGGAAAGGATGATGGGACGTGCCGACACGCCGGTCAGGAAAATCTTTAACTATGCCTCGGACCACTTCGCCGCCCACCTGCCCATCGTTTATGTGCAGACCGTGGTGGGCGTCAACCGCAGCGGGAAGCTCCAAACTTACGGACTTTTCATCGGCGACGACTTCTCCGTATTCGACAAGGCTGCCCGCCTCTCCCTGGAAGTCAACTTCGAAATGGTGGATAAACCCCTGCAGAAAGTGGTGGTATGGCTCGACCCCAGCGAATTTAAAAGCACCTGGCTGGGGAATAAGAGCATTTACAGAACCCGCATGGCCCTGGCCGACGGCGGTGAACTGATCGTCCTGGCTCCGGCACTCAAAGAGTTCGGAGAAGATAAGGAGATCGACCGGCTGATCAGGAAATACGGCTACTTCGGCACCCCCCACACCCTGAAGGTCACGGCCGGGAACGAAGAGCTGCAGAATAACCTGGGAGCGGCCGCCCACCTGATCCACGGCTCCTCCGAAGGCCGCTTCTCCATCACCTACTGTCCGGGAAAGGGAAAAGAAAACCTGACCCGCGAAGAGATCGAAAGCGTAGGATTCCAATGGGCCGACTACGACAAAATGGTGGCCAGCTACAATCCCGAAGTGCTGAAAGACGGATACAAC
>CAYWUJ010000021.1:0-31967 GCA_964461455.1 uncultured Prolixibacteraceae bacterium | reverse complement strand
CCCGAAGTGCTGAAAGACGGATACAACGCCCTGCCCAACGGCGAGGAGATCTTTTTTATCTCCAATCCGGCACTGGGACTCTGGGCCTTCCGTGACCGTTTCAAAATATAACTCTAATGAATGGGAAGTGTAATCGGTAAACGGTATTCAGTAATCGGTTTTGACACAGTCACACCCATTACCGGTTACCGGGTACTGATTACAGGTTACTGATCACCGGTTAAACCGCCTGCGATGCGAGAAATAATGACTGAAATAAGATGGGGCATGATAGGTGCCGGCAGTGTTACCGAGTTGAAGAGCGCTCCCGCCTTCAATAAGGTGCCGCATTCCCGGTTGGTGGCCGTAATGCGCCGCGATGCCGCCAAAGCGGAGGACTATGCCCGGCGGCATGGGGTGGCCAGGTGGACGGCTTCGGCCGGCGACCTGATCGCTGACCCTGAAGTCAATGCCGTTTATGTGGCCACTCCCCCCTCCACGCATGCCCGATACGCCATTGCGGCCATGCAGGCGGGAAAACCGGTGTATGTCGAAAAACCCATGGCCCTGAACCACCGCGAGTGTCAGGAAATGCTGGATGTCTCCCGGAATACGGGAATGCCCCTGTACGTCGCCTACTACCGGCGAACCCTTCCTGCCTTCCTGAAGGTGAAGGAACTCATTGACAACAGGGAGATCGGCGAGGTGATGACCGTCGGATTAAAGCTCTTCAAACAGGCCAGGGAGAGAAACCAGCGCCCTGAGGAGATGAGCTGGCATATCAGACCCGACATCGCCGGGGCAGGTTACTTTTATGACCTGGCCTCCCACCAGTTCGACTATCTCGATTTTTTGTTCGGTCCCATCGATGCTGTCAGGGGAATGGCCGTCAACCGGGGAGGTCTCTATCCTGCCGAAGATACCGTGGAAGCGGCTTTCCGCTTTGCCAGCGGCATCACCGGATGCGGACACTGGTGCTTCGTGGCCGATAAAAGCGGGGAAGCCGACCTGATCGATATCACTGGCGACAAAGGGAGAATCACCTTTTCCAGCTTCCGCCATGGCGAAGTGGTGATGGAAAACCGCGAGGGAATCCACAAATTCAGATTTGTAAATCCTGAGAATATACAATTCAACCTGATCAGCCAGGTCGTCAGCGCCCTCAGAGGGGAGGGTGAATGTGCCAGTACCGGGGAATCCGCCGCACGCACTTCCCTGATTTTGGAAGAAATCGTGTCTGAATACTACTTACAAAAACCTCATTAGACATTAACAGATGAGATTTGTTAAGTGTTGCCTGAAGGATATTTGAATTTTTGGTGTGTTCTGTGAATCTATGTGTTTAATGAATTGCAGGTATAAATGAAAATCGTCATTGATGACAAGATCCCCTATATCAGGGGTGTTTTTGAGCCGTTTGCCGAAGTGGTTTACCTTCCGGGGAGCAAGACCACTCCGGAAACGGTACGTGATGCCGATGCGCTGATCACACGAACGCGCACCATTTGCAACGAAGCCCTCCTGGCGGGATCGGCGGTGAAATTCATTGCCACGGCCACCATCGGCTTCGACCACATCGATACGGCCTATTGTAAAGCTGCTGGCATCGCCTGGACCAACGCCCCGGGATGCAACGCCGGAAGTGTGGAACAGTACATCGCTGCCGCCCTCTTCACCTGGGCCGCGAAACGAAACCGCCACCTCGCCGAGACCACCATTGGCATCGTGGGCGTGGGAAACGTGGGCAAAAAGGTGGAAAAGATCGGCCGCCTCCTGGGCATGCAAGTCCTGCTGAACGACCCCCCCCGCGAAAGGGAAGAAGGCCTTGATACTTTTGTAACTATGGAGACCATCTGCCAAAACGCCGATATCATCACCTTCCATGTTCCCCTGAACATGGAGGGCAGGGATGCCACCTGGCATATGGTGGACGAAACATTCCCGGGAAGACTCCTCAAAAAACCATTACTCATCAACAGTTGCCGGGGAGAAGTGTTTGATACAATTGCCGTTATAAATGCCATAGAAAGAAATGATATAAGTGACGTGATCCTCGATTGCTGGGAAAATGAACCGGACATTCATCCGGGACTGATG
This sequence comes from uncultured Prolixibacteraceae bacterium, assembly GCA_964461455.1. Lineage (GTDB taxonomy): Bacteria > Bacteroidota > Bacteroidia > Bacteroidales > Prolixibacteraceae > UBA1413. The sequence goes on along the minus strand of CAYWUJ010000021.1, from coordinate 29,891 downwards.
GAGAAAGCCCTTCTGGCCACGCCCCATATCGCCGGATATTCACGCGACGGGAAAGCCAACGGTACCCTGATGAGCGTCAGGGCGGTGAGCCGCTTTTTCGGACTGGGACTCGACCAATGGGAGCCTGCCGGCGTGGAACTTCCCCCGGAACCATTGATATCCCTTGACGGAAGCGACGCTTCCGGGAAAATACGCTCTGAAGAAAGCCTGCTGGGTGATGCCGTGCTGGCAACCTACAACATCACAGCCGACGACACCAACCTGCGCAGAAACCCCTCACTCTTTGAAAAATGGAGGGGCGATTACCCTGTCAGACGCGAATTTACAGCCTATACCCTCAGGTGCACAAATGTACATGAAGAGACCATTTGTAAACTCAGGGAAATGGGGTTCAGATTCAATAGTTAAACAAAGACTTAAATAAGATTAATCTAATAGTTATAAAATGAAGAAGTTAGCAGACATCGGACTAATCGGGTTAGCCGTCATGGGCGAGAACCTGGTATTAAACATGGAGAGCAAGGGATATACGGTGGCGGTATACAACCGTACCGTATCAAAGGTCGATGATTTCATAAATGGCCGGGGTGCCGGCAAGAAATTCATCGGCGCCCACAGCATCGAAGAACTGGTAGCCTCCCTGGAGCGTCCCCGCAAGGTGATGATGCTGGTGAAGGCAGGCAAGCCCGTTGATGACTTTATTGAGTTGCTCCTCCCCCATCTGGAGCCTGGGGATATCATCATTGACGGTGGGAATTCCCATTTTCCCGATTCCATCCGCCGCACCAAATATGTCGAGAGCAAAGGGTTGCTCTATATCGGCACCGGCGTGTCGGGCGGTGAAGAAGGCGCCCTGCTTGGACCATCCATGATGCCCGGAGGTTCTCCGGCGGCATGGCCCCATGTGAAGGAGATCTTCCAGGCCGTGGCGGCCAAAGTGGACGACGGCACGCCCTGTTGCGACTGGGTGGGAGAAGGCGGCGCTGGCCACTTCGTCAAAATGGTGCACAATGGCATCGAATACGGCGATATGCAGATTATCAACGAGGCCTACCACCTGATGAAGGACCTCCTGGGCATGGGAGCCTTCGAGCAGCATGAAGTCTTTAAGAAGTGGAATACCGGAGAGCTCGACAGCTACCTCATCGAAATCACCCGTGACATCCTGGCCTTTAAGGATGAGGATGGTGAACCCATCGTGGAGAAGATACTCGATACGGCAGGACAGAAAGGAACCGGCAAATGGACAGCCGTCACAGCCCTTGACCTGGGCATTCCGCTGACCCTGATCGGCGAGTCGGTCTTTTCGCGCTGTCTCTCGGCGCAGAAGGAGATCCGTGTGGCGGCCAGCAAGGTGCTGAACGGACCGAAACCGGAATTTAAAGGCGACAAACAGCAGTTTATTAACGACCTGAAGATGGCGCTCTACGGGGCCAAGATCATCTCTTATGCCCAGGGGTACAACCTGATGATGGAAGCCGCCAAAGAGTATGGCTGGAACCTCAACTACGGCGGCATTGCCCTGATGTGGAGGGGGGGGTGCATCATCCGCTCGGCATTCCTCGGCGACATCAAGAAGGCCTTTGACAAAAATCCCGCCCTGCCCAACCTGCTGCTCGACCCCTTCTTCAAGGAGAAGATAGAAGCCGCCCAGGAGGGATGGCGCAGGGTATGCGCCACGGCGCTGGCCAACGGAATTCCGGTGCCGGCACTCACCTCGGCCCTCTGCTATTTCGACGGTTTCCGCAGCGAAAGGCTGCCCGCCAACCTGCTGCAGGCCCAGCGCGACTACTTCGGCGCCCACATGTACGAACGTATCGACAAGCCCCGCGGCGAATTCTTCCATACCAACTGGACAGGACGCGGTGGCGATACAGCCTCTTCAACCTACGTGGTCTGATCTGTAACGGCGTAAGATTCAATAAAGGCTGGCTTCCCCCGAAGTCAGCTTTTTTTTTAGCGGTAACCAGCCAGTCACCAGGCGAAGGGTTGGTCCCTGATGGCAGAGGCTACCGTTTTTTGAAGAGTCGTGAGATGATCTTCAGGAGATCATCGCCCCTGTCGAAGCTTCCTGACAAGGGCTCGTACATCGAAGTACTGGTGGCGCTAAAGGTATTTTCTTCAGCCACACCCGACTGCATGGGGAAAACCAGGGTAAAGCTCAGACCGGCAAAATAATCGTTCAGAAAGTGCGAAATATCGGTCATCATCGGGTGATACGATGGATAATCCTTGCGGCTGAGGACAAACACCAGATTGTCATTTTTGCGTACCTCCTTCGACAATTCCTGAAAATTCTCCCAGTCCCGAAAAACCCTGAACCCGGCCTGCACAGGATGCTTCAAATGAATCCTTTTCAAAAGCTGTATAATTTCTTCCGATCCGTAAAAGAGGAGATCAGAACCGGTATTCCGGCCGATATTCCATATTTTGACCAGCCACCAGGGAAAACCAATCTCCTTTTCGGCATTGTCGGGAACATATACCACGGTGCGGCGAATGGTCGAGAGGGGCTGCACAGCCCTGTAAATGAGGGTCGTGGTATTGCAGGTATTCAGAATGCCATTGGTGAGGTCGCCCAGGAAGGAGTCGGTCATTCCTCTTTTTTCATGGAGGCCGATAATCAGGTCAGTCACCTTGTTCTCCTTGACCACGCTGCTGACCCCGTTCACCAGGTTGATATCGTAACGCACCAGGGGAAGAAGGGAATTCTCGGTGGCTGCCGCGGCTTTCTGGGCTTTTTCCATCAATCGCAGGGCGCTCTTCTCGGCCGCAGGATTCTGCTGCATGTTGTTGATAATATTCAGCCCGATCAGCACACTTCCCTTCGAGGAGGACTTCACGGTCACACTCAGGTTGATGAGCTCCTCCACATTCTCAATGTTCCCCAGGGGAATCAGAATTTTCTCAGGAAGGTCGGTCTCTCCGGGAATCTCATCGGCCGAGATCTCTCCCAAAACAACTTTCTGGGCACTCCTCTGGGTCACCATGGAAGCTATGGTACAGGTAATAAGAATCATGACCACCGTTCCGTTTAACACCGCATCGTTGAGCAGTCTTATCGGGGTCCCATCAGCTGCGGTGCCCAGGATGACGTTATACCCCACTAAAACGGCGGCCAGCGTTGAGGCGGCCTGAGAGTTGGTCAGACCAAACATCAGACCTCTCTCTGTGGCGCTGAAACGGAAGGTTTTCTGGGTCATCCAGGCCGCAATCCATTTGGATGCCGTCGCCACAACAGTCATTACTCCGGCTACCAGAATGGTATTTCTATCGGCAACAAAGATTCTGATATCAATGAGCATGCCCACGCCAATCAGAAAGAAGGGGATAAACAGGGCGTTACCCACAAATTCTATCCTGTTCATCAGGGGGGATGTGGAAGGGATCAGCTTGTTGAGCGACATCCCAACCAGGAATGCCCCCACGATGGGTTCTATTCCCGCTATCTGGGAAAGGAAAGACCCCAGAAATACCATGGCCAGCACAAAAATATACTGGCCCACACTTTCGTGGAATCTTTTGAAAAACCAGCGGCCAATAAGGGGAAAAACAAATATGATCACCATTCCGAAGAGCAGGAAGGAGACTCCCGTGGATACCCAGAAACCGGTGCTGATCTCCCCTTTGGTCATCGCCACGATGATGGCCAGCACCAGAAGGGCAGCCACCGTGGTGATAATGGTAGCCCCCACCGAAATGTTGACCGCCCTGTTCTTGGCAACCCCCAGTTTGCTCACTATGGGATAGGTGATCAGCGTATTGGAGGCATACATACTGGCCAGCAGTATGGAAGTGATCCATGAAAATCCCAGGAGATAATAGCTGCTCAGGGTTCCCAGCACCATGGGTACGATAAAGGTGTAAAACCCAAAAAGAACACTCTTTCCTGAATTTTTACGGAATTCATGCATGTCCATTTCCAGGCTCGAAATGAACATGAGATAGAGGAGTCCCACGGTCCCGAACAGAACGATGCTGCTGTCACGGGTGATGATATTGAACCCGTAGGGACCAATGATGATGCCGGCAATGATGAGTCCGATCAGGTGGGGAATAGAAAGCCTGTCAAGGATGATGGGGGTGAAAAGGATGACAAAAAGGATCACCGAGAAGATGAGCACCGGGTTGGTCAGGGGCAGCGAAATATTAAATATATCCAGTATTGTCATCCTATCGATTTTTCACCATATTATCCTGCTTCTTAACTTCTGATATACTTACCCCCTATCTTCCGACTGTTCTGTCAGCTTAGGCCTTTCCCTGATGGCCGGGGTGGCCGTTGTAGGTTCGGGGAATTGTGTCGCCCCGGGCCACCCTGAGGGCGTTCATGGCCAGGGCCTGCAGTTCATCCTCGCCGGGATAGATGAAGACCGGTCCGATAAAGGAGGTTTTGGCGGTGACATAGCCGGTGAGATAATTGTTGAAGGCCAGTCCGCCCGTGAGCAGGATGCCATCGACGTTGCCATCGAGGACTACCGCCATTTCACCGATCAGTTTGGAAACCTGGTATCCCAGGGCATCCTGGATAAACCGGGCTTTGAGATCTCCCTTTTCCGCCCTCTGCTGCACCTCCTGGGCATCGTTGGTTCCCAGGTAGGCCACATACCCCCCTTCGCCCACGACCATACGCTGAATCTGGTCTTTGGAATACTTTCCTGAAAAGCAGAGATCGATAAGCTGGAAGACCGGCAGGGTCCCTGATCTCTCGGGACTGAAAGGGCCTTCTCCGTTGAGGGCGTTGTTCACATCAATGACCTTCCCCTTTTTGTGGGCACCAACGGAAATGCCTCCGCCAAGATGGATGACGATCAGGTTGAGTTCCTCATAGCTTTTCCCGGTTTTGCGGGCATGCATCCGGGCAATGGCTTTCTGGTTGAGGGCGTGGAATATCGAAACCCTTTCGAATTTGGGATGCCCCGCAATTCTGGCGATATCGTCGAGTTCATCGGTGACCACAGGGTCGGCGATATATGCTCTGGCTCCGGGAATCTGCAGCGCCACGAAATCGGCGATCAGGGGTCCCAGGTTGCTGGCATGCTGCCCCATCACCCCCTCACGGGCATGCTGCAGCATCAGGTTGTTCACCACATAAACCCCCGACTCCACAGGCCAGGTGAGTCCTCCCCGGCCTATGATGTGCTTGATGGAGTCTACCACGATGCCCTCTTCCACGAGGGCATCGATGATCAGTCCCTTGCGGAAGTCAAACTGGTCTATGATGCTGTGGTATTTAGAGATCTCCTCGATGCTGTGCCTGAGGGTTTTGACAAGAAGGGGTTTTTCCCCTTCATAAACGGCAAATTTCGTGGAAGTGGAACCCGGGTTGATGGCCAGTACAAGAAAATCGTTCATGGGCTGATGGCATTATCCCAGCATGGCAGCAAGGGCTATGGAATAGAGTTTGGTCTGCATGGTATCTCCGCGGCTGGAAAGAACCACGGGAACCCTGGCCCCCATGACGATGGCCGCCTGTTCCGACTGGCACATCTTGGAACTCATCTTATAAAAGACATTCCCGGCGTCGATGTTGGGGAACAGCAGGCAGTCAGCATCGCCGGCCACCGGCGAGGTGATCTTCTTGATTGCTGCCGCCCCGGCGTCAATGGCCACATCAAGGGCCATGGGCCCGTCAACCATCGCTCCGGAAATCTGCCCCCGCTCCGCCATCTTGGCAATCACGGCAGCATCGGTACAGGCCGGAATGGAGACCAGCACCTGTTCCGTGGCGGCAATCAGCGCCACCTTGGGATTTTCAATCCCCAGGGCCCTGGCCGTGCGGATGAGATAGCCGGTCATGACGATCTTCTGCGACAGGTCGGGATAAGGAATGATCGCCACATCACCAACGGTCAGCAATTTATGATAGCTCTTATTCTCAATGACCGTCACATGGCTGAGCACTCCCTTGGGCGGAAGAAGTCCGTATTCCTTGTTAAGGATGGCCTTCATATATTTATCGGTGCTCAGCAGCCCCTTCATCATGAGGTCAGCCTTCCCCTGGGAGATCAGCTCCACCGCACGGCGGGCCGCCTCGTCTTCGGAAGCCGCAGCCTCGATGGTGAATTTCCCGGGGTCAAGCCCCAGCATTTCACAGGTGGCCCTGATCTTTCCGGGGTCCCCGGTAAGGATGGCCCTGACGATTCCCTGGTCCACGGCGGCATTCACCGCTTCCAGGGTATGGGCATCCACGGCATTGACGACCACCAGCCGGCGGGGAGCCCTCCCCCTTACTGTCGCAATGATTTCGTCGAGATGTCTTATCTCCATCGTTTCCTTCTTTGTGTGATTTCCACTGATAACGCAGTAAATTTAACAAATGCCAACATAAAAAAAGGGAGGTGAAGCCCCCCTTTTTACGATTATGCTGAAATTTCCTTTCTTTCCCTGATGATGGTCTCGGTGTCGAGGGCGATCATAAGCTCCTCATTGGTGGGGATGACCATGACCTTCACCCGCGAGGAGGGCTTGCTGATCTCCCCTTCCTTTCTGAAATTTCTGTTTTTTTCGACATCGAGGTCGACCCCCAGAAATTCGAGTCCAGCCAGGGAGTCTTCCCTGATATTCCCGGCATTTTCGCCGATTCCTCCGGTGAAGACGATGATGTCCACGCCACCCATAGCGGCGGCATAGGAGCCGATATATTTCTTAACCCTGTAGCTGTACATCTCCAGGGCCAGGGCCGCCCTTTCATTTCCCTCGCTGGCAGCCTGCTCGATCTCCCTCATGTCAGATGAAACCCCGGTCAGTCCGAGCATTCCGCTGTGCTTATTGAACATCGAATTGGCCGAACGAAGCCCCAGTTCTTCCTTTTCCATGATAAAAGTGACCACCCCGATGTCGAGGTCTCCGGCACGGGTGCCCATGATCAGCCCTTCTATGGGGGTGAACCCCATGGAGGTATCCATGGAATGGCCATTTTTAACGGCGGCGATGGAAGCTCCGTTGCCCAGGTGACAGGTAATGATCTTCTGGGTGGTGATATCTCTTCCCAGCACATCACATACCTGCTGGCTCACATACCGGTGGCTGGTTCCGTGAAATCCGTATCTCCTGATGGCATGCTTTTTATAGAGGGTGTATGGAATGCCGTACATGTAGGCATGGGGCTCCATGGTCTGGTGAAAGGCGGTGTCGAAGACTCCCACCTGGGGAATTCCCGGAAGGAGTTCTTCCATGGCGTAGATCCCCTTCAGGTTGGGCGGATTGTGCAGGGGCGCCAGACTGACATTTTTCTCGAGTACGGCCTTGACCTCCTCGTCAATGAAAACACTTGACTTGAAACGTTCACCACCGTGCACCACCCGGTGTCCCACGGCATCAATCTCATTGAGGCTCTTCAGGCAGCCGTGTTTGGCACTGGTCAAAACCCCCAAAATATACTCAATGCCCACCTTGTGGTCAATGATCTCCCCTTCAAAGAGCACACCCTGGCCGTCTTCGCGCGTATGCTTGAGAAACGACCCTTTCATTCCCAGCTTTTCGATTCCCCCTTTGGAAATCACACGCCGTTCAGCCATGTCGAACAGCTGGTATTTGATGGAACTGCTTCCGCAGTTGAGGACTAATACTTTCATAAATCGAGATTTTTTCGGTTAACAGGGATTGGTTTTGTTACAAATGCGGGTCCCCTCGCCATCGTAAGCATAGAACCCCTGCCCCACTGAAATGCCGAAATGTTTGGCCCTGACCAGTTTTTTGATCAGGGGGGAGGGTTTGTACCTGATGTCCCCGAATTCGCTGTAGATGTTCTCCATCCAGCGAACGACCTTGTCGAGTCCGATTTTATCGGCAACCTCAAAAAGTCCCAGCCGCATGCCAAAGCCCACCCGCATGGTCAGATCGATGTTTTCCATGGCGCTGACGCCTTCCATCAATATTTCGCAGGCCTCATTGAGGGCCACCACAAAAAGACGGATGCTGATCAGTCCGGCCGACTCCTCCACCGGCACGATGGTGCGGTTGATGAGTTTGACGAACTTGCACACCTTCTGGTAGCTCTCCTCGGAAGTGTAAAGTCCCTTGACCACTTCCACAATGCGGGCATCAGGAGAGTTGACAAAGAAATGAAGGCTGATGCAGCGGTCCTTGTACTCCATGTCGGAGGCCAGTTCGGTGATGATCACCGTCGTGGAATTGGTGCCGATGATGCAGTTACGGTCGACCACGGCCTCTACTCTCCGGAATATCTCCTTACGTTCCTTCACCTTGATTCCACGGTCCACCGGACGAATGGCCTCAATGACGAAGTCGCACCCTTTCAGCATGCTGTAGTCGGTGGTTCCCTGGATGCGGCTCAGGTTGGCGCGTTTTTCACTCTCCGTGAGGCCCCAGTGTTCGATGCGGTGGTCCATCATCCGGGTGATCCCGGCAAAGGCATCGTCGATTTTTTCCTGGGATACCTCGATGAAGATCACTTCCAGTCCGTAATAGCTGGCCACCCGTGCCAGGTTCTGCCCGACAAGTCCGCAGCCGATGATGCCGATCTTGGAGAAGAGGGCATTGGATTTTCCTTTTTTGCTGAGCCCGAATTCCTCGATAGGCTCCCTGATAATATCACTGGCCATGCAGGTATGGTTTTTAAAAGGTAGCGGCAGCCTGATTGGCGGTGATGGCTACCATATTAACGATGTCGGTTACGGAACACCCTCTGGAGAGGTCATTGATGGGCGCGGCCATGCCTTGGAGGACCGGACCGATAGCTTCGGCCCTGGCCAGGCGCTGTACCAGCTTATAGCCGATATTGCCCGATTCCAGAGTGGGGAAAATCAGAATATTGGCCCTTCCGGCCACTTCGCTGCCCGGGGCTTTCAGCTGGGCGACCTCCATGACCAGGGCGGCATCCACCTGCAATTCCCCATCTATCTTCAGATCAGGGTCCAGTTCCCTGGCCTTGCGTGTGGCATTCACCACCTTGTCGACCATGATATGGGAGGCGCTTCCCTTGGTCGAGAAACTCAGCATGGCCACCCGGGGTTCCAGACCAACGATGGCCTTTGCGGTACGCGCGGTGGTCACGGCGATCTCCGCCAGCTGGTTCTCATCAGGGTCGGGCAACACGGCACAGTCGGCAAAGACGAGGATTCCCTCGTGGCCGATGTTGGGATCGTTGACGAACATGAGAAAAGCCCCGGAGACCACACTGACCCCCGGCAGGGTTTTTACATACTGGAAAGCCGGCCGCAGCACATCCCCGGTAGCATTGATGGCTCCTGCCAGTTCCCCGTCGGCATCCCCCGCCTTGATCATCAGCGGCGCAAAATAAAGAGGATTGTCAAGCAAGGCCAGGGCTTCCTCCCTGGTCAGTCCCTTGTTCTTGCGGATCTCCACCATCATGGCCGCGTATTTCTCACGCCGCGGATCCGTGGCGGGGTCTACCAGGGTGGCCTTCTGAAGATTGACCCCCAGCTTCTCGGCTTCCTCCTTCACCTGTTCTGGCTTTCCCAGAATGATCAGCCGCGCAATGCCTTCCTTGAGAATAATATCGGCCGCACGAAGGGTGCGGGGCTCCAACCCCTCGGGCAAGACAATACGCTTCTGCGCTTTCCTGGCATTTGCAATAATTTCCTGAAGAACTTTCATTCTCTTATTATTTTAATTTGTAGAACAATTTTTCTTTAAAAATGCAAAAATAGCCAATAAAACTCCCCAAATTATGCGAAAAAGCATAAAATACAAAACCCGGGAAGTTCATTCCCGGGTTTACGATCTATTTCACCGTTAAGAGTTTCTATTTCACCTTTTCGACAACTGCCCTGAAAGCATCAGGGTGGTTCATAGCCAGGTCGGCCAATACCTTACGGTTGATTTCCACATTGCTCTTTTTCAGCATGGAAATCAGCCTGGAATAGGAAAGCCCTTCCAGACGGGCGGCGGCGTTGATACGCTGGATCCAGAGAGCACGGAAAAGTCTTTTTTTCACCTTCCTGTCACGGTAAGCATACTGCTGACCTTTCTCCCACGTGTTTTTGGCAACTGTCCAAACGTTTTTACGAGAACCGAAATAACCTTTAGTCAATTTCAATAATTTTTTCCTTCGGGCTCGTGATGCTACATGATTTACACTTCTTGGCATACTTTTTCTTTTTTGGTGAAGGGCGTCCGTTTCCGGAACTTAGAGCCGCATCACCGGGTTATTAACTTGTTAAACTCTCTGATTGAAAGATATTACTTCATGTTCAACATCAGCTTTACATTGTTGACGTTGGTACTGTCTATGATGGTCCAGTACCCGAGATTCCGCTTGCGCTTGGTGCTCTTCTTGGTCAGAATGTGGCTTTTGTAGGCATGTTTTCTTTTGATCTTTCCTGTTCCGGTAAGCCTGAATCTCTTCTTTGCACCGGAATTGGTTTTCATTTTTGGCATTTTCCTACTTTTTAAAAGTAATTGATTGTAAGTACTATTTCTTTTTCGGTGAAATAAACATGGTCATTCTTTTTCCTTCCAGTTTGGGAAGTTGCTCCACTTTTCCAAATTCTTCGAGGAGAGTGGCGAATTTGAGGAGGAGGATTTCTCCCTGCTCCTTGAAGAGGATGGATCGTCCCTTGAAAAAGACAAAGGCTTTCACCTTGGCCCCATCCTGAAGAAATCGTTCAGCATGGCGGAGTTTGAAATTGAAATCGTGGTCGTCGGTCTGCGGACCGAAGCGGATTTCCTTCACCACCACCTGCACGGTTTTGGCTTTTATTTCCTTTTGTTTCTTCTTCTGCTGATACAGGAACTTGGAGTAATCGATCACCCGGCAAACCGGTGGTTCTGCCTTGGGTGAGATTTCCACAAGGTCAAGGTCCATGGTGTCGGCAATCTTCAGGGCGTCGCGCAGGGAATAGATACCCGGGTTTTCCAGGTTGTCCCCCACCAGGCGCACCTGCTGCGCCCTGATCTTTTCATTAACCCGGTAATTTCCGGCATCGTTACTGGTCGGCCTGTCGGGTCTCGTCAAAGATTTCTTGATAGCTATAATGTGGTCCTCCTTAAATTAGTTATACAATCCTGTTAATTGTCTCTTTATCTCTTCTTTGATAAATTCTGTGAACCCGTCAGTGGTCATGGAGCCCTGGTCTCCTTCTCCCTGTCGGCGCACGGAAACGGTGCCTGCTTCCTCTTCTTTTTCTCCTACGACGAGCAAGTAAGGCACCCTTTTGAGTTCGTTGTCACGTATCTTTCTGCCAATCTTTTCGTTACGGTCGTCAACGACGGCGCGAATATCGGAAAAATTTAGCTCTTCTGAAACTCTGCGGGCATAATCGTTGTATTTTTCGCTGATCGGGAGGATAACCACCTGTTCCGGAGTCAGCCAGAGCGGGAATTTCCCGGCGGTATGTTCGATCAGAACGGCCACAAAACGCTCCATCGACCCGAAGGGAGCTCTGTGGATCATCACCGGACGGTGGCGCTTATCGTCAGAGCCGATATATTCGAGCTGGAACCTCTCGGGGAGATTGTAGTCCACCTGAATGGTCCCCAGCTGCCAGCTTCTTCCCAGGGCATCCTTGATCATGAAATCGAGCTTGGGGCCATAAAATGCCGCTTCGCCCAAAACGGTGGTCGTCTTGAGCCCCTTCTCCAGGCACGCCTCAACGATGGCGCTTTCTGCCTTATCCCAGTTCTCAGCCGTTCCTATGTATTTCTCGGGCTTGTTGGGATCACGCAGGGAAATCTGAGCCGTATAATCATGGAACTCCAGGGCCTTAAAAATGATGAAGACAATGTCGATCACCTTTTTGAATTCTTCCTTCAGCTGGTCGGGACGGCAAAAAATGTGGGCATCGTCCTGCGTAAACCCCCTGACCCGGGTGAGGCCGTGGAGTTCGCCACTCTGCTCATAACGGTATACCGTTCCGAATTCGGCCATGCGCACCGGCAGGTCCTTATAGGAGCGGGGTTTGGTCTTGTAAATCTCGCAGTGGTGCGGACAGTTCATGGGTTTGAGCATATACTCCTCCCCTTCTGCGGGTGTTTTGATCACCTGAAAGGAGTCCTTGCCATATTTCTCATAATGCCCCGAAGTCTTGTAGAGGTTGACATCGCCGATATGGGGAGTGATGACCTGGTCATAGCCGAAGTTTTTCTGGATTTTCCGCAGAAAATCTTCGAGGAGGCCGCGCAACTGGGCTCCCTTGGGCAGCCACAGGGGCAACCCGAGACCTACGGCTTCCGAAAAGGCAAAAAGCTCCATCTCCTTGCCGATCTTGCGGTGGTCCCGTTTTTTAGCTTCTTCGATCATCACCAGGTACTCCTCGAGGAGTTTCTGCTTGGGAAAGGTGATGCCGTAGACACGGGTGAGCATTTTATTCTTTTCATTGCCCCGCCAGTAAGCGCCGGCAATGGAGGTGAGCTTCACAGCTTTGATATATCCGGTATCGGGCAGATGGGGCCCCCGGCACAGGTCGGTAAAGTTTCCCTGGCTGTAAAGGGTGATGGTTCCGTCTTCCAGTTCACTGATCAATTCCAGTTTCAGGGGATCCCCCTTTTCCGTAAAAAGCGTCAGAGCATCGGCCTTGGAAATGGAACGGCGTACCACGGGCTGCTTCTCCCGTGAAAGCTCCAGCATCCTCTTTTCTATCTTTTCAAGCTCCTTTTCCGAGAGCTGCTGGCCTTCCGGGAGGTCTATATCATAATAAAAACCATGGTCAACGGTAGGTCCGATGCCAAAAAGGGTACCGGGATAAAACTCCTCGATGGCCTGCGCCATCAGGTGAGCCGAAGTATGCCAGAACGTTTCCCGGCCTTCGCGGTCATCCCAGGTATGCAGCCTGACCGTGGCATCGCCCGTGACCGGCCGGCTGAGGTCCCACACCTCACCATTGACCGAAACCGACAAAACTTCCCTGGCCAACCGGCTGGAAATGGCTTCGGCAATCTCCAGACCAGTCACCCCGGCGCTGAATTCACGAACGCTCCCGTCCGGTAATGTTATCTTTATCATCACTATAGAATCGCTTCAAATTTAAGTGCGCAAAGATAACACTTTCCCATAAAACATTATATCACCCGCCTCTTTTTCACATTGTTATTTTTTTGGTTTATTTTGCATAAAGCACAACATGCGTTAAATCTTAAACTCAGCTCCACATGGTCATAAAAATGGAATTTCCGGTAGGTTCACCGGCGAGAAAAATGAATCCCTTCGCGGCTTTCTCTCTTTTTTGCACGGTTACTCCGGAACAGAGGCGCCGGAAAATGGTTGCACAGGGATGGAAAATGATTCTTCTGGCCCTTCTGATCTCTCTGGGATCCCTTTCCGGGGCAGAGGCACAGAAAAGGATCACCCACGACGATCTCTTTAAGTCGAGGAGTTTCATGCAACGCCAACTGCCGGGATTGCGTTCCATGAACGACGGAAACCACTATACCCTGATGGAGGAGGGATCCAGGATCGTGAAATACAGTTACCAAACCGGACAGAAAGTGGCCACCATTTTGGACCTGAAGAGCATTCAGGAAGCTCCCCTGAGCAGTTTCCAGAGCTATGAGCTCAGCAACGACGAAACGAAAATACTGCTGACCACGGCGATGGAGCCGATCTACCGTCATTCCTTCACCGCCAGTTATTATGTATGGAACTCGGTCACCGGGGAGTTGGTTTCGCTGTCGGAAAAGGGAAAACAGCAACTGGCCACTTTTTCGCCCGACGGTGAGCGGGTGGCCTTTGTGCGTGACAACAATCTCTTCATCAAGAACCTGAAGTTTGGCACCGAGAGTCAGGTGACCACCGACGGGGAGAAGAACAAGATCATCAACGGGGCTCCCGATTGGGTCTATGAAGAGGAGTTCGGCTTCAGCAAAGCCTTTGCCTGGTCACCCGACAGCAGGTTCCTGGCCTTTATCCGTTTCGATGAGTCGAGGGTCAGGGAGTTCACCATGACCCTTTTCAACACTGCCGGAGAGACCCCGGGGAAAGTGGAATACCCCCGCGCCGAGAGTTTCAAATACCCCCGTGCCGGAGAGGGCAACTCCCTGGTTTCGGTGAAGGTGTATGATGTCAGGTCCAGGGGGACCATCCTGGCCGATACGGGCACCGAAAGCGACATCTACCTTCCCCGCATCAAATGGGCCCCCTATGGGGCCAACCTGGTGATCATGCGCATGAACCGCCGCCAGAACCAGCTCGACCTGCTCCTCACCAATCCGTTTACCGGAGATTCCCGGCCTCTCTTTACCGAAAAAAATGAAAAATTCGTCGATGAGGATTTCCTCGATAAATTTACGTTTCTGGAAAACGGGCAGTTCGTGGTCACCAGTGAAAGGGATGGTTTTGCCCACCTCTACCTTCACGACAAGGAGGGTTTCGAAATTAAAAAGCTGACGAGCGGTAATTTTGATGTCACCGCGTTTTATGGCTATGATGCCGTAAGGAAGCTTTTCTATTATCAGGCAGCGGCGGAATCGCCTCTGCGCAGGGAGGTTTACTTCGTCAGCAGCGACGGAAAAAAGAAGGGTAAACTCTCTCCCGTTCAGGGAACTAACCGTGCCGACTTCAGCAATAACTTCAATTATTACATCCATTATCACACCAACGTGTCCACCCCGGCGGTGATCACCCTTCACGACTATAAAGGCAAACAGATCAGAGTGCTTGAGGATAATGAAGCCCTTAAAAAGAGGCTGGCGGAATATGCCCTTCCTCAGAAAGAGTTTTTCACCTTCACCACTCCTGAGGGGATTTCCCTGAACGGATGGATGATCAGGCCTTCAGGTTTTGAGGCCACGCGGAAATATCCGGTGGTGATGACCCAGTACAGTGGTCCCAATTCCCAGCAGGTGACCGACAGCTGGAGTGTGGGGTGGAACGAATACCTGGCACAGGAGGGTTTTGCCGTGGTGTGCGTCGATCCGCGGGGCACGGGGGCACGTGGCGAGGAGTTCCGGAAAGTCACTTACATGCAGTTGGGGAGATATGAATCGGACGACATGGTATCGGCTGCCAGGTATCTGGGCACGCTGCCCTGGATCGACCCGGCACGCATCTCCATTTGGGGATGGAGTTACGGCGGGTTCATGACCGCCCTGACCATGGCCAAGGGAGGTGAGTTGTTCCGTGCGGGCATTGCCGTAGCCCCGGTGACCAACTGGCGGTTTTACGATAACATTTACACCGAGAGGTATATGCGCACCCCCGAGGAGAACCCTCAGGGATATGACGACAACTCACCCGTCACCCATGCCGGCAAAATTAAAGGCAGGCTGTTGCTGGTCCACGGCTCCGCCGATGACAATGTTCACGTCCAGAACTCCATGACTTTTGCCGAAGCCCTGGTACAGGGAGGCGTGCCCTTCGACATGGCGATTTACACCGATAAGAATCACGGCATCCGCGGAGGAAATACCACCATGCACCTCTATGCCAAAATGGAAGAATTCCTCAGAATGCAGCTTCTATTCTGATATTCTGACCTGCTCATCTTCCACCATTCCAAAGGGGTCTCTGTCGTTCAGGACGGGAAATTTCTTCCTGAATTCGTGGAGTTTCTGCAGGGAGAGGGTAAAAGTATGCACGCTCACTTGGTCTCCCATGAGGGTAACTTCTCCCTTGGGGGTGACCATCATGGAGTCGCCCAGGTATGTGAGGCCCATGCCGTCACTCCCCACCCTGTTGACCGCGATGCCATAGCACTGGTTTTCGAGGGCCCGGGCTACGGGGAGGGTTTTCCAGACCTGGTGGCGTGCCGAAGGCCAGTTGGCCGCAATGATGAGCAGGTCGTAGTCGTCATGGTTCCGGCTCCACACCGGAAAACGAAGGTCATAGCATACCAGCAGCCTGATCCTCCAGCCTTTCCATTCGACCGTCACCCGCCGGTGCCCCGGGGAAAAGTGAAGATGTTCACGACCCATGGTAAAAAGATGCCTTTTGTCGTACCATTGAACTTCGCCATCGGGGGTAGTCCATACCATCCGGTTGTAATAACGGCCTTCTTCGCTGATAATCAGGCTGCCGGTCACCGCGGCTTGTTGTTTCCGGGCTTGTTCCTGCATCCACTGTACGGTGGGGCCGTCCATTTTTTCTGCCAGTTGGCGGCTGGCCATGGAAAAGCCGGTATTGAACATTTCAGGCAGCACGATTAACGCGGCAGGTTCTGCCTCTGCCATCAACCGGCCGATGTTCTCCCTGTTGGCCGCAGGATCTTCCCAGGCCAGAACGGGTTGCACCACTGTAACCCTCAGATCCATCTTATTCCCCGGTGGTGAAAAGTTCAGGATACTTGCCAGTGACACCCAGCTGACGGTAGTAGGCTTTCATCGTGCGGATATCGGCATTGGCGTCATCGGTGATTTCCAGGGTTTCGTACCATCCGACCTGCTTGCGCCCCCAGTCAAAAAATCCCAGATAGACTTTTGCCCCCGTGGCCCTGGCGATGGCATGAAAGCCGGCTTTCCACCTTTTGGTGAGCTTCCGGGTTCCCTCAGGGGTAATGGCCAGATGGAACTTTTCGTGTTTGTCAAATTCTTCGATGATCTGCTTAACCAGGGAGGCTCCCCGGGAGCGGTCGACCGGAACAGCCCCCGTTTTGCGAAGCAGCCACCCCAGCGGCCAGAAAAACATCTCTTTCTTGATAACAGTATGGGCGGTACCTCCCACCGAGGTGTAATAGAGCCATGAGATGACATAATCCCAGATGGAGGTATGGGGAACGCCGATAATGATGGCCTTTTTGTCGGGCATCTCTCCGGCCACGACTTTCCAGCCCCATAGTTTCAGGATAATCCTGCATAATCCCTGTATCATAATCACTCAATAATTATTGTTTCCACAATGGAGGCTTCTGCGAACTGCCCGAGCAGTGCGGTGGCCAGGTGCCCGGCCTCTTCCAGGGCGCCAGCGCCCCCGAAATCTATGATCACCATTAAAAAACGGCGGGTTTGCGGGGTCACGCTTGTCCGTTCCGAATCACTCGTGGGACTTCCGAAGGCACCGTGAAGATCGCGGAAGACGGGAAGCCCTTCGATGTTGAGTTCTCCACGGCCAATGGCCTGGTAAGGTTCCCCGCTCCTGCCGATGCCCATTTCCAGCTCACCCTCAATTTTCGCGGCATCGTAACCGCCAATGGAAAACCCGGAGGTGATGGAAACCAGGTTAAGTAAGTCGACTACGTTGCTAATGTGGTATAATTCTTCACCGCGGACCACCCGGCGCAGTAGCGCTTCCGCCGACAAACGGTACCGGGCAGGATCTTTCCCCGTAAGTTTATAGGCTTTCCGTGATGCTGCAATGGCAGGCAGGGAGCTGATATCTTCGGTTTTCAGGGAATTGCGTAAACCACGGCATTTCTCATCAAGCAACGCCAGCAATTCCACTGGTGAATCCCCCGTGACCACGTCACTCTCTATACACAACAACCTGATCCCCGGAACCCTGGTCCTTAACTCCTCTGCTATGGTTATGCGCTGCATCGTCCTTTATTCCCCCTGTTAACAAAAAACAGGCCCGAAGCCTGTTTAATTATTTTTCAATACTCATCCTCGTTGAAGAAAAAGTCATCCTTGCTGGGATAATCAGGCCAGATGTCTTCGATGCTCTCATACACTTCGCCTTCGTCTTCAATCTCCTGGAGGTTCTCGATTACTTCCAGCGGCGCTCCCGACCGAATAGCAAAATCGATCAATTCGTCCTTGGTTGCCGGCCAGGGAGCATCTTCCAATTTTGAGGCTAATTCAAGGGTCCAATACATATTCGTTGATAATTAAGAGGTTACAAAAGCCATTCTTTAAAATTTCCGCGAATATAATCAAATTATATAAAATACAACAGTGGGCCCTTATATTTTAAAACACTTTCAAACTAATGTTTCATTCCCCCTGGTAATAGGACTTCTTGAATTCGATGTATTCCCGGATAATAAAATCCTTGACGGGTTCCCAGAGGAGGATATTATCCCCCTCGACGGCAAAGACCTTTCCGTGGTTCCGGCCGTTGGCCTTGTTCATCTGGGAAAAGTTCACCGGGAAGTTTTTAACATCGGAACAGGCATCGGAGAGCTGCCGCAGGGTCACATTCTCATCCTTTTCGTGGATTTCCATGAATCGGATCAGAATTTTGCTGTTGTTTTGTGCCGGTCTTTTGAACCATTTTGGGATCCGGCTTTTCACCTTGGCGATCTCTTTTCTTTCCAGTTCCTCGTCACTGACGGGAGCTCCTGAGGGAGTCCCCGCCTCATCGTCTTCTTCATCTTCCTCCCCGGAATCATCGTTCTGATCTTCCACTTTTGGCACAACCGGGGTGCCGGGGCGTTTAGCGGCATGGTCGTTCTCCCTGGCAGGAGGGGCCGATGCTGTTTTAACGGCTTTTTTCTTCCGGGAAGAAGCGGAAGTCTCTTCATCGGCACGTTCCTGCCTGGCGCCATCATTTTCACGGGACTCCTCCCCATCTGCCAGGTCGCCGGCGTATACGGTAAGCAGTTTGAAGGAACGCAGGAAAAGCTCACTGGTGTCGAACTGATCCTGGGCCATGTCGAGGGTCTGCATCATCACCTGGTCGCGGAAGAGATCATTCGAGAGGTAGCGAAACGAAACATGCTCACTGCTAAAATCCTCCTGGAGGATCCGGAAATACTCCTGCAGCACATCTTCGGTAGCTCCAGTGACCTTGGGAGAACAGTAGAGGAAGACATGCCGGTAACCCGGAAAATAACAGATCATGGCAAGGTAAGCCCGGAGCAGGTTTTTGATGACTCTGTTTCGGGTATCGGTCCGTGAGCCGAAATTTATGCCATATTCATGAAACGTCACATTTGCAGAATAGATGGTCCGGTCATGGGTATACCCCAGCACGTCAATCTCGGTTTGTCTGACCGTGGCTTCAAATCCGGTCTTGAAAATTTCCGTGAA
Organism: uncultured Prolixibacteraceae bacterium; assembly: GCA_964461455.1. GTDB lineage: Bacteria > Bacteroidota > Bacteroidia > Bacteroidales > Prolixibacteraceae > UBA1413. The sequence continues at coordinate 11,066 of CAYWUJ010000021.1, read as the reverse complement.
GGCCTTGTGCTTCTGAATCCTTTCAAACTCCCTGTGCGCCAGTTCGAGTTGCTGTTCCCTGATGATCCAGTTCCCCGAAGGTTTCCAGTTTTGCTGAACGATGCAGCACCCTTTCACATGTCTCAAATAGCTGTTTACCAAAGATTCTCCAATGTCGATCTTCATGTTATTTTTGCTTTTGACCGGCTCCCTTCTCCGTGGTGGTTCCCGGGCGCCTGTCCGGTTATTTTGAAATCTGTTGTTTCTTATTTCCGTCCCGATACCCAGGGAATCTCAGCAACTCCGGCATCGGCCGCCAATTTGCGTGAAAGGACAAAGAGGTAGTCGGAAAGCCTGTTGACATAATGAAGGATATTCTCCTCCACCTGCTGTGATTCGGTGAGTCTGACGATGTTTCTTTCGGCACGGCGGCAGACCGTGCGGGCAATATGACAGTAACTCACGAGTGGTGATCCTCCCGGAAGGATGAAATTCCTGAGGGGGGCCAGGGAGAGTTCATAGAGGTCAATAGCCTCTTCGAGCCGCCGGATCTCTTCTTCTCCGATCAGCAGGTCTCCGGTGATCTGCTTTCCCTTTTCATCGGAGGCCAGTTTTGAGGCCATGATAAAAAGGGTGTTCTGGATGCAGTAAAGGGTTTCCTGAACTCCCTGGTCTTCGGTGAGCGATCGTAACAACCCCACCCAGGAGTTCAGTTCGTCGACCGTACCATAGGCCTCAAGCCTGAGTTCACTCTTTTTGACCCGGCTGCCGCCGACCAGTCCGGTCGTGCCATCGTCACCGGTTTTTGTATAGATCTTAAAGTCCATAATTACCGGTATATGGGATTGGGATTGACAACGTCGGATTCAACTTCGCCATCTCTTAACCTGATGATGCGGTGGGCATGCCTGGCGATGTCCTCTTCATGGGTCACCATCAGAAGGGTATTTCCTTTTCTGTGGATGTCAGCGAAAAGTTTCATGATCTCTTCCGAGATTTTGGAATCGAGGTTTCCGGTGGGTTCGTCGGCCAGGATCAGCGAGGGACGGTTCACCAGGGCGCGGGCAATGGCCACCCTTTGCCGCTGCCCTCCCGACAACTCATTGGGCTTATGCTCCACCCTGTCACCCAGTCCGACATCCTCAAGCATCTTCATGGCCAGCTCTCTTCTGATATTTTTCTTCTCCCCGGCATAAATCAGAGGCAGCATCACATTCTCCAGCGCTGAATTCCGGGGCAGAAGGTTGAAAACCTGAAAGACAAAACCGATCTCCCTGTTTCTCACTTCCGCCAGTTGGTTATCGCTCATGCTGCTGACAACAGTGCCGTTGAGAATGTAATTTCCTCCCGAAGGGGTATCCAAACACCCGATGATGTTCATCAGCGTCGATTTTCCGGAGCCTGATGCTCCCATCACCGCCACATACTCGCCTCTGAATATGTCGAGGGTGACAGAGCGCAACGCCCTGACTACCGAGGGGCCTACCTTGTAATTCTTAGTAATCTTCTCTAAATGAATGATTTTCTCCATTAATTTTCTCCTGTCTTGTCAGAAACGGAACCACTCCCTGACGAAGTAGTCCTGCTTCATTAATTTCGGGTCAAAAATGACAATTCCGGTGTTATCAACTTCAAGTGTGAAGGTGGCTTTTTCAGAGTGGCGCAAGATATTAAAAAAACGCAATAGTTCCAAATCCTGCAGTCCGCTGAGGATCCAGGAAGCCGGAAAGGGGTCATCGGGGATTCCGTCGGGGAAATCGGCGGGGACGGACCCTATGATCATTGTAACATGCCCCGGGAGAACACCGCCGTTTCCTTCCGCTCCGGGGATATGGTGGTCTTGCGGGGAGGCATGCCGGCCATCCGTGGGAGCATGGTGGTCTTGCGGGGAGGCATGCCGGCCTTCCGCGGATGGCTGCTGCGGGGTCCCGGGATCCACTCCCCGGCCAATGGGGGTAGCGGGCAGGATCAGGGGCAGCCATTCCGAAAGGAGAGTCACCAAAGTGTCGTCACGCGAAGGCAGCACCACACAGGCAGGATTCAGAAACCCTGCCAGCCGCACAATGCGGCGGGCTGTTTTCCTCTCATGGCGTGAATGCCCTGACAGCAACAGTTTCTCAGTGGCAGTTAATGAACTCCTGCCAAATAAAACCCGGGCTACCAGATGATATCCATAGGGAGAATGGATCCCGAAACCGTAAGGATTACTCCTGATTCTCTTCATAAAAATTATCGGCAGTTTGCTATCTTTGCTGACCATGACCGAATACCTCGACCAAGATATTCAATTTTTGCCGGGCGTGGGGCCTGTCAGAGCGGAATTACTAAAAAAAGAGCTTAATATTTTCACATTCCGTGACCTGGTCTATTACTTTCCCTACAAGTACATCGACCGGACGAAATTTTACACGATCAGCGAGGTACATGCCCAGATGCCTCACATCCAGGTCAAGGGAAAGATCACCTCAATGGAAGTGGTGGGCACCGGCCACAAACAGAGGCTGACGGCCATTTTCCGCGACGATACCGGGAGCATGGAACTGATCTGGTTCCAGGGGGTCAAATGGATGAAGGACAACCTCAAACTCAACAAAACGGTGACCATTTTCGGAAAACCTTCTGAATTCAACGGGGTCATTAATGTCGTCCATCCCGAAATTGAGGCCGAAGGCGATATCTCCCTGAAACCCTCGGGGATTTTCCAGGCCCATTATATCACCACCGAAAAGATGAAGAAGAAGTTCGTCACTTCGCGGACTCTTCACAAGACCATGCTTTTGCTGGTGGAAAAGATGAAGGGAAAAGTTCCGGAATCGCTGCCTGAGTCGCTGATGAACAAGCTCAAGCTGATGCCCCTCGAAGAAGCACTGACCGCCATGCACAAGCCCGATAACACCCTCGACCTGCGCAATGCCCGTTTCAGGCTGAAATTCGAGGAACTCTTCCTGATCCAGGTGAAAATTCTGGGACTGAAACACAGCCGTGAAAGCAAATTCCGGGGAAATCCCTTCACCCATGTGGGTTTTAATTTCAACACCTTTTATCGTGATTATCTCCCCTTTCCACTCACGGAAGCCCAGAAGCGGGTCATCAGGGAAATCAGAAAGGATCTCTCGCGTAATATACAGATGAACAGGCTTTTGCAGGGAGATGTAGGGAGCGGAAAGACGCTTGTGGCCCTGATGACGGCGTTTATTGCCTTCGACAATGGTTTTCAGGCCTGCCTGATGGCCCCCACCGAAATTCTGGCACAACAGCACTATGCCACGATCTCGCGGCTGGTGGAAGGAATGAACATCGAAACCGCGTTGCTTACGGGCTCCACAAAAACGGCAGAGAGAGGCATCCTCCTCGGAAAGCTGAAGGAGGGAAGCCTGCAACTGCTCATCGGCACCCATGCCCTGATCGAGGACACTGTGGAATTCAGTCAGCTGGGACTGGTCATCATTGATGAGCAGCACCGTTTCGGCGTTGCCCAGCGGGCCAAGCTGTGGCAGAAAAATGACATCATTCCCCCGCACATTTTGGTGATGACGGCGACCCCCATCCCCCGCACCCTGGCCATGACCGTCTACGGCGACCTCGACGTATCGGTCATCGATGAACTGCCCCCGGGAAGAAAGCCGGTGCAGACCCTCCACTTTTTCGAGAATAAAAGACAGGAAGTATACCAGTTCATACGCCGGAAAATCATCGAAGGGCGACAGGTCTACATCGTCTACCCCCTGATATCGGAGTCGGAAAACCTCGACCTGAAAAACCTGGAGGAGGGATTCCGCCATATTTCCGGGGAGTTTCCCGAATATGATATCTGTATGGTCCACGGCAGAATGAAACCCCAGGAAAAAGAGAGGGAGATGGTGAAATTCAAGGAAGGGGCGACGCAGATCATGGTGGCCACCACCGTGATTGAAGTCGGTGTTGACGTTCCCAATGCTTCGGTCATGGTCATCGAAAGTGCCGAGCGGTTCGGACTGTCACAGATGCATCAGTTGCGGGGCCGGGTAGGCAGGGGCGCCGACCAGTCGTTCTGCATTCTGATGTCGTCGTATAAAATCACCAACGAAAGCCGGAAACGCCTGGCCACCATGGTACGTACCACCGACGGATTTGAAATTGCTGAGATGGACATGCGGCTCCGGGGTCCCGGAGATATGGAAGGTACCCAGCAAAGCGGCATCGGCTTTGACCTGAAAATCGCCAACCTGGCAAAAGACGGACAGATCCTGGAACTGGCACGCAGCCATGCCCGCGATATTCTCGACCAGGACCCCCGGCTCGAAAGCGACGCATTCCGCATTTTACGCAAATCACTCGCCCTGGGCAAAAAAACAGAATTCGAATGGTCAGTCATCAGCTAGATATTCTGAACCCGCCGACATTCCCCCATAAGGGAGTCCCGGGAAATATAGATAGGGATCACAGAACTACCACCAGCAACCCTTTTGTTAAATATGAGTATGCAAAAAGATAGTCTCAGGCAGAAACTCTACAACATCATCTTCGAAGCCGACACGCGCCAGGGAAGAATCTTTGACGAGATCCTGCTGGGGACCATTCTCTTCAGCATCGTATTGGTAATGCTCGAAAGTGTGCCGACCATCAGGGTCCGGTACCATCATCTGTTCAGAGTCACGGAATGGGTGATCACCGCCGTCTTCACCCTGGAATATTTCACCCGCATATGGGTGGTCAGCAAGTCCTGGAAATACATCTTCAGCTTTTACGGGATGATCGACCTGTTCGCCCTGCTTCCCACCTATCTGGGACTGATGATTGCCGGGAGCCACAGTCTGATCGTGATCCGCGCCATCCGCCTGCTGCGGGTTTTCAGGATCCTCAAATTAAGCCGCTACACCAGGGCCGGACGGCTTATCGCCGGCGCACTATGGCACAGCCGTGAGAAAATCAGCGTTTTCATCATTTTCGTCCTCACCCTGGCCCTGATCATCGGGACCTTCATGTACCTCATTGAGGGCGAAAAGGCAGGATTCACCGACATCCCCACCAGCATCTACTGGGCCATTGTCACCCTCACCACCGTGGGATACGGCGACATTTCACCCATCACCGGACTAGGGAAATTTCTGGCCAGCCTGGTGATGGTTCTGGGGTATTCCATCATTGCCGTTCCCACGGGTATTGTTACGGCCAGCCTTCTGCGACAACGGGAGAACTACAATACCCAGGTGTGCCGCAACTGCCTCCTGGAAAAGCATGATGACGATGCCCTCTTCTGTAAACGGTGCGGAGCCTCCCTGGCCGATGACTTTCATGAAGGATTAAAGCAGTAGTTCACAGTGCCATGAAATATGCGGCTCTTATTTCCCCGGAAGTAACCGCTATATTCAGCCCTCCCGGGCACCCTAAAAAAAAGATATTGTATAACATATTCCGGAAATAATCACGGGGGAAATGATTATCTTGCTCCCATAACTCAATAAACCGCGACTTATGTTCCGACGATTCCTGCCACCACAAAAGTGGCGTTTTCCGGTGCTGATCCTTGCTGGGATTTTTACGGGGCTCGGACTCTTCTCGGTGTATCTGGGAAAAGCGCATCTTTATCTTTCCGACAGGCCCGAAGCCTGTGTCAACTGCCATATCATGGCTCCCCAGTACGCTACATGGAATCACAGTTCCCACCGTGAAAAGGCCCATTGCAATGACTGCCACGTACCGCACAACAACGTCATTAACAAGTACTACTTCAAGGCCAACGACGGGCTCCGCCATTCCACCCTGTTCACCCTGCGTATGGAACGGCAGGTGATCAGAATCCTGGAACCCGGGGCCCGGGTGGTGCAAAACAACTGCATCAGATGCCATGAACAACTGTTGGTGGACCCCAAACTGGAAGCCTCGGTGGCCATGTACCGCGGGGTCAGGGAAGGCCGGCGCTGCATCGAATGCCACAAGGAAGTGCCCCATGGCAGGGTTAACAGCCTTTCCAGTGTCCCCCACGCCAGGGTCCCCTTCCTGGAAAGCCCCGTTCCTGAATGGCTGAGAAATGAAACAAAAAACAATTAAAACCGAATAACCATGAAATCGATCACTGAACTGACACAAAAAAAGCCCGGACTGGCGTGGCTTCTCTTTTTCGTCACCATTGGCATTGTTTTCCTGCTCGGCCTTCTGGCCTCGTCCATCATTGAACGCAGGGCCGAAGCTTTGTTTGTGAATACCCCCAAAACCGAAATTATGGATGGGGAGGTCCGCAACGAAGTGTGGGGTGAGAACTACCCCAGGGAGTTCCAATCCTACTATGGAACCGCCGATACGACCTTCCGCAGCAAACACGGGGGCAATGCCACCGTCGATATGCTGGAGGAAATCCCGGAAATGGTGGTTTTGTGGGCCGGATACGCTTTTTCACGCGATTATAAACAGGGACGGGGGCATTTTTACGCCATCGAAGATATCTATAACACCCTGAGGACGGCGGCGCCGATGACCCCTGACGCAGGAATACAGCCCACCACATGCTGGACCTGCAAAAGTCCCGACGTTCCCCGCATGATGAAGGAAGAAGGAATCACCCAGTATTATACCGGCATGTGGGCCCGCCTGGGACCCGAGATCGTCAACCCCATCGGTTGTGCCGATTGTCACGATGCCAGTACGGCAAATCTCCATATTTCCAGGCCTGCCCTTATCGAAGCCTTCCAAAGGCAGGGACGCGATATCACCAAAGCCAGCTATCAGGAGATGCGCACCCTGGTTTGCGCCCAGTGCCATGTGGAGTACTATTTCAACAAAAAAGTGGCCGAAGGCGCCAACACCCTCACCTTCCCGTGGGACAAAGGGACCACCGCGGAAGAGATAGAAGCCTACTACGACGAAGCGGAATTCTATGATTATATCCATGCCCTGAGCAGAACGCCGATTCTCAAGGCCCAGCACCCCGACTACGAAATGGCACAGCATGGCATCCATGCCCAGAGGGGCGTTGCCTGTGCCGACTGCCACATGCCTTACCAGAGCGAAGGAGGAGTCAAATTCACCAACCATAAGATGCAGAGTCCCCTGAATAATATCGCCGCTTCCTGTCAGGTATGCCACCGCGAGGAGACAGAGACCCTGGTGAAGAATGTCTACGACCGTCAGGACAAGGTTCTGGAAGTGCGCCATGAGTTGGAGAAGGCATTGGTCAAAGCCCACGTGGAGGCTAAAAAAGCCTGGGACCTGGGAGCCTCGGAAGCCCAGATGGCCGGGATCCTGAAGGGAATCAGAGGCGCACAGTGGCGCTGGGATTATGTCGCGGCCACCCATGGAGGGTCCTTCCACGCTCCTGTGGAATGCGGCAGAATCGTGGCCAACGGTCTGACCATCGCCCAGGAAACCCGCATCAAGCTGGCCCGCCTCCTCTCCTCCCTCGGCTTTAACGAGGAAGTCCCCTACCCCGACCTCTCCACAAAAGCAAAAGCCCAGGAATTCATCGGCCTCGACATGAACAAACTGAACGAGGAAAAGGCCTCCTTCCTGAAGGAGATCGTCCCCGCCTGGAAAGCAGCCGGAGAAGAGCGCCAGAGTAAATGGAACTGACATAAACCAATGAAGTGTTCCCCAATCGGTAACCGCATTCTTTACGGTTACCGATTGTTTTTTTATGGAGCCTGCTCATTTATAACCGGGCAGAGCTTATCTTTACCGAAGCTATAAACCACGACATTAAAGTTTGGAGATATGGAAAAACAGAAGTCTGTGAAGGTGAGCCCCGGCATAACAATGATGTTCCTGGTGTGCTTGTTGTTACCGGCCGTTGCCGCTGCCCAGTTCTCCCTCACGGGAGAATTCAGGCCACGTACCGAGAGGAGTCACGGTTACGGCACCCTGGCTGCGGAAGAGCAGAAAGCATCGCTTTTCACCTCACAACGCACACGGCTGAACCTCCTTTTTACCAGCGAACACATCCGCACCGGACTGGTCCTGCAGGATGTGCGCATCTGGGGGAATCAACCCCAGCTGGTCGAGAACCAGGAAAAAGCGGTCTCCCTTCACGAAGGGTGGGCTGAAATCCTCTTCTCTCCGGAATTCTCCCTGAAGGCCGGGCGGCAGGAGCTCAACTACGACGACCATCGGATTTTCGGGAACGTGGGCTGGACCCAGCAAGCCCGCTCCCACGACCTCTTCCTCCTGAAATATGAAAAGGGAATAAAACTCCATGCCGGCATCGCCCACCATGAGACCGGCAACCGGCGCAACAACCTCTATCAGGGTCCCGATGCCTACAAGGACATGCAGTTTTTATGGTTCAACAAAAGCTGGGGAAAAGGATCCCTCAGCCTGCTGATGCTCAACAACGGAGTACCGGTCATTTCCGGCGGAGAACAGGAGGACCGCTATTCGCAGACCCTGGGCGGACGGGTCGCCCTGAAACCGGCGGAGGAGATTTCCGTGGCGGCCAACTTTTATGCCCAGACCGGCAAGGACAACCAGAACCGCGACATCAGCGCCATGAATCTTTTGGTGGAATTATCGGCAAAAATGAACCCTGCCGCCACCGCCACCTTCGGATATGAGTTCCTCTCGGGAAATGAAGCCGGAGAAGTGACCAGGAACAAGGCTTTCAACCCGCTCTATGGCACCAACCACAAGTTCAACGGATTTATGGACTATTTTTACGTGGGGGGTCAACATATCAACGGTCCGGGACTTAACGACCTCTATTTTAAGTGGGCCTGCAACAGGTTCAAAAAGGTCAACTGGAACCTCCACCTCCACTATTTCGGGGCGGCGGCCACCCTCCCCGGCGATGCTAAGAAATACCTGGGCACCGAGGCCGACTGGGACCTGACCTATTCTGTCAGTCAGGCAGCGAAAATTTCACTGGGCTATTCCCATCTCTTCGCCGGGGAAGGCCTGGAAGTGCTCAGACCTTCGGGCAGCCACAAGGAAACCCAAAACTGGGCCTACCTGATGCTCACCGTCACCCCCTCATTCCTGAAATAACAGATTCCCGAACATGGAAAATCCATGCATCGTTTTTACATCAACCCACCCCTTTAACCATATGGGAGAAGAAGTCCGGCCCGGCCCGTTACTTCTGTTTCCGCAGTTGGACCTTTACAAATCAGCATTTTAAACAGATGAAGCAATATCTTGAATTACTGGAGACCATCATGGAGAATGGTACCGCGAAAGAAGACCGCACCGGAACGGGAACACTCAGCGTATTCGGCCATCAGATGAGGTTTCGGCTGGCCGACGGATTCCCCGTGCTGACCACCAAAAAACTCCACCTCAAATCGATCATCCATGAACTGTTATGGTTCCTGAAAGGCGATACGAATGTGAAATATCTTCAGGATAACGGGGTGCGCATCTGGAATGAGTGGGCCGGGGAAGACGGAGAACTGGGGCCTGTTTACGGGGCCCAGTGGCGCAGCTGGAGAGCTGCCGACGGGCGGACCATTGACCAGATCAGCCAGGTGGTGGAGAGCCTCATCCATCAGCCCGATTCACGCCGTCATATCGTCAGCGCCTGGAATGTGGGGGACCTCAAAGACATGCACCTTCCTCCCTGCCATCTCCTGTTTCAGTTTTATGTGGCCGGCGGAAAACTCTCCTGCCAGCTTTACCAGAGAAGCTGCGACGTCTTTCTGGGGGTTCCTTTCAACATCGCCTCCTATGCCCTGCTGACCATGATGATGGCCCGGGTCACCGGCTACGAACCGGGTGATTTCGTCTGGACAGGCGGCGATGTCCATATTTACACCAACCACCTCGAACAGGTCAGGTTGCAGCTCACCCGCCAACCCTATCCTCTCCCCGGAATGAAAATCAACCCTGAGGTGACATCTATTTTCGGCTTTAAATACGAAGATTTTGAACTGGTCAATTACCAGGCCCACCCCCATATTCCGGGAAAAGTGGCCATCTGACCCCGGACTCTGGTGGTGCCTCATAATAAAGCATTTAGAACTCATGAATTAAGACTCAATACTCAGGAATTAAGATTCTTTCTATGTCAAACATTACCATCATTGTAGCCATTGCAGAGAATTTCGCGATCGGCAAGGAGAATGAGCTGTTGTTTCACCTTCCCGATGATCTGAAGCGTTTTAAGCAGATTACCATGGGCCATCCGGTCATCATGGGGCGCAACACCCTGCTGTCGTTGCCCCGGTGGCCTTTGCCCGGAAGGCGTAACATCGTGATCACCGACAAGCCTGAAGATGACTTTCCAGGGTGCGAGGTGGTCTTTTCCGTGGAGGAAGCGGTCTCTCTTGTCGGGGGAGAAGAAGAAGCATTTGTCATTGGCGGCGGTTCCATCTACCGGCAGTTTTTTCCGCTGGCCCGGCGTCTCTGTCTCACCCTGGTGCACAAGCCGTTCGATGCCGACACCTGGTTTCCCGAAATCGACTTCGGGGCCTGGGAGGAGATCAGCAGGGAAGACCACTACGATCACGCCAATGGTTTCGCCTTCTCCTATCTCAATCTGGAAAGAATGGTGAACCCCTGAGTCGACGGAATGAGCAGACCGGGTCAGGACGCCCGCCGGAATTCAACAGAGGAATGTGCCGGATCAGGAGTTTACAGCCATGAATGTGACAGGCTGGTTTTAAAATACATAAGCATATAACAAAGAATAGACCACATGGAAAAAAATCCAGAAATAAATTCTGTGAAGCATATCACCCTTCTGTTGCTGCTGTTTATGGCGGCCACCGCGGGTTACGGGCAGAAAGCCCCCCTTTTGCAGCTGCGGTATCAGGAAAATTATTCCCCCACCTATGAGGAGACCATAGAGATGTTCCGCCGGCTTGACGAAGCCCACGCCAACGCCGTTTTACAGGAAGCCGGTTTGACCGATTGCGGAAGGCCGCTGCACACCTTTATCATCAGCAAGGGGGGGAATGTCGATCCTGAGAAGATCAGGGCATCGGGGAAAACGGTTCTTCTCATCAACAACGGGATTCACCCCGGAGAGCCCGAAGGGATTGACGCCTCCCTGCTTTTTGCCGATGATCTCCTGCGGAATCACCAGCAAATGGGGAAATGGCTCGACGAGATTGTCGTGGTGATCATTCCGGTCTACAATATCGGCGGGGCTCTGAACAGGAGTGCCTATAACCGGTCGGGAC
>CAYWUJ010000020.1:0-41382 GCA_964461455.1 uncultured Prolixibacteraceae bacterium | reverse complement strand
CGTTGCTGTCGCGACCCCGGAACATCACCGCCAGGGTGCATTCGAAATATTTGGTACTCACTCCCAGGAGGGCCGATATCCACATCCAGAACATGGCGCCCGGACCGCCGGTGGCGATGGCCACGGCCACCCCGCTGATGTTGCCCATACCGATGGTGCCGGCCAGCGCCGTGGAGAGGGCCTGGTAATGCTTTAATTGTCCGGGTTCGTCGGCATTGTCATATTTTCCGGTGAGAATCGACAGGGCATGGCCCGTATACCGGAGCGGAACAAGGCGCGAATAGACGAGGAAGAAAAACCCTCCGCCCAACAGCAGTATCAGAATAGGTGTTCCCCAAACAAAGTCGGCCGCCCTGATGATCGTTTCCCCGATATGCCAATCCATACACCAAAGAAACAATTTTCTACCGGATTTTATGTCAATGAGTGTCCTTTACACAGCGGAAGCCCACAGTAGCGTTGTGTTCGAAGCCAGGTGAAAGCTATTCGAATTTCAGATAGTCAATTCCGAGAAAGGCTTTCCCCCCGATTCCGGAGGTGCCGGTGATGACTGCCCTGAGCTGGTTCCTTCCTTTTTTAACGGGAAGAGTTCCCAGGGCTACCTCACGGGTGATTACCGCATCGTTGTAAAGGTTATACTCTCCCGGAAGCGGTTTTCCGTTCATCTCGAGGCGGAAAGTCCCGTAATCAGGTGCATAGGTGAAAGCTGCGGTGACCGGCACTGTCAGCGAGTCGGCGGAATAGAACAGCGGGTCGATATGGTCTTCTGTTTTTCCTTCCTTCCAGAAGAATTGCCTCTCCCCGCTCCAGTTAAAGCGGGGGATGTTCTGGAATTCTATACTCCCGTGGGAAGACTTTCTCGTCGCCTTCGCCCCACCAGCCATACATGGTATTGAAAAGGGCCACACCATCCCCGGCATAGACTCCCTTTCAGGTAAGCTCCACATAGTTGATGTCAAAGGCGCCGCCCCGGCCGTCATTTTCCTTGGAATCTCCGGTCTGCAGGCGGGTGAACTGGTGCCAGGAGGCTTCGAAATGCATCGAGCGGTTATCCCATTTCCAGGGGGTGTAATAAACAGTAACATCTTTAATATCAACGGTTTCTATAAGGTTCTGACCTGAAAAGTAATTACCTCCGAATCAATGGATAGTCCGTTCGCTGGATTTCTCATCCAGAATTTTGAGATACTCCTCCAATTCCTCCTCTGCCAGCAGAAGTTGCTCCTCATCGCCTGCTGCCGCCTTGAAGGAACGGATATATTCCGCCTTTATAAAGGGTACCACCCCCGCCCATCGACAAACCCGTCAGGAAAAGCCGCTCCTCATCAATGTTGAAATTGGCTTTACATGATTCTATTTTTAGAATGATGATTAACTATCAGAAAAATAGGGCTTTATGATGGTGAGGATGCATATGCCGTAATGATAACGACACTGCTGCATCAACCAGAGCCGGAATATTGCCTAAAATTAAGACCATTTTAATAATTTTACCACAAAAATCTGAGTACTTATTAAATCCAAATCCATGAAGAAACTGATTCTCCTTACAGGGCTGATATGTCTTTCGATGATGATGCTGGCACAGCAGGCCCTTCCGCCGCGGCTGATTGTCAGGGCCGATGACATGGGCTCTTCCCAGGCTGCCAATGCGGCCTCCATGCGCAGTTTCACCAACGGCATCGTCACTTCGATTGAGGTGATGGCCATTGGTCCCTGGTTTCCGGAAGCGGTCAGGCTGCTCAATGAAAACCCGGGTATCGACGTAGGCCTTCACCTGGTCATCACCAGCGAATGGGACAATATCAAGTGGCGTCCCCTGACCTCTTGTCCGGGACTGACCGACAAAAACGGCTATTTTCAACCCCGGCTGTTTCCCGACAAAAACTACCCTGGAGGAGCCATTATGGAGCAAAAATGGACGCCTGAGGAGGTAGAGAAGGAATTCCGGGCCCAGATAGAGCTGGCCCTGAAAAACATACCCCATATCAGCCACCTGTCGGGACATATGGGGTCGACAGCCTTTGACCCCCGGGTGGCCGCGATCACCGCCCGCCTGGCCGAAGAATACCACCTTCCCAGTGTCGATGCCGGCATGATGTCTTATTTCAACCGGGAGAGTGGCGACAAGGCCCCGGAAGGAGATGCAGGCAAAGGTGCCGCTTCTTCCTTTGCCCTGAATTATGCCGGGTTTGCAGGCCCCCACGCCTCCCAGCAGGAGAAAATCGAAAGTTTCATTGCCATGCTCAACACCCTGGAAAAGGGTAAAACCTATGTGTTTGTGGAGCACCCGGCATACAATACCCCCGAGATGCAGGCCGTTCACCACATCGGTTACGAGGATGTGGCGGTCGACCGTCAGGGCGTCTTCGACCTGTTTACCAGTGAGCGGGTGAAGCAGGTCATCGGGGCCAGGGGCATTGAACTGTTCAGTTACAACGAGGTGGTCAAGAGTCTTCCCCGGAGCACGCCGGAAGCAGAAAATGTCAACCCTGCCGGAATCAGTGACTATTTTGCGGCGGTGAAGGAGAGCGGTCAGGAGCTGCACAGCCTGATGGTATTGCGTCATGGTAAGGTAGTCGCTGAAAAGTGGTTCAAAGGCCATGGCCCGGCGATCCCCCATGTGATGCACTCGGTGAGCAAAACCTGGACTTCCACGGCGGTGGGTTTTGCCGTTCAGGAGGGACTCCTGAAGGTTAGCGACAAGGTCATCAAATATTTCCCCGGGGACTTGCCGGCGAAGGTCACCCCCTGGCTGGCCGATCTGGAAATCCGCGACCTGCTGACCATGTCGGTGGGCCATGCCACTGAGCCTTCGGTGAACAGGGCTGAGCCGGGGTTAAGCTGGGAGAAGATATTCCTGGCCCATCCCATCGACTTTGAACCCGGAACGAAATACCTTTACAACAGCATGGCTACCTATATGGTCTCGGCCATCCTCCAGAAGGTGACGGGACTGACCGTGCTCGACTACCTCTACCCGCGGTTACTGCGCCCCCTGGGGGTCACCGGGGCATTCTGGGAAACCAGTCCCTCGGGTGTTAACTGCGGCGGATGGGGCCTCCACATCAAAACCGAAGATATGGCCAAACTGGGCCAGTTTTACCTGCAGAAAGGAAAATGGAACGGCAAACAACTGTTGAACGAAGCCTGGTTTGAGGAAGCCACCCGGGCCCATATCACCCAGCCTCCGCAGTGGTTCCCCCAGGATGGCGATGCCAGTCAGAGCGACTGGGTGCAGGGTTACGGCTACCAGGTGTGGCGCTGCCGTCACAACGCCTTCCGGGCCGACGGCGCCGTGGGACAGTTCATCATTGTGATCCCTGAAAAGGATGCCGTGGTGGTCACCACCGCCAACATCCAGGATATGCAGGGAGAGATCAACCTGATCTGGGAACACCTGCTTCCGGCGATGAGGTAATTTAGTTACGGATGGTATCGCCTTGTACGCCTTGACCCGCGGGTGTCACAGCCTGTCAGCCCCATAGCGGCGGTATTATGGTAGAATTGCGTGTGCGGTATGGCTCTCTTCAACCAACGTAGGTGGGGTACTCAGAATGAAATTCTCCCTGCCTTCCATGGAAAATACGGCATGAATGTTCAGTTGAGAACAGGTGTTGGCCATGATTTGGGGGTTTCAGGCCTACAGCCCTGAAGCCGCGGCATCCAGCACCTGGCCCTTTTCCAGGAGAAGTTTCCGTAATTCAGGGTAGGGCACTTCCTGGACAGCCAGCTCCTTGTCGATGGCCATGCAGGCGGCTGCAGCGGCCGACTGCCCCAGGATCATGAACACCGGCTCCATACGAATCGACCCATAGGCAATGTGGGTGGCCGACATGCACACCGGCACCAACAGGTTGGTGCACTCCTCCTTCCGGGGGACGACCGATCCATAGGCGATCTCATAAGGGCCGGGCAGGTCCACGCCCACATCCCCTTCATTCTGCACGTGACCCTGTTGGTCGACATAACGCTGCACATTATGAGAATCGATGGTGTAGGAGCCCATTCCTATCGATGCAGGGGTGGGCTTCTTTTTCATCAGTTCGTTTTCAGTCATCACAAACAGGCCTTTCATCCTTCGGGCTTCCCTGATATACATCTGGTAAGGCCAGCCCCCGTTTTCGGGAAATTCATCGGCTGCCAATCCCCAGGCGGCCACCTGTTCCCTCCAGCCGGCAGGCATCCGCGGGTCGTGGGCCATGAACCAGAGTAATCCCTTCTGGTAGGTTTCGTGTTCTTTAAAGATCTCTTTCCTTCTATCGTACGATGCTTCGGGATAGTCGTAATTCATTCCGATGTTATCGCTGTTGAAGGGACCATGGTTGTTGGTGTCGGTTTTCCGGTTGGGGAGGCCGTCGTATTTCTCAAAGACTTCGTTCCAGCCGGTTTCAAACACCCTGCGTAATAATTCGTATTGTGCGGAGTCGTAATTTTCAGGCCGGGGGAAGGGAATGCGGTTTTCATCAAGGTCGGTCATGCACAGCCGGAAGCAATAAGCCTGGATGCGGTGATCCCCGTCGCCGTTTTCCCCGGGAGGGTCGGCACTGATGCGGGGTAGCAGTCCACTGTCGGGATCTCCGGGGATCTGGTATCCGCTCACCGGTGAGGACAACGCCATGAAATTGTGGCGGTGGTGGAACGCTCCTTTCTGAATGCCGTTCCAGGTTTCCCCGTATTCTGCATTGCTCTCTCTGCCAATGGAATAACTTACCCCTGCTGCGGCCATGAGGTCCCCTTCGTAGGTGGTGTCAATAAAGATCTTTCCGCGGAATTGTTTCCCGGAAAGGGTGGTGATGGCCACGATCTTCCCGTCACGCACTTCCACCCCCTTTTCCCGGTCAAGCCACTCGTCACGGTAAACCGTGATGTTGTTTTCACGGACATAATCCTCAAAAATCTGCTCCGCCACGTGGGGTTCAAAGAGCCACATGGTGCGGTTTTCCCCATCAATGGCAGGGGTTCCCTGTCCGCGGTTCCCGAACTCTTCTCTCTTCTGCCACTTCCATGCCGTGGAGTCGTTGTAATGAAGCCATACCCTGTGGTAAAAATCACGTGACAATCCGCCGATCGTCTCCTTCTTCCCGGTATCGGTATAGCCGAGTCCGTTCGATGAGAGTCCTCCCAAATGGGTATCCGGGGAGACGATGAGGACACTTTTACCTGTATGGGTCACCTCCACGGCCGCGATGACCGCTGCGGAATTTCCCCCATAAATGATCACATCGGCCGATTCTCCCTTATCGGCAGGGGCGCAGCCCTGGAAAACCTGTCCGCTGATCAGGAGCGTCAGGAAAATTACGATGCTGAGTCCCTGCATCACATAGATTTTCTTAGGTTTATCGTTTTCCATTTCTGATTTTCTGTTTTTCATTCCTTATTGATCCTCTTTTTGTTTTTGACTTTGTAAGACCAGAAAGCTGCGGCGCTCAGCATGGTAAACCCTGCACCGGCGGTATACGCTATGGCCTTGGTCAGGGCAAACCCTTCGGGGGCCAGCAACAGGTAGGTCGTGATGACGGCAGTCATCAGGAGGGCGGGGAGCAGGGTGATCCAATAGTTCTTCCCTGACCCGAGCAGATAAATGGTGATGGTCCAGAGGACCAGGGTGGCCAGGGTTTGGTTGGCCCATGCAAAATAGCGCCAGATGATACTGAAGTCGATTTGTGTCAGGAACAGGCCGATGGCGAAAAGGGGAATGGAAATCAACAGTCTGTTTTTCACGGGTCCTTGTTTGAAGCCCAGGAAGTCGGCCACGATAAGGCGTGCGCTGCGGAAGGCGGTATCGCCCGAGGTGATGGGAGCCGCCACCACTCCCAGGAGGGCGAGGAATCCCCCGAATTTTCCGAGTAGTTCGTTCGAAATTACGTTCACCACCCAGGCGGCATTTCCCTGGTGTTCGGCCATCACCCCGTTAAGTTCCCTGATGCCTCCGAAAAAGCTCATGCTGATGGTGGCCCAGATCATGGCCACCACCGATTCCGTAATCATGGCCCCATAAAAAACACGCCTCCCCAGCTTCTCGTTGGTGATGCACCGGGCCATCAGGGGCGACTGCGTAGCGTGAAAACCCGAAATGGCCCCGCAGGCAATGGTGATAAAGAGCATCGGAAATACCGGAAATTTCCCGGGCTCTGTATGGAAATTCCGGAGATTGGCCAATGTGAGCTCCGGAATGTGATACCCTTTGACCAACAGGGCTGTGATGAGCCCCACAGCCATGAAGAGCAAGGCAAAGCCAAAAACCGGATAGATCCGGCCAATGATCTTATCTATGGGTAACATGGTGGCTACGATATAGTAGATGAACACCACCCATACCCAGAACGTCATGGTAAAGAAATCAGGGGTGATGCCTTCCAGGATCTTGGCCGGACCGGTAATAAAGACGGCTCCGACCAGAATCATCAGGAAAACGGTGAAGACCCTGGCAAACTGTTTCATCCCATTTCCCATGTAGATGCCAATGATTTCCGTGATGCTCAGTCCCTTATGACGAATCGAGAGCATGCCGCTGAAGTAATCATGGACGGCCCCGGCGAAGATCCCCCCCAGGACGATCCAGAGATAAGCCACCGGTCCCCACATGGCTCCCGCCACGGCCCCGAAGATCGGACCCAATCCGGCAATATTCAGAAACTGGATCAGGAATACACGCCACCAGGGAAGCGGCACATAGTCGACACCGTCGGCCATGGTCATGGCCGGGGTCGCTCTGCCTCCGTCGACCCCTTCAATACGTTCCAGAAAAGAAGAATAGTACAAAAATCCCGCGAGAAGGACGACCAGAGAGATAATCAGCGTATACATGTTGGCGTGGTTTCATCGGGAAGGGGACGAAAAAGCCCCGTACCGGCTTTTGAACTCCTCAAAATTAACAAAGTTCAATTCTATTATTTCGGGGGGAAGCGAAAATTCAATATGAATAGTTCTATTTTTATCCTTTTATTTTCCTGATGCCATGTTGAAAATCTCCTTTAGGATTTCATTTTTGTTCCTGTTATTGTTGGTTACCTTCCGCTCCGCTGCGCTGAAGCCCGTGGAGGTGGATCTCAGGAACCATCCTCCGCGTATTATCCGTACCTGTTGCATGTTCGGATCGAGGGTGGGGGTGGTGATGGTCCCTTTCCTGAGACTTTCGGCCATTACCAGTACGGCAGCTATGGGAGACCACTCCTTTCTGGGGGGTTCCGGCGAAAAAAACGGGGTGGTATACACCCGGAGGGGGGGATTTATCGATATGGGACACCTGCGCGACCAGGCCGACTGGACCGCCTACCTTTTCTCCCTGCTCGAGGAAGAACAACCCAGGGGGTTTCTTACCCGGAATCTGGGATTTGAGGGGGGTGAGAAAAGCCTGCAGGTCGTCATTCCTGCTGATTATAGCCCCGAAGAGCTGCTACAACTGGCCGGGCGCATGGCGTATGATCTCTCTGTGTGGCATGAAATCGCCACCTGGTTCGGCGTCTCCTCTGTTCCCCTGGTCCCCGAACAGTATTCCAGCTTTTCTCCGGAAGATGTGTACTCGAATCTCCTGGGAGTATTCCTGGGAATGGAAGCCGTCAGGAGTGACCTGCCCTATGATGAGGCCATGACACTGCTGGTCAGGAGGAAGTTGGAGGAGCTGGAGGCTGTGAATTCCGAGGATGCGACGGCTGCGGCCATGGAATCGGTCAGGGACCTCTGGTGGACCCGTGTGCGCAGGTATCCCAGTTCCAAGGTGGTGATGCTTCGTCATCCCTCGCCCTATGATCCCGTGTGTCCATACCTGATCCCCCCGGCCCCGGGCGACACCCTGCCCGGCAATCCCATCTGCCTGCCTGCAGTCTCTTCCCTCTGCTGCTCTGCCGATACCCTCTATGAACTCGCCATCAGGCTGAATCATAAGCTCCCCTTTCAGGAGCTTTTCCCCGGTCGTGAGGAACGGCGCATCACCCACAGAGATTTCGACACGCTGGTCACTCAGATCAGAAAGGAGTACGAAACCGGTTTTCTGGTGCCCGGCCGAATCAGGGACGACAACAGTGCGGGAGACGCCCCGCAGAGAAAGGAGAGAAAAAAGAAGTCGAAAGCTGAAAAAAAGCGGATATGAAGAAAGTCACACATATTGAGTGGAAAAAGGGGGTCATCACCCTGCTGCGCATGGCCATCGGATGGCATTTCCTCTATGAGGGATTCGTGAAGCTGGCTGCCGGGGAGTGGTCCTCGTACAGCTATCTGGTGCAGTCTTCCGGGCCTTTTTCGGGTTTTTACCATGCGCTGGCCTCTTCGCCAGCATGGGTCAATGCCGTGGATTTCCTGAATGTGTGGGGATTGCTGCTTGCCGGAGGGGCTCTTTTTATGGGCATTTTCCTTCCCGTGGCCATGACGGGGGCCATCCTTCTCCTTATGCTCTACTATTTCGCCTATCCTCCCTTTGGGAGCAGCCTGATGAACAATGTGTCGGGACAGTTTTATATCGTTGACCGCAATCTGCTGGAAGCCGTTACCCTGCTCCTTTTGCTGCTCATTAAAGAAAAGGGGTACGGACTTTTTGCCCTCCCTTTTTTCAGGAAGGGGGGCAAGCCAAAGGAGGAGGAAATCCTCAGCGGGCCTGCTGTTACCGGGGAGCCTGTGCCTGCCACGGCTGACTCTTCCCGGAGGGAAATGGTGAAAAACCTGGTTTCCCTGCCCTTGCTGGGGGTCATGGGGTGGGGGGCTACCGCGGTGACCCGCCGCTTTGGCGTCGATACCCTGTCAGCAGCGACCATACAGCTTAAAAATTCCGACCTCCGGAAGCTGGAGGGGACCCTGGCTTCCGGAAAAATCGGAAAACATGAGATCAGCCGTTTAGTCATGGGCGGCAACCTCATCGGCGGCTGGGCCCACTCCCGCGATCTTCTCTATGTTCCCTCCCTCTTCAGGGCATACAACACCGAGAAAAAGATTTTCGAGACCCTTCAGCTGTGTGAAAAGGCAGGCATCAATACCATTAATATAGGCTTCCCGTCGAAGGATCTGCTGGCCAAATACAAAAGGCTGACGGGCAGCACCCTGAAGGTGATCTCTCAGGTGGCCCCCAACATGGATAAGGGGGACTATTATGAGCAGATCAACGGAGCCATCGATGCCGGGGTGGACATTCTGCAGGTCCAGGGCAACTGGTGCGACTGGCTGGTGCGCGATGGAAAACCCGAAGTCATCGCAGCAATGCTGGAGAGAATCAGGACCCAGGGGTATACGGCCGGATTAGGGGCCCATACCGTCGATTCACTGATCGCCTGCGAAGAACTGGGCATCATTCCCGATTACTATATGCAGACCATGCACCATGATAACTACTGGTCGGCCCATCCCCGCGAGAACAGGGTGCCTTTTGAAGTCGACGGGAAGAAAAACCCGGAGCACGACCGTTTCCATGACAATTGCTTCTGCCTCTTCCCCGATCGTACCGTCGAATTTGTGAACCGGGTAAAGGTTCCGGTGATGGGTTTCAAGGTGCTGGCTGCCGGTGCCATTGCTCCGGAAGATGGCTTCAGATGGGCCTTCGAAAATGGCGCTGACTTTATCTGCGTGGGCATGTTCGACTTCCAGGTGGTCGATGATGTGAATATCGTCCTCAGTACACTGGGGAACCTCCCCGGAAGAAAACGGGATTGGTTTGCCTGATCCCTTCCTCTCCTGTTTTATTGCGGAATTCCCTGTTGTTCTTCACCAGGTGTGACGCCCTGCCTGCAAGGCCTTGCAACTTCCTTACATCGAACGGTCACCTATCCGGTGCTGACGCTGTGTTTCCTGATTTCTGCCGATAGAACCCTGGCCCGGTTTCCGGTCAGGCTGTCGAGTAGTTTCCAGAAGTCCGCCCCGTGGTTCCTGACCCGGGTATGCGCCAGTTCATGCAGAAGGATAAAGTCGATCAGATGGTCGGGGAGCTTCATCAGGTGGAGATTCAGGCTGATGTTGTTCTTCCCTGAACAGCTGCCCCAATTCGTGCGGTTATCGCGGATGGTCACCCTGTTGACCTGGAAGCGGTGCAGGGCGGCCAGCTCCTTCAACCTGCCGGGAAGATATCTCCGGGCTTCCCAGCGGTAAATTTCCGTCATGATCTTCCCGATTTGCTCCTGCACGGCCCTGTCGCCGACCTCCAAATCGCCGGGCGTGGAAATCGCGATATGAAAACCGGTTTGCTTCACCGTTGTTTTCGGGCCTCCCCTGCGAATGATCACCCGGTGGTAACGCGTCGCTATTTCGGTCTCCTCCGGAAATGAGGGCACGGAATTCCTGAATTTCTGCTGCTGCTGAAGGATCCACTCGCTCTGGCTTTCTGCAAACCTGACGGCTTCAGCCAGGGGAACCCCCATCGGGTAAGATACCCTGGTCCTGGGCCCCGGAGCCACGCTCAGCCTGATTCTGCGGGATCTGGAACTCCGGAAGAAAAGTACATTTCCAACACCATTTATTTGAACCACTTTGGATGTCATCCGTATATTTAATAAATGCGTATATTTAAAAACCAAAGATAACCATTATGGAATTCAACAAGAAGCTGGAGGTCTTCGGGAACCTGATAAAACAGGAGAAGCTGTTTCCCGTGGAAGATAAAATAGTGAGCGGCAGCCTGGTCTTTGAATCGCTCGATCCCTTTCCGGGATATTACAGCGATGCCCCCGATGCCTCACCCCCGGTTTATCTCTATCTGGCCCTTGACAGGATGTATCGCCTCGAGGAAATCATGCGGGTATCCCAACTGGTGGAACCCCGTTTTGAGGAGCACTTTGATGCCGGCAAGGGGATTCTTTATCTGGGGGGCGAAGAAATCCCGGTCATCAGGCTCCGCCATTTCGGGAATTACGATACGGTGGCCCTTTTGCAGGAAGCCTTCATGGAAGCCGGTATCGGCTACCTGAAGAGGAGTCACCGGCGCGGGGAATACCCTGCCCTGGTACGGATTGTTAAAATGATCTCCATCAAACAGGTAGAAACTCAGGTATACATCGACCTGAAAGAGGATTTCCATGGATATATCGAGATTCCCCGCTTCCTCACCTGGGAACAGTTCGAAAAGGTCTCACGGCAGGTGAAATACAACTGGATGGGCAGCAAATTCGATGCTGCTTCGGGATCATTCTATGCCCAAGGGAAGCTCCATGAGTTTGTCAGGATCTATTCCAGCAAGCTCGATACGGGTTATCTCCAGGATATCAGAGCCCTCTATCTGGAAAAGATGAGCCATCCCCTGTAGGTCAGAAGATCCTGTTGAAATGGTTGTCGAGATGCTGGCGCATGCCCTTGCGGAATTTTGACACATCCCTTTCTGCCAGAATTTCGACCAAACCACGGTGCGAGACATACTTCTTCGGCGTAATGAGCTTGTTGATGAGTCCGCTCGAATATACATATTTGAAAACCGGCAGCAGCATCTGCTGGAATCCCTTGAGGGTATCGTTTCCGGTGATCTCATAGAGTTTTCCATGAAACCTGACCTCATAATCGACATCAAAGAGGGTGTCGGATGAGGGAGAGTCTTCGTTGCGTACTATTTCAAAAAGCTCCTCCAGATCCTGGTCGGTGACCCTGCGGACCACCAGGTCGGCCATGCCCACTTCCAGAACGAGCCTGAGCTCAAAGGCATCACGCAGGGAACGTGGGCCCAGAATGGTGGGAATCATGGATTTCTGAAGGATATGGGGCAGGTCGGGACTCTTGATCAGCGTTCCCTTGTGCTTGATCGACTCAATCAATCCCATCGTTTTCAGCCGGTTCAGGGATTCCCTGATCACCGTCCGGCTGACCCCCATCAACAGGGCCAGTTCCACCTCCTTGGGGATCACGTCACCCGGACTCAGATTTTTTCTGATAAAAAAGTCGATCAGGTTCATCTCTACCTTGTCGACCAGACTACGGGTATCCACTGCCTCAATTCCGGCAATCATATCTTCTGCATTCATCGTGTCAGCCATCTCTCTGTTTTAACTAAGCCAAAGGTATGAAAAAAAATGCTCTCTCGTTATGTACTACATAACCCATTAACGATTTTTCACAAACACACCTTTACCCTGACTATCGGGGGGTGAAACGTTTGATATCCACGCTTTTTGGAGTGTTATGTCCCTTAAACGGTAAAATATAAATTTTAATATGTCTCACACCCCCGGTTTTTGTTACAAAAATATGATATAAATCATATAAACAAGGATAAAATAAAGTGCAGAATATTTTTGGCAATCTGAAAAGTGAATTTATCTTTGTTGCGTTATGTAGTACATAAGACATTATCGAATTTTCAAACAATTAATTCAAATGCTATGAACAAAATTCCTGTACTGAAGCCGGTTATTCTGGCATTGGCATTTCTCTTGTCGCTGGGTGTGGCCATGGCCCAAACAGCGGTAACGGGAACCGTGACAGATGCCCGTGATGGTTCTACGCTGCCCGGGGTTAACATCGTTGTGGCAGGAACGACCGTTGGTACCATTACCGATATCGACGGTAATTTTTCGCTCGCCTTACCGGCCAACGCCAAAGAGCTGTTGGTATCCATGGTGGGGTACTCCACGCTGACCCTTCCCGTGGGTGAGGGCACCATTTACAACATTGCCATGAAGGAGGCCACCAAGGCCCTCGATGAGGTGGTGATTGTGGGGTATGGAACCCAGAAGCGAAGCACCATCACCGGTTCGGTAGCAAAAATGGATGCCAGGTTGCTGGAAACAGGGGTCCGCTCCAATCCGGCCCAGGCCCTGGCGGGGACCATTCCCGGTCTGCGGGTGGCCACCACCACCGGCCGCCCCGGATCACTCCCCTCGATTGTGCTGAGGGGGGGGACCAACTTTGACGGTTCGGGAAGCCCGCTGATTATCATGGATGGTCAGATCAGAGGTTCCATGAGTGACATCAATCCCGAAGAGATCGCCAGTATCGAGGTTCTGAAGGATGCCTCCGCCACGGCCATTTACGGAGCCCGCGCCAGCAACGGGGTGATCCTGATTACCTCAAAAAGAGGGAAAGCGGGAACGGCCCAGGTCAATGTCAAGGTGAAAAGGGGAGTCAGCTACCTGAATGTCCCCTATGATTTTGAAGATGCCGGCGGTTATATCAAATGGGCCCGCCTCGGCGCCGAACAGGCCATCCTCAACGGAACCCTTGCGGTGACTAACGTGGCTGGTGTAGGTCCCCGGGGAACCGGAAACCAGTACAAGGATGCCAACGGTAATATCCTCGACGGAAATTACAATTCCAGGGCGATCTGGAGCGTGATGCGTTTGGATGATGTGACCCGGGAACTGCTGAATAAACCGGGTTGGCAAACCATGAAAGACGTCATCAAAACCAATGCCGCCGGGAACTATGATCCCAACGGAACTTACTATGACCTGATCTACAGGGATTTTAACTACGGAGATTATGGACTCAACGAAACCGCCATCACGCAGGACTATAACGTTGGTTTAAGCGGAGGCAACGACAGGGGTAAATATTTTGCCAACCTGGGCTTCTACGATGAAGGCGGTCTCTCTTTAGCTACTTTCTACAAAAGGCTCAACTTTGCCTTTAACGGCGATTATAAAATCAACAACTGGCTGACTTCGGAAAGCGGTATCCAGTTCGCCAGGGCCAACTGGAGGGATGAATCGTTGACGAATGGCGAAAGCAACTATTGGGCGCGCATGCTTTCAGCACCTCCCACGCTCAGGGGAACCAATGAAGAAGGTGATTGGATCCTCGGGCGTGATGCCAGCGACGGAAATCCGGCCTACAACATCGATGCCTACAAAAGGGATTATCAATCCGATAAGTTTACCCTGAACCAGGCTTTCAGGGCCGACATTATAAAAGGTCTGTATGTACGGGTCAGTGCCCTGATGATGTACGATGAATCATTGCAGGAATCTTTTAACAAGGATTTCCGGACCGGTATCCTGAGTTATACCAATCCCAATACCGGATGGAACAGAAACAGGAATTCAGCGGCGCAGTTTGACCGGACCATTCGTCAGACCTACAATGCCATTGCCAATTACGAGACCAAATTCCTGGGAAAAAACAATATCAACGCCATGGTGGGCTTTGAATTTTACGACTCCTTCAACAAAGGGTTGTATGCTGCCGGAGCGTTGGCGCCGACCGATGATTTTGCCGATCTCGGCCTGACCCAGAATAACAAGGACCAACAGACCCGCAGCACCGATTCCTGGCACAGCAATGAGAGGATCATGTCGGGGTTTGGCCGTGTGAATTATAACTATGATGAGAAATACCTGTTGACCTTAACGGTTCGCAGGGATGGCTATTCCCGCCTGCTGGGCGATAACCGCTATGGTACCTTCCCCGCCTTCTCGGCAGGTTGGCTAATGCATAAGGAACCCTTTATGCAGCATACCGACAACTGGCTCTCATACCTGAAACTGAGGGGCAGCTGGGGAATGAACGGAAATGTCGGCGGCATCGGCACCTATGAACTGCAGGGCTCCTATGGCTCACAGACGGCCTACAACGGTGCCATCGGATTCCTGCAAACCGGATTGTCCAATCCGGCGTTGAGATGGGAAAAATCGAACACCATTGAAGTGGGTAGTGACATGGGATTCTTTGATAACCGCATTTATGCCTCTCTTTCTTACTATAACAGAATTACCGAAGATAAAATCGCCAGTGTCAATTTACCTACCTCCTCGGGGATTTCCAGCATCCGTACCAACAACGGGAGAATGCGCAACAGAGGGGTTGAACTGGAAACGACCGTGAAAGCCATTCAGAAGAAAGATCTGAAATGGGAATTTGGCTTCAACGCATCCTGGATCAAGAACACCGTTCTGGAGCTTCCCTTCAACGGAAATGAGAACAACCGCCAGGGGGGGCAGCAGATCTATGATCCCAAAACCGGACAACTGATCTGGGTTGGTGGTTACCAGGAAGGTCAGGAGTGGGGCGAAATCTTCGGTTTTGTGAGCGAAGGCATCATCCGCACCGATGAGGATCTGGCCAAATACAATAAAATTGACCTGGCTGCCGGACAGGCATGGTATGGTGCCTCGGCAGGGAAAAGGGTGGCCAGTCCGAAACTGGTCGCTGAAAGAGGTCTGACGGTGGCCAAAGGATGGATCTCCACTCAAAAGGGGGATATGATCTGGAAGGACATTGATCAGAATGACACCATTGATACCCGCGATATGGTCTCTTTGGGCCGCGTACTGCCCAGGATCACCGGTGGCTTCAACAGTGCCCTGTCGTACAAGGGATTTACGCTCGCCACAAGGATGGACTTTGCGTTGGGGCATATCCAACAGGATTTTATGCAGATGTGGGCACTGGGTTGCTTCCAGGGTGAGTTTAACATGACCACTGATGTGAGGGATACCTGGACCCCCGACAATCCCGATGCTGAATTCCCCAGGTATGTATGGGCAGACCAGCTCAATACGAAAAACTTTGACAGGCCCAGCACTATGTTCTGGAGAAAATCAGACTACCTCGCCTTCCGGGAAGTCTCCCTCAGCTACAGCCTCCCCTCATCGCTGCTCGAAAAGGTGAAAATTCCCAAGGCCATTTTTACGGTTACCGGACAAAACCTGGGATATCTGACCGACAGGATGCTGAATCTTCCCGAACGTTCCGGAAATACGAACGGGGCATACATCATTCCGACACAGCTGATCTTCGGCCTGGATATAACGTTATAAGAGTGAATTGTCATCATTAATAGAGAAAAAAATGAAAAAGTTAAGATATTTAATTGGAGCAACGGTAATATTTCTGTTGACCGCGGTATCTTGCCAGGAGGCGCTTGATCTTGCCCCCATAGATTATTTCGGGGATGGGAACTACTGGCAGAATGAAGCCCAGGTGTCCAACTTTATGGTAGGAATGCACAAGCAACTTCGTGATCACCAATTCATGTTTGTGCGCCTGGGTGAAATGAGAAGCAGCAACTACAGCAACATTGACCGTCAGAATACATCGCTGAACGAACTGCCCATCATTGAGCAGCGCATCGATGAGAATTCACCCGGAGTGACCAGCTGGGCAGGGTTTTACGGACGAATTCTGCAGGTCAACCTCTTTATTCAAAAAGTGGAAGCCATTGACTTCCTCAGTGAAGCCCAAAAGGGTTATTATCTGGGACAGGCCTACGGATTACGGGCGTTCTACTATTTTCACCTGTTACGTACTTACGGGGGAGTTCCCCTTTGGCTGGAACCCGAAGTACTGAACGGAAATACCGACCCTGTCACTCTGCGGAAAGCCCGTGCCACCGAAGCCGAAGTCCTCGCCGCCATTAAAGGCGACCTGACCAAATCGGTCACCAATTTCGGTAATTCCGCCAGTCCGGCCGACAAGAGCCTCTGGAGCCCCCGGGCTACCCTGATGCTCAAGGGAGAAGTCTACCTCTGGTCGGCCAAAGTGTATGGAACCACCGCCGACCTGGCCGAGGCAAAAAGCGCCTTGAACGGAATTTCCGGGACCAGCCTGATGCCCAATTTTGCCGATGTGTTTGCCTACAACAAGAAAAACAATAACGAAGTCATCTTTGCCCTCAGGTATCAGGTGGGAGAAGCCGAAATGCCGACCTATTCCTATTACCTTTATTCCACCTACAACTTCGACAACCTCCATTACAAGGACTCCCTGGCCAGTGGACCCCTGCTCGTTGATCCCCTGGTGATTGTGGCTTCCAACTCCACCCAGATCATCCAGCGTTACGGCTATACTTTCGAGTTGTTCAAATCCTACGATGTGAAGGATAAACGGAGGGATGTGACCTTTTATGATTATTATAAGGTGACCACAACCGGGACTCCCCCCTACCAGGTCAATATCAGGAATACGGCCCTGGTGAAATTCCTGGGTGTCATCAGCGCCAACAAGCGTTATTTTGCCGATGACTGGACGGTTTACCGTGAGGCCGACCGCTTGCTGATGCTGGCAGAAATTGCCAATGCGGAAGGCGGAGACCCCTCATCTTATGTCAGGCAGATCCGCGACCGGGCTTTCTTCCCCGACCCCGACCCGACTCCCTTTGTGAATTCCACAAAGGATAACAACGAACTGGCCATTTTTGCCGAACGTAACAAGGAGTTTGTCCATGAAGGCAAAGCATGGTACGATATGCGGCGGATGAAATACGGAGCTGACTTCCTGGTATTTGAGAATCCTGCTCACCCTTACGGCGTTCTGAATAAGGCCACCCAGGCCCATATGGTGCTGTGGCCCATCGAAAAGGCCATCTGGACCAATGATCCCCTGGTGAACCAGACCCCGGGCTATACGACTTCGAAGCCGTAATAATGCTTTGGTGTAATCCTCACAGCAGGTATTGATTTAAAAAACTTTCCCGTGATTCCGGGGATATGAAGGTTCATAGATTTGATAGATTTGAGTTGTACAGGAAGGAACCCGGTTCGCCGGGTTCCTTTACCTGATCATCCTGACTGCACCTTATTAGATCAAGCCCCGGGAATCCTCTGAGGAAAGAATGCTAAATTGCATCCCGAAATGCAGGCCTCTGGCAGACCTGTCTGACTACAGGCTGATTTTAACATAACAGACAAATTTTTAAAACAGATGCAAATGAGGAAAGTTAACTTCCCGTTGGCCCTGCTTCTGGGGGCCCTTCTGATGCCCCTGGCCTGGCAATGTAAAAACATCACCAAGCCCGCCATCGGGGAGATGGTCACAGGGATGGAAATATCCCCGGCCAGAGTACCGATGTTTACCGGAGAACTCAATGAAAAGTGCTTCACGGTTGTTTTAGGGTTTTCTGAAATGGAAAAGTCCCCGGTTCTCGAACGGGTAACAGTTCTCTTTACCGAAGGGAGTGAACTTTCGGGAGTGGATTCTGTCAGGGTGAATTATTCTGATGGTGAGAAGTCCCTGGAATTCGCATCCTCAGGTCCTGTTCCGGGCAAAGTGGTCTTTGACGGAAACCTGGAACTGTCAGGAAGTTCCCATTTTCTCCATTTTGATTTCCTTATAAAACCAGAAGCCGATCTGTTGACCCGGTTTGGCATCGGGGAAATCCAACTCTCCTTCAAGAATTATAAAGCGCTGACGGTCAAACCCGGCGAGAGCTATGTTCACCGGGCTGCCCTGGTGCTGCGGGCTGCCGGACAGGACAGCTGCGATACCTACCGGATACCCGGACTGGTGACGACAGGCAAGGGGACCCTGATTGCGGTTTATGACAACCGGTACAACAACAGCAAGGACCTTCAGGAAGATGTGGACATTGGGATGAGCCGCAGCACCGACGGGGGCCAGAGCTGGGAACCCATGAAAGTGATTATGGACATGGGGGAATATGGCGGCCGGCCGCACAGGCTCAACGGCATCGGTGATCCCTGTGTCCTCTATGACCACATCAACCAGACCCTGTGGGTCGCCGCTCTCTGGATGAGCGGCTCGGCACCCGACCAGATGCTCTGGTGGGCTTCCAAACCCGGCATGAGACCCGAAGAAACCGGACAGTTTGTTCTGGTGAAAAGTACCGATGATGGTCTGACCTGGTCGGAACCGGTCAACATCACCAGCCAGATCAAGGATCCTTCCTGGCAGCTTTTGTTGCAGGGCCCGGGACGGGGCATCACCACAAGCGACGGAACCCTGGTTTTCCCGGCCCAGTTTAAGGCAGACATTGGCGAAAAGTCACTCGACGGAGGACCCTATACCTGTCATTCCACGGTAGTGACCAGCACCGATGGCGGCAACTCCTGGCAAATCGGCACCGGGGCAAAATCCAACACCACGGAAGCCCAGGTGGTAGAACTGGCCGATGGCCGCCTCATGCTCAACATGCGTGACGACCGGAACCGCCGTGATAAGGGAGAAACCAACGGCCGCGCCGTGGCTACTTCTGCCGACCTGGGAAAAACCTGGGAAGTGCACCCCTCTTCCAACGGCGCCCTCCCCGAACCCAACTGCATGGCCAGCATCATCAGCGCTGACATGACGATCGATGGCGTTAAAAAACAGGTGCTTTTCTTCTCCAACCCCAACAACAAGGAGGCGCGCACCCATATGACCATCAAGGCAAGCCTCGATGATGGCCTTACCTGGCCGGTTGAATACCAGGTCGAACTCAATGCGGCAGGGGGGTACGGTTATTCCTGCATGACCATGGTCGACGAAAACAACGTCGGCATCCTATACGAGGGAACAAAGGAGTTGTTCTTCCAGAAAATCCCGGTAAAAGATATTGTTAAAGGCCTTTTGGATTATTGAGTTGTCAGCATCCAATCACATAGGATTTTTTGCACATTCCGGCAGGTTTGCCGGAAGCAATGGGTCTGCGGACGGGGATTCCGGCATTACCGGGAATTCCATCCTGAGGAATCGTCTGATCACGTTTATCTTTTTGCTGGTGCTGCAGATTTCCGCGGCACCCGGTCAGAACCGTGTCAGCGGGCAGCACCCTTGGGAGAGACCCCAAAGGATTGCCTGTGTGGGGAATTCGGTGACTTTCGGATATGGCCTGACCAACCGGGATCACGATAGTTACCCGGCGCGGCTGCAGGCCATGCTCGGGGAGGATTACCTGGTCGGAAATTTCGGACGCAGCGGCGCCACCCTGCTTTCCAAAGGCCACAACCCTTATGTGAAAACCGAAGAGTACCGCAACGCACTTGAGTTTTTGCCCGACGTGGTGATCATTCACCTGGGGCTCAACGATACCGATCCCCGGAACTGGCCCAACTACCGCGATGATTTCATGGGGGATTACCAGCGGCTGATCTCCTCTTTCAAAACGGAATCAGGCGCTTCCCCAAGAGTTTACATCTGCCTGATGACGCCGATCTTCACGGGGCATCCGAGGTTCAGGTCGGGAACCCGTGACTGGTACTGGCAGATCCAGGAACAGATCAGACAGGTGGCCCGGAATACAGGGGCCCGGGTGATCGATTTAAATGCGCCGCTCAGCAAAAGGCCTGATTTGTTTGCCGATAACCTTCATCCCGATGCCGTAGGGGCGGAAATCATTGCCCAAACGGTGTACGCGGCCCTGACCGGCGATTATGGCGGTTTCCGGCTGGCCCCGCTCTTTGGGGAACATATGGTATTCCAGCAGAATAAACCCGTGGAGATTTATGGGGTCGCCAACAGCAACGACACCATCACGGTGACCTTCCATACCCTCACTTCGGAAACTGCAACGGGCAGCGATGGCCGCTGGAAAATCATCCTGCCGCCACTGCCGGCCGGCGGACCTTACCCGCTTCAGATCAGGGTCAACGGAGCTTTGCAGGTCGACTGGAGTGATCTCCTGGTGGGGGAAGTGTGGCTCTGTTCGGGGCAGTCGAACATGGAATTCGAACTGAAAGGGTCTGAAAACGGACCGGCGGAAGCCCGGAACACCACCGATGCCAAGCTCCGGTTTTTTAATTACAGGGGATTGGTCAGGACCAACGACATCGCTTTTGATTCTGTTTCGCTCAACAGGATCAATGCCCTTGATTATTTTGAAGGCTCCTGGCAATCCTGCTCCCCGGAAACAGCACCCGGGTTTTCGGCCATCGGCTATTATTTCGGCCGGAACCTGCGCCGGAACCTCGACGTCCCCGTGGGACTGGTCGTGGTGGCGGTCGGGGGCGCACCCATTGAATCGTTTATCGACCGGAAAACCCTGGAATTCCATCCTGTGCTGGTCGATGTTTTTCCCAACAGGAGTAAAAACGATTTTATATTTGAGTGGGTCAGACAGCGGACTTCCAAAAATATCTCTTTAAGCAGTAATTCTTTACAACGGCATCCCTATGATCCGGGCTATATTTTTGAAGCCGGCATTGCGCCGCTGGGGCGTTTCCCCATTCAGGGCGTGCTTTGGTACCAGGGGGAATCCAATGCCCACCATCCCGAACTTTACCGGACCTCCTTCACTGAATTGGTCCATTCCTGGCGGGAATTTTGGAACGATCAGCAACTGCCCTTCTTTTTCGCCCAGCTTTCCAGCATCGACCGCCCCACATGGCCCCACTTCAGGGATGTGCAGCGGCAACTGGCGGAACAGATCCCGCATACCGCCATGGTGGTGACTTCCGACATCGGCGATTCCCTCGATGTTCACCCTGTCCAAAAAAGGGAAGTCGGCGAAAGGTTCGCCCTTCAGGCCCTCGGCAGGGTGTATGAACGCAGGGTCGTATCGGAAGGTCCGGTTCCGGGAAAAGTCACAAAAACCCACGCGGGATTGGTCGTTACATTTAAGTCGGCCCGGAAACTGAAGACATCGGATGGAAAACCCCTTCGTGAACTGGAGGTGGCCGGAACCGACGCCATTTTCAGGCCGGCTTCCGGGAGGCTGAAGGGGAACAAATTGATTGTTGAAGAATCAGGCCGGGAGATTCAGACCGTCAGATATGGATGGAAACCGTTTTCACGCGGGAACCTGGTCAATGAGGCCGGACTGCCGGCATCCACTTTTCTCATTAACAAAAAGAAAATTTCAGAATATGAAAGAAATGATAAAATTCGAAGGTTTGATTGCCGCACCGTTTGCCCCTCTGAACGGCGCTGGTGAGATTATGCCGGAAGCGATTCCGGGCTATTGTGAATTCCTGGAAAAGAACAGGGTGGTAGGTGCGTTTATCAACGGCTCCACGGGCGAAGGGGTTTCTCTTTCCCAAAAGGAGAAAATCGTGATCACGGAAGCGTGGACGGCAGCTGCCAAAAACAAAAATATCAAAGTGATCAACCTGGTGGGAGGGACTTCCTACAGCGAGTCCATTGACAGCGCCCTTCATTCGGCAGAGGCCGGGGTTGATGCCATTGCCATTCTGGCCCCTTACTACTTCAAGCCTGCCGGGGCAAAGCAGCTGGCCGAGTTCTGCGCCTGCATTGCAGAAGCGGTTCCCCAACTACCGGTCTACTTTTACCACATCCCGGTGCTGACCGGGTGCTATGTTCCCATGTTCGATTTCCTGCAGGAGGCCTCGTCGATGATTCCCAATCTGGCCGGAATCAAATACACCCATGAGGATTTCATGGATTTCCTGAGCTGCATCCATTTCATGGACGGCAAATACGATATGATGTGGGGCCGTGATGAGAATATGCTGTCGGCCCTGGTGCTGGGATGCCGCAGCGGGGTGGGAAGTACCTTCAACTATG
Organism: uncultured Prolixibacteraceae bacterium; assembly: GCA_964461455.1. Lineage (GTDB taxonomy): Bacteria > Bacteroidota > Bacteroidia > Bacteroidales > Prolixibacteraceae > UBA1413. The sequence goes on along the minus strand of CAYWUJ010000020.1, from coordinate 19,305 downwards.
CCGCACCCCTTTACTACGATATGATCGACGCCTTTGACCGGGGTGATCTGGCGGCGGCACGCAGGCTGCAGCAGCAATCGATCGATATGATCCGCCTGCTGGGAAAATACGGCGGCATTGCCACCGGAAAAGCCTACATGAAATACCTCGGCTTTGACTTCGGCCATTTCAGGCTTCCGGTGAAAAATATGAGTGCTGACATGGTTGAAAAATTTAAGGATGATGTGCAGGCGTTACAGATGGAACCTCTCTTCTCGAAAAGGTAGTATTCATTTTTTAATATTGGTGACCATGGCGGCTTTTTTTGCAGCTTCGTGTGCTGACCGTGAGAATGAGGTGAGCAGCATCAAGGGCGTGGAATTTCCCGTGATGCCCCCCGTTGCGGGTAAGGCGGTACAGCCCGGACTGGCAGGTCCGGTGGCGGGTGTCAGCGGAGACTACCTCCTGGTGGCCGGGGGTGCCAATTTCGAGGGGGAAATGCCCTGGCGCGGCGGTGCCAAGAGCTACCACGACGAGATTTTCCTGCTCGGAAAAGACAGTCAGGGTAATTTCGTCTGGAAAATGGCTGCACAACGGCTTCCTTACCCGATGGCCTATGCGGCATGCCTCTCTCTCGATGAGGGAATCCTGACCATGGGAGGGGAGACTGAAAAAGGTCCCATCCCCGATGTTTTCCTGCTAACGGTTGAAGAGGGGAAAGTGGTGATCAGCCCATACCCATCCCTTCCGGTTCCGCTGACCTCTCCGGGGGCGACCATGGCTGGCGGGAAGGTATACCTGGCCGGCGGACTCGATGCTTCCGGGGCGGTGGATGCCTTTATGCTCCTGGACCCCGGGGAGTCGGAAAAAGGATGGCAAAGGCTGCCTTCCCTTCCCGTGCCCCTCTCCCATAGTGTCGTGGCTGCCCATAATGACGGGACAGAGGAGTGCGTTTACCTCTTCGGAGGGCGCAACAAGACCACCGATGTTCATACCTTTTTCAGCGATATCTGGAAATTCACCCCTTCCACAGGGGAGTGGACCCGGGAGGGCGATATCATGAAGGAGGGAAAGCCCCTTCCCCTGTCGGCAGGAACCGGCATAGCCGCGGGAAAAAACCAGATCGTGCTCTTCGGCGGCGATCCGGGGATCTATTTCAACCAGACCGAAAAACTGAACAATGCCCTGGCGGTGGCGGAGGACTCCCTGAAAACGGCACTTCTGCGGGAGAAGGATTCCCTGCTGAGCAATCATCCCGGTTTTATCAGGGAGGTCATGGCCTACCATACGATCCGCAGGGAATGGTCGGTTATCGGGGAAGCCCCCGAAGGACTGCCGGTCACTACGGTGGCCTTTTGCTGGAATGATCTGGTCATCATCCCCGGAGGAGAAGTCCGTCCGGGCGTCAGGACCCCCGGCATCACCGCTTTCAGACTCAAATAAGAAATGCTCCGCCGGGCCCTTCCGGAGGTAATAACAGGAAATTTCGTATGGAAGTAAAACAGCTGATTCAGCAATACAAGTCGGAGCTGCTTGACAATGTGGTTCCCTTCTGGGAGAAGTTCTCCCCCGACCGGGAACACGGCGGGTATTTCACCTGTCTCGACCGGCAGGGCAAGGTCTTTGACAGCGATAAGTTCATCTGGCTGCAGGGACGCGAGGTGTGGATGTTTTCCTCGTTGTATAACCGGGTGGAGCAACGGCCTGAATGGCTCGATATGGCGCTTCACGGGGCGGAGTTCCTGCAGAAATACGGACACGACGGAAACCTTAACTGGTATTTTTCCCTTACCCGTGAGGGGAAGCCGCTGGTGGCTCCCTACAATATTTTCAGCGACTGTTTTGCCACCATGGCCTTCGGGCAGCTTTTCCGGGCTACGGGTGATCAGCAATACGGCGAGATGGCCCTGCGCACCTTTGAGAATATCCTCCGCCGTGCCACCGATCCCAAAGGCCGCTTCACCAAGACGATGCCCGGCACCCGCCCACTGAAGGGATTCTCGCTGCCCATGATCCTGTGCAACCTCTCCCTCGAGATTGAGCATCTTCTTACTCAGGAAAGGGTGGAGGAGACCATCGACCAGGTACTGCATGAGGTGATGGAAGTCTTTTACCAGCCCGATACGGGGTTGATTCTTGAAAACGTGAACCCCGACGGAAGTTTCAACGATTCCTTTGAGGGGAGGCTTCTGAATCCCGGGCATGCCATCGAGGCCATGTGGTTTATCATGGACCTGTCGGTACGGCTGAAGCGCCCTGCCCTGGCCCGCCGGGCCGTCGACATCGCCCTGCGTACCCTGGAGCATGGCTGGGACCCCCAATACGGCGGCATCTTCTATTTCATGGATGTCAAAGGCCATCCCTTGCAACAGCTCGAATGGGACCAGAAGCTCTGGTGGGTCCACATGGAAACCCTGATCACCCTGGCCAAGGGCTTTCAGCTGACCGGAGATAAGAAATGCCTCAGCTGGTTCGAAAAGGTCCACGACTATACCTGGTCCCACTTTCCCGATCCGGAATTCGGCGAGTGGTTCGGCTACCTGAACCGCCGCGGTGAGGTTTTACTCCCGCTGAAGGGCGGCAAATGGAAGGGCTTTTTTCATGTTCCCAGGGGATTGTACCAGGTGTATACCACACTGGGAAAATGGACCTGAATATACAACTCTGAACTCCGGGATGCTGTGACCGGGGTGTTGACGGCATCCTTAACTATTTAGTGCTGATTAATCAATGAAAAGCTCCGATAATGAAACTCACTGAAAAGAATTGGTATCCCTGGCTGGTGGTCGCCCTGTTATGGGTGGTGGCCCTGTTGAATTACATGGACCGGCAGATGTTGTCAACCATGAAAGTAGCCATGATGGGGGACATCCACGAACTGGAAACAGCCGAGAATTTTGGCCGGTTGATGGCTGTTTTCCTGTGGATTTACGGGCTGATGAGTCCGATGGCCGGACTGATTGCCGACCGTATCAACCGGAAGTGGCTGATCGTGGGCAGCCTGGGGGTGTGGTCTTTTGTGACCCTGACCATGGGGTACTGCACCAGTTTCAACCAGTTGTATGTGTTACGCGCCATTATGGGCGTCAGTGAAGCTCTTTACATTCCTGCCGGGTTGGCGCTGATCGCCGATTATCACCGGGGCAACACCCGTTCCCTGGCGGTGGGTATCCACATGACCGGTTTGTATGTGGGACAGGCGATGGGTGGCTTCGGGGCTACCGTGGCCCATACCTGGTCATGGCAGACCGCTTTTCACAGTTTTGGCCTTATCGGGATAGTCTATAGCCTGGTGCTGGTGTTCTTGCTTCACGAAAAGAGGGAGGTCAGGAGTGCCCCCGCTGCGGTGAAGTCGGCCGGGGCTTCCCGAGGTCTGGCATCGGTGAAATATAGCCTGGGCATGCTGTTGGGAACCATGAGCTTCTGGGTGATCCTCTTTTATTTTGCCGCCCCCAGTTTCCCGGGATGGGCCACCAAGAACTGGCTTCCCACGCTTTTCTCGGAAAGCCTGGGAATTGACATGGCACAGGCGGGGCCGCTCAGTACCATCACCATTGCCCTCTCTTCGTTTATCGGGGTTATTTCAGGGGGTATCCTGGCCGACCGGTGGATCACCCGGAACCTTCGCGGCCGCATCTATACCGGAGCCATCGGACTGTCACTCACCATTCCAGCCCTGTTTTTCCTGGGATTCGGAAACAGCCTGGTTCCCATTGTGGGGGGCGGATTGCTCTTCGGGATCGGCTATGGGATGTTCGATGCCAACAACATGCCCATTCTGTGCCAGTTTGTCTCCCCACGCCATCGTGCGGCGGGCTACGGACTGATGAACATGACCGGGGTATTTGCCGGGGCTTTTATCACCAGCTGGCTGGGAAAATCGACCGACGCCGGTAACCTGGGGAAAGACCTGGCCATGCTGGCCATTCCCGTGGCCCTGGCCGTCATTCTGCAACTGGTCACCCTGAAACCAACAGTCGCGGATAAAACAGAAGATTGAATTCCGGTGAGCGCATGCCCCGTCGGCCCTGCCGCTTCCGGATTCTCAGAAACCCAGTCCCAGGTGAATCCCCAGGGAAAAGTGGCGGTCCTCGCGGTCAATGCCAAACCCGGCCATGGGACCGATGTGGACTCCCCAAAGGTTGAATTCGGTCACCAGTTCAGTGTGGAAGGCGGGAAGGATTTCTGTATGCCCGTCATGACGGCCGATGACCACGCCTGGTCCCGCCGACAGCGAAAGAAAGGGGAGGAGGCGCGAGGAAACCAACAGGTTAAGGCCGTTGTGACGGTGGCTTCCCGGGATCATCTCCCATCCGAGGCCGGCGCCCCACTGATGGTGTTCTCCCAGCTGCCGCGTCAGGTGGAGATGGTATCCGGGCACCACCCCCTGTTCTCCCACAAGGTGGGTGCCGGCAACCCCGAACCCTACATGCCACAGGTGATGGTCGTGGTGGTGATCCTCAGGGCCGTCTTGCGCCAGCGCGGAAAAGGGCAATAGAAAGAGAATGCCGGCAAAAACCGGCAGGAAGAATAATTTCATAGAAAATTCCATAAGAAGTTACAGAAGGACTAATCAGGGAAGTAACCCCTGATGATGCCCCGCTTGGAGTCCTTGACAAAAAGGAGGATTTCATCCCTCTCGGTAGATGCCGGCATTTCGGCTTCTATCACTTCCAGGGCCTGTGAAGTGTTGAGCCCTTTCTGGTAAATATACCGGTATATGTCCTGGATTTCCCTGATTTTGTCATTGCTGAAGTTCCTGCGGCGCAGGCCGATGGAGTTGATCCCCACATAAGAGAGGGGTTCCCGGCCCGCCTTGATGAAAGGGGGGACGTCTTTTCGGACCAGGGAGCCGCCGGCAATCATGACATGCGTTCCCACATGCACGAACTGGTGTACGGCTACCATTCCTGCCAGAATGGCCCAGTCGTCGATAATCACTTCTCCGGCAAGCTGGGTGTTGTTGACCAGGATCACATTGTTTCCAACAACGCAGTCATGGGCCACATGAACATAGGCCATGAGAAGGCAGTTGTCGCCCACCACAGTTTTTCCCTTGGCAGAAGTTCCCCGGTGAACGGTCACGAACTCCCTGATGGTGGTGTTATCGCCTATTTCCACAGTACTGTATTCTCCCCTGAATTTCAGATCCTGGGGTGCGGCCCCTAGGACTGCCCCGGGGAATATCTTACAATTCTTTCCGATTCTTGTGCCGGGAAGAATGGACACATTTGATCCTATCCTGGTCCCTTCACCAATGACCACATCTTTGTCGATCGTCACAAAGGGTTCAATAACTACATTCTCGGCAACTTGTGATTCGGGATGAACGTACGCTAACGGCTGTTTCATTGACTTATATAAATTAAACAGTATTTCAGTTGTTTCTGACAATCTGGGCCATAAATTCCCCTTCGGCCACCACTTTGTCGCCGACGAAGCATACTCCGCGCATCATGGCGATACCCCTGCGGATGGGCGAGGTAAGTTCCATCCTGAAAAGAAGCGTGTCTCCGGGGATCACCTTCCTGCGGAATTTGACATTGTCGATCCTGATGAAATAAGTGGAATACTTACCCTCCATCTGGCTCAGCACCAGCAGACCCCCGGTCTGGGCCATGGCTTCCACCAGCAAGACCCCCGGCATGACGGGCTCATCGGGAAAGTGACCCTGGAAAAAAGGCTCACTGATGGTCACGTTTTTGACACCCACGATTTGGTTTTCCCTGATGTCGATGATTTTGTCGACCAGAAGGAAGGGATAACGGTGGGGAAGATATTCGGTTATTTTCTTCACGTCCATGAGTGATTCGGCGTTGGGATCATAACGGGGGGCTCCGCTTTCCATGCTGAGGAGTGATTTTTTCAGCATTTTGGCCATGTTGGTATTGGCACTGTGTCCCGGTTTGTGGGCGATGATCCGGCCTTTGATATGACGCCCCGAGAGTGCCAGGTCGCCGATGACGTCAAGTAGTTTATGGCGTGCACACTCGTTGTCGTAATGAAGATCCACGTTGTTCAGGATGCCCTCCTTTTTGACGGCGACGCGTTCGTGGTTGAAAAGGTCGGCGAGGCGGTCAAGTTCTTCCTGGTTCATGTCCTTGTCGATGATCACGATGGCACTGCTCAGGTCTCCCCCCTTGATGAGATTGTTGTGTTTGAGAAGATATTCCAGTTCATGTAAAAAAACGAAGGTGCGGCACATGGAGATCTCCTCCCTGAAACGGGAAATGGACCCCAGGGTGGCGAACTGGTTGTTGAGGACCCTGCTGTTGAAAGCGATACTGACGTTCAGGACATAGTCCTCGTCGGGGAGGGCGATCAGTTCGGATCCTGTCTTTTCGTCGTGGAAGACTATTTTTTCCTTGATTTCGAGGTACCGTCTTTCCTCATTTTGGGTCACTATTCCGGCCTTTTCTATGCCTTCCACGAAAACACGGGCGCTGCCGTCGATGATGGGGGCTTCTTCGTTATTGATCTCGATCATGACATTGTCGAGGCCCATGCCCACCAATGCCGCCAGGGAGTGTTCGATGGTTCCGACACGGGCGCCCTCTTTTTCAAGGAGGGTCCCCCGGGAGGTGTCGACCACATAATCGGCATCGGCTTCGATCACCGGTTGCCCGGGCAAATCGGTCCTGCGGAATTTAAAACCATGGTTTTCGGGTGCGGGAAGGAAAGTCATCGTGACGTCCACCCCGGTATGGAGTCCCCGCCCATGAATGGAAAACGGCCGGGCAAGGGTCCTTTGCATTATAACCATAACCTCTTGATTCAAGTTACTCCGATAATTTTGCTTTTATTGCGTTGATCTCTTTGGTGAGGTCTATCACCTCCTGTCTCAGCTGAGGCAGGTTTTTCATCACGGTATACATACGGACGGCCTGTTTGTAGTCGATGGCCGGCGATGCCAGAACAGTCTGATTGTCAGCGATGTTCTTAACCACTCCGCTCTGGGCGCCGATCTGGACATTGTCCCCGATGGTCAGGTGGCCTGCCAGACCTACCTGTCCGCCGAAGCGGCAGTATTTCCCCACTTTCGAACTACCTGCCAAACCCGTCAGGGCAGCCATTACCGTATGTTCTCCGATTTCACAATTGTGGGCTATCTGGATCAGATTGTCGAGTTTGACTCCCCGGCGGATGATGGTCGGTCCCATGGTGCCACAGTCCACCGTGGTGTTGGCCCCAATCTCCACATCATCCTCCACGATTACGTTCCCTACCTGCGGAATTTTCTGGTAATTACCGTCTTCCCGGGGAGCAAAGCCAAAACCGTCAGACCCGATCACCGCTCCCGAATGGATGACACATCGTGCCCCGATCACCGAATCCTCATAAATTTTGACGCCGGCATAAATCACCGTATCATCGCCGATGGTCACGTGATCACCGATGAAGACCTGGGGATATATCTTCACTCTTTTCCCGATTTTCACATGGCTGCCGGCATAGGCAAAAGCCCCGAAATAGAGCTCCTCACCCGTTTCGGCAGTCTCGTGTATGAAGGAAGGCTGCTCGATTCCCATTTTGGAACCGGCCTTTTGGGATGCATAAAACTGCAACAACGAGGCAAAGGCCTGGTAGGCATTCTCCACTATGATCAGGGTGGCCTTGTATGCACCCCGCGGTGTAAAACCACGGTTCACGAGAATAACAGAGGCCTCCGAGGAATAGAGGAAGTGCTCATACTTCGGATTCGAAAGAAAGGCCAGGCTTCCTGACTTACCTTCTTCTATCTTTGACAGGGTGGAGACTGTCACGTCGTGATCTCCAACGACTTCTCCATGCAGGTATTTTGCAATTTCCCCGGCTTTAAACTTCATGGATGTAACTTTTAGCGTTGCAAAAATAGAGTAAATTAATTAACAACCAATTCTTTCGTTTTATTCAATTTCGTTTTACCATAGAATGTATGTGGATTTTTATTAACTTTGCGCCATATTTTCAGAAAGGCTGAGGGTAGGGGGCAAAATGTCCCCTATTTTATTACAGATCATGATTACGAAAGAGAAAATATCGGAACTGGTCGGCGAAAAACTGGAGGAAAACCAGTTTCTGGTCGATGTGCGTGTCTCCCCCTCACAGGTGATACATGTGGAAATTGACAGTATCGATGGGGTGACCATCAAAGACTGTGTGGCTGTCAGTCGTCATGTGGAATCACATCTCGACCGGGAGACCGAAGATTTCGAGTTGCAGGTCTCCTCGCCCGGGATCGACCAGTATTTCAAGGTGAACCGGCAGTATCACCGTCATGTGGGCAGGGAACTCGATGTGGTTACCCAACAGGGTGAGGAATTCAGGGGTCTGCTGACAGAAGCCGGGGAGACGGGAATTGTGCTGGAGGTCACCTCAGGGGAGAAGAAGGAAGGCGTGCGAAAGAAGCAGCTGGTCACCCGCAGGGTGCCGTTTGCATATGAGGATATTAAGAGAGCTAAAGTTGTTATTTCATTTAAATAATACCGGGAACCATGGAGAACATGAATCTTATTGATACCTTTTCCGAATTCAAGGAATTGAAAAACATCGACCGGGCCACGATGATGAGTGTGCTGGAAGATGCTTTTCGAAGCGTCCTGATTCGGCAGTTTGGCACTGATGAGAATTTCGACGTGATCATCAATATCGACAAGGGCGATTTTGAGATTTGGCGCAACCGGGTGGTAGTGGAAGATGGACAGCTGGAAGATCCTGCCAAGGAGATTACGCTTGCCGAAGCGAAGAAGATCGATGAAGATTATGAAGTGGGAGAGGATGTGACCGATGAGGTGAAGTTTGCCGACTTCGGGCGGCGGGCGATTCTGAACCTGCGGCAGAACCTGGCCAGCAAAATCATGGAGCTTGAAAAGGACCATATCTTCGGAAAATATAAAAAGCGTATCGGTGATATTATCACCGGTGAGGTTTACCAGGTGTGGAAAAAGGAAATCCTGGTGCTGGATGATGAGGGCAATGAACTCATCCTTCCCAAGAATGAGCAGATCCCCTCTGACTTTTTCCGCAAGGGGGATTCCCTCAGGGCTGTGGTGATCAAGGTGGAATTGCGTAATAACACGCCACTGATCATTCTGTCGCGAACCTCTCCGGTATTTCTGGAAAGGCTCTTTGAACTGGAGATTCCCGAGATTTTTGACGGACTGATCACCATTAAGAAGATTGTCAGGATCCCCGGGGAGCGTGCCAAGGTAGCCGTGGAGTCTTATGACGAGCGTATCGACCCGGTGGGAGCCTGCGTGGGAATGAAAGGGTCACGTATTCATGGTATTGTCAGGGAACTGCGCAATGAGAACATCGATGTGATCAATTTCAGCAATAACCTTCAGCTTTACATCAAGAGGGCCCTGAGTCCGGCCAAGATCAGCTCGATCAGGATACTGGAGCAGAGCAAGCGGGCCGAGGTGTACCTCAAACCCGACCAGGTCTCCCTGGCCATTGGGAAGGGTGGCCTGAACATCAAGCTTGCCAGCCAGCTGACGGGTTATGAAATCGATGTTTTCCGTGAAATCGAGGAAGATGACGAAGATGTGAACCTCGAGGAATTTGCCGATGAAATTGAACCGTGGATCCTCGAAGAGCTGAAGGCGATTGGTTGTGACACTGCCAAGAATGTGCTCAGCCTGACCAGGGAAGACCTGATTGCGCGGACCGACCTGGAGGAGGAGACCATTGACGAGGTCAGACGGATACTGAGGGCAGAATTTGAACAATAACAGGAACCTGGCAGGGCAGTAACAGCCCTGTCAGGAGATAAAAGGCCTGCCCCGGCAGTCCGATTACAATTTATAATAGAGATATATGGTTTTAGGCAACGCACAGCGTTTAAGCAAATTGGCAAAAGAGTTCAATGTGGGAATCCAGACGATCGTGGAATTCCTGCATAAGAAGGGTATTACGGTTGACGCCAACCCGAATACCAAGGTTCCCGAGGACGTTTGCCAGCTCCTGGAGAAGGAGTACAAGAGCGATGTCAAGGTAAAGCGGGATGCTGAGCAGATCACTCTTCGCCAGCAGCGTCCACGCAAGGAGGTGATCACCCTGGATGATATTCATGGGAAGGATGAATCTGAAGAAGATTATCCCGATGACTTTATTGAAGTCAGGGACCTGAAAAAGACCGCTGCTGCTGCGTCGGCCCAGAAACCTACGGAAAAGGCGAAACCTGCAGAATCTCATGAGGAGGCTGCCCGTGAGCCTTTAATCAAGCCTTTCAGGATCGTCGATAAGATCGAGCTCGACGAACTACCGGGGGCCAGGAAGAAGGCACCGGAGAAGCCCGCCGAGAAACCGGCGGCCAGAGGGGTCAAGCCTTCCGTAAAAAAGGAGGAAGCTCCTGCGGTCGCACCTGTTCAGCCTGAGACGACACCCGATGCTGAGGCCGTGGCCCCTGCGGCCAACCTGAGAGAGACTCTTCCCGTGAGTGAAGCACCGGAAAAGGAACCCGCTGCTGCCGGGAAGAAGGTTGTTGAGACAGAGCTTCCTGCCGGGACCGACAGCGCCGCACCCGCGACACCTGCCGCCAGCCATGTGGAAACGCCGGCACAGGAGCACATAACCACCAATGTTCCCACGAGGGAAGAACCCCGGGTCGTAGGAAAAATCAACCTCGATGAGCTGAATACGAGGACGCGCCCTGACAAGAAAACCAGGGAGGTGCGTGACCAGGAGAGGAAGGACAGGATTCGCCAGGAACGGGAAAGCCGGCAGAAAACGACAACTCCCGCCGAAGCAAAACCTGAAACTGTAGATGCTGGACTTTTGGCAGAGCCTGAACTGATCAAAGCCAGGGCTGAAAAACTGGCCGGGCCTACCATCGTCGGAAAAATTGACCTTCCCGTGGAGAAGGAGAAAAAGGGAGCTTCCGACAGCGATAAGGAACGCAGGAAAAAACGCCGTAAGAGAATTCCGAAGGATAACGAAAAGGTCACCGTAGGGGCAAAACCCCATGATGACCAGAAAAAGGCAGAGGACGCCAAAAAGCCGGCCCGCAAGAAGAAACTTCTCAAGAAAGAGGTGAATGAGGAGGATGTGCAGAAGCAGATCAAGGATACCCTGGCCCGGCTGACCACCAAGGGCACCAAATCGAAGGGGTCTAAATATCGTCGTGAGAAGAGGGCGATCTTCAGTGAAAGGGCGGCCGCCGAGGCCGAACTCAAGGATCAGCAGAAGAACATCCTGAAGATTACCGAGTTTGTGACCGTCAACGAACTGGCCACCATGATGAATGTGCCGGTGACCAGGATCATTTCCACCTGTATGAGTCTGGGGCTTTTTGTTTCCATCAATCAGCGGCTCGATGCCGAGACCCTTTCGGTAGTGGCCGATGAGTTTGGCTACCAGGTAGAGTTTGTAAGTGTGGCCATTCAGGAGGCTATTGAAGAGAAGGTTGACAGTCCTGAGGAACTGGAGCCGCGGCCGCCCATTATTACGGTGATGGGGCATGTGGACCACGGGAAGACCTCCCTGCTCGACTATATCCGAAGCACCAACGTGATTGCCGGGGAAGCCGGGGGGATCACCCAGCACATCGGAGCTTACAATGTGAAGCTCCCCGATGGGAGGAAGATCACCTTTCTCGACACTCCTGGCCATGAGGCATTTACGGCCATGAGGGCCCGCGGAGCCCAGGTCACCGATATTGTGATTATCATCGTGGCTGCCGACGACAGTGTGATGCCCCAGACCATCGAGGCCATCAACCACGCTTCGGCTGCCGGTGTGCCCATTGTTTTTGCCATCAACAAAATTGACAAGCCCGGAGCCAACCCTGAAAAAATCAAGGAAGCCCTGGCCAATATGAACTATCTCGTTGAGGAGTGGGGCGGAAAATTCCAGTCGCATGACATCTCGGCGAAAAAGGGAACCGGTGTTCATGAACTCCTCGAAAAGGTTCTTTTAGAGGCGGAAATGCTTGACCTGAAGGCCAATCCCAACAAGAATGCCAACGGTACCATCATCGAGTCGTCGCTTGACAAGGGAAGGGGCTATGTGGCTACCATGCTGGTATTGTCAGGAACCCTGAAAGTCGGGGATGTGGTGTTGGCAGGGCAGCATTTCGGCCATGTCAAAGCCATGTTCAACGAAAGGAATGTGAAGATCGACTCTGCCGGGCCTTCCGCACCGGTGATCATTCTTGGTCTTGACGGTGCTCCCCAGGCCGGTGAGAAATTCCACGTGATGGAAGCGGAAAGGGATGCCCGCCAGATTGCCAACAAACGGGAGCAGCTGGCCCGCGAGCAGGGTTTGCGCACACAGAAGCACATTACCCTCGACGAAATCGGCCGCCGCATAGCCATTGGCAACTTCCAGGAACTCAACCTGATCGTCAAGGGCGACGTCGACGGCTCCATAGAAGCCCTCTCCGACTCGCTGATCAAGCTGTCGACTGAAAAGATACAGGTGAACGTCATTCATAAGGCGGTGGGTCAGATATCTGAGTCAGACATCATGCTGGCCTCGGCCTCTGAAGCCGTGGTGGTGGGATTCCAGGTGCGCCCCTCCCTGAGTGCACGCAAACTGGCCGAAAAGGAACAGATCGATATCAGGCTATACTCCATTATTTATGACGCTATCAACGAAATCAGGGCAGCCATGCAGGGGATGCTCTCTCCCGAAATCAAGGAGGAGATCACCGGCACCCTGGAAATCGTAGAGATCTTCAAGGTGACCAAGGTGGGTACCGTGGCCGGATGTATCGTGCGTGACGGAAAAATCAGCCGCAACAGCAAGATCAGGGTCATCCGTGACGGGATCGTCATTTACACCGGAAACCTGGGATCCCTGAAACGTTTCAAAGAGGATGTCAGGGAGGTCAAAAATGGCTACGAATGCGGTCTGAACATCGACAACTTCAACGACCTCAAGGTGGGTGACAACATCGAATCGTTCGTGGAAGTGGAAGTCGCACAGCAACTCTGATCCTGCCCGCCGGCGCGATCAATCGCCCGGAGTGGCCGTATGAGAATGAAGGGAAAAGTGAAAGATGCTAAATCGATAATCGTATGAGCGGAGGAGAACTCCTTGTTGTGGTGCTGGTCATTTTGCTCCTTTTCGGGGCTAAATCGATTCCTGACATTGCCCGTATGATGGGCAAGGGAATGCGGGAATTCAAGAAGGCCACCAATGAGATCCAGCGGGAAATCAGCGAAAGCACATCGGATGTCAGGAGTGATTTTAACAAAATCACCGACGAAGTGAAAAAGGAAGCCGATGTGATCAAAAAGCAGGTGGAGGACAAGCCTGCCGGCTAATCTTTAATTTTTTACTGTTTTATTCCCGGAATGATCAAGGCTGAAAATATCAGGAAATCTTTTGGATCCCTTCAGGTGCTGAAAGGGATAGACCTGGAGGTTCCTGCAGGGAAGATTTATTCCATTGTGGGAGCCAGCGGTGCCGGCAAGACCACCCTGCTTCAGATCCTGGGGACCCTCAGCGACCCTGATGAGGGAAAGGTAACCATCGACGGCCACGAGGTTTCGGGAATGGGAGAGAAAGAGCTTTCCCGTTTCAGGAACCGGAAGCTTGGTTTTGTTTTCCAGTTTCATCATCTTCTGCCGGAATTCACGGCTCTTGAGAATGTGGCCATTCCCGCCTTTATTGCCGGTTTTTCCAGGGGAAAAGCAGAAGAGCGGAGCCGTGAGCTGCTGGCCTACCTGGGGCTCACTGACCGTGCCCATCATAAGCCCGGCCAGCTCTCGGGCGGCGAGAAGCAACGGGTGGCTGTGGCCCGGGCCCTGGTCAACAAACCTGCGGTGGTCATGGCCGACGAACCCTCGGGAAACCTCGACTCCCGCAACCGCGACGACCTCCATGACCTTCTTTTTACCCTTCGCAACGAAATGGGCCAGACCTTCGTGATCGTCACCCATGACGACTCCTTTGCGGAACGCTCCGACCGTATCATACACATCAAAGACGGGCTGATCCTCCCCTGACCCCGTCAAATACGACTTCGCCCTTTTCTGACTGGGGATCTTTGAGAAATTCCGGAATCAGGTGTGCGCACTTTTGGTCAGACCTGCCAGGGGTAAGTGAACTTTCAGAACCCAAAATGGGCTTGATAGAATCGGAAACCTTGCAGGTTTTGCAAAGGGGAGTCAGTTTCTGATTTATTTGGAATCGATTTTGGCTCCATAGGCCAGGTCCCCGGCATCTCCCAGTCCGGGCACGATGTAGGATTTCGGGGTCATCCCTTCATCTACAGCTCCCAGCCACAGGGTGACCCGCGGATCTTTGATCTTTACCGTTAGATAGTCTACCCCCTGCTGACTGGCGATGAGGGAGACCAGGTGGATGTGTGCCGGGGTTCCTTTGCTCAGCAAGGCATGGGTGCTGATTTCCATCGACATCCCCGAGGCCAGCATCGGGTCGGAAAGGATCACCACCTTGCCGTCGAGGGAGGGCGATGACATGTATTCAAATTCGATTTGGAAGCTGTGGTCTTCGGTATATTTCCGGTAGGCTGAGATGAAGCAGTTTTCGGCTTGGTCGAAGATGCGGAGCATGCCCTGGTGCATGGGGAGGCCCGCCCTGAGGATCGTAGCCAGTACAGGCTGCTGTACCAGTTGGGGTACCCTGGCGACCCCCAGGGGAGTGGTCACCTCCCGGGACACATACTCCATCTTTTTGCTGATCTCATAGGCGAAAATCTCACCCAGCCGCTGCAGGTTTTCCCTGAAGCGGAGAGGGTCGGTCTGAATCCGGTGGTCCCTGATTTCGGCAAGATACTGGTCGAGAATGGAATGGTGGTTGCCGGCAATGATAATTTCCATTTGTTGACAGTTACGGGTTAGTTGAGGAAGAGGGCGACCCCTTCCGGGATAATTGTCGGGGCGAATTTATAAAAAATTGTTGTCGCCATACGATTGCCCGGGGATTATCCTAAATTTGCCTTCATCTGGTGCGGTATGAATTCAACGAAACGACAATCTGAACGCCTGTTTCTTCATCCGGGGGAATGGCTTCCCTGGCTACTGGTGTCTCTTCTGGTGGCGGCCACGGCCAGTCTTCCCTTTTTCTGGGATACCCTGCAGCTGGCCTCCCGCCATGCCCACTTTTTCTATGACCACAGCTTCAGTTCCCTGTTTCTTCCCACCGATATGGACAGCGGTCACATCCCCGCTTTCGGGATGTTCCTGGCACTGGTGTGGAAGGCGGTGGGCAGAAGCCTGGCGGCCAGCCATCTGGCCATGCTCCCCTTTATCCTGGGAGCGCTCTTCTTCACGCGCCGTATTGCCGGAATTCTCTTCCCCCGCCGCCATCGCTGGCTGGCGACCCTGGTCATTATCGCCGATGCCACCCTTCTGGCCCAGTTCACCCTGGTGTCGCCCGACATCTGGATCGCCTGCTTCTTTACCATGGCTCTTTTTGCCTTCCTGAAGGGGAAGAGAGGGCTGATGACCCTGGCTTTCATCGGACTGGCCCTGACCAGCGTGCGGGGGATGATGATCGTCGCCTCTTTCTTTGTGACCGGGGCGCTGCTTCTTATCTTCACCAGAAAGGAGGAACCCCGCGTTTCTCTCCGGAAAAAGGGAATCCGGTACCTTCTGGAATCGCTTCCCGTCTATCTTCCGGCAGCCCTGCTGGCCATGGGTTACCTGGGCCTTCATCTTATCCGTACCGGATGGATCGGGTACCACCCTGACATGCCCTGGGCCGACCATTTCGCCCGTGTCGGCTTCCGGGGTTTCCTGCGTAATATCCTCATCTTCGGATGGCGTATGGCCGACCATGGCCGCCTCTTTCTCTGGATCGCGGGGGTCGCCACGGCCCTGTACGCTTTCAGGAAAAAACTTCCCCCCACCGCGACCGGAAGAACAATGATGCTCCTGACCCTGGTGCTCACCGTCGTTTTCAGCTACTCAGCCCTTACCTACCGCAACCTGGCAGGTCACCGCTACCTCCTTCCCCTCTTCCTGATGGTCTCCATGACCGTCATTTATCACCTGTTCCTCTATGTCAGGAGGGAGAAAACGGTGATCTTGCTTATGCTCCTTCTCCTGGCCGGGGAACTCTCGGGAAATTTCTGGGTCTACCCCGATTCCATTGCCAAGGGGTGGGATGCCAGCCTCGCCTATCTTCCCTACCAGACGGTGCGCCGCCAGATGAACTGCTTCCTCAACGGGGAGGGCATCGCCCCGGAAGAGGTGGGAACCTCCTTCCCCAACAACATCGCCTTTCGCTTCATTGATCTTACTGTCGATACCCGTTCTTACGGCACCGCCGGAGAGCGGGAATTCCGCTATCTGCTCTGGTCGAATGTATTCAATGACTTTCCTGAGGAACTGAAGGAAGAGATGGACAGGGACGGGAAGGTGGTCAGGGAAATCCGAAGGCTGCAGGTACGGATGGTCCTGTATGAAAATCCTGGTTTTGGTTCTTCCGGAGAGAACCGGAAGTCAGCCCCCTGAATTCCGTGGGGGCCGGGGCTCCGTGATGTCCCACTCCGCCGGCGGTGACCCTGATTTCGGGTATCATTTCACGCTGTTATTCTGGTGCAGCAGAAGATCAGTTCTCGTTCGCCGTTTCCTGTGCTGAGTCTTGCCCTCTCTTCGGGGGTGAGGCGCTGGCTGTAATCGATTTCCTCGACCCTGATGCCGCTTCTCTGAAGCCTGGTGGCGAAGTCGCGGCCGTGGAGCCTCACGAGGTCGGGTTCCCCGTAGCGTTTCAGCCGCTCCCCGGGGGTGGTCACCGAGGGGTCCTCCACGGTATGGGGATTCTGCAAGTCCATGACCGTCATCACCAGAGCCTGGCCGCCGGTTTTGAGCACGCGGTACATCTCATCGATGGCGCGGGCTTCGTCGGGGATATGCCCCAGGACATGGGAGCAGAGGACATAATCGAAATACCGGGCGGGAAAAGGGATGCGGGTCATGTCAATGACCGTTTCTCCCAGGGCGGGGTTGAGGTCGGCGGCGACATAATCGCCCGGGCGGGCCGACCGTTTTATTCTTCGGAGAATCGGCGCTTCCGGGGCAAAATGAAGAATCAGGGTTCCTGTTTCGAATACCCGGGTTTCCCGTTCCAGAAAGGCCATCAATACCCGGGTTCTTTCCAGGGAGTGGCACCAGGGACACAGGGCGTTGTCACGGGGTTTGTTGCCATAACTCCAGAATTTCCGGAAGCTTCGTCCGCAGCAGTTACAGGTGAAGGCCTGGCCCCGGTAGGCCAGACTTCTGATGCGCATTCCCATCATCAGCAGGGCAATGCGTTGCTTTTCGGGGACCAGGGTCCTGACGATGGTATGGATCATGGGCGGTTTATCCTGTTTTTATGAAAGGGAGCCTTCATCAGGTAGTAGAGGTATTCCCCGTGAAGAAGGGAAGATGCTGTGAAGTTTCCCTGTTCCATGGGAATACGGTGGAGGTGACGGCGGAAAACCTCCTTCTTGAGGCCTGAAATTCCGAAGGTCAGGGCGATATCCCCTGCCGGGGGGTGAACCTGCCGGAAGAAGGAGGCGGGGACCTCCTCGTCGGAAAACGGAAAGGAGAAGAGTGCCGGCGAACCCCCGAAACGCTCCTTCAGGAGGCGGGTGCTCTCCCTGGCCTGGTGGAGCTGCTCCTCAGGGGTCACCCTGCGGAATTCGGGATGGTCATGGCTGTGTCCCCCGATGCTGAACCCCTGGCGCATGAGGGTACCGATATCTTCCTCATCGAGGTAGACCTCATGGTTCTTCAGGTATTCGCGGAAGTCCATTTCCAGCAGGGGCGCCACCTCGTCGAGAAGCTCCTTTTGGGGGTATTCCACGGCCAGCAGCTGATCCTTGAGGGTAGGGGCGGTGATTCCGGCGGCGGCCAGCAGCTGCGAGGCTTTTCTCCTGGCAGAGTCTCCGGCCTGTTCGGCCTGGCCGGTGAGCAGCGATGCTTTGAAGCGGTAAAAGAGATCTTTATTGCCGATAAAGGCGGTATTGATGAAAAACGTGGCGGGGATGCCCATTTCGAGGAGGAGGGGGGCGATGACCGTCGCGGCTTCCTTCAGTCCGTCGTCGAAAGAGAGGTGAAAACAGGGTCTCTTCAGGGCCTGTTCCCCGGTGGCCAGGGCTTCCAGCTGGCTTATGTCAACAGGAGCATAGTGGCGCAGGAACCATTCCAGGTCGCGGCGGAAGGTGAGGGCGTTCCTGGTGGAAAGGAGATGGACGAGATGGGGCAGGGGGTGGTCGCTGACGGCATGGTAAAAGGGGAGGACCATTTTCTGGCCGGTGAGGGCCATAAGGGCTTTCAGGGGGAGGGGGGTTCCCGCGCGGCGTGCGATCGTTCTGATGATTCTCCTGCTCTCCATGGTGTGCGTCGTTATTTTTTGATCTTCCTGAGAATCGGGGGAAGCCTGTTCAGGTGAAAGAGGTAGTAGGGTGCGCTGGTGCTGCCGAAGGCGGCAAAAAAGCGGTCCACTCCTGTGACGGAGGAGCCTTCGAAGTCGAAAGTCAGGGGTTGCCCGGCGTGCTCCCTGAAGAAGGTGTCGAGAAGGGCGAAGCCCGCCCGTTGCTCCCTGCCGCGGGGCGACGAACAAACGGCCATGTAATAGGCCCGCTGTCGCCAGAGGATGAAAAAGGCGGTAGCCATGACCTCCTGATCACTGCTGCGGGCGGCCAGGAGAACTCCCCGGCCATCGGAAAGTGTAGCCTCCATAAGTCTGCGAAACCGGGACCAGCTCTGGGCAGGCATGGGAATTTCGCGCGCGAGGCGCTGCATGGAAAAGAAAATTTCCGCCTCTTTTTCTCTGGTCACGGTGACCCCGTGGAGCGCGGCCTTTTTCAGGTTCTGGGTGATGTAACCGTCATACCCTTGTGCCACGGCCTCATACCCTGGGTGAAGAGCGAGGAGCCTGGTGTGGAGGGGAACCACCTGAAAACCTGCCTTCCGGGCCTCTTCATCTCCGAAACCCGAAGTGGTGTCGATATAGCGGTATCCGGAAGCCAGGAACGAGAGGAACTGAAAGGTGATTTCCGGCGGTGGTTGGGGAAAGATGCCCAGTTGCTGGGCAAAAGCGGGCTGGTAGACATAACCGATGCCCCATTTTCTATGGCGGGCCACCGGCATGACGTAACGATACTCCTCCCACACCACGACTTCCCACTCCCGGGCCATGATGTCGAGGAACCAGGGCCAGGCGTAGACCGGGGTATCGCCGCCGGCGTCGAGACACTGCTCATAAAGAGGCAGAAGAAGCTCTTTCCGGCTGATGCGGCGCAGTGGCGGTGAGTCATCCCTGGGCATCCCAGCTTCCCTCCCTGTTCAGGCGCTCAAACACCACCCGGTATCCTCTCCAGTATCCCAGGTCGTTGAGCGATTCGTTGTGCCATATGGTACAGAAGATGCCTCCTGTGGTGCG
>CAYWUJ010000019.1:0-44539 GCA_964461455.1 uncultured Prolixibacteraceae bacterium | reverse complement strand
CCCTCCTCGAATCCATCACCCGCAGCTTCGGATATATCTACGGCATGGAACGCAAGGTGAGAATCAACAGCGTATCACAATCCCCCACCATCACCACCGCCGGCAACGGCGTCAAAGGATTTGACAAACTCCTCGACTTTGCCGAAAGAATGTCACCCCTGGGGAACGCCACCGCCGAAGAGTGCGCCGGCTACTGCATCACCCTCTTCTCTGACCTCACACGCAAGGTCACCATGCAAAACCTTTACCACGACGGAGGATTCTCCTCTATGGGCATGAGCCTGAGCGCTCTCCAACAGTACGAAAAAGGCATGGATTGCCCCTGCGACGACACCGACTCCCAGGGCGACCAGCACCAATACGACTGACTTTAAGAGATTGATGAAAATTGATGCAATAAGGGAAGAGTATACCCGTGGGAGCCTCCGGCGCAGGGACCTGCCCGCCGACCCTTACGATCTTTTTGGACAGTGGCTGCAGCAGGCGGTGAATGCCGGGGTCCTGGAACCCACGGCCATGGTGGTGTCCACCATCGGGAAGGAGGGATTTCCCTCCTCAAGGGTAGTCTTGCTCAAATCGTTTGACCGGGAGGGATTTCTCTTTTTTACGGGGTACCGCAGTGCAAAGGGAGAAGCCCTTGCCGCACATCCGCAGGTGGCCCTGCTTTTTTTCTGGCCTGAATTACAGCGGCAGGTCAGAATAACGGGGCGGGCCGCCAGGGTACCGGAAGAAGAGTCTGCCGCCTATTTCCTGACCCGCCCGGTCGCCAGCCGTCTGGGAGCCTGGGCCTCTGAACAAAGCCGTACCATCCCCTCCAGAGAACACCTGGAAGAGAGATTCCGCCATTACTCCCGTCAATTCGAAAACCGGGAAATCCCCCGTCCCGACCATTGGGGAGGATTCCGCATCACCCCGCATGAAATGGAATTCTGGCAGGGGCGTGAAAGCCGCCTGCACGACAGGTTCCGGTATTCCCTGAATGATGGGCACTGGGAGATCAGCCGCCTCTCCCCCTGACAGGCAAAAGCAGCCCCTGCCATAACGAAAAACTGCCCGGGGGGACCTACCTGGGTGATCCGGTACCATTTGACGACCGCTGATGACAATAAAGTGGGGAAACAGCCTGATGTGCAAAGCTCCCTGGAGGGGACTAATTGTCGAAGTCGAGGTTGAATTTCTGCTGGAGTAACGCCAGACTGGCATTTTTCCTGAGCATCTCCTCCAGTTTTTCCCCGTCGGTATAAAGCATTTTCCGGGCCGGTTCGCTGACCAGTTCCGTGGTGATCTCCACATTGCTGTTGTGCAGCTCGCGCTTCAGCCAGGCCACCAGGCGCGGTTTCTCATCTCTGATGAGCTCCTCCTGCAGCGAATTGTCGACTTTCAAAACCAGCCTTCCATCGGGAGAATAGAGAGGTTTGCGGTTCAGTGAGGATTTCAGGTTGGGCCGGTCATTGAGTGAGTTAAGGTATTCAGCCCATTTTTCCAGAAGTTTCTCCTCCGTAAAGGGCTCATCCTCCTGTTTCTGGTTAAAGAGAAGATGCTGTTCCCGGGCCGTCACCTTCGCATCGTTAAGCTCAGTGCCCGCCAACACCGACTTTATGGAAGGGCCGGTGATCTCCTGGGATAGTTTGCGCCGGGGTGGCTTTCCGGCCCGGGGGGGATCCGCCTCCCGGGGGGTTGCCGCCGGATCCGGCTCCCGTGGCTCTCCGAAAATAGGCTCGAGAGAATCAGAAGCGTCAGCTATTTTTTTTTTAAGGTCAGCTGGGCGATCCTGGCCAGAGCGAGTTCTACAGAAAGCCTTTTATTCTGGCTGCTCTTATACTGGTAATCGCATTCATTGCTGATACCCAGGGCTTCCACGAGAAACTCATGGGGCGCCGCTGAGGCCTGCGCCTTGTAACGGTCACGGATGTCGCCGCTCACTTCCAGAAGCTGCACCGTCACCGGATCACGCGATACCATCAAATCACGGAAATGGCGACTCATTCCGCCAATGAAATGCTGCCCCTCAAAACCCTTGTTGAGCACCTCGTTGAAGATCAGCAGGGCATCGGTTACCTGGTTCTTCAGGAAAGCATCGGTCAGACGGAAATAATAATCATAATCCAGGACATTGAGGTGGGTGATGACATCCTGGTAAGAGATCTCCCTGCCCGAAAAGCTGACCAGCTGGTCAAAGATCGACAGGGCATCACGCATGGCACCATCGGCCTTCTGGGCAATCACATTAAGGCCTGTCGGGTCAATGGTCACCCCTTCCTGTGAGGCCACATAACTGATGTGATGGGCGATGTCCTCCACCCTGATCCGGTTGAAATCAAAAATCTGACAGCGCGACAGGATCGTGGGTATAATTTTATGTTTTTCCGTAGTGGCCAGGATAAAAATGGCATGGCGGGGAGGCTCCTCCAGAGTTTTCAGAAAAGCGTTGAAGGCCTGGGGACTGAGCATGTGGACCTCATCGATGATGTAGACACTGTAGTGACCCACCTGCGGAGGAATGCGCACCTGGTCAATCAGATTGCGGATATCGTCGACAGAATTATTGGAGGCAGCATCCAGCTCATGAATATTATAGGAGCGATTGGTGTTAAAGGCCTTGCACGATTCGCACTCATTACAGGCTTCGGTTTCCGGGGTCAGGTTGCTGCAGTTGATGGTCCTGGCAAAAATGCGCGCACAGGTCGTCTTTCCAACCCCGCGGGGCCCGCAAAAAAGATAGGAATGGGCAAGCTGCTTCGCCCTGATGGCATTCTTCAGGGTCGACGTTATGGCCTCCTGGGCAACTACCATCCTGAATGAATCAGGCCTGTATTTCCTGGCTGATACTACAAAATTCTCCATATTCTCGGGTCATCCTTCCTCAGACGCCAAAGATAACGATTTCCCCTTAGCCGGTACAAAAAAATTACCAACCAACCCTCCCTCCGGAATAATTTCTCCACTCCCCATCATTAAAACCGGCATTCCCGGAAAAATCTTCATCCCCCCTGAAAATATTCATTCCCATCCCCTGAACATTCTTTCGCTCCCTGCGTTTTCCTAAGCAAGAAGAAATCAACCGATTCACAATATTTCACTAATTCTTTGACAAATGCAAAAACTGGTTTTAACACTTATAGCCCTGATGGCCGTTCTTACCGTGCCGGCACAGAAAGCGTCGCTTCACTCCTTCAGGGTGGAGACCATCGACGGAAGGGAACTGGATCTCTCCTCCCTGAAAGGGAAAAAGGTGATGGTCGTCAATACCGCCTCGAAATGCGGGTTTACGCCCCAGTACAAGCTTTTACAGTCGCTCTATGAGACCTACGGCGGCCGCGGTTTTGAAATCATCGGCTTTCCTGCCAACAATTTCATGGGACAGGAACCGGGGAGCAATGAAAACATCAGCGCTTTCTGCAGCGAAAATTACGGGGTTACCTTCCCCATGATGGCCAAGATCTCTGTCAAGGGCAAGGATATCCACCCCCTCTACCGCTGGCTTACCGAAAAAACGGAAAACGGCGTCATGGATGCCCCTGTGAAATGGAATTTCCAGAAGTTCCTCATCGACGAAGCGGGCCGGCTGGTGGATGTTCTTCCGCCCGCGACCAAACCCGACGACGCAAAAGTCCTGAACTGGCTGTCAGGAAAATAAAACATATCCCCCTTTTTCATTGTTAACCGGACAGGCCTTACGATCAGTAAGGCCTTTCTCTTTTCAGGGTCCACACAAGCAGCACAGACCCGCCATCCCCGGGGAGCCCGGAAAGGCTATTCCAGTGCCCCACGGTAGGTCTTCAGGGCCCTTTCCCTGGCCAGGGCATGGTCCACCATGGGTCGGGCATACCCCACGGTTCCCGCTTCAGGAACCCATTTCCTGATATAGCTGCCTGGTGCATCGAATTTCTGCTGCTGTATGGCGGGATTAAAAACCCGGAAATAGGGGGCTGCATCGCATCCGCACCCGGCAGCCCACTGCCAGTTGCCGTTGTTGCTGGCCAGCTCAAAATCCAGTAAATGAGCGGCAAACCAGGCTTCCCCCCACCTCCAGTCGATCAATAGATGCTTGGCCAGAAAACTGGCAGTGACCATCCGCACCCGGTTGTGCATAAACCCGGTAGCCCTGAGCTCCCTCATCCCGGCATCCACCATCGGATATCCCGTTTCTCCCCGGCACCACCGGCCGAACTCCTCCTCGTTATTCCGCCAGGTAATCAATCCGTATTTCTTCCGGAAAGGCCCATTTTCCACATAGGGGAAATGTGCCAGTATTGAAATGAAGAATTCCCTCCAAATCAGTTCATTCAGAAATACCTGGCTGTACTTATCTGCCACTTCAACTACCTTTCTGACACTAATGGTGCCAAACCGCAGGTGGATGCCTAACCTTGAACTCCCGGCAATACCGGGAAAATCCCTGGTCTGCCCATAATTCCCGATAAGTTCCCTGTCAATGCTGCGCGAAGGATAATCTCTGCGGCCCCCGGTGAATCCCAGTTCCGGCAGGTCAGGAAAAGAGAAAGGAGAGGTTTTCAGAAAAGCCTCCTTCCCGGCAGCCGAAGGATAATGGCCAGGGGGATCCTCCGTCAGTCGGGTCTTCCACTTCCTGCTATAAGGGGTAAAAACGGTATAGGGAGTGCCGTCATCCTTCAGAACCTCCCCGGGCTCAAAAATGACATGGTCCTTAAAAGAGATAAAATCAATTCCCTGTTTTTTCAGGCTGGCCGACACTTCCCGGTCCCGCTCCTGTCCGTAGGGTTCGTAATCCCTGTTGCAATAGACCGCTCCGGGGCTGAAACGATGGGCAAAATAGGCAAAAGCCTCCATGGGGGATCCGTAAAAAGTCAGGAGGCTACTCCCGGCATTCTCCAGCTCTTTCTTCAAGGCCATCAGCTCCTGGTGAATAAACCGGACCCTGGCATCGTCGCGGTCAGGCAATTTACCCAGAATGGCCGTGTCAAAGACAAAAACCGGCAGGACAGGCCTTCCTGCCGTCAGGGCGGCAAAGAGTCCGGGATTATCGTCAAGCCTGAGATCCCTGCGAAACCAGAAAAGGTTGATTTTGGTTTCCATATCCTTAACCGGCATGGTGAGCAGCCCTCCTGGCAGCCAGAACCATATTGATGGCTTTGATCACCACCGCGGCCTGCCGCACCATGTCAGGCGATGTTTCAGCCATCCGGAACTGTTTGATCTTCAGTGCGGCAGTTTTCCTCATGGAGCGTTCCGGATAGATCCTGCGGAGCAGTTGGGCCGGCTCCAGTAACAGAAGAAAACAGATCTCCCCGGGGTCCCCGGGAGGCTGGATAATGAGCCGTTTGGCCCTGTCTACCAGTTGGCGCACATGGTTCCCGGGACTCAAAAACGGCTTCTGCCATTTAAAGAACAGAAAACGGCGATCCTCCAGCCTGATTTCCCGTTGCTGAGACAGCGACTGGTAAACCTCTCCCTTGATCCTTTTCATGGAAATATGGAAAGAATTCAACCAGTATTCGGTTTTGCGCGGCTTCTGCGATGCGACCATTTTTCCAAGAAGATAGGCGTTCAGCGATGTTCCGGCATTCTCTCCTGTTACCTCCAGCCGCCTGTCTGTCATCGTGATATTACCCGCGATGAGCATCTCCAGAATGGCAGCACCCGTCAGAACCAGATCAATCGCCATGGAGGAGGTGCCGCTGATGCCCCCCTTTTCAGGCCTGATTGCCATTAATAGCAATTTTTCAGGCAATGTAAGCTGATTTTCCATTCTGTAAAGTTAATGCCATACCTTTCATCTCCCTCCGGCACCGGAAAAAATTCAGCCATGAGACCAAAAAAAACTACTTTTGAAAAAAAAAGCCAAGAGTATGCGTAAAGGTTTTGCCAGCGACAACAATGCAGGAGTTCATCAGGAGATCCTTAAGGCCATCGGGGAAGCCAATACGGGCCACGTGACGGGGTATGGTGCCGACCCCTGGACCGAAAAGGCAGAGGCCCTTTTCCGGCACCTTTTCGGCCAGGAGACAGAAGTCTTTTTCGTCTTTAACGGCACGGGGGCCAATGTCGTGGCACTGTCAGCGCTCACCTCCCCTTTTCATGCGGTGATTTGTGCCTCTACCGCCCACATCCAGACTGATGAGTGCGGGGCTCCCGAAAAATATACGGGATGTAAATTACTGGCGGTGAACACTCCCGACGGGAAGCTCACCCCGGAACTGGTCAGGCCGCATCTCCACGGTTTTGGTTTTGAGCACCATGCCCAGCCCCGGGTCATCTCGATTTCACAGGTCACCGAAATGGGAACCCTTTACCGGCCCGGGGAAATCAGCGCCCTGGCCCGTCTGGCCCATGACCACGGCATGTTCCTCCATATGGACGGGGCCCGTATCAGCAATGCCGCAGCAGCCCTGGACCTCCCCTTCCGCAGCTTCTCACGCGACTGCGGCGTCGACGTCCTCTCCTTCGGAGGTACCAAAAACGGAATGCTCGCCGGGGAAGCCGTCCTTTTCTTTAACCCCGCCCTCACCTCCTCCGTGAAATATATACGCAAACAAAGCATGCAGCTCTTCTCTAAAATGAGGTTCACATCAGCCCAGTTCCTGGCCTTTTTCAAAGAAGACCTCTGGAAAAAAAGCGCCCTCCATGCCAACAAAATGGCAAAAATCCTGGAATCGGAAATCCGCACCATCCCCGGTATCACCATCACCCAAAAAGTGGAGGCCAATGGTATCTTTGCCATCGTCCCCCGCGAAATCATCGCCCCCCTCCAGGAAAAATATTTCTTTTATGTATGGGATGAAGAAGCCCCCGAGGTGCGCTGGATGACCTCCTTTGACACTACGGAAGAGGAGATCCGCGACTTCGCACGACTCATCAGAAACCTCCTTACCTGAATGGCCGTCTTCAGATACTACCCCGAAAATCTGTCGGCACACGACAAGGAACTGGAGAAGAAAATCATCAGGCACAGCTTCTTTTTTGCCATTTTCTTTGTGGCCCTCTTCTGGCTGGTGGAAATTACGGGGGAGATTTTCGGCCTTGACCTCACCAAAGCGGGGATTTTCCCGCTGACCCTGCGGGGCCTCCCGGGGATCCTCACCTCCCCGTTCATCCATTCAGGATATAATCACCTGGTATCCAACTCCGTCCCCTTTTTCATCCTGCTTTTTGCCCTGGTCTATTACTACCGTAACCTCTCCTACAGGATCTACTTTCAGCTCTACCTCCTGGCGGGACTGTGCGTGTGGCTGGCAGGCCGCCCGGCATGGCACATCGGCGCCAGTGGCGTCGTATATGCCCTGGCAGCCTTCCACTTCACCAGCGGCGTCATCCGCAACGACCTGCGTCTCCTGGTCATCTCCGTCGTGGTCGTCTTTCTCTATGGGGGAATGGTATGGGGAGTCCTCCCCATCAAACCGGAAATCTCCTGGGAATCCCACCTCTGGGGTGCCATTTCAGGAATCCTCCTGGCCATTTATTACAGAAGATTCCGCATACGCAGGCAAAAATTCGACTGGGAGGAAGAACCGGTGGAGGAAGGAGAAGAAGACGAAATGGCGAAAACGGAAGATACGACCCTTCCTCCCCCCGAAGGATCTCCCTTCCCGCCTGTCGGCTCCACAACTCCTGTGCCCTCATTTGGCCCTGCCACCTCCACAGGCTCCCCCCTCTCCCACGATCAGAATGACTCTTCAGAACATCGGGATGGAACCCCGGATAGCCACACCGTTCAGACCGCTGAAAAAAAGAGTGACCCGGCAGAGTGAGAAAAAAAAGTCGTACATTTGCGGCCGATATTTTTAAGTAGTTCTGAATTTATGATTAGCCGACGGACCATCAGGATTAAGGTACTTCAGATTTTTTATGCCTACAACGCGTCATCTGACAAGTCCATATCCAATAGCGAGAAGGAGCTTGAACATGCCCTTTCCAGGTCATACGACCTATACCACCATCTTATGGCCCTGCTCCTCGAACTGGCCGATTTCGCAAAACGCCGCATCGAAACCAACATGGCCAGGATGGTCCCCAGCTACGAAAACCTCCACCCCAACACCCGCTTTGTCGAAAACCGCGTCATCGCGCAAATGAGAATCAACAGGCGGCTGCAGACCCACCTCAGGCATTCCAAACCCGCATGGGTCAAACACCCTGAACTGATCAAAGAACTCTATGGCTTCCTCACGGAATCCTCCTTCTACAAGGAATACATGGAGAGAAAAGAAAATTCCTACGCCGACGACAGGAAATTCGCAGAAAAGGTTTTCCAGAATATTTTCCTGGTCTCGGAAGAGCTTCACCTGGTCCTCGAGGAAGAGAGCATTTACTGGAATGACGACATCGACCTGGTGGTGGCCATGATCATCAAGACCCTCCGCGATTTCAGGGAAGAGTCCGATGAATACCAACTCATGCTGCCCAAGTACAAGGATAAGGAGGACGAAGCCTTCGCCGGCGACCTGTTCCGCAAAACCATCATCCACCACGACGAACTCCTGGAGCTGATCAACCAGCACTCCTCCAATTGGGACCTCGAAAGAATCGCTTACATGGATATTCTGATCATGCAGCTCGCCCTGGCTGAATTCCTCTACTTCCCCTCCATTCCCACCAAGGTTACCCTGAATGAATACATCGAACTTTCAAAATATTACAGCACCGATAAAAGCCGGAACTTCATCAACGGCATCCTCGACAAAGCCCTGAAAGAACTCAAGGGCAGCGGAATGGTCAAGAAAAGCGGCCGGGGACTCATCGGAGAAAACGACTGATTTTATTTTGAATCTACCAGGATTTGACTAATTTTGAACTTCCTGGTTCTGAGCAATTACATCCCTGAAAAATAAATAACAACCATTTAAAAACAAAGAAGAATGAATTACCTGTTAATGGCACCACCTGCTGGTGCAGAAGCCAATCCCCTGGCGACCTTCCTTCCGTTTCTGGTCATCCTGCTCATATTCTATTTTTTTATGATCAGGCCTCAGATGAAACGGCAGAAAGAGCTGAGGACCTTCCGTGAATCCCTGGGAAAGGGCGACAAGATCGTCACCACCGGAGGCATTTATGGCAAAGTTGTAGAAATCAAAGACAACTATGTCATTATGGAGATCGACAACAACGTCAACATCAAGGTGGACAAGGCCGCAATCATCAAAGACATGAGCGATGCCGCCCAGCAGCGCTGATCAGTAAGATATTCTCTGAAGGCCGGCGGTTTGCCGGCTTTTTTTGTAATTCCGGCACCGGACCAACCCTTTCTGTGAGGAAGTTCTCCCTGCATTAAACATTCAAAAAATGAGCAACCCTTACTGGCCGAATAACCGTACACTGGTGGTCTTTGCGATCTGTCTGGTCATAGCCACCGTTCTTTGGTTCCTCAATGCCCTGAGCAAGGAGTATACGACCTCTATTTCCCACCCTGTACAATACGTCGACCTCCCCCGCAATAAATTTATCATCAACAACCCCCCGGAAAAGCTCAACCTGAAAATCAGCGCCCATGGGTTTGCCCTGCTGCGCTATAAAATGGGGACCTCGTTTTCGCCACTGACCATCAACGTTACCGAACTCACAGAACAAACACCCCAGGTCACCGGAGGATTCTTTATCATCTCATCCGACAACCTCAAAAACGAAATCTCGGCACAGTTGGCCCCTGAGCTTCATTTGGCCAGTATCTCCCCGGGGGTGTTCACCATTGCCTTCGACAGCCTGGAAGTCAAACAGGTTCCTGTTGCCCCGGCAGTGGAATTCCATTTTAAACCAAGGTTCGGTCTCTCGTCGGAAATTCTGTTCACCCCTTCCAGGGTCACCATTTCAGGCCCCCAAACCGCCATCGATGCTACCGACACCATATTCACCATCACCAAAGCATTCAAAAACCTGGAATCTTCCTTCTCTCAGGAGATCCCCCTGGTCATTCCCCAACAACTGATCGTGGAACCAGGAAGCGTCAGAATGTCAGTAGATATCGATGAATTCACCGAAAAGAACATGCGGATACCCGTTTGGGTCGATAACCAGCCCGACGATGCCAAAATCAGGCTTTTCCCCAACGAGGTCGAGGTAAGCTTCAAGGTAGCCCTTTCGCGCTATGCCCTGATAAAAACCGAAGATATCGCGCTCTCTGTCTCCTGGGATGATATCCTTCAAAACCAGCAACAACTGCAGGTCAATGTAATAAAACTCCCCCAGGGCGTCAACAGCCTGAAAATAACCCCTGCCCATGTCGAATTCCTCATCGAGAAAAACTGATCTGCCCCTGAAGGTGGGGATCACCGGAGGTATCGGCAGCGGAAAAACAGTGGTCTGCCGGGCTTTCTCCATCCTGGGAATTCCGGTTTTCAATGCTGACCGGGCAGCCAAAGAACTCTACACTTCTCATCCCCGTGTTCGGAAAGAGATGGTTCGCCTCTTTGGCGAAGAGGTTTTCCTTCCCGATGGAGCCATCAACAGGAGCACCCTGGCCTCCCTGATTTTCAGCGACCCCGGGGCCCTGGAAGCCGTCAACGCCCTGATACACCCTCTGGTCAGGGAAGCCTTCGGGGAATGGCACCGGCAGCAGGAAGCCCCGTACCTCCTTTTCGAATCAGCCCTGCTCTTCGAAACCGGTTCGTGGAAAACCATGGACGCCACCCTGCTGGTGACAGCCCCCCGGGAATTGCGCATCCAAAGGGTGATGGAAAGGGACCGGGTCACCAGGGAAACCGTCATCGCCCGCATGAATAACCA
This sequence comes from uncultured Prolixibacteraceae bacterium, assembly GCA_964461455.1. Classification (GTDB taxonomy): domain Bacteria; phylum Bacteroidota; class Bacteroidia; order Bacteroidales; family Prolixibacteraceae; genus UBA1413. The sequence goes on along the minus strand of CAYWUJ010000019.1, from coordinate 33,844 downwards.
ATGGGATGACGACCGCAAAAAGGAGGAAAATACCATTATCATCGTCAACGACGACAAAATACCCCTTCTGGAACAAATCCTCATAACTGACAAGAATTTAAGAACCTATGGGAAATTTCGGTAAATGGATAGGCGGAGGCCTGGGATGGGCCGTAGGAGGCCCCATCGGTGCCCTTCTGGGATTCGTCATCGGCTCTGTGGTTGACGGCGCCGGCACAACAATCATGCGCACCGGCCCAGCAGGACCTGTGCGCACAACTTCCGGGGGTTACCTGATGAGCCTGCTGGTGCTCATCGCCGCTACCATGAAGGTCGACGGCAAGGTGATGCGCTCGGAACTCGACTATGTCAAGGGATTCCTGGTCACCAACTTCGGCGAGGATGCCGCCGCCGAAGCTTCTGTCATGCTCCGTGACCTCCTCAGGCAAAATATCCCCGTGGCTGACGTATGCCGCCAGATCCAGGCCAACATGAACTACTCGGCACGCCTTCAGCTCCTCCACTTCCTTTATGGCATCGCCCAGGCCGACACATCCGTCAACAAGGAAGAACAAAAACTGATCGGATTCATGGCTCAACAGATGGGCATCAGCAATAACGACCAGGAATCCATCAGGGCCATGTTCATCAGGGATAGCGGTTATGCCTACACCATCCTGGAAATTGAACAACACGCCACCGACGAAGACGTCAAAAAAGCCTACCGGAGAATGGCCATGAAATACCACCCCGACAAAGTGGCCCAACTCGGTGAAGAGGTCCAAAGATCGGCACAGGAAAAATTCAGAATGGTCAATGAAGCCTATGAGACCATCAAGAAGGAACGCAATCTGGTCTGAGAAGAACAGTCCCCCACGGGAAACCCCCGCCTGATGCCCCTTCCCTATTCCTCATCTGCACTGCCGGGAGTGAAATCCACCCGGTCGTTGATGTCACGCCCGTAATTCCTCTCAGGCTGGTTCTCCCTGATAAAACCCGAGACTTCCTCCAGTGCGGAAGAGAAATTCTCAAAATCCTCGGGATAGAGGAAAATTTTATGCTTTTCATAGAAGAAATTCCCGTCATCCTCCACCCTTTTCCTGCTTTCGGTGATGATGAGGTACATCTCGCCGTTACGGGTTCTTTTGACGTCGAAGAAATAGGTTCTCTTTCCCGCCCTGATCACTTTTGAACGGACATCCTGGCTAAAACCGCCACCCGCATCATCCGCCATTTCATGTTTTTCCAGATCTGTCATGATTACCTTCGGTTAGTTCCTGATGAAGTCCCAAATTTCTGAAAAAAAATTCACATTTTCCCGGCGGGGGGGATAATTTGCAGTCCGGAGCAGGAATTCCCCGCCGCTGACCGGGCACTGGCCCGGGGAATCAGGGAACCGGCAGGGGACTAATCTTTGGCAGCCCTGAGGGTATTGAGCAGCAGGGCCACGCGGGTCATGGGGCCCACGCCCCCGGGAACCGGGGTTATCCAGGAACAGCGGGGAGCCACTTCTTCAAAGCAAACGTCCCCTTTCAGCCGGAATCCCGATTTGGCAGAGGCGTCGGCCACACGCGTGGTCCCCACATCGATGACCACGGCTCCCTCCCTGACCATGCCGGCGGTAACAAACCCGGGAACCCCCATGGCCGCCACAAGGATGTCAGCACCGGCACACAAGGCCTCCAGATCCCTGGTACGGCTATGGGCCACGGTCACCGTGGCATTTATCGCTTTATGCGACATCAGAATACTCAGAGGCCGCCCCACGATGTTGCTCCTCCCGATGATCACGCATGACCGGCCACTGGTCTCAATGCCGCAACGCCTGATCATCTCCACGATTCCCATTGGGGTGGCCGACACAAAAGAGGGCATCCCCAATACCATCTTCCCCACATTCACCGGATGAAAACCATCGACATCCTTTGCCGGGTCAATGGCCTCAATCACCCTCTGTTCCCTGATATGGCCGGGAAGAGGCAACTGAACGATGAAACCGTCGATTTCTGGAGCCATGTTAAGCCGTGCCACCTCCCCGAGCAACTCCTCTTCCGTGACTTCCTCTTCGAAACGGACCAGGGTCGAGGTGAAGCCCACCTCCTGGCAATCCCTGATCTTATGGGCCACATAGGACTCACTCCCTCCGTCGTGGCCTACCAGAATGGCCGCCAAATGGGGAGACCTCCCCCCTTTTGCCTTGATGGCCTCCACTTTCAGGGCTATCTCCTGCCTGATGTCAGCCGCTATTTTCTTTCCGTCGATCAGTTGCATAGGTTATGTTTTTTGCTGTATACCAATTACTTGTCTTGTTTCCCGGCCACCTGAAGCAGGATTCCTGAAGCCCGCCGCTTTGCACCATGTTCCTGCGCCTGAAAACCTCCGGAATTCCATCGGCATCAGGCCTGCTTCAACCTATCTCCTGCTCCCCATCAGATTCTTCAGGTTTTTCCCCTGGGCTACCATTTTCATCATTTTGCTGGTTTCCGTGAATTGCTTGAGCAAACGGTTCACCTCCTGGATGGTGGTCCCCGAACCATCGGCAATCCTCTTGCGGCGGCTGCCGTTCATCAGCGAGGGATCCTCCCGCTCCGCAGGCGTCATAGAGTGTATGATCGCCTCAATATGTTTGAAGGATTCGTTATCAAGGTCGATATCCTTGAGGGCTTTCCCCATCCCGGGAATCATCGAGGCCACATCCTTCAGGTTACCCATCTTCTTGATCTGCTGGATCTGCTTCAGAAAATCATTGAAATTAAACTGGTCCCTGGCCAGCTTTTGCTGAAGCCTTTTGGCATCCTCGGCGTTGAACTGCTCCTGGGCTTTCTCCACCAGGGAGACGATATCGCCCATTCCCAGTATGCGGTCGGCCATACGGTCGGGATGGAACACCTCTATGGCCTCCATCTTCTCTCCGGTGCCCACGAATTTTATCGGTTTGTCGACCACCGAGCGGATCGACAGGGCAGCACCCCCACGGGTATCCCCATCGAGCTTGGTAAGAATCACCCCGTCGTAGTCCAGTCTCTCGTTGAACTCCCGGGCTGTATTCACGGCATCCTGACCGGTCATGGCGTCGACCACGAAAAGGATCTCATCAGGCCTGACCTCGTCCTTAATGGCGGAAATCTCCTGCATCATCAGTTCGTCAATGGCCAAACGGCCCGCGGTATCGATGATCACCACATCAAAACCATTCTCCCGTGCATGACGCACGGCATTCCGGGCAATCACCACGGGTTTCAGGTTCCCCTCCTCGGTGTACACGGGCACGTTGATCTGACCCCCCACGACCTTGAGCTGTTCAATGGCGGCAGGCCGGTAAACGTCACCGGCGACCAACAGGGGATGACGCCCCCGCTTGTGCTTGAGCATATTGGCCAGCTTTCCCGAAAAGGTGGTCTTACCCGACCCTTGCAAACCCGCCATTAAAATCACGGCAGGATTCCCCTTCAGCTTAATGTCGGTATACTTGCCTCCCATCAGCTCGGCCAGCTCATCATGCACCAGCTTGACCATCAGCTGGCCGGGCTTCACCGACGTGAGCACATCCATGCCGATGGCCTTCTCCTTTACCGTATCCGTGAAACTCTTGGCCGTCTTGAAATTAACGTCGGCATCAAGCAGGGCCCTTCGTATCTCCTTCAGCGTCTCCGCCACATTGATCTCGGTGATCCGCCCCTGCCCCTTCAGCAACTTAAACGACCGGTCCAGTCTTTCGCTCAGATTCTCAAACATGCTCTTCTCTTTTTTTTGAACTGCCGCAAAAATACAAAAATTGTCCCTTTTTCCACGGGGCTTCCTTCATGGTTTCACCGCACGACGGAGAATTGACGGTTAATTGTAACTTTGTAGTAAAAAGCAGGCAGCAATATGAATTCCACCATCACCGAAATCATCGCCGGGGAGCTTCAGATTTCCCCGGTGAGAGCTCAAAACACCATCAGCCTGATCGCCGGGGGGGCAACGGTGCCCTTTATTGCCCGTTACCGCAAGGAACTCACAGGCAGCCTCGACGAAGTGCAGATTGCCAGGATCATGGAGCTCTATGAGAAATTCACGGAACTGGAAAAACGAAAGGAAACGGTACTGAAGAGCATTGCCGCCCAGGAGAAACTGACCCCTGAGCTGAAAGCCCGCATTGAGGGGTGTTATGACCCCACGGAACTCGAGGACATCTATCTCCCCTATAAGCCCAAACGGAAAACCCGTGCCTCGGTAGCCCGGGAGAAGGGGCTGGAACCGCTGGCAAAAATCGTCATGGCCCAGGTTGAAAAGAATGTGGAAGCCCGTGCCCGGCAGTTCCTCAGCAATGAAGTCCCCACCATTGATGATGCCCTGGCAGGAGCCAGAGATATCATCGCCGAATGGGTCAGCGAAAATGAACGTGCCCGCGCCATGGTGCGCCGTAGTTTTGATAAATCAGCCATCATCCGCTCCCTGGTGGTGAAGGGAAAAGAAGAAGAAGGCCAGAAATACCGGGATTACCACGCCTGGGAAGAGCCCCTGAAACGGTGTCCCTCCCACCGGCTCCTGGCCATGCGCCGTGGTGAAAATGAGGGATTCCTGCGGGTCTCCCTCGTCCCCGACATCCCCGGGGTCACCGAACAATTGCTGCACTTTTTCGTGAAAGGCCACGGTGCCAGCAGTGATCAGGTAGCCAAGGCCGTCAAGGACAGCATCGCCAGGTTGCTGGCGCCCTCCATCGAAACCGAATTCGCCGCCATCACGAAAGAGAAGGCCGACAGGGAAGCCATTAACGTCTTTGCCGAAAACCTCCGCCAGTTACTGCTGGCCCCGCCCCTCGGCCCCCAGCGTACCCTGGCCCTGGACCCCGGATTCCGCACTGGATGTAAGGTGGTGTGCCTCGACGAACAGGGAAACCTCCTCCACAACGAGACCATCTACCCCCATCCTCCCCAGAATGACCGCCGCATGGCCATACGCAAACTGTCGGCCATGATCGAAGCTTACAAAATTGAAGCTATCGCTATCGGGAACGGTACCGCCAGCCGCGAAACCGAAGATTTCATCAAAGGCCACTACCTCGACAAGGATGTTAAAGTTTTCGTGGTCAGCGAAGACGGCGCCTCCGTCTATTCCGCCTCTGCCGTCGCCAGGGAAGAGTTCCCCGACTACGACGTCACCGTCAGGGGTGCCGTATCCATTGGGCGCCGCCTGATGGACCCCCTGGCCGAACTGGTCAAAATCGACCCTAAAAGCATCGGCGTCGGACAGTACCAACACGACGTCGACCAGAAACTCCTCAAAAAAAGCCTCGACGGCGTGGTGGTCTCCGTGGTTAACAACGTGGGCGTCAACGTCAACACCGCCAGTAAGGAAATATTAACGTACATCTCGGGACTGGGTCCCCAACTGGCCCGGAATATCGTCGAATACCGAAGGGAAAAAGGAGCTTTCACCTCCCGGGAATCCCTTATGGAGGTGCCCCGGATGGGTGCCAAATCCTTCGAACAGTCGGCCGGGTTCCTCCGTGTTCCCGATTCCGCCAATCCTCTCGACAACTCGGCAGTACACCCCGAATCCTATCCCCTGGTGGAGAAAATGGCGGAAGAGCTGGGAATCTCCCTTCCCCAACTGATCGGTAACGACGAGGGAATCGCCCGGATTGAACTTTCCCGTTATATTACACCTGAAAGAGGCCTTCCTACGCTGACCGACATCAGGGGAGAACTCGCCAAACCCGGAAGAGATCCCCGGAAAGGAATAAAAATATTCGAATTCGCCGCCGGCATTTACCGCATCGAAGACCTCCAGCCGGGTATGATCCTGCCAGGCATCGTCAACAACATCACCAGGTTCGGGGCTTTTGTCGATATCGGGGTGAAACAGTCGGGACTGGTGCACATTTCGGAACTGGCTGACCGTTACGTCTCCGACCCGGGAGAAATCGTAAAACTTCACCAGCATGTAAAAGTCAGAGTCCTGGAAGTCGACCTGGCCCGCCAAAGAATACAGCTATCGCTGAAACAGGCCCGCGAAGAATAATACTTCGGCCCTTCTCCTTATGGCAGGGTTCCCCCACCACGGCGGGAAATGCAGGAAAACCACTTTTCCCTGTGGCTACCTTAGTTCTGTCAGCCTGAATCTGAAGGCCCGGTTACTCTTCTTCCTCCTCTTCGTCTTCGTCAAACTCCTGAGAGAATTCATCATTCAGGAATTCCTCGGCATCTTCGACGAGCTGTGCCAGGAGATCTTCGTTCTGCGGTTCTTCGTCAATCCAGTGAATGTGCTGGTTGCTCCAGAAATCATCAATGTCGCTTTCGATAATAAACCGCGGATTCTCGTTATGGACCACATAAATCGTATCCGGGGCCTGCTGTGAATTGTCAGCTAATAAGAATTTTGGCAGCATTGTATAAATTATTGGTGATATAACAAATGTACTATTTTTTTGGATTTCCGTGGGGGTAGTGAGAATTTTCACCCCTTGGAATTCCTGTTTTCTCCTTTATGCAGGCGGGTCTCACAAATCGAGTTCCACGATGGTAATCCCTGCTCCGCCGAATCTGACATCTTCATCGGCCGCAAATTTCACCATGGGATCTGCCTTGAGATATTGGCGGATCATCTCTTTGAGGATGCCTTCCCCCTTACCGTGGAGGATACGCAGGCGGCTCACCTGGAACATCACGGCATCGTCGAGCCATGACTGGATCCTGGCCAGGGCAGCGTCAGCCCTTTCTCCCCTGACATCGATTTCGCTCTTAAAGTTCATCCGGCGCTCACTGTAATCAAGGGTCATGGCCACTCCTGACCTCCCCTTGCGCGGGGAAGCTGCAACTTCCCGGGTGCCTGTTTTCTCGAGGTTCTTGAGCGGTATCGTGGAAATAAGCTGTCCAAAGGCGACCATGCCGTTCCGTTCGTTGAATTCCACCAACTCCCCGGCAAGCTCCTGCCCCACGATCCTGACCCGGTCCCCCACCTTCCACTGCGGCGCCTCTCCCTTGGCGGCACGGACCGGGATATCCTGATTTTCAGGCGGCAGGGGTTGCTGGCGGCCCATCCGCTTCTCCACTTTTTTCACCTTCCCTGCCGTGGCGGCCAGCACCTTATCCTCGGCGATCTCCCCGTCGGCCACTTCATGGCGCAACTTCTCCACCGCCTCCCTGGCCTGGCGCGTGGGCTCCCTGGCAGCTTGCGACTCTTTGATCTCCCTGACGGCATTCTCAATCTGACGGTTCACGCCCGAGAGCAATGCCCGGGCCTCTTCCCGGGCCACCCTGAGGATCTCCTTCCTCTGCTGACGAATCTCCTCCAGCTCACGGGAATAGGTGCCGGCCAGCTCCTCCACGCTCTTCTCCACCTTCCTGATATTCTGCCGCTTGGTCTCCCAGTAATGCTTGTCACGGGTGATCGACCGCAGGTTCCTGTCAAAATCAATCTGCTTCTTTCCCACCTTTTCGGTGGCCTCCTGCAGAATGGCCTCAGGAAGACCTATCTTCCTGGCAATCTCAAAGGCAAAGGAACTGCCCGGTTTGCCGATCTCCAGCCGGAAAAGGGGATCCATTTTGTGGGCGTCATAGAGCATGGCGCCGTTGATGATCCCTGGGGTCCCCGAAGCCATATGTTTCAGGTTGGTATAATGGGTGGTCACCACCCCGTAGGTCATCTGCCGGTTCAGCTGCTGCAGGATAGCCTCGGCAATCGCCCCCCCCAGCATCGGCTCGGTCCCCGTGCCGAATTCATCAATCAGCACCAGGGTGCGCCCGTCGCTGTGTCGCACGAAATATTTCATGTTCAGCAGGTGGGAACTGTAAGTGCTCAGGTCGTTCTCGATCGACTGTTCATCGCCGATATCAATGAAAAGACGGTCGAAAACACCGGTGCGGCTTCCCTCGCCCACCGGAATCAGAAGCCCGCTTTGCAGCATGTACTGGATCAGCCCCACACTCTTCAGGCATACCGATTTCCCGCCGGCATTGGGCCCGGAAATCAGAAGGATACGCTGTTCGCCAGTCAGCATGATATCGAGGGGGACGATTTTCCTGTTTTCCCGCTTCAGGGAAAGCATCAGCAGGGGGTGTACCGCCTGCTTCCAGTCGAGGACGGGACTTCCCGAGAAATCGGGTTTGATGGCCCCGAAAAGCCGGGCCAGTATAGCCTTGGACCTGATGAAATCCATCTCCCCCAGGAATTCGTTGGAACCGATCAGATCGTCGATATAGGGCCTGATGTCATCACAGAAACGAACCAGAATCCTGATAATTTCCCGTCTTTCCTCATTTTCCAGTTCCCTGATGCTGTTGTTCATCTCGACGATCTCCGCCGGCTCGATATAGGCGGTTTTCCCCGTGGCCGACTCATCATAGACGATACCCTTTATTTTCCGTTTGTGCGCCGAAGGAACCGGAATCACCGCCCTGCCATCACGGATCGAGACTGAAGAGCCCTCTTCCGCCCATCCCTCCTTCTGGGCCTGCTTAAGAATCGACTGAAGCCTGCGGGAAATCCCCGCCAGCAACGCCGCCAGATCTTTACGTATCTGCGCCAGCTCAGGCGATGCCTTGTCCCTGATCTTGCCGTATCGGTCCAGAATCAGGTCTATCCGATCGTACACCGACGGATATATGGTGATCTTCCTTGCCTTCCGGAAAAGCAGCGGCAATATCTGCTCCTTCTCCTTGCCGAAGAAATGAACGATGGCCCTGAGGGTTTCCAGCGACCGCTTCAGGTTGAAAAGCTCTTCCACCTCCATGAAACGCCCCTCCAAACGGATATGGTGAAGCGTTTTCCGGACATCAAAGTAGTTGGTGACGGGAAATTGGGGAAACTCAGCCAATATACGTACAAATTCATCGGTTTCCCCGAGCTGCTCCCTGAGCAACGCCTCACCGGCCGTGAAATGCATCCGGTCCACCCACTCCTCACCCAGGGGACTGATGCAGTGTTGCTTCAGCATCTCCCTGATCCGGTCAAAGCCGATCTTGCTCTCATAATTCTCCGGGTATACCCCCTCCATAGCAACTGGTCTGTTAAAAACGGCGAAAATTAACCATTTTCTGTGGAATTTCCTGTGCCTCCCGGGCTCTTCCGCATATCTCCGCTTCCTGCACTGCCGGCATGGAATCCTATTCCATCAAGGATTTCCTGAGGGCGTTGTTTGATGACCCATGGCAGAGCCAACGGGGATGGCATTCAACGGAATTCAGAGCCAAAAATCAATCTTTGGGCACCTTCTCATCGGGATAACGGTCAGCATATTCCTTCCAGAAGAGTTTGACCTCATTCTTCATCTCCTTGCGGAGCATCAGAATACCCACAAGGTTGGGAATAGTCATCAGCGCAATGGCGATTCCCGAGAGGGTCCAGATGATGGTGGTATCGGTGAACGAAGCCAGGAAAAAGCCGGTGATGAAAACGATGCGGTACCAGAATACCCCTTTGCTTCCGAAGAGGTAGGTCACCGCACGGTCGCCATAGTAAGACCAGCTGATCACGGTCGAAAAGGCAAAAAGGAGTAAACCGAAGGTGACGATATAGCTGCCGTATGTCCCCAGCCAGCTCTGGCTGAAAGCCAAATTGGTAAGGGGGGCACTGTGGAGCAGCGATCGCCCTGACATGGTCATCCCCTCTGTCATAAGAGGTTTTCCCCCTTCAAAGGTGATTTCCCCGGAATAGGGGGATCCCCTGAGGTCCACCCTGATTTCTTCAGCCACCGACCGGGCATGGAGGATGGTGGGAGAATCGGAGATAACACCCCCGCTGACCGCCAGGGAGCCGCTGAAACGTTCCAGGCTCTTCTTTCCGCCCAGATAATCGTGCAGAAGGGCGGCATCGGCAGGGTCTGCCTCCTGGTAGTTCCCTGCCAGGGCCACAATGTCAGCGGTCTGGAACTGGTTCTGGTGCTTTTCTTTCCACACGCCGGAAGCCAGAAGGACCATGCCGGTGAGCATGCAGATGATAATGGTGTCGATAAAAGGTTCCAGCAAGGCCACCAGTCCCTCCGATACCGGTTCATGGGCGCGTGCGGCGGCATGGGCAATGGGCGCCGATCCCTGGCCGGCCTCGTTCGAAAAAAGCCCGCGGTTCACCCCCCGGTTGAAGGCAAAGGCCAGTCCGGCCCCCAGGAAACCCCCGGTGGCGGCGGTTCCCGTGAATACATCGTGCACGATGGCATATAGCGAAGGAAGGATATTCTGGTAATTATAAACAATCACGGCCAGAGCCCCGAAAAAATAAAAGAAAGCCATGAAGGGGACCAGCCGTGAGGTGACCATGGCAATGCGTTTGATCCCCCCCAGGATGACCGCCGACAGTAAAACCGCCAGCACGGCCCCGGTGATCCAGCGCTCCACACCAAAGGTGGCAAACATGGCATTGGAGATACTGTTGATCTGAGGCAGGTTACCGGTACCAAAGGAGGAGAGGATCACGGCACCGGCAAAAATGGCCGCCAGCCAGCGCATTTTCAGTCTGTTTTTCATGTAATACATGGGCCCCCCGGCAATGGAGCCGTCTTCGGCGATCTCCCGGTATTTATGGGAAAGGGTCACCTCAACGAACTTGGTGGTCATCCCCACAGCAGCAGTCATCAGCATCCAGAACAGGGCCGCCGGACCGCCCAAATGAACGGCCAGGGCCACCCCGGCAATGTTACCGGTACCTACCGTCCCCGATAAGGCCGTTGTCAACGCCTGAAAATGGGAGGTGTCACCGATATCCCCCACCCGGTCAAACTTACCCCTGACAATCCTGATAGAATGCTTCAGATACCGAAACTGCGGAAACTTCAGATATATCGTAAAAAAGAGACCCGTGCCGAGAAGCAAAAAGACAAACCACTGCGACCCGCCAATGTACCCGTCAATCGCGCTCAATAATTCATTCAGTTGGTGCATTGTGCTGTTTTTCGTTAGGTCTGGTAAAAATAACATTCTCACGCAAATGACCAACAACAGGCATAAAAAAAGCCCGGCATTGCCGGGCTTCTATAATAAAAAATGGGGAAAGCTGTATGGACGCTTTTTGAAGATGATTGATGATTTACAAACCCCTAAACACAAAACCAATCATATAAAATACAGAAGATGCTTTCCCCAATACTTATTTCAAACAACTGTTACACGCGTTCCTGCACCTAAACGAAAACCATGCCATGAAAATAAACCACTCATTATCAAAATATTTTATTCTGTTCATCACATTTCGGATTCCCAATATGGGAAAGAGTTACCCAAAATGAAAAAGTTATTCATGACACGGGTTCCTCTGCAAACATCTATATTTGCAGAAAAAATCGTGCGCAGAAAGAAAACAAAGCCCTTCTACGGGCAGGTGATGATCACCGGTATAGGTTCTGAGGGCAAATCCCTTGCCAAAGTGGGAGATAAGGTGGTCTTTACCGACCATGCCATTCCCGGCGATGTGGTCGACCTGCAGGTCACCGTGAGCAAAAAGCGGTATGAAGAGGCACGTGTGGTCCGTTATCATGCTTACTCCCCCGACCGTACCGACCCCTTTTGCCGCCACTTCGGACTGTGCGGGGGATGCAAATGGCAGTTCCTCCCCTACCAGCTGCAGCTCTCCTATAAGCAGCAACAGGTTCAGGACCAATTGGAACGCATCGGGAAAATCGAGCTCCCCCCCATGCTTCCCATACTGGGATCAGAGGAAACCCGGTTTTACCGCAATAAACTCGAATTTTCCTTCTCCGACAACCGGTGGCTCACCAAAGATGAGCTCGATACGGGAGAACCGGTTTCCTCACGTGATGCCCTCGGGTTTCATGTTCCCGGAATGTTCGACAAAATCTTCCAGGTCGATGAGTGCTGGTTACAACCCGAACCCTCCAATAAAATACGCAATTTCCTCTATGATTATGCCACCAGGGAGGGACTGGAATTTTACAATATCAAAAACCGCGGAGGTTTCCTGCGCTCTCTCATCATCAGGACCTCGGCCACAGGCGGGGTGATGGTCATCCTCTCCTTTTTCAGGGAGGACCACGATACGCGTGAGAAATTGCTGAAACGCCTGACGGAGGAGTTCCCTGAGATCACCTCTCTCTTTTATGTGATCAACCCCAAGGGTAACGATACCATCACCGACCTGGAACCTCTCCTCTTTCATGGTGATGACCACATCACCGAAGAGATGGAAGGGCTTCGCTTCCGCATCGGGCCGAAAAGTTTTTTCCAGACCAACAGCCGGCAGGCGCTGCACCTCTACCAAAAGGTAAGGGAACTGGCCGGCCTCAGGGGCGACGAGCTGGTCTATGACCTATACTGTGGTACGGGAACGATCGCGCTGTTTCTGGCACGGGCGTGCCTGAGGGTCACCGGACTGGAGTATGTCGCGGAGGCGACGGAAGACGCCCGCATCAACGCCCGCAACAACGGCATTGAAAACGTCAGCTTCATCGCCGGGGATATCCGCGACCTGCTGAATCCTTCACTGCTGGAGAAAGAGGGACGCCCCTCGGTGATCATCACCGATCCGCCCCGCGCGGGAATGCATGGCGATGTCGTCGCAGCCATCGTGGAAGCAGCCCCCACAAAAGTAGTGTATGTCAGCTGCAACCCCGCCACCCAGGCCCGCGACCTGGCCCTGATGAACGACCACTACCGCGTGGAAACCATCCAGCCCGTGGATATGTTCCCTCACACCCACCATGTCGAAAATATCGTCCTTCTGGTCAGAAGGGAAGATCATCGGGCTGGTCTGACCCCGGAAGCTCCGGAGGCAGATCAGTTTCAGTAACCGGAGGAGGGTATTCCCCACCCGCGCGGCCACCGCTCTTCTCTATCTTCCACGCATTGATGTTGTGGAACCATTTATTGTTGTATTCCCTCGACTCCACGTCGAAAGAAACCTCCAGATCATCCCCCTCTGAGATGCCCGTCAATAACGACACCTTGTCATTGAAAAGGGTAAAACAGATCTTCCGGGGGTACTGTTCCTGCGTCTCTACTATGAATTCCTGTTTTTTCCAGGGATTCCCCGAACGGGCCACCCCCGATTCCAGTGGAAGGATGCGGATAAGCTTTCCTTTGATCGTCAGGCTCATATTGGCTTATTTTTTTAAAATAAAAAGAGGATTTAGCAAGACCTTTTCAAGCCTTGCTAAATCCCCGGACTCTTAGTTGATTACTCCTGGGTTTTGGGAAGGATCTCGAGCAACTCCACTTCAAACACAAGGGCTGAATTGGGTTGGATATCCCCGCCGGCACCACGCTCACCGTAGGCCAGACTGGCGGGAAGGTAAATTTTCCACTTCGACCCTACGGGCATCAGCTGGAGGGCTTCCACCCATCCCTGAATCACGCCGCCCACAGGAAATTCAGCAGGCTCGCCACGTTCCACAGAACTGTCAAAAACCTTACCGTCGATCAGGGTGCCGTGGTAGTGGACCCTTACCATATCTTCTGCCACAGGCTTCGGTCCCGTACCTTCGGTAATGACTTCATACTGCAGTCCCGACGCTGTGGTGGTCACCCCTTCACGGGCTTTATTCTTCTCCAGGAAGGCATTTCCCGCCTCCAGGTTTTCCTGGGCCACCTTTTCACCCATCTTCTGGAAGAAATTGGACACCATTTCATTGGCTTCCACGGGAGTAAACAAGGTGGAGTCGCCCTTTAACACCTGGCGGAAAGCTTCTGACAACAGGTCGATGTTGATCTTCTCACCTCCGGGAACCGATTCAAGACTCTGCTTGTTGTTCTGGGCAATTAACACACCCAGGGCATAACTGGTGGAATCCACATCGCTCTTCAGGCTCACCTTTTTGCCTGCTCCGCCATTCTGGCAACTCGTAGCAATGAAAGAAACAACTGCTGCAAATAAAAGAAATGATTTAATTTTCATTTTGATTAATTGATGGATGAATACTATTTTAATTCTGCTTAAAGCGAAGTAACAATCCGCGAAGATAAATCATTTTTCATTAGTTGCGATCAATCGGGTTTGATTCCCCGCAACATTTCTCTTTTCCCGGGGGGTCCCGGCAGGCGTTCCATGCGCAGCCCCGCTGATGCCATGGCCCTTCTGACGTTTCCCTGAGCACAATAGGTGACCAGGACTCCTCCGGGGGCCATCCTGCCGTATAACTTCCTGAAGAGGGCCTCGCTCCACATCTCAGGCTGTTTGCCGGGGGCAAAGGCATCGTAGTAAACCACGTTGACCCGGGGGATTCCCTCCAGTGCGGAAGTGATGAAGTCCTCCTTCAGCAGGGTGAGCTCAAACAGGGGCGACAACCTGACCGGCCTTCCCCAGGGGGCTTCCGTGATGGCCCTGAACCACTCTCCGCTCCCCTCCCCCAAAACCCCGGGGTAATTGAGCTGCCTGAGCAACGCCAGGGATAAAGGGTTCTTCTCCAATGCATAGTACCGCGTGGGAATAGCCCTGCGGTGCGCTTCCAACAGGGTCACCAGTCCGTTCAGCCCGGTGCCGAAACCCACCTCCAGAACCCTGCGCTCTTCCTCCCCGGGGGAACAGAGAAACCCCTGCTGCAGATACACATGAAGCGCCTCGGTCAGTGCCCCGTTCACCGAATGGAAGTGCTCATCAAGCTCCGGCACAAACAGGGTGTCGGAACCATCGGAACTCCTTTGCAATAGGGTTGAAAACATAATATCACCAGGACCTCCGCCCCATTTATTGAAAATTTGTACCTTTGCAGTTCAACTTCAGGAAAATACGATGTTGATCAAATTATACAACGAAAATCCAAACGCCAAAGATATCCGTAAAATCGCGGAAGTTCTCCACGACGGAGGGATTATTATTTATCCCACCGATACGGTATACGGTATGGGATGCGACATCACCAATTCAAAGGCCGTGGAGAGGGTCGCCCGCCTGAAAGGCGTTGACATCGAGAAATCCAATTTCTCTTTTATCTGCAGTGACCTGAGTCATCTCTCCCTTTATACCCGGCCAATTTCGAGCCATGTCTTTAAGATTATCCGTAAAAATGTACCGGGGCCATTCACCTTCATATTAGAGGCCAGCAATAATGTGCCCAAATATTTCAAGGGCAGGAAAAAGACCGTAGGGATCAGGATCCCCGATAACAACATCATTTGCGAGATTGTCAGGGAATTGGGGAATCCCATTGTCTCAACCTCCATCCATGATGAGGATGAGGTGCTGGAGTATTCGATTGACCCGGAACTGATCTATGAAAAGTATGCACAGGTGACCGACCTGGTGGTTGACGGGGGTACCGGGGCGATTGTCGCCTCCACCATTGTGGACCTGACTTCAGGGGAGCCGGTCATTACCAGGGAGGGCAAGGGCAAACTGATCCTCTGATCCCGGAACAGAGGCTTTCAGGAGTCACTCCCTCCAGAAGGAGGGAGTCAGGATCACCAGAATGGTAAAAAACTCAAGGCGCCCCAGGACCATCAGAAAGCTCAGAAATAACTTGCCGGCGTCGGGAATGACCGCGAAAGAACCGGAAGGTCCCAGGCTTCCCAGACCGGGGCCTATATTTCCCAGGCTGGCAGCCACCACCCCGAAACTGCTGGCGAAGTCCCCCAGGAAAAACATCATGAACAGGCTTCCCAGAAGAAAAACCATCATATATAAGACGAAAAACGCCAGGATATTGGTGATTATCTTGGGTGCCACCGTGTGTTTGTTGAACCTGACATCAAGAACCGCCTTGGGGTGAATGAGGCGGCGCAGCTCATACCAGGCATTCTTCAGCAGTATGACAATGCGCATGATCTTCATGCCCCCGCCTGTTGATCCGGCCATGCCTCCGAAAAAAAAGAGACCGAAGAGAAGCATCCCCACCGCAGGAGCCCAGGTGGTATAATCACTGGTGACATATCCGGTGGTGGTAATGATGGAAACCACCATGAAAAGGGCATCCTGGATGAGCCTTCCTGCCGGAATGGAGGTGGTAATCAGGAGACCTGAAAAGATCAGTATGGTAAACCCCAGGATAAAAAGGAGATAGTACTGGAATTCCTCGTCACCGAACACTTTCCTGAATTTTCTGTTCACCAGCAAAAAGATAAGGTTGAAATTGGTGCCGGCGATGACCATGAAAAAAATAATCACCCCGTGGATATACAGGGAGGGCCAGAAGGCCAGTCCCGCCTGTTTTGTGGAGAAGCCGCTTGATGACATGGTGGAGAGGGCATGGCAGACACTGTCGAACAGGGGCATTCCCCCGGCCAGCAGCAACAGGGCAGCCATGAGAGTCAGGGAGATATAGATGATCCATATGTTGCGTGCCACCAGCTGTATCCTGGAGGTGACCCGCTCGTGGGTCACCCCGGGCACTTCAGCGCTGAAAAGCTGCATGCCGCCGATCCCGAACGACTTCATGAAGGAGAGGGTAAACATGATGATTCCCATTCCTCCCAGCCATTGGGTGAGAGCCCTCCAGAACAACATTCCCGCCGATTGGGATTCCACATAGGGGATGACCGTCGCCCCGGTGGTGGTGAACCCCGACACCGACTCAAAGAAGGCATCAGTAAAGCGGGGAATCTCCCCGCTGATCAGGTAGGGAAGGGTTCCGAAGAGGGAAACGGTCAGCCACACCAGGGAGACCACCAGGAAACCCTCACGTCGGGTGATGGTCCCTCTTACCCCGGCATTGCGGAAAAAGAGGAGAGATCCGGCACCCAAAGCCACCCCTCCCGAAATGGCAAAGGCCAGGGTATCTCTTCCGTCGGTCATCAGGGTCACCACCATGCTCAGCACCATGGCGGCTGCCTCCACGACCAGCAGAAGCCCAATTACCCTGAATATCAGCCTGTAATTCATAATATATTTCTGTTCCCGCGCTTTTGTCCCCCGGAAGAGGCCATGCCGGGAACTCTTCCTGTGAATATGAGATGACGAATATACTAAAATATACCGCAGTCTTCCCAGGTTCATCAGGTGTGCCTTCAGTGATTAACCGGTGATGCCTCAGATACGGGAAAACCCCTCATCATAGAATAATGGCGAAACCAGGCGTAAACAGCACCTTGAAAACCAGAAAACAATCAGGAACTACTGGTCTGTCCAGTAGGAAGGGCTGAAAATCACCAGCACGGTAAAGAGTTCCAGACGTCCCAGCATCATCAAAAAAGAGAGGAACCACTTGCCGGCATCAGGAATGTGGGAATAGGTGAAGGCAGGCCCCACACTCCCCAGTCCGGGCCCTATATTTCCCAGGCACGAAGCCACTGCACCCATCGAGGTATCCATGTCTCCCACAAACATCATCAGAACAACGGTGCTGACGAAAAATACCATGAGGTAAAACATAAAAAAAGCCAGCACATTGGAGATGATGCGTGATTCCACGGCACGCCCGTTGAATCGCACAGGGATGACGGCACTGGGGTGAATAATGCGGCGCAGCTCATAATAGCTGTTTTTGAGGAGCAGCACGATCCTCATGATCTTGACCCCTCCCCCGGTTGATCCGGTCGATCCCCCGAAGAAAAAGAGAATGAAAATGAGCATATAGAGTACCGGAGTCCACATCAGGTAGTCGGTAGTGGCGAAGCCGGTGGTAGTGATGATGGCAACCACTGTAAACAGGGAATTCCGGAAGGCCGTTTCTGCAGGCAGGGTGGTAGTGATGAGCAATCCGCTGAAGATCAATATTGTAAAACCCAGCACAAAGAGAAAATAATATCTGAATTCCTCATCGCGGATGATACGCGATAATTTGCCCCTGCCGGCGAAATAGAGGAGGGTGAAGTTGGTGCCGGCCAGGAACATAAAAAGGATAATAACATACTGGATATAGGGCGATGGCCAGAAAGCGATACTGGCCTGTTTGGTGGAGAATCCCCCGGTAGCCATGGTGGCAAAGGCATGGCAGACACTGTCGAATAACGACATCCCGCCAAGCATCAGCAAAACGGCTTCGATAAGGGTCAGCAGAACATAAACGCCCCAAACGATGCGGGCAGTCTGGTGAATCCGCGGAGTGATTTTTTCAACCGTCAGTCCGGGCGCTTCCGCGTCGTAGAGCTGCATGCCCCCGATTCCGAAGGCAGGCATCATCGACAGGAACAGCACAATAATCCCCATCCCTCCCAGCCAGTGGGTCACCGATCGCCAGAAGAGGATTCCCCGGGGGAAGGCATCGATATCATCAACAATACTGGCTCCCGTGGTGGAAAACCCCGACATGGTCTCAAAAAAGGCATCGGTATACCGGGGGATGGTGCCGCTCAGCACGTAAGGAAGCGCCCCGAACAGGGAAAAAATAAGCCATACCAGGGCGACAATCAAAAACCCCTCCCTGCGGGTGATGGTCTGCGGAATCCGGCGGGTCAGTATCACGGCCATTCCGCCCGGAACAGCACATGCGACCACCGACCAAACAAACGCCATGGCGTCGCTTCCCCCCGAGGCCAGCGACACCGCCAGGGAAACCATCATGGCGGCGGCCTCCACCAAAAGAAGAAGACCCGACACCCGTATGACAATCCTGTAATTCATAGGGAGACTCCTGATGCTCTACTTGAAGAATTTCTCCAGCTTTTTGATCCCTGAGGGGAGGGTAAATACCACCACCTTATCCCCCTCTCTGATCTCCGTATTCCCGGAAGCGATGATCCCCTGTTCTCCGCGGATTATCCCACCCAACTTGGCATCCTTGGGAAAATCGAGTTCCCTGACCGGTTTCTGGGTGATCTTTGTTCCCGGTTTGGCAATGAATTCAAAGACCTCAGCTTCGGAAAAAGTGAGACATTTGACATTCGAGATCTCCGCATTGAGGGTAAACCGGTAGATATAACTGGCGGCAATCAGTTTTTTGTTGATGATGGTGCCGATGTCGAGGCTCTCGGCCGTGTTGATCAACGCGAAATTCTCGACTTCTGCCACTGATCGCCTGATTCCCATAGATTTAGCAAGATGACAGGAGAGGAGATTGACCTCGGAACTCCCGGTGGTGGCGATGAAGGCATCCATTCTGTCAAGCCCCTCTTCCCTGAGAAGGTCCAGATTCCGGCCATCACCATTGATCACCAGGATATTCTCGAACTTGTCGGCCAGATAGCTGCACCTTTCCTTACTCTCCTCGATCACCTTGATCCTGAATTGGTCGCCCAGCTTTTCGATAGCCTTCTGGGCGATACGGCTACCTCCCAGAAACATGATGTTTTTAATCGCAAAGAGCTCCTTTCCGCACAGGTCAAAGAGGCGCTGCTGGCTGCCCCTGTTGGTGACAAAATAGGCAATATCATCACTGAGGATCATGTCCTTTCCACTGGGGATGACATTTTCGTGGCCCCGCATGATGGACACCACCACGATATCCCTGAGATCAGGCCCCAGCTCTTCAAGGCTCTTATTCACGATGGGGGCATTATCCCTGACCTTGATCCCCATCAACACCAGCTTACCTCCCGAGAACTCAAATAACTGACGGGTTCCGGTGAACTTCAACGAAGAGACGATCTCCTTGGCTGCCAGGCTCTCAGGATAGATCAGCTCATGGATTCCCATGTTTCTGAGTTTTTCGCGATAGCGTTCCAGCAGATATTCCGAATTGTTGATTCTGGCAATGGTGCGTCCCACACCCAGATAGGTGGCCATGGAGCAGGCCAGGACGTTGCGTTCCTCGGAAGTGGTAACGGCAATGAACAGATCGGCCTTGTTCAGCCCGGTCTCCTTGAGGTCGGCGAAGGAGTGCGCTGACCCGGTGACCGTCATCAGATCCACCTCGCGGCTGATCTGTACCAGCCTTTCAGGATCATCATCGAGCAATACGATGTCATGATCCTCACGACTAAGCATCCGGGCCAGGTGGGTTCCCACCTCCCCGGCTCCTGCAATGACTACTTTCATGTCTTTATATATATTTTAAAGAATGCTCCTTTCAGACTCCGGATAACCTTTTAAAAAAGGAGATGCAAAGTAACTATAAATCGCTTACGTTTTTCGCGGCCCTGTGGAAATTATTGTTTCAGGGTAGCGGGTGGCGCCAGGCCCCCATGCTCGCGGTGTAATGGATTTCCGGATTTCCCGGCTTCACTCCCCTGTTTCTGGTGGTGACCACCCAGCCATCGCCGGCAGGCTCTGTGGGGTGACTCCCCTCATGGGTAACAATGAGCAACCGGGGTTTTACCTCCCCGGGCCACCGGGAATCACCCGTGACGATTCCGGCAAGGAGTCCCCCGAAACTGAAGAGGTTTCCCCGTTTCAGCACCAGGGCATCACCATAATCATCGCCGATGGGGATGACCACCGGTTTCTTCAGCCGGCAGGACTGAATGAAGGCGCCGGCTTCCGGGGGAACCTCTCCCTCGTTCGCCGGCTCCCCCGACACCAACAGGTAGTTCTCACGTCCATGGATCAGGTGAATCTGAGGTTCCCTGCTGTTGTAGACAATGATCTCCCTGACCCCTGCCTGCCGGAAGCGGAGAATGGCTCCCGCCATGAAAAGCAGGGTTGCCGAAAGAAGGATGCCCTGCAGGTAAAAACACTTCCGCGTCACCAGAAAAAAGATGATCATGACGAGTGTGACATAGCTCAGCAGCAGGGAAGTGACAGGAAAACCGATTCCCGGGAGTACCGCCCAGGGCAGAGAGGCGATTTTTTCCAGAAGGAAGCAGACCCCGGTGGTCAGCATTCCGGTGATTCCGGCCAGAAACATCGAGAGCGGCAGCCACACCGAGGTGACCAGAACCAGAATTCCCAGGAAAATGAAAACAAAAGCTGCGGGAATTACGATGAAGTTGGAAATCCAGAAATAGAGGGGGAACTGGTGGAAATAATAGCAGGAGAGGGGGAAAGTGGTGATCTGGGAAGCCAGGGATACGGCCAGCAGTTCCCAGAGGTATCGTGCGGCGCGGCTGCGGAAGGATAACAACCGGGCAATCCGGGGTTGGAAGAAAACAATGCCGCCCACGGCAGCATAGGAAAGCTGGAATCCTACATCCGCCAGCAGCCGGGGGTTGGCAAAAAGGAGCAGAAAGGCTGAGGCAGCCAGGGTATTCCAGGTATTGGCAGGACGACGGAGGTTTTCGCCGGCCAGAACCACGGAAAACATCAGGGCCGAGCGTTGTACCGACGGTGCCAGTCCCGTGATGAAGGCAAAAGACCATAGGGCTGCAAAGGCCACCACAAGAAAAACATACCGGGAGGTTTTCCCCTTTCGCAGGAAACCCAGCAACACGCTGAAAATCATATAGACGATCCCCGTATGAAGTCCCGATACCGCCAGCACATGTGACGCCCCCGTATCTGCAAACAGCTGCCTGATCTCCCCTTCCATAGATTTTTTGTACCCCAGGGTAAGGGCAGAAAGAATCTCATATTCCCTTCCGGAAAGCCCGCTCTCCCTGTAAATTCCCAGAAAGTGATCCCGGGTATTTTCGGCCGTTACCCGCAGGCGGAACCGGGGATCGCGCCCGGCTTCCTGCCATGGTTTTCCTGCGAGGAAAACCTGCCGGTAAATTCCCTTTGACGCGGCATATCCCCGGTAGTCAAATTCCCCGGGATTGCCCCGGTTGACAATCTCTGACGGGTCGGCGGCAAACAGGATCCTGCTCCCTGCCACCAACCCCTCCTCTGCTCCGGCCGACGAGAAATAGACCATCACCTTCTCCCGGGTCGCAATGAGGAAATCTCCCGCACGGGCACCCGTCAGCAAGGCTTCAGCACGGAAACTGCGGTTTTTGAAGTAGGGTTTCTCAAGCAGCGTGGCCATGTAACGGTCACCCGTGATCCCCGCACCGCGGTTTTCCTGCTGCAAACCGATGGTCACCCCCACAAGAAAAAAGAAAAAAAACAGCAGAGCGCCTCCTGAGGTGAGAGGTCGCCATGAAGGCACCCGTAACAGAAAAAACGCCCCCATCAGGGAGAAAAAGAGCACACCCGGCAGGCAGTAAAAGAGAATTACCGGCAGGGGTACCGCCGGAATCCCGGGGATTGCTGTTGCCATGAGAATTCCGGCAACAAGGGGAATGAGCATCCTCAAAAAGGGTATCTTCCTGAGAAGGTCAGCCATGGACTTACCGTCAGAGGATTAAAAAGCGTCCTGACAAATAAAGTTACGGAAAAAAATCAGGCGGGAACCCTGATTTTGTAGTGGGGGTTGACTTTTCCTTTGGTGATGGCCAATAATCTTCCCCTGAGAAGTTTTTTGCGCAGGGGCGAAAGGTAATCCACGAACAACTTACCCTGGAGGTGATCATACTCATGCTGGATAATCCGGGCCACGTATCCCGAGTAGCTCTCCTCATGCCACTGGAAGTTCTCATCCTGGTAGCGGATCGTGATTTTGTCGGGCCGGACGACGTTCTCCCTGATTTCAGGGAGACTCAGGCATCCCTCCTCCATGGTCCACTGCTCTCCGGAACGCTCTGATATGGTGGGGTTGATGAATACCTTGCGAAAATCCTTCAGGGAGGGGTCTTCATCGGCCATGGCACTGGCGTCGATTACAAAAATACGGATCGATTTACCCACCTGGGGAGCGGCCAGTCCTACCCCGTCGGCATAATACATCGTCTCCCAAAAATCGGCTAAAAACTCTTCCAGTCCCGGATAATCGGGGCCAATGGGTTCGGAGACCCGCCGTAAAACCGGATCGCCATAAACAGTGATAGGATACTTCATGTCCTGAATTTTTTCTGTTCCAGATAAGACTGTAAGATAATGGTGGCGCTCACTCCGTCGACCAGGGCCTTGTCACGGCGGTCGTTTTTTTTCAGACCTCCGTCGATCATAGCCCTCAGGGCCAGCTGTGACGTGAAACGCTCGTCCACCTGCTCAAGTCTTATATCCGGATATCTCCTTATAAAATTCCTGATGAAAGGATTTATAAAAACGATCGCCGCCGAAGGTTCATTAAGCATGGTCACCGGATACCCCACCAGCACCAGCGTGACCTTCTCGCTCTGGAAATATCCGTCGAGGAACCTCCAGATTTCTTCGGTGGCCACCGTCGCCAAACGGGTGGCTATCAACTGTTCAGGGTCGGTAACGGCAAGCCCTACACGCTTTTTCCCAAAGTCAACGGCCAGGATTCTTCCCCTCTCCATCAGGCTTTATAATCACAATTCACCCGGCAAAAATACCAATAAAATCGCTGAAAAAAAAAGAATGCTATTTCCTGTTGGAATAGTACTTCATGAACTGGGAACGCTCGTAGATCATGGGATCTCCCAGTTTGCTGTAAGAAAGCCGCCCCCGGAACTCCCCGATGGTGGAAAAACTCCATTTGTCCATAAATTGGGCGAGTTCCTCCAGAATCGTTGAGATCACGGGAGTCCCGTGGAGATAAAGGGCCGAGCAGAGCTGGGTGACGGTAGCCCCTGCCAGCAGTTGTTTGATGACCCCCTGGCTGTCGTGGATTCCCGTGGTGGCAGCGATGTCGATCCGGGGCACCTGCGAGGAGACCAGCCCCACCCAGCGGAGGGTATGACGCAGTTCCGCGGGGGAACTGAATACTTCCGAAGCCTTGATTTCCAGCTTATCAAGATCGATGTCGGGTTCGTAGAACCGGTTGAACATCACCACCCCGGAAGCACCATTGGCTTTCAGTTTTTCCACCATTCCCACGATATGGGTGAAATGGCTGCCTATTTTCACCGCCACCGGAATTTTCACCTCTGCCTTTACCGCCCTCACAACATCGGTATAAATCCTTTCCACTTCGGCGGGCTCCTGGTTCCGCTTAACGGGCAGATAAAAAACATTGAGCTCTATGGCATCGGCACCCGCCTCTTCCAGTTCCCGGGCAAAGGAAAACCATTCTGAAACCGACACGCAGTTGACACTGGCAATAACCGGAACCCCGGTCTCCCTTTTCGCAAAGCTGACCAGGGAAGTATACTTTGAAAGGGAGTTGTGGCGGACATAATTCTGGATGTAGTACTCGGCTTCAGGGTAATCGTTACCCCTGCCGCTCTGATCCAGCATCTCGCCGATCTCCCCGTTGATCTGCTCCTCAAAGATCGACTTCAGAACGATGGCCCCGATTCCCGCGTCGGCGAGTTCCCTGATTTTTCCCTCGGTACCCGTCAGTCCTGAACTGGCAGCTACCAGCGGGTTTCTTAGTGTCAGCCCTAAGTAAGTGGTCTCCAGATTTGCCATAATAATAAGGTATAATAAGTGCTCGCTTAAAAGCTCTAAAGGTAAAAGTTTCACGGAAAAGGTCAAAAACCCGCCCATGAAAATTCAGATGCCGGGGTAAACCCTTTCACTGAAAATGGTGGTTCCGATTCTGACCATGGTACTTCCCTCCTCAACGGCAATGCGATAGTCAGACGACATGCCCATGGAGATCTCCCTGAAGCCCTGATGGCCGGGGAAGAACTCTTTCTTCAGCCCTTCAAAATTCTCACGCAGCGAACGGAATTCGCTTCTCACCTGGTTCATGTCATCGGTGAAAGAGGCCATGCCCATTACCCCGGCTATGGTGACATGACGAAGCCCGGCAAATCCGGGAGAACGGAGCAGGGTCTCCGCCTCCGTTCGCGAAAGGCCGAATTTGGTCTCTTCCCCGGCAATGCGGAATTCCAGCAGACAGGGGATCACCCGCCCGAAAAGGGAGGCTTCCCTGTCGATCACCTGCAACAAACGCAGGGAATCGACAGAGTGGATCATCGATACCAGGGAGGCGATGATCTTAACTTTATTGGTTTGCAGGTGCCCGATGAAATGCCACTCGGTATCGGCAGGCATCCGGGGATGCTTGGCCGCCAGTTCCTGGGCCTTGTTCTCCCCGAATAACCGCTGTCCCGCACCATAAGCCTCCATCATATCTTCCGGCGGTTTGGTCTTCGATACCGCCACCAACCGGACATGCGGCGGCAGTGTGCTCCTGATCTGCCTGATACTGTCAGCTATCGCCATCATTCTCTCCTTTCTTCCCACTCCGGGTTTCTGATGACCAAAAATACCAAAATTCGCGGGTTTGCCAACGTTCAGGCATTACTTACCCTTAAGGGTCGTCCCCGATGACCCGGAAGTTTTTCACCAGTTGGTTTCCCTGAGGGTCGGTGATGGTCAGGGTATGGCTTCCCGGGGAGGGACGGAAGCTAAGCTGGTGGAATCCTGAGGTCACCCCCGCATAAGTACGGTCGATACTCCAGTAGAGGGAAACTCCGGGATCACGGTGCGCCACCTCAAAGATGACACTCCCCGGGGTGCCGTCGAGCTGCCGGGGGATAAGAATACTTTCCATCTCGCGTGGATAGATCAGTTCCATGACCACCTGGGAAACCTGGCATCCCGGCATCACCGGGGGGACTCCGCGGTAACCGGGGTGGCTTCTGCGGAAATAATGCTCCATGGCCGGAGGAAGCAGGAACCAGCTCTCATGCTGCATATCAGCCACAGGATAGCAGTCGTCGGAGACCTGGAAGCGGCCCTCCCTGTCGAGGTGAAGGAGGTGGTGATAGGGGCACTGGCCCACCGCCATGGTGCGGGGCACCATCAGGGTGTCGGTTTCGGTGCACCAGGGCGATGGGAGATATCCGCTCTGGCGGCAGAAGGCCGTGGGGGTCAGTTCTTCGTCAGGTGCCGGGAACCACCCCGAAGAGGGCAGAAAACCGAAAATCTCAAACATCAGGGGGGCTGCCGCCAAGGTCCCCGTAAGTCCGGGGCGTCCTTCTCCGTCGCCGTTTCCTGCCCACACCGCCACCACATAGCCGGGGGTCATGCCCACAGCCCAGCCATCACGGAAGCCGAAGCTGGTGCCTGTTTTCCAGGCGATCTGCCGCGAACCGGCGAAGGCTTCCCAGCCGGTCTCCTCGCCCGGCCTGTTGACCTGGCGGAGGGCTTCCAGGGTGAGCCAGGCCGCCGACGCCGGCAAAAAAGGATCCAGGGCTTCCCTTTCCTCCTCTTCCGCTCCTTCCATTTTCCACACCAAAGGCCGGAACTGTTGCACCGGATAAAAACCATCGCCGGCAGAATAACCAGTGACCACACGTGCCAGGGAGGCATACATTCCTCCGAGGTCCCAGAGGGTGGCCTCGGCACCCCCCAGAATCAGGGAGAGGCCATAGTGTCCGGGAGGTTGAGAGAGTGTCGTCATTCCCGTTTTTCTGAGGAAGTGATAAAAGGCCTCCACGCCATAAAGCTGCAGCATTTTGACGGCGGGAACATTGAGGGAGCGTGCCAGGGCTTCCGCGGCAGGCACGGCACCATCGTAGTTACCGCTGAAATTCAGGGGCGTAAAGCCCTCAAAGCGCAGGGGGATATCGGGGAGCAGCTGCCGTGGGGCCACCATTCCGCGGGCCGTCATGGCAGCATATAAAAAAGGCTTGAGGATGCTGCCGCTGCTTCGCGGGGCCCTGATCACATCGACATGCTCACCGTGGGCATCTCCCCCCCTGAAGGGGACATTCCCCGTATAGGCGAGCACCCTGCCGCTGTTCACCCCGGCCACCAGGGCACAGCAATTGTAGATATGGTTAGCCGCCAGTTGCCGGGCATGCGAGGCCACAGCGCCGTTCACCTGCTGCTGGAGGTCATAATCAAGAGTGGTCGCCACCCTGTGCCCCCGCTCCTCCCTCATCGCCACCTCCGTAAGATGGTAGGCATGCCCGGGCATGGCAAAGACCTTCCCCGGCAGGGGTTCCTCCAGGGCCAGGGCCAGGGTGAGACTGTCGATGGTTCCCCACCGGAACAGACGGCCGAGCAAACGGTTCCGCTTGGCCAGCAAAAGAGAATCGTTCTTCCCGGGAAAAATGAGCGACGGAGCATTGGGGAGGATGGCCAGGGTGGCCGACTCGGCCCACGACAGCATATGGGGCGGCCGCTGGAAATACCTCAGGGCGGCAGCTTCCATACCTACGGTATTTCCCCCGAAGGGCGCACGGCTGCAATAGAGGATCAGGATCTCCCTCTTGGAAAAACGGAGTTCCAGGTTCAGCGCCTGAACCATCTCCACGGCCTTGTTCAGGAGGTTCCTGGGTTTGCCCGGACGGGCAAGCCGGGCCACCTGCATGGTCAGGGTACTCCCCCCGCTGACGATCCTGCCGCTGCGGAGATTCTGGAATAACGCCCTGACCAGGCTCACAGGATTGACCCCCGGGTGCCGGTAAAAATGACGATCCTCAAAAGTAAGCAGGCACTTCTCAAAACGACGGGGTACGGAGTCAGGAGCCGGAAAGCGCCACTGGCCGTCGGAGGCAATGCGCGCCCCCAGGAGACGCCCGTCACTGCTCTCCAGAACCGTGGAATACTCACCGGGGAAAAGCCTCCGCGGAGTGCTCACCAACACAGCCAGAAGAATCATTCCCAGGGCTGCCCCCCACCACAGGAGATTCCGCGCACCTCCCGCTCTTCTGCTCCCCATGCTCTTCATCCCCTGCAACACTTGCGGGATTCTCACTTTTTAACCACGGTGACCCATTCCCCCGGCTGCCGGGCAATAATGGAATGGTCATACATCCCTTCACAAAGCACCGCCGGAAGGTAAAACCGCCCTTCATAGGTCGCATTCAGTGAAAACCTGAAGGTTTTAGACTCTCCGGTACGCAGGCCGAAATAGGTATACACCCTGTCATCCCTGATATCCTGATAGTCAAATCCCCTGCCGGTGGCAGAAGGAATATCACTGATCCTGCTGTTGAGGATTTCCCATCCTGAGGGGAAGATGGTGGTGAGTGCCAGTTCTTTGTATGGACCCCGGGTTCCGGGATGGGAAACGGTGACCGCCAGGAAAAGGTCGCTTCCCTGGGGAAGGGTCGCCGGGTCTACTGCCCGGCCATCCCTGCCGGTAAAAGCCGTACTGATCTTAAGGTTATTCTGCCGGGCTCCCGCAAGGTCCTCCAGGGGAACTCCCCGGGCCACGAGCTTCATATACAGAAGAGCTCCGCCGTTGTTGACGACACTGGCCGTTACCTTTGATTTTCCCGCGGCATCAATGGGAATTTTCACCAGCGGAAGGGCGCTTTTGACCTCCTGCTTTCTGCCGTCAATGGTCACCGCAGCCCCGATGCCCGTTGTCCCGGGAAGGGTCCCGAAAAAGCGGGCCATGGAATAGAAGCACCATGCCGCAGTTTGGGTGCTGAGCCATTCTGACCGGCCTATCTCTTCAGCCATTTCCCTCATCAGGGTAAATGCTGCCGTGCGGTCATTTTTCAGGAGAAGGGTTTCCAGGATCATGGCCTTGTCGCGCAGCTCGCTGCCGAAGGTAAGGCTGTGTTCGGGATATGGTCCGGTGTCTGTAGACAGGCGGGTGAGCAGCTGGTCGGCAGCTGCCGGCTGGCCGGCAAGCAGGTAAGCCGCAGCCAGGCGCCACCGGGCCTGCGGGAAACCGCTGATCTCCTCGCGGAAGCGGTTCATGACCCCCGCCTCCGGAGCACGGGCCAGCGCCAGCGTGTAGAGCCGGTAAGCCTGGTTCAGCGCCTCCTGCCGGCGGATATGAGGATCCCCGGCCACCCCGGGTTTCCACTCCCGGGCCCGTAACTGCTGGTAAGCCACCCATTTCGACCTCATCTCACGGGAGAGAGAAAACCCCTTTTGTTCCGCCATCAGCATGAAATGGCCGCCATAACTGGTGCTCCACTCGTCGGCACTGTTCTGTCCCGGCCAATAGGCAAATCCTCCGTTTCCCGTCTGCAAGGCCCTGAGTTTTACCAGCGCCTGGCGGATATTCTCCGCGGAGGCAGCCTTTTCTGCCGCCGAAAGAGGCACCAGGGATTCCAGGAAGAGCTGGGCGAAGGCCGTGGATACCGTTTGCTCGGCACACCCATGGGGATAACTGATGAGTTCTTCAAGATGCCGCGAGAGGTGCATTCCGGGAATCGTCGAGAGCTCCAGGAAAGCCTCATTGCTTCCTTCCAGGCCGGGAAGGAGAATACTCTCCTGCAGCGACGCCCCGGCTTCCAGGAGTCCGCTTTTTTCCGTGGTCACCGGAGGATGAGGATTGCGCACCTGCAATTCCACCTCGGCCACTGAAGTCTCGGCACCTGC
Organism: uncultured Prolixibacteraceae bacterium; assembly: GCA_964461455.1. Taxonomy (GTDB): domain Bacteria; phylum Bacteroidota; class Bacteroidia; order Bacteroidales; family Prolixibacteraceae; genus UBA1413. The sequence goes on along the minus strand of CAYWUJ010000019.1, from coordinate 5,002 downwards.
CGTGGCGATCAGTTTCACCCGGGCGACCCCTGTGGTCCTGGCAGCCTTCAGCCGGAACCACAGGGTCTCTTCCCCAGGCCCGGCAAAGGTGATGCTTCTGCTTTTTTCTCCGGTGACACTCACCAGATCGTTGGTTTCCACCCTGACCGTCACCTGACGGGTGTTCTCTTTCATGGCGAAGAGTTCCGCCGCCACGGAGAATTCTTCACCCGGGCCCACCACACGGGGAAGTGTGGCCAGGACCATGACGGCCTTCCGCACAGGCACGCTCTTTTCACTCATGCCATAGGCCCCCTGGTTGCCGGCGACCACCATGACCCTTACCGCCCCCACATAATTGGGCATGCGTAAGGTGTGACTCCGTGAACCTCCGCTGAGGGTGAAGGGCCCGGCGAAGAGAACCACGGGAGCAAACCGGCTCGCCTGCTGGTGACCGGTGATCCTCAGATCCTGGTCCCCGCCAATGGCAAAGGCCTTTTCCAGACGGGCGCCATAAGCCCCCGCAACATAGTCGTAGAGATCATAACTCTTCACGCCCAGGGCCTCACGGGCATAAAAATGGGCATGGGGATCGGGGGTCCTGAAGCCCGTCAGGTCCAGCAATCCTTCATCCACGACTGCCAGGGTATAGGTCATGGCCTTCCCCCTGGCTTCCCCTACCGTCACCTTGAATTCCTTTTCGGGTTTGAGTTCATCATCCATGGTGATTCGGGGTTCCAGGAGGGTCCCGGGATCTTCCACCGCCACGGCCGTAACACCGTAAAGCCTCACAGGCGCGTCATTTTTCGTGGATCCGTAGGGTTGCAGAAGCGTGACATGGAGGTATAGCGTGGGGGCCATCCCCGGTTTTACCTCCACGTCAAAACTGGTTTCGTTTTCTGTGGTCTTCACCCAGAAGATATCCTTCACCTGGCGGCCATCTTCGAGGCTTACCAGGGCACGGGCTCCGGCCACCGAGGGAATGGTGACCCTGATTTTATCTCCGGGGGCGTATTTTTCCCTGTCGGTGCGGAGGGCGAGCATGGTGGCCCCGTCGGGCATGGCGTCGGAACGCCAGCCTCCCCACTCCGACATGTAAAAGGTCACCCCGGTGCCATGGCCGCTCTCCAGATCCCTGGCAAAAAGCAGGTACCTGCCGTTATCCCGCCAGTCATGGTAATCCACCTTCAGGTCAAGCTGTTCCCTGACATCGGCCGTCTGAAGGGTCCAGCTCTTCAGGGGCTTGTAATGGCTTCCGCTCACATAGTGGGCCAGGTTGTCCTCGCCCGACTCCCACCACCAACGCCATTCCACCTTGTAGAGCCGGACCTCCACCTTGCCCAGGGGCAAGGGCTTTCCCCCGGTGGAGAGGGCCACCACCTCGGGACGATAGACCTCGCCCGTCTGATACCAGCCATCGTCATCATCGGGCATTCTAATTCCCAGATACTTCTGGAAGGGTGAAAACTCCGTTTCCTGGACCCTGATGCTGAAATCACCGCCCTCTTCGAAAACCCGGGTGGTGAACCAGGCCTTCATTTTTCCCGGGGCGACCACCTTATCAGGGAAGCTGAGGGGGACATCGGCTTTTCCCGAGGCATCGAGGCTTTCCTCGAAGAGAACATTCTTCGAAGGGAACCACACCGCTCCGGGATCGTCAAATGAGAACTTCTCGTATCCCCTGAAAGTGGTTTTCATGGGGAACATCTCGGTTTCCACGATGGTACGCAGGGCGCCGGCAGGAGTTCCGTGGAGCCATGCTACCGACAACCCGGCACTCCGGGTCGTGCCCGCGATGATCTGCGCGGGAAGGTCCAGATTGATCCTGAGACGATTGGGTTTGACGCTCTCCACTTTAATCCTCTTTTCGAAGGAAGCGCCGCCCACCTGCACCCGGGCATACCAGTTGCCGGTGGGATCATCGTGACGGGTGAAGACAGGGAAATGGTAAAAACCGTTTTCCCCCACGGTGGCCACCCTTTTTTCCACCTCCTGGCCCCGGGAGTTGGTCAGACGGAAGACCACGGGGGTGGCCGCAGGCAGGCGCTCTTCCGGGTCATCGAGGATAAAGGTGAGAAAAATCTGGTCTCCGGGGCGCCATACGCCTCTCTCACCATACAGAAAGCCTTTCACGCCTTCGACCACCTCGGTGCCGGTCACATCAAAATTACTGAGCGACAGGGAAGAGCCATCGTCGAGGCGGAGATATCCGGTTTGGGTACCCTTGCGGGCCACAGCCACAAAGGGCTTCCGGGGAAGTGTGATCATGGCGATGCCGTTGGCATTGGTGAATCCTTTGCCCAGGAGCTGGTGCTGGAGGTCATACACCGATACCTCGGTCTCATCGAGGGGAAAGGCCGTTTTAATGCTGGCAATCACAAAGGTATAGCGGAAACCACTTCCCTCCTTGGCCATCATACCCAGGTCAGAGGCGAAGATATTGCGGGCCATGAACCGTTCTGAATTATAATAGGAGTTGTGGCAGGGATTGTCCTTTTCATCCCAGTCAAAATCCTGTGGCCAGTAGTAGAGGCTGTACCACCCCGGGGAATCCCACTCCTCCTCTGTCATGTCCTCCTCATCGGCGACCGGGGTATCCTCACCACAATCGTAGAGGGAGTATGCCCTGCGGAAGCGGAGCTCCACCCGGTAAAGGGCTCCCTGCTCGGGCGTCAGGAACCGGTTGAGGTCGACCTTATAGGTATTCCAGCGGTGCAGCTGTCCGGGGTGATCGGGGTGAAGTTCCACCTTGCCACTGTATACCAGGCGGCCCACTTCCCTGAGGTCGCTGCTTCCGTCGACCTGGTTACCCTGAAGGAACTGCCTCATATTGGAGGCGTAAACCTTGATGATCCGCAGGTCAACGGCCGAAAGACTTACCGCCTCAAAGGGAAGGGTGAGAACGCCCTCTTCAGGGACGATGACCCCTTTCCCCAACAGGCGGACTTCGGGTTTGAGATGGTGAAAAAAGAGGTCAAAGGCCATGTTCTCAGCGAGGCTCTTCCCTTGGGCGCTCACGATTCCCCGGTGAAGAACCAGGGGGGCATCGCCGGTTATTTTTTCCGCAGGCCACAAAATAAGGTGGTTGGCATCGATATGCCAGGTGAAACTGATATTTTCACCGAGGGAGGCCATGCCTTCCATGGTTTGCGACGGAGAGAGGGGATCGGAAAATATCACCTCCACCCTTTGTTCCGGGGAGGTAAATGCCCGGGCTTTCAGGACCGTAAAATCACCGGCAGCCGGGATGGCCACCTTGAGGTCCCCTTTTGTTCTGACTCCCAAGGGCTTGCCATCCCAGGAGATCACCAGTTCCGAAGCAGAGGATTCCTGCCGCATCAGGCTGTCGGCTATGAAAGTGTGGGTGCGCCGGTCAGGAGAATGAAGCCAACGGAGGGCTGTTTCCCGTCCGTTGTAGGTGGCCCCGATCAACGCTTCAACCCGGGAGGGATCATCAGCATCGGCAGTGGTCACCCTGCCTGTCCAGGAAAACCCCTGGTATCCCAGGGTTTCCATGGCCTGAAGACCCTCCTCGTCGACAGAGAAATTCTGAGCCAGGGTAGAAAAACCAAAACGGAAACTGCGGAAACTTTTCTCCACTTCCATGAGACTTCCCAGGTCAAAGGTCACCCTATAGCGGGTATCCCTTTTCAGGGGAGTTGAAGGCCTGAAGCGTACCATCCCCCCGGTTTCCATCACGGCATCCCCATCGGCCGGTGGGTCCAGCCTGAACAACCCCTTCGGCAGCACTCCCCCGGCTTCCAGTCCGGGAGGAACCACTGCCAATTGCACCACCACAGGGGACTCCACGGAAATCTCCCCTGACGTGAATGAGTTGATGTAACGCGAAAACGCAGGGTCGGGTTCCGCATCGCCGGCACGGTAGTGGCACCCGGCAACCCCCGCTAACAGCAAAATAAAAACAAAGGCGGGCATCCAAAGCTTCGAAGCCTCTGTCCCCCTTCTGATGATGGTGAAAATGGAGAAACGCATGGCAGAATGGTATTGTGACAGTTAAAACGATTCAAGTTAGTAATTATTTACGGGAGAAAAAATTAAAAAATATTACAATCTTTGTAAAGATAAAGCAACCAAAGAACTTAACCATAATTCTACACGATCATGTACAAGATTCTTACGCTCGACAAGATTGACCCGCAGGGACTGGGCCATTTCCCGCACGAGAAGTATGAGACCGGGACCGGTTACGATACTCCTGATGCCATTATTCTGAGGAGTTTCAACATGCACGCGATGGAACTTCCGGAGAGTGTGAAAGCCGTGGCCCGTGCTGGCGCAGGCGTGAACAACATTCCCATTGACCGGTGTACCAGCCAGGGAATCGTAGTCTTCAACACCCCAGGAGCTAATGCCAACGGCGTCAAGGAGCTGGTGCTGGCAGGTCTTCTGCTGGCATCACGCGATATCAGCGGGGGCATTGAGTGGGTGAAGACCCTGGCCGGAGAGGGAGATGGGGTTCCGCAACTGGTGGAAAAGGGAAAGAAAAACTACGCCGGAAATGAGATCACGGGGAAAACCCTGGCTGTGATCGGACTGGGTGCCGTAGGGTTGCTGGTGGCCAATTCGGCGCATTTGCTGGGAATGAATGTGACAGGCTACGATCCTTACATTTCGGTGACCCAGGCCCAGAAACTGAGCGACAAGATACAGCTGGCACGCACCCTGGAAACCGCCATCGCCGGTGCCGACTTCGTGACCGTGAACATCCCCCTGACCCCCGATACCAAAGGATACATCAACAAGGACATCCTCAAAATGATGAAAAACGGCGTCAGGGTCCTTAACTTTGCCCGCGGGGAACTGGTCAATAACACCGACATGGCGGAAGCTCTCGAATACGGAAAGGTATTCCGCTATGTGACCGATTTTCCCAATGAGGAGACCCTCAGAATGAAAAACACCATCTGCATTCCTCATTTGGGAGCCTCCACCGATGAGTCGGAAACCAACTGCGCCATCATGGCCGTCGACCAGCTCAGAGAGTATTTCGAAAGAGGGAATA
>CAYWUJ010000018.1:0-45141 GCA_964461455.1 uncultured Prolixibacteraceae bacterium | reverse complement strand
TGATGGTGATCGTGCCAAAACCAAAAATGCGTCCCCAGAACGACTGGTCCACATTCACCGTTTCAATTTTGTTAAGGTTCATCTCGAAGGTGTAACGCGAAATCCACCCCCTCTTGATGATGACCCTCATATTGGTGATCACAAACTCACTCGTGCTTCTCAACACCAGAGGATAAATGAAAAGCGTCAGAATACCCGAAAGCCTGACGAATATTTTCCAGTGGAGGAAAGCTTCGTATTCTACCTTTTCACCCTTGAGCAGGTTATTGTCGGCGTAGTTTCCCATCTTTTTTTTATACAAATATAAGAAGGTTTCAGCTCAACACAACCGAATGCACCAAGGCACGATCATGGTTAACAGTCACCCAATATATGAGGTTAACCCAGGGACTTCGAAAAGAGTTTGCATCCCAGCAATTCGCGCCGTTTTTTAATCAGGTCTCTCAGCTCCCTGACCATATCATCATTGACTTCTATGGCCATGGGAACGACATATTGTTCGGTTTCGTTGAGGTATTTCAGCATTTTCTCCTCGGAATAGATATCGCGGTGAAGGTCGGTCAGGTTGCTGATGCGGTCGGCAACCTTAAGGATCTTGGCCTCCCGTGATCCGTTCGTCAGAATGTTATTCAGATATGCGGCTTTTAATTCACAATGCTTCCGTGTCACTTCCAGAACCAGATCCACGACCTGATTGGCCTCGTGGTCAATCGACCGCAACTCCTCCAGGTCGGTCCCCGGAACATCCTCAATCAGGTCATGGATCAGGGAAGCCTTCAGCAAAACGGAACTGGAAAAATATTTATAATCAAGAAGAATCCCGAGCGTAGCAAAAGCATGTCTGAACTGGTTGCCACCCACCTTCCTTTCATTGCTGATCAGTGCAGTGGCTTTAATGATATAGGGGGCCAGGACCATATGGGCCAGGATATCGGTTTCGCTCATGAAACGTCAGGTTTCAGGTCGAGTTGTTCCGGGTTTTTTATGTAGTACTTGAGAGAGCGGAAGAGGCGTCCTCCGTGGGAACCGTCGCACACCCTGTGATCAAGGGCTGCTCCGATAGTGAGGATTTTCCGGACGACAATGGCATCATTGACCACCCATGGTTTTTTGTTCACAGCCCCGAGAATCAGGACAAAAGAGACGTTCGACGTGGGCATCAGGGCAGGAAAGCCCAGGTCAAGACCCAGGGTGCCAATATTGGATACGATGAAAGATCCAAAGCTGTGGGGCGTCAGTCCCAACCGGGTTAGCGAAAATCCCCATTTCTGGGTGAATGTTCTGACCAGCTGGAAAATCCAACCGCGGAAAGGCCAGGGAATGGCAGCCAGTCTGCCCTTCATTTCCATGGTCTTATTCTCATTCCCCGACCTGGCCTTTTTGATCTCTGAAGCAATGAAGTGCGCCATCTCATCGATGGTAAGCTGATCGGCATGGGGAACCTTCACGGATCCCAGTTCCGAGCCTTCCAGAAGGACACTCACCATGGCGTCGACCGAGGGACGCTTGACGATCTTTCCCCGGCGAAGGTAAACGTTCAGTTCGGGCACGTCACTCCGTAAGGCCCGGGCTGCTGCCAGGGTGAGCACCTGCGTCAGCGTCACCTTGACCCCGCTCTTCCTCTTTTCAGCAATGTAGGCCTCCAACTCGGTAACATCCACTTCTGATTGTCCCAGAATCTTTGAATCAGTGGGTCTCTTATAAATAGCCGACGCGACCATCCGCCATTCATTGTTCAGGTCTAAGTTATTCTTCATGTGAACAAATTGTTAGTTTTTAACGGCCACATGTAATAGCCATGATTGGTTTACTCATTCCTTTTGGTGATATAATGATCATGGCTATTTCAAAAATTACAGTTAACCTGGTGCTAAAATTAACCTTTTGAGAGAAGAATCCCATAAATTTCCCTTCAATAATAAAAAAAGCCCTGCGGTTGCAGAGCTTTTGATGACGTCTAATGGGTAAATTTTAACTTATGCAAGTTTTACGTTTACTGCATTGGGACCTTTCCGGCCTTGTTCGACATCAAACGTAACCACGTCGTTGTCGCGAATCCGGTCGACCAGTCCGGTGGAGTGCACGAAATACTCCTCGGACGTTTCTTCGTCTTTAATAAAACCAAAACCTTTGGTGTGATTAAAGAACTTTACTGTTCCTTTTTTCATGATGATAAAATTAATGATGCCGCAAAGGTAATGTATTTCGGAATAAAACACAAACCGGTATGATTAATTACAAAAAAAACTTCATTTGGGCCCATCATAATCATACCTGAACCAGTCAAAGGCAGCAATTCCTCCCGGAACAGGAGCTTCCGGAGATATCGCGGCTGTATGGTCATCACTATGAGGGCCGTTGCCGGGGGAAAGGCCTGTGCTGCCCGATGGTTGTAAGGGTTCGTCCTCGCTCTCCATATAGCTGAAGAGAGCTATCCTGGAGCCTTTCCAATGGCCCCAGCGTGCCTGGAATTCTCCCCCGATGGGTAAAAATTCCTTGTTATTGCTGCTGTAAAAAAACTGGTTCTTCTGGCTTTTCAGGTCGAGTTTCACTTTCAGCCACACGATGCCCTTTTTAAGGGGGAGTTCCTGTGAAGTCAACCCGGTGCCCTCAAAAAAGAAATGGAGGCTTCCCTCCCTGTTGACCACGCCTGCGCTGTGAAATACATTCGACATACAGGCCAGACCTGCCTTTTGTCCGGGCGTCATGGCCGAGGGATCCATTCTGACGACAGCTTCCCCGGTGAGTCCCATCACCTTCTGGGTAAGGGTGTTGCGGGCTTCCCTGAGACCGGATGCCGGCAGGGCGGTAAGGCTGAGCCATCCCGGCTTCCGGGTAAGGGACCAGAAATCCGCGGCAGGATTGTGGTTCCACTGCCATTGCAGCCCCAGCTGCGCCGTTCCGAAATCATCGTCACTCTGTGGAGCCAAAATAGTGCCCTGGTTTCCCGTTTCCGGTTTCTTCCACACATAAACAGGCTCCCCGATCCCGTTGCGGTCAATGTCGACACCCACGACCGGCCAACCGTCGTGCCAGTGTACCGGTTGCAGGTGCATCACCCTCCCCACGGGACCGGCAGCCTGGAAATGGTAAAACCACCACTCCCCTTCCGGGGTATCGACGATGGAGCCCTGGTGGGGACCGTTGACCGCAGTGCTGCCGGTTTCCAGGACCACCCTCTTTTCGTAGGGCCCATAAATCGATTTCGACCTGAGGACGGTCTGCCAGCCCCTTTCCACGCCACCCTCGGGGATACTCATGTAATACCATCCGTTCCACTTGTGGATTTTGGTACCCTCGGCCACCGGACCTGTGTATACGGTACGGCCGTCATCGAGCAGCCGGGTGCCGTCGGGACTCATCTTGTGGATGATGATGGGACCCGCCCCATGAACGCTGTGCCCCAGATAGGCCTGGCCGTCGTCATCCCAGAACGGACAGGGGTCCTCCCATTTCTCCACTGCCTCGACCAGGGTCAGGGGAGCCCAGGGGCCTGCAGCATCAGATGCTTGCGTCATGAACAACCCCTCATTGATCGTGCAGAAGAAAACCCAGAATTTGCCGTCGTGCCAGCGGAGTGCCGGCGCCCACGAGCCTCCGGCATACCGTTCATTCCTGTCATAGGCAGGAAAATCAAGCTTATCGTAAACCCTTCCCACGATCTTCCAGTTGACCATGTCGTCAGATTCCTGGATGGTCATCCCCATGAAATGGAATTCCGAACAGATCATATAGTACTTTTCGGCCACCCTGATCACATCGGGATCGGAATAGTCGGCATTCAGGATGGGATTGATATAAGTGCCGTTTCCCTGGTCTCCCCACGATCCGGTCTGCTGCGCCCCGGCAGGGAACCCCGCCAGAAGCCAGAGACTCATCATGGTGGCCAATGCTCTTTTTATGTTCATTTTCTCTGTTTTATGGGTTAAAGATGGAGTCTGAAGGTGCAGGTCACCGGGTGAGCGATTGATGCCTATCCATCGGAAAAGGCTGGCCGTTCCAGGCTTTCCGGGAGGTCCAGTCCGCCGGGCCATCGCTCCAGAAGGGGTGGTCAGCCGGCAATCCCAGGGGCAGAAAGACCACTGAGGTCAGGTAAACGCTGCCGTTGTTGGTGTAAGAGTTGGCCAGTCCGGGCTGGTGGCCGGCAAAGCCCAGGGTCAGGTACCCCGCGTCATTGAAATTTCCGGGCACCGAAAACAGTCGTTGCATGACGGCGGTCAGCGCACTGCGCACCTGACCGTTCGTCATCCCTTCCGGCAGGCCGTATTTCCACGCCGACAGCGCCAGTGTCTGAAAAGCCCCCATCCGGTAAGTGATAGAACGCCCGAAAACCGGAAAACTCCCTTCCGGGGAAATCAACCGCTCGATAAACTGGTTGTAGCGCTGCATCCTGGCCACGGCCAAATCAAAGCTGACCGGCGATGCCATGTTATGGTCGCGCATGACTTCCAGAATTTCCACGTACATGGGGTGAATGACATAGGCATTGTAGTAGTCCATGGCAAATTCGGTCCCGTCGGAATACCACCCGTCGCTCAGGTACCACTCGTTCATTTTCCTGATAGTCACGTCGATGGCATAGGCATCGTGGGGTTCTCCCGCCATGATGAAAAAAGCCTCGATCATTCCCCGGAAGAGGATCCAGTTGGAATAGGCGGGTCTGATGGAGCGGAGGCCACGGAAGGCTTCTATATACCTTGATTTGGTGACCTGGTCAAGGGGATCCCAGAGCGCCCGTGGGGCCCTGAGGAAGCTCTCGGCCAGAAAAGCGGCATCGACCAATATCTGCCCTTCCCCTTTCCAGAGGAGACAGTCGGGACTATCGGGATCCACGGCATTTTTATAGGATTGGAGGGCCCATTTGCGGAGTTGCTGCCGCTGCCGTCCTTCCGGCGTGTCATCATCGGCCAGAGCCAGCCAGGGGGCTATGCCGGTCATCAGCCGGGCAAAGGTCTCCATATAGGCGACCCTGATATTGCGGTTGTCCCACGTCGGGGCCACCTCCAGGGCCATCTCCCTGACCAGCTCCCCCCGGCTCATTCTCTCCAGCACCGGCGCCGCCATACGGGTGGCCAGTTCCGTCCAGTATTGCCGATCTTCCGCTCCCGAGGAAAGGACAACAGCCTCCCGGGAAGCCACGATTTCCGATCCAATTCCTGAAAGGGCTTCTGCATTGGATGAAACCGTGACTGCCGCCCGATTCCCCGCCGGCATTCTCTTTTGTGCCCGGACAGGTTGCAGGGTCGCCAGGAAAAGAAGTAATAACAGTAAGATCTTCATATTTTTCCGTAGTTTTTGGATCTAAAATTAAGCAACATACTGTATGGGCAAATGGAATTCAGGGTTAGAATCAAAAATAAATCGTTATTTTAACGATTTCTGATTTGATTATTTTCATAAACAATATAGAATGAAGAAGCTGATACCCTTTTTGACCTGGCTGTTACTGTGCCCCTTTATGCTCACTGCTGAAGACGGATCTGCACTGTGGCTCCGTTACAGCAGGTTGCCGGACGGCCTTGCCGGGCAGTATAGCCGCGACATCACCGGGCTGGTGGTAAATGGGGAATCTCCCGTCACTGCGGCTGCGGCGGAAGAGCTGAAGCAGGCGTTCCGGGGTCTCACAGGAAAGGAACTTCAGATCGTGAAGAAGCCGGGCAGCGGCACCCTGATCCTTGGCACCGTCAGCCATCCCGGGATCCGCGCCCTGGTTTCGCCGGAAGAAGTGAAGAGCTGCGGGGAGGAGGGATTTCTGATCAGGAGGGTCACCATGAAAACCGGCCCTGCCACGGTGGTCACCGCCAACAGAGATGCCGGAGTGCTTTACGGGGTTTTCACGCTGATTCGCAAAATGCAGACGGGGGAGGCCCTCAGCGGTCCCGACATCCGGGAAAACCCAGCCTACCAGCTGCGGTTGCTCAACCACTGGGACAACCTCAACGGCACCGTGGAGCGCGGATATGCCGGCCGTTCCATCTGGTGGAACCGCGACGAAGATACCGCATTCCTGACGGAACAATACAGGCTTTATGCCCGTGCCAACGCTTCCGTGGGGATCAACGGCACCGTCCTTAACAACGTGAACGCCTCGCCCGATGCGCTGAAACCCGAATACCTCAGGAAATTCGCCGCCGTGGCCGACATTCTCAGGCCTTTCAACATCAAGGTTTACATGTCGGTCAACTTTTCATCGCCTGCCATTCTCGGGGGGCTCCCCCACTCCGACCCCCTCGATCCTGCCGTAGCAGAATGGTGGAAAGAGAAGGCAAAGGAGATCTATGACCTGATTCCCGACTTCGGGGGATTTCTGGTGAAGGCCAACAGTGAAGGACAGCCGGGGCCCCAGAATTACGGACGCACCCATGCCGACGGCGCCAATATGCTGGCGGAAGCCCTGAAACCATACAAGGGTGTGGTGATGTGGCGGGCTTTTGTCTATGAGCCTTCCGGGGAAGACCGCGCCAAACAGGCCTACACCGAATTCGTCCCCCTCGACGGCCAATTCGCCGGTAATGTGATCGTCCAGGTCAAAAACGGTCCGGTGGACTTTCAGCCACGGGAACCCTTCAGTCCCCTCTTCGGGGCCATGGAAAAGACCCCCCTGATGGTGGAATTTCAGATCACCCAGGAATACCTGGGATTTTCGGACCATCTGGCTTACCTGGCCCCCTTGCAGAAGGAGTGCCTCGACGCCGACACCTGGTGCAAGGGCCCGGGATCGACCGTAGCCCGCGTCACCGACGGAAGCCTCTTTCCCCACCAGCTTACCGCCATCGCCGGGGTGGCCAACATCGGCAGAGACATCAACTGGTGCGGGCACCACTTCGGGCAGTCCAACTGGTATGCCTACGGCCGCCTGGCCTGGAACCACCAGCTCTCCTCCCGGGAAATCGGGAAAGAGTGGCTGCAGATGACCTTCTCCCGGGAGCCGGAATTCCTTGAGCCGTCGCTGAACATTATGATGCGCTCCCGCGAAGCGGTCGTCAGTTACATGACCCCCCTGGGTCTCCACCACCTCATGGGCTGGAGTCACCACTACGGCCCCGAACCATGGACCGACATCCCCAACGCCCGTCCCGACTGGCTGCCGCGCTATTACCATAACGCATCGGCCAGCGGCATAGGTTTTGACCGTTCCCCCGGCGGAGCCAATTCCGTGGAACAATACTTCTCCCCGCTCCGCGAAATGTACGGAAACCCGCAGACCTGCCCCACCAATATGATCCTCTGGTTTCACCATCTTCCCTGGGATTATACCCTCAGTTCCGGGAAAAACCTCTGGGAGGAACTGTGCACCCGCTATTACGACGGGGTGGAGGAAGCACGCTTCTTCCAGAAGCAGTGGGACCAACTGGGTAAATATGTCGACCCGCAGCGGTACGGCGAAATCCAGAAGAAACTGAAGATTCAGACCCGCGAGGCCATCTGGTGGCGCGATGCCTGCCTCCTCTATTTTCAGACCTTCAGCCAGATGGAGATCCCCGCTGAACTGGAAAGACCCGTTCATGATCTCGATGAGCTGAAAAAGCTGAAATTCAACATGACGCACCACAACTAAGGGCAAGCTTCCCAAAGGAAGGAATCCCCGCGGGCGTATCCCTCCAAATGACTATTTTTGGGCCATGAGAATAGTGCTTCTGCGGTTCGGATTTTCGGCAGTATTGCTGATAACGGGACTTTCCCTGCGGGGACAGCAATACCCCCAGTGGCAGCAATACCTCTTCAACCATCAGAGTGTTAACCCTGCCTACACCGCATTGGGCGAAAACCTGGGCTTTTTTATTCTGAACCGCACCCAGTTGTCAGGAATTTCTCCTGCCAACTACAGCACGATCTTCTCCTTTCATGCGCCCATTTTCAATAATTTCAACGGAGCGGGTATCGATGCCATTGCCGACCGCAACGACAGTATCTCCCATCTTTCCCTTTTTGCCGATTACAGCTATGAAATGCTGATCGACGATGACATCAGGCTGCGCCTGGGAGGAACTTTCGGATTTTCGAGAATCAGCAAAACAGACGAAAAAACCGATCACCAGGGAAATTTCGGAATCGGTGCTTTCATATACAGCACCAATGGTTTTTTCAGTTTTTCGGTTCCCCGGCTCATCCGTAATAATGCAGCCTACGAAAATCACGAAGATAGAATCCTTCGCGAGAACAGGCTGATTTTCTTCAGTGCAGCGGCCATTTTCCCCCTTGCCGAAAATGTCAGATTCAAACCCCAGCTCTTTTACGCCATCCCCTTTGGAAGGGCTTCCCGCATGGAACTGAGCATGAATTTTCTCCTTAAGGAGAAGGACTGGCTGGGAGTGCTCTATGCCCCGCGGCACCGTATTGGTTTGCTGGCACAAAAGGAATGGTCTGAAAAAATCAGGACGGCGGTCAGCGGCGATATCGGAATATCGGGCAACACAGAAAAAAGACCCTTTCTTATCGAACTATCCCTCAATTACGCCATTGACCTGTACAACAGGGAACGACGTCCCGCTTTCCATTTCTGAACTCCCCGAAGCTGTTAAAAACCTTAAAATATTTGGTAACCTGAAATATTCAGATTACATTTGAGAAGAGATCGACGTTCCTTGAATTCAAAGATATTTCCGCATTAGTCCTATCGTTGGTAAACTCAACACTAAACATTTAAACGAGAAAGCTTTCCGGTGTAAAAACAGGCCTGGTAGTCCCAACTTGTTGGGATGAGTCTTCGGACCGTTGGACGTTTGAGCACCGGGGCACTCAAATCCTGTTCATCGGGGTTTTACACAATCGGGATTAGTGCGGATTTTTTTTGCCCTTTATTAAACGGTTGACCAGCAGGTTAAGGAGCATCAGGGCAGCCATGAACAGGGCGATGCGGGCGATATAATCACCGTGCTTCACATAAAAAGTGAGGTTTTCGCTGAACCTGATTTCCCGGGTGAGGGCATCTTCGGTCCACCATTGGCTTTGTGCGAGGACCTCGCCCCGCTGGCTGATGAACGCCGATATCCCGGTATTGGCGGAACGGGCAATGGCCCTGCGGGTTTCCACAGCCCTGAGCCGGGCAAACGAAAAGTGCTGTCGGTAACCGGGAGTATTCTTCCACCACCCGTCATTGGTGATCACGAAAATGGCACCTGCCCCTTTCCTGACAAATTCGGTCATGTACCCCCCGAACACCGACTCGTAGCAAATGGCGGGAGCTACCCGGTCACCCCCGGGAGTCACAAAATTCGAAGGCGCCGCCTGAACCCCCAGGGTTCCTGTAGTCCCCCCCAGGTTGATGATGAATGAATTCAAAAATCCCAGATATTTCCGGAAGGGCATTTTCTCCACTCCCGAAACCAGGATGGACTTGTGATAGACCTGGTAGCCCCCCGAGGCATCGGTATAAATCGCTGAGTTGTAAACGTCATAGGTCAGTCCGTCGGGAGAGCGGCGGGCAGTGGCCGGGGCCTCTTCCGCATCCCCGTAAATACGATAGGTGGAAGCGCCTATGATCAGGGCAGCGCTGTCGCCCAGGGTGGTGAGCCTCTGCAACTCCCTGAATGCCGGATATTGCACCAGCCGTGATTCGTCCCACTTCTGTTCAAAAACCGTCTCAGGACCAACAATGAAATCGACCCCCGGAGTGAGGTTCTCCGCAGCCAGGGCTGTGAACTTCATCAGTTTATCGTTGACCGCGCCCTCCTCGTGACTCTCAGTGTAGGGATCTATATTAGGCTGTATAATCAGGACTTTCCTGATGTCCCCATTCTCGACATATTTGTTGTAGCGTATCCCCGACCATATCGACGGAATCAGGAGTATGAACAGAAGGAGGGTGATATTGGCCACCAATCTGCGGCGGAGTTCCCCGTCTACCCAGGCCTTCAGAACGATAAAGAGCAGCAGGCTCATCATCCACACCCACAGGGTGCCGCCAAGAACCCCGGAATATTCATACCACTGAACCAGCCGCACATTTCCGGCGAAACCATTCCCCAGGGTCAGCCACGGCCATTCAATGTCCCAGTGGTAATGGGCAAATTCAAAAGAAATCCAGAAAACCGGGTATGCCAGGTATCCCGTGCCTCCCCCGGCAGTTCTCCGGGCCAGGTGGGCCAGCCAGAAGACCAGCGACATCAGGAGGCTGTTCAGGAAAACGGCCACAAAGGCCCCGGCAGGGGTGGCATAGAGAATCCACCAGGTCGTCAGCCCGTTCCAGATCAGAAAAGCCAGAAAGGAATGCCCCCAAAAGGCCACACTTTTATAGTTCTGTTTTTCCCTGACAAAAAAGTCATCGAGCAACAACAGGGGCAACAGGGCGGCAAAAAGAAGCCAGCCCGGGAACCCCAGCCAGGGAAGACTCAGCATCACCCCCGACAAAACCGATAACATCCATCTTATAGACCTCGTCATTTCATTCTGGTTTGTTAATGAAGCCCAACACCTCTGACAATCTTCAACTTGCGTCATGAACAGCCTGGCTGCAGATTCCCGCATTCCGGCAGGCACCGTGTGAAACCGCCGCTCCCCTGACAGGTTATCAACAACTGAAGGCTGAAAGAAAAAGGCATTGTTTCGCAAATTTATGAAACCAAAAAACTATTTTGCCAAAAATGGAGTTTTTATTCTTATGATCAAATTTTCAGCGAGCGGCCATCACAGGGGCTGTCGCGTCCCTGCACAGCTGAGGTTAAAGGGATGGACGGTGATGGTGGTGACCCTGACCCTTCTCACAACAGTAATGATGCCCGGGGTAAAAGCCCAGACCACCCGGACGTATAAGATTTTCGGCCCTCAGTACCAGAAGGTCACCACCAGGAGCAACACGCTTGCCGGAGCCGTCTACTACCTGAAGTCGGGGCATGGGGGACCCGACCCCGGGGCCATGGGAAAATACGGAAGTCACAACCTTTGTGAGGATGAATATGCCTACGACGTGATCCTTCGTTTGGGGCGCAACCTCCTGGAACACGGGGCCACCGTCCATTTCATCATTAAGGATCCTGACGACGGAATCAGGGACAGCCATTATCTGAAGGCCGACAAAGACGAGGTCTGCACCCCTGACCTGACCATTCCCCTTAACCAGGTCCAGCGCCTCAGGCAGCGCACCGATGCCGTCAACAGGCTATACAGAAGCAACAGGGGAAAATTCCAGCGGATGATTTCCGTCCATATCGACTCCCGCTCTAAAAACAAGAACATCGATGTTTTCTTTTACCATGACCACCGGAGCAAAACAGGAGAGAAGACCGCCCGTATCATGAAGAACACCTTCGAGGAGAAATACCGGAAACACCAGCCCGGCAGGGGTTACCATGGCACCGTCTCTGACCGCAACCTTTACGTGGTGGCCAACACCCTGCCCGTGTCGGTGTACATCGAACTTGGGAATATCCACCATAACCGTGACCAGAAGCGTATCGTCAGCCCCGAAAACCGCCAGGCTCTGGCCAATTGGATGACCGAAGCCCTGATCAAAGACTTCAAAACAAACAAATAGTGAAGACCACGGGAATGCCTGAACGGCCTGTCACCCTGGAAAAGCGGTTTTATAATTGACCTACGATTGAAAAAGAGATCTTAGCACCTCTTCACTAATAAACAGGTCCCTCTCGGTAGCCTCGGGAATACGGCAGGACTCTCTTTTCCCCAACCACCGGAAACGGTTACGGGCCACCCACCGGTATACAGAATCCCTGGCCCGGCGGGGTACCATCCGGAATACGAAGAGCATATTCCAGGGAAAACAGAGCCGGCGTGATATCTTCAGGAAGGCTTCAGAAAAAAAACTCAATCTGCCGTCCTCCAATAATATTACGGAA
This sequence comes from uncultured Prolixibacteraceae bacterium, assembly GCA_964461455.1. Classification (GTDB taxonomy): domain Bacteria; phylum Bacteroidota; class Bacteroidia; order Bacteroidales; family Prolixibacteraceae; genus UBA1413. The sequence goes on along the minus strand of CAYWUJ010000018.1, from coordinate 33,346 downwards.
TCGGTATCAGGAAGGATATTCAAATGTCTCCTCAGGAAAATCCCGGCTTCAGACTGAAGGGCCACGAAGCGGAACTGCCTCTTCGGGTCATGTCGGATAATAAAGCGGACACTCCTGTCACAGAGGTGGCAGTAACCGTCGAAGAGAATTACAGGATGGGCGAGCCCGGAAAGCGGGGAGTGCTGATGTGTAAGGGGGTCCTGTGAGGGAAGGTTTTGCTGGATGGTCATTTCTTCAGTGTTTGAGTCAGCCTATTCCTGACCAAAAAAACCTTGCAGGTCGCGGCGATCCTTTTTGGTGGGACGGCCGGCACCACGATCACGGAAGATCCATTGCCCGGCCTTGTGCATTTCCAGAATAGCCAGTTCTTCGGCGGGGGTGATATCAGAAAGGTACTTTTCCACATCTTTGGCCGGCACCCTGTTGCCGAGGGTCTCCAGGGCCTTGTATGACCGCCAGATGGGAGCCCTGCGCACCCTGACCACATCTCCGGGCTTGACCACGCGCGAAGCCTTCACGGGAAGGCCATCCATCATTACCTGACCTTTCCGGCAGGCTTCCGCAGCCATGGTGCGCGTTTTGAAAAGCCTGACCGACCAAAGCCATTTGTCAATGCGGGGAAATTCTTCCATTCCTGTAATCACTAATGATCAACCTTCAATTCCTGATGATCTGTTTCAAAACACCAATAGTGGCACCCGGGCATTTCTGCGGGCAGGACCGCCACATTCCGCCAGAACCTATGGTTCCCGGCCTGTGGAATCTTCCTTTCCCGATTTCGGGGAACCATCATTGGCAGAGGGCGGTTTTACCTTTTTCTCCTTGCGGATATTCCCGAAGTTCATGGCCCTCTCAATGCCGAGGGTCCCGAAATTCTGAATGATCCCAATGCTGTCCTGCACCAGGAAGGGAAGTTCCTTCTCCTCTTCCCGGGTCCATTTCCCCAGCACGTAATCGACCTGGTACCCTTTATGAAATTGGTCGCCTATGCCGAAGCGCAGGCGGGCATACTCCTGGCTTCCCAAAACATCATTGATGTTCCGCAAACCGTTATGACCTCCGTCACTCCCCCTGGCCCTGAGCCTGACGGTCCCGAAGGAAAGCGCCAGGTCATCACAGAGCACCAGCAGATTAGACAGGGGAATATCCTCCTTCTGCAGCCAGTAGTTCACCGCCCTGCCGCTCAGGTTGACATAGGTGGTGGGCTTCAGCAACAGGAAAGTACGCCCCTTGAATTTGTATTCAGCCACAAATCCGTAACGACGATCCTCAAAAACAATATTGGACGCACCAGCCAGCGCGTCCAATATCATAAAGCCAATGTTATGGCGGGTATGGTCGTATTCCTTTCCGATATTGCCCAATCCGGCAACCAGGTATTTCAACGACGCTAATTTTTATTATTTCTTACCACTTTTTTCTGTTGCCGAAGCTGCGGACCTGGTGGCCCTGGTCACCGAAACGGTAACGACAACATTCGTCTTAACAGCGAGGAACTCCACACCATCAATATGCAGGTCGGCGACTTTGATACTCTGACCCACATCAAGGTCAGAAACATCGATGGTCACACTGTCGGGAAGGTTTTTCACCAGACCTTTCACCTTGATCTTTCTCAGGTTCACTTTCAGCTTGCCCCCGGTCTTGATCCCCTTGGCAGTCCCGGCAATCGTCACGGGAAGTTCAATTTTCACGGGCTTTTTGTCTTCGATCCTCAAAAAATCGGCATGCAGCAATTTCTCATCCACAGGATGCCATTGCATGTCCTGTAATATGGCCTGGCAACCTTTGCCCTCGATATCGAGGTTGACCACAAAAACTTCGGGGGTGTACACCAACCCACGGAATTCGCTGAAGGGAACAGAAAAATGAACGGGTTCTTCACCTCCATACAGCACGCAGGGAACCAGTTCCTCGACTCTCAGCCTCTTTGAATCCTTTTTTCCGGTCACCTGCCGGAGATCTCCTTTAATTTCAATTGATTTCATAAAACTTTTTTGTAATTAATTATGGTACTCAGTTCTTCCGCCCGCTTATGACGACCGGACAAACAGCATGCATAATTGCTATGGCTGCCGTTGTTGAAAAAAGCGGTGCAAATATAGCACTTACCTGAAAAATAACGAACTTATCGATTGATTTTTATACACTCTTTCGATAGCATCGGCAAAAGAATCGGCGATAGAGATGTATTTGATCTTGGGAGAGCTGTTCTTCTTAGGCAGGGAGTTGGTAAAATAAACCTCCTCGAGCACTGAATTGTCGATATTTTCGATGGCGGGACCCGACAGAACGGCATGGGCGGCAAAAGCCCTGACACTGTTGGCCCCCTTTTCAAGCATCAGGCGTGCCGCCTTGGAAATAGTCCCCGCGGTATCAATCATATCATCGACGATGATCACATCCTTTCCGGCCACTTCGCCTATCAGGGTCATGCTATCCACCACGTTGGCCTTGGCCCGTGACTTGTGACAGATCACCATGTCGGTTTCCAGCAGCCGGGCGTAAGTGTTGGCACGCTTGGTGCCTCCCACGTCGGGTGAGGCTATGGTAATATCATGGAGTCCCAGCTCACGGATATAAGGGATAAAATTGGCGGAGGCAAACAGGTGGTCAACGGGAACGTTGAAAAAACCCTGAATCTGGTCGGCATGAAGGTCCATGGTGATCACCCTGTCGACACCGGCTGACGACAACAAATCGGCCATCAGCTTGGCCCCTATCGAAACCCGGGGCTTGTCCTTACGATCCTGACGGGCATACCCGAAATAGGGCATCACCGCTATCACCTTATAGGCACTCGCCCGCTTGGCCGCATCGATCATCAGCAAAAGCTCCATCATATTGTCGGCAGGCGGCGGCGTTGACTGAACAATGAAAACATGGGACCCCCTGATGGTCTCCTCAAAACAGGGCTCAAACTCCCCGTCGGAAAATACGGCACACGAACTATTGCCCAAATTTTCACCCAGACTTTTGCAAATCTCTTCAGCAAGGTACCTCGAATTCCGGCAGGAAAAAACTTTGAGGGGGTGACTTTTGGTTCCCATTGTATGAAGTTTAAATGAAAATCAATATTGTGTACAAAAATAAAACTTTAATAATACAGTTCCCGATTACCCTGGTCTATTTGCAGTTTTTGTTCACCTCACCGATGAATTTGAGGATCTCTTCCCTTCCTGAGTTGTGGGCCGATGAGGTGACAAACAGAGGGGGAAGAGGCTCAAACCTCTCTGTAAGAGACTCTTTATAAAGCTGTACGGCAGGTTCTACCTCTGTGGGTTTCAGCTTATCGCCCTTGGTGAACACCACGGCAAAAGGCACCTGGCTCTCCCCCACCCACGCCATAAACTGAAGGTCGGTTTCCAGGGCTTTGTGCCTGATGTCGACCAGAATGAAGAGGCAACAGAGGTTGGTCCGCCCCAGGATATATTTTCGGAACGAACTTTCCCACTTCACGCGCTCCTTTATGGGGACTTTGGCATAGCCATACCCGGGAAGGTCGACCAGATACCACTCTTCATTGATGATAAAGTGGTTGATCAGCCGTGTCTTCCCCGGTTTCTCTGAAGTTTTGGCCAGCGTCTTGCTGTTGGTCAGCATGTTGATCAGGGAGGACTTCCCCACATTCGACCTGCCAATAAAGGCATACTCGGGCTTGTCGGGCCGCGGACATTTCGACGGATCGCTATTGCTGATGAGAAAACGGGATTGCTTAATTTCCATGATTCATTAATCTATATATACCTCGAGCAGCCGGGCTTCCCCGGAAAGGGGCTCCAGCGTGAACTCCTCAAGCGACGCGGGAATCAGCACCGTTTCCCCCTGGCCGATGGTCTCCTCCCCTTCGTCCCACACCAGTCGCACTCCGCCCCTGATCCCCATATAAATCACAAAGGTGTCGCGCAGCGAAAAATCCCTCTCCACCTTCCGGTCCAGCTCCAGCAGGTTCGTCGTGAAATAGGGACAGGATACCAGCTCTACCGGCTTGTTATTCTCCCTTTCGTAATTGGTCTTAACCCCCTGTTGCCAGGAAAAGTCGATGGCATCGGCAGCCAGATCATTGTGGAGCTCTCTGGGGTTCCCATGCTTGTCAACCCGGTCAAAGTCATAAATACGGTAGGTGACATCGGAAGTCTGCTGTATTTCAGCCACCAGAATCCCCTTGCCTATGGCGTGGACCCTCCCCGCAGGAATGAAAAAGACATCTCCCGCAAAGACCTCTTCCGAAAGAAGAAGTTCCAGAATGCGCCCCTGCTCAAGGTAAGAGAGGTATTTTTCCCTGTCTACCTCCTGGTTGAACCCGGAAATCAACCGGGCCCCCGGGTCAGCATCCACCACATACCACATTTCCGTTTTGCCGTAAGCTGAATGGCGCTTCTTCGACAGCTGGTCGTCGGGATGCACCTGTATCGAGAGGTCATCCTCGGCATCTATGAACTTGATCAGCAGCGGAAACTCAATTCCGTACCGGTCATAGACCTTTTCCCCCACCAGGTCGCCCATGTAAACCTCCATGAGTTCCTGCAGGTTGTTGCCAGCCAGAAATCCGTTGGAAACCACGGAAATATGTCCTTCCACCGCCGACAACTCCCAGCTCTCACCACATTTTTCGAGCGGACAGGTGGGTTTATTCAACACCTTGTGCATGCGGTTGCCCCCCCATAGTCTTTCCTTGAAGGAAGCGGCGAATTTTAAAGGATAGAGTGTATTCATGATATTTCAGAATGAAGAGGCAGCCTCACTGGTGAAATCAATGGCAGCCCGTGACGCGGCAACCTCTCCCACTCGCACCACCACCTCCTGATGGGCCGGGTGAATACGGTAGGTCTCCAAATCTTCCTCAGAACGAAAACGGGAAAACAACATCAAATCGTAGTTCTTCTCTTCATGAAGTTCGTTAATCGCCACATCCAGCTGAACAACAACGCCTGTTTTCTCCTTTAACGCCTCCAGCTTCTCTTTCAGTTCCTCTCTGATGGCCGCTTTCTCAGAGGCAGAAAACTCCTTCAGCTTAAAAAGCACGATGTGTGTAATCATAATTTCCGGTCGATTTTGGGTGAAGTGATTATTACCGTGCGAAATTAAAACTAATTTAGCTGAGTGAACGGGTGGGTAAAGCTTTTACCCGGTTTTTTAACAAAAGACTCTAAGATATGCTCATCATAGGAATTGCCGGCGGCACAGGATCGGGAAAAACAACCGTGGTCGACAAGATTGCCGAATCATTTACCGAAGGAGAGGTCGCCATCCTGTCGCAGGATGCCTATTATTATGATAATAGCAACCTCTCTCTCGAGGAACGAAGGAGAAAGAATTTCGACCATCCTGAATCAATTGAATTTCCCCTGATGGTCGAGCATATCAAGGCGCTGAAGGAAGGCTTCGCCATTGAGCAGCCCACCTATTCCTTTATTTCCTGCACCCGCCAGGAGGAGACCATCAGGATAGAGCCCCGTCATGTGCTGATCATAGAAGGCATCCTTTGCCTGGCCGATGAGAACCTCCGCCGCCTCATGGATGTCAAGGTATTTGTGGACTGTGCCTCTGATGTCAGGCTTTCCCGGGTAATCAGAAGGGATATCATGGAACGGGGACGTAATGTGGAAATGGTGCTCGACCGTTATGAAAAAACCGTGCGCCCCAGCCATATGCAGTTCATCGAGCCCACTAAGAATTTCGCTGACATCATCGTCCCCCAGGGAGGACTTAACCTGAAAGCCATCGAAATCCTCACCAACTATATCAAACAGATTCTGAAAAAGAGCAAACCCTGACTTCTCTTTCCAGGTCAATTCCGAAACGGTCGCTGACCGAAGTTCTGATCTCTTCCGAGAGGAGAAAGATCTCCATTCCCGTGGCATTACCGTGGTTCACCAATACCAGGGCATGGTTCTCGTGAACCCCGGCATCACCACGTCGCACCCCTTTCCATCCGCACTGTTCGATCAGCCATCCTGCCGACAGTTTGGCATATCCTTCCATAGCGGGAAACAGGGGCATCGCCGGCCACAGTCCCTTCATGCGGGCGGCCATCTCACCTGACACGACAGGATTCTTGAAGAAACTGCCGGCGTTTCCCAGTAATTCAGGATCGGGAAGTTTCCTGCGGCGTGCTGCTATGACGGTTTCGCGCACCATCGACAGGTCAGGCAGCGTGCCGCCTGCGACCAGTGCCGCCAGTTCTCCGTAGCCGAGCATCAGCCGGGGCTTTTTATCAAGACGGAAAACCACGGAAGTCACCAGGAACCTGTCGGCCAGCTCCTCCTTGAAGATGCTGCTCCGGTATCCGAACCAGCACTCCGCGGCATCCAGCTCCCAGATCTCTGCGGTCACCAGGTCAACACCCCGCACCGAACTGATCACCTGTGAAGCTTCCTGACCGTAAGCCCCGATGTTCTGAACAGGCACCGCTCCCACCGTTCCCGGAATCAGAGAGAGATTCTCGACACCTCCCCACCCCGCCGAAACGGCAAAAGCTACCAGGTCATCCCAAATCTCACCAGCCCCGGCACGCACCCAGGCATAATGCTCATCCTCCCTCTCCACAATGATCCCCTTTATTACAGGATGAAGGATTAACCCGGGAAAATCACCGGTAAAGAGGAGGTTACTCCCCCCGCCCAGTACAAGCACTCTCTTAAACAGATCTTTATGCTTCCTGACATAAGACTGAACCTCCGGAACGTCTGAAAACTCCAGAAAATAGCGGGCTTGTGCTTCTGTCGCAAAAGTGTGAACCTTGCGCAGCGAAGCATTTTCTAAAAAAACTACCATTTGAAAATAATTTCTCTGCGCCTGCAAAGGAAAGGAAGTTTCACGGATCTTTGACCTGCAGTTTCCTGAAATAATAAGAGATTTTTTTTAGTTTTAGCTGAAAATTGCGACCCTGCGAGGACCAGTTCCGGTTATGAACATTCCGTGCTGATGCACCACATGGTCTTTGCCGCAGTTCGCGGGGGTAAGCAAGTTCGAAGACCATTTAAAATGATCTGCCTTTGCAAAAGATTATCGTATCAGTGACCAATGATCTCTCGGGCGACCAGAGGGTCGACCGGGTATGCCTTACGCTGGAGGAGATGGGATTCCGGGTGGTGCTTATAGGCCGCGAAATACCCTCATCGCCGCCTCTGCCCGAACGCCCCCGGGTGATGCGCCGCATGAAACTCCTCTTCCGGAAAGGCCCCCTGTTTTATGCGGAATACAACTTGCGCCTCTTCCTCATCCTCCTGCTCAGCCGTTATGACCTGCTCCTCTCCAACGATCTGGACACCCTGCCGGCCAACCGCCTTGCCGCATGGATCAGAAGAAAACCGGTCATTTATGACAGTCACGAATATTTCACGGAACTCCCCGAACTGGTCAACCGGCCGGGCACCCGGAAAATATGGGCCTGGTTCGAAAAACTGATGGTCCCCGGTGTTGCCGCAGCCTACACGGCCAGCCGTCCCATTGCTGAAGCATACACGAATACATACGGAATCCCTTTTGCGGTAGTCCGCAACCTGCCCTGGCTCAGGGAACCGGAAACTGACGAAACGGCAGGCCGCGATAAACCCGCGGAAACGACCCCGCCCCTGATTATCTACCAGGGAGCGCTGAATAAAGGGCGCGGACTGGAACAGGCCATCCTGGCCATGGACCTCCTGGCGGAAGCTGAACTGGTCATCGCCGGCAGTGGCGACCTCGAAGAGGAGTTGCAGACCCTGGTTGCCGGACTGCAACTGAAAAATGTGCGGTTTACAGGCTGGCTGACCCCCGGATTGCTGTGGTCCCTCACGCGCCAGGCCAGTCTGGGAATCTCGGTGGAGGAAGATCTCGGCCTCAACTACCGCTATGCCCTGCCCAATAAACTCTTCGACTATATCCAGGCACGCATTCCTGTTGTGGTGTCGGACCTCCCCGAAATGGGCCTCATCGTCAGGAATTATGATATCGGTCTGGTTGCCCCCTCCCTTAACCCTGAAACCCTGGCCGACACCTTCCGGAGAGCCCTCAGCGATTCCGCACTGCGGGAAAAGTGGTCGGTAAACCTCGACATTGCAGCCCGCCAACTAAACTGGAACCACGAAAAAGAGATCCTGAAGGAAATCTTCAGCTGCTATTTATAGTGGCCTCTAATCCCCGGCCCTTCTTAGCGAGTCGAGTGCTGCATGGTATCGTGCCGCGTTGCGTTCATGTTCGGCGTGGGTACGGGCAAAGCTGTGGTATCCCGAAAAGTCCTCACGGGCACAGAAGTAGTAATAGTTGTGCTGCTCGAAGTTGAGGACGGCCTCGAGGGACTGGATTTCGGGGAAGGTGATGGGGCCGGGGGGCAAGCCCGGATGGAGGTAGGTATTATAAGGAGATTCGGTATCGAGGTGACGGAGGAGGATTCTCCTGAGGGTAATATCGCCCACGGCATATTTCACGGTAGGATCGGCCTGCAGCAACATCCCCCTTCTGAGGCGATTGATATATACCCCGGCAATACGGGGTTTTTCACTTTGCTTGTTACTCTCCTCCTGTAAAATGGAAGCCAGCGTGGCCACCTCTTCAGGGGTCATGCCCAGCTCCCCGGCTTTGTTCCGGCGTTCCTCATTCCAGAAAGTCTCAAACTCCCTTTTCATCCGGTCGCCAAACTGTTGTGCCGAGGTAGTCCAGTAAAACTCGTAAGTGTTGGGGATGAACATAGCCGGGAAGGTCTCCGGGGTAAACCCGTAGTCGCTGATGGTTTCAGGCTCAAACAAAGCCAGAATGGAGAGGGAATCGGCTTCCAGGTAACGGCTCACCGTCCCCGCCAGCTGTTCCTTGGTCCTGATATTGTTAAAGATAAGCCTGACCGGCTCCTGCAATCCCGACCGCAGCATGTTGACTGCCGTATTGGTACTCATTCCCGGCGAAAAACGGTATCTCCCCGGTTTAATGAAGTCCCGGCATTTTTTCTTCCTGGCCACCCAGCGGAAAGCCTTCATGCTGCGCATCACCCCATTGGCTTCCAGACTGTCCACCACACTTTCAAAAGACCCCTTTTCGGTGATGTAAAGGACATAATCCTTTTGTACGTTCGGTTTGAAGACATATCCGTAAAGCTGCCACGCCCTCAGGGCCACAACAAGGGCCAGCAGGGCCACCACTACGATCACCACTTTTCCCGGGCGGGGGAAAACCATCAGTTTATGCTCCTGGTCTAACATCTTAACATCATTTTCTGTCATGCTCCTTATCGTGACCGGCTGGCCCGTCACGCAAAAGGATACCACAAATATATCATTTATGATTTCACAGAAAGTGCCCTGAAGACTCTGATTCCGTTTTGGGCATTTTTTGTATTTTTACGGCCGGAAACTTAAATCGACAATCCAATGCTACAGGTTCAACTTGCCGACAATATCTGGTTCATGGGCTTCAATGACCGCAGAACCCATCTTTTCGAGAACATATGGCCTATTCCGCACGGCATCAGCTACAATTCCTACCTGATCGTGGATGAAAAGGTGGCTTTGATCGATACCGTAGAGCGCCAGTTCATCGACGACTACCTCGATAACATCGAAGCATTGCTGAACGGCCGGCAAGTGGACTACCTGGTGATCAACCACATGGAACCCGACCATTCGGGAGCCCTCAAAGCCCTGATCACCAAGTACCCCGGAGTCACCCTGGTGGGGAATAAGAAAACCTTCCAGCTGGTGGAGAGCTACTACCTGAAACCGAACAAGACCATCGAAGTCTACGACGACAACACCCTGGAACTGGGCCGTCATACTCTGCAGTTCAGGTCGATCCCCATGGTCCACTGGCCGGAAACCATGGTCAGCTACGAAATCAGCGAAAAAATCGCCTTTTCGGGTGATGCCTTCGGAAGCTATGGCACCCTTGACGGGGGCATCTTTGACGACGAGATCAATCTTGACTTCTATGAGGTGGAGGCAATGCGCTACTTCACCAACATTGTAGGTAAATACTGCGCCCATACCCAGCGGGCCATCAAAAAACTGGCCGACCTGGAGATCAGGATGATTGCCGCTACCCACGGCCCTGTTTGGCGGACCGACCTCGGGTGGATCCTCAGCAGGTACGACAAATGGAGCTCTTACGACATGGAGAAAGGAGTCGTCATCGTTTACGGTTCCATGTACGGCAACACCCAAAAAATGGCGGAAGTGGTGGCCCGCAGATTAGCCGAACGGGGAATCAGGAATATCAGGGTTTATGACGCTTCCAAAACCCACTCTTCCTACATTATCAACGACATTTTCAAATACAAGGGTTTCATCGTCGGAAGCTGCGCCTACAACAACGCCCTGTTCCCCAACGTGGAAACCCTGATTTCCACCATTTTACACATGGGTGTGAAAAACCACTACCTCGGGATCTTTGGGAATTACTCATGGAATGGCGGCGGAGTCAAAAACCTGATGGAGTTTGCCGAAAAGGTGAAGTGGGATCTGGTATACCAGCCCATCGAAGAAAAAGGAGCCCTGAAGATCGATACCCGCGACGAACTGATCCGTCTCGCCGACGCCATGGCCGACAAACTGAACCAGTAAAGAGCCTCATCACTGCGAACTCCACCTCCCCCCGGATTTCCACATTCATGACTCAGGATTCCTAAAGGAGTTGGTCAAAGTCGAGTTCCCCTTCGGCCTTGGTCACATCGGTCAGTTTTTTCCCGTCACAGGTCAGGGTGCGGGCTTTATGTTTGCTGATCAGGGCATAATCGTGGGTGGCCATCAGAACGGTCTTTCCGGCCTTGTTGAGGTCTTGCAACAATCCGAGGATCTGCTCGGAGGTTTCGGGATCGAGGTTCCCGGTAGGTTCATCGGCCAAAATGACAGGGGGATCATTGAGCATGGCCCGGGCAATGACCACCCGCTGCTGCTCCCCTCCCGACAAACGGTGCGGCATCCTCACCAACTGATGTTCCATGCCTACCATTTCCAGCACCTCATGTATTCTTTCCTCTATCGCCTTCTGCTGCTTCCACCCTGTAGCCTTCAGCACAAACTCCAGATTGGCCTTGACATTCCTGTCACTGAGCAGCCTAAAATCCTGAAAGACCACTCCCAACTTCCTTCTCAGCATAGGTAAATCCTTGTTCTTCAAATTATTGAGGGAATACCCGACCACATTCCCGGTACCGCTCATCAGAGGAATCTCCCCATTGAGGGTTTTGATAAGACTCGATTTTCCCGTTCCTACCCGGCCAATGATGTACACAAATTCCCCCTCGTCGACCCGCAGATTCACATTGCGCAAGACCAGATCCTCACGCTGGAAAATGTCAGCATCTGTAAGCTCTATAATTGGTTGACCGCTCATCTCCGCCATATTTTTTTACGAAGGTAGCCCAAACTTTTTTACCTCCCCTGATAATAAACGAAAGTAACTAACAGTTTTTTGTTGAGAAAATGGTTCACAAATGCCCGGTTAGCCCATCCAAATGGTCTACTTTAGTTGTTTGATGATGGCAGACCCGAGGTGTTTGCACAGTTTTTGTTTATCAGGTCCTAATAAATACTACCGGAATGAAGAGATTCAAGCCTTTTATGCTTATTGCCGGTCTCATGTTGCTGGCCTCCGGGATCCAGGCACAGGAGACCCGCTATTACAATGAGATACAGAAGGATATTGCCCTGGGCAAGGAGCTTTTTAAAAATGCCAAATACAACGCAGCTTACCGGCAGTTTGAAAAAGTGAGGGAAGAAGCCGACCCCCGCTCCGAAATGTCGGCCGAAGCCTACTATTACATGGCTTTGTCAGCCCTTCGCTCCGAACATGTCACCGGTGACAAAATGCTTAACAACTTTATTAAGGAGTATGCCGACAGTCCATACAGCAACTACGCCCGTTTTTACCTGGGCGACTTCCAGTTTGAGAAAAAACGCTACCAGATGGCCCTGCGTACCCTGGGTGAAGTCGACCGCGATGGCCTTTCCCCCGCCGACCAGGTAGAAATCGGATATATGATGGGATACTCTTACATGATGGTTGAAGAAAACGACCTGGCCCTGAATGAGTTCATTATGATCAAGGACAAGAACCACCTTCTGGCCAAGCCGGCTTTGTATTACTACTCCCACATCAATTACCTTAAAGAAAGGTATGATGAGGCTCTCGACGGCTTCCGGCAGTTGCAGAACGACCCCAACTTCAACAAGATCATCCCCATTTATGTAAGCCAGATTTACTATAAGCAGGAAAAATATGCCGAGGTGATCGACTATATCGTTCCCATCATCAACGATGTTGAGGAACAATACAAACCCGAACTGGCACGCATCATCGGGGATTCCTATTTTCGTCAGCGCAGGTATGCCGAGGCATTGCAGTACCTCGAGTTTTACCACGAAACCCCGGGAGGCAAATCACGCGAAGACAATTACATCATGGGCTATTGTCTGTACCATACCGGGGAGCACGCCAGGGCAGTCCCCTTTCTTGAGAAATCATCGAAGGGAAATGATGTGACTGCCCAGAACAGTTACTACACCCTGGCCGACGCCTACGTGAAGACCGGACAGAAAGAGAAGGCGCGCATTGCCTTTGAAGCGGCTTCGGAAATGGACTTCGACGCCGGCATCAGGGAGGATGCCCTCTTCAACTATGCCAAGCTCACCTACGAACTCTCCTATTCCCCCTTCAATGAGACCATCAAGGCTTTTGACAAATACATCACCCTCTATCCCAATTCCGACCGGAACACCGACGCTTACAAATACCTGGTCGATGTTTACATGGTCACCCGCAACTACCGCGACGCCATCAGCTCGATTGAAAAGATAAAGGTCAAAAACCCCGAGATCAACCAGGCTTACCAAAGGGTGACCTATTACCGCGGATTGGAGCTTTTCACCAACGGGGAGTATGAACAGGCGATGGTTCTGTTCGACAAGGCGCTCGAAAACCGCTATTCCAATCCGATCACGGCGGGATCGCGTTACTGGAGGGCAGAAACCCTTTACCGGACCGGCGATTACAATGCGGCCATCGCCGGGTTTAACCAGTTCCTGCAATCCCCGGGAGCCAGCACCCTTCCTGAATTTAATGACGCTTATTACAACCTGGGATATTCCTACTTCAAGCTCGAGGATTACACCCAGGCAGGGAACACCTTCCGTAAATATCTCAGCGCCATGCAGGGAAGGCGCACCGAAAAGGTTGCCGACGTTTATAACCGGGTGGGCGATTCCCATTTCGTGGTCCGTGAATACCCCGAGGCCGTCAGGAACTACCAACAGGCCTTTGACATGAAAATCTACGATGCCGATTACGCTCTTTTCCAGCTTGCCTTCTGCAGCGGACTTCAGAGAAACCAGGCCGGAAAGATCGCCCAGCTCAGAAGTCTGACGACCTCATACCCCCAGTCGTCACTCCTCGACGAAGCCCACTTTGAGCTGGGACGTACTTTTGAGCGCGAAGGGAAATATGCCGACGCTAAAAAAGAGTACCAGGCCATTATTGACAAATTCAGGGAAAGCACATACTATCCCAAGGCCTTGCTGCAAATGGGACTCGTCAATTACAACCTCGGCGATTTCCGGAATTCCCTGAAGTATTACAAGCAGGTGGCTGAGAACTACGGAGGGACCCAGGAAGCACAGGCCGCGCTCATGGGAATCAAGAACTGTTATATCGAGCTGAACGATGTCGATGCCTATTTCGCCTATGCTAACAATCTGGGCACGGGCACGATGGTCACCACCTCGGAACAGGACTCCCTCACTTACCTGTCGGCGGAAAGGCTTTTCATGGCCAACGATCCCAATGCCTCCACCCAGCTTCAGAATTATCTCAGGCAGTTTCCCAACGGCAGTTTTGTGCTGAATGCCCGCTTCTACCTCGGAGAAGCCCTTTACAACCTGGGAAAATACAGCGAATCACTCGATCACTATCTGTATGTGTCACGGCAACCCGTGAGCGCCTTCAGTGAACAGGCCCTCTCCAGGGCATCAGAGCTTCTCTACAACGCCCGCCGTTATGACGAGGCCCTCGACCTCTTCTCCCGTCTGGAGACCATCTCCAACAACCAATGGAACAAAATCAGGGCGATAGCCGGGACCATGCGCAGCAATTTCATGCTCGAAAGGTACCGCAATGCCATCGAGGATGCCGCCAGGCTCACCAAAGCCGAAAAGGTAAGTCCGGAACTCCTCCGAGAAGCCTCCTATATCACCGCCAAATCATACTATGTCCTGGGGAATTACGACCAGGCTATGGCCGGATTGCGGGAAGCCTCGGCAGAGACCAATACGGCACGCGGCGCAGAAGCCAAGTACCTCCTGGCCGACACCTACTTCCGCAAGCAGAACGTGGCAGCAGCAGAAAAGGAAATCATGGATTTCATCGATAAGGGAACATCCCACCAGTTTTGGCTGGCCAAAAGCTTTATCCTCCTCTCTGACATCTATGTCGCTAAAAAGGATGATTTCCAGGCCAAGCATACCCTGAAAAGCCTCCTGGAAAACTATCCGGTGAAGGAGGATGGCATCCTCGACGATGCCGCCCGTAAACTGGCCGCCATCGAGGAAAGGGAACGCACCGACGCCGGTGCAGCGCAGGGAAACCCCTTACAGATCAAATTAAACTAACAGAAAACAGAGAATCATGAAGATACGGATTTTTAGTCCCGGAACGGCCCTTTTGGCCCTGATGCTGATTTCCATCCCCGAAGTAAAGGCACAACAACAGGACACCCTCCGGCAGGAGGTGGAAGTGGTCAAATCCTACTCCCCGGTGACCATTGATGCAGAAAAGATCAATGACACCCCTGTCATTAAGGACGACGACCGGAAAAAGCCCGATTTCAGTTACTCCATCGACAGCAAACCTGTGTTTTCAGCCTTGCCGGTGAAAAACCTCCAGGCCGCCACCATCGTGGGAAAACCTGAGGAGAAACCGGGGTACGGACTGGTACGCGGAGGAATAGGCAACTACAACAAACCCTATGCGGAGCTCTTTTTCAACAATACCAAAAACAAGAATTCGATTTTCGGGTTGCACGCCATGCATCTCTCCTCGCACAGCAAACTCAATCTGCGGAACGGGGAACGCGTCAGCGCCCCCTTCTCGGAAAATGAGGCCGAGATGTTCCTGAAGCATATGTTCCGCAAGTCCACGCTTTCGCTGAACCTGGGACTTGACCACGACGGATTCAGGTATTACGGTTATCCTGCCTCCAGCCACAACGACTCCATCCCCTCCTTCCTGAAAAGAGAGGATCAGACGTTTACCCATCAGGGGAAAAAACAGGCCTTTACCCGGGGAGGAATCGCCATCAACCTCCGGAATATTTACGCCACGAAAGCCGACCCCTCGGCAGGCTTCGACTTTCAGTACTCCCGCTTTGGCAATAAAACCGAACAGCGTGAGGACTTTGCCCGGTTCGACATGAATTTCCAGAGACCCGAAAGAGGTTTTACCCTGCTGGCCGATGCCGGAGTGGAATATTCCAACACCTCAGAAGTTTTCTCCCATGTTTTCGATGAAATCCCCCTGAAAATCAACAGAAAGCAACTATGGGTCAATTTTCGCCCGGGCGTTCAGCTGGGAAACGAAACCATCAGCCTCAGGGCAGGGTTCAAATCATGGATCGTCGTGGGAAAAACCGATAAAGCCGCCTTTAAAATCACCCCTGACATCCGCTTCAACTTCTCCCCCGTCAAGGAGATTATCAGCGTATTTGCAGGAGCCGACGGACAATACTATCATAACCACTATTCGGCCATCGCCTACGAAAACCCCTTCATCAACCCATATGTAAGCGTGGATAACCATCTCGAGAAATACAGGCTTTACGGTGGCTTTGACGGAAAGATCTCCGCAAAAGTCAACTTTAAGATCCAGGTCGACCATTCCGCCTTCGACGGACATCCTTTTTACTACCTTCAGGGATTCAGGCTGCCGACATTGGGACCAAACCTCATGCCGCACTTCGCCGACAACACGTTCAGGGTTCTCTATGACGACATGAAGAAGACCAGGTTTAACGGAGAAGTCACCTACTACGCCGGCGACAAACTCAATCTCCTCCTCAGTGCCAGTATCAACAAATTCAAAATGACGGAACAGGAATACGCCTGGAACCTTCCCTCCTTTGATGCCACCCTTTCCGCAAGCTATGCCGTCAACGACCGCCTTTCGGTAGCTGCCGATGTCTATGCCATGGGAACCCGAAGGGGTCTCCTTTACAACACCAACCTGGCCCCGGCCCCCTGGTATTCCTTTGAAACCATAGAATCGCTATCAGCGGCAACCCCCGTCATCTATAAACTGAATCCCGTTTTCGATATCAACCTCCGCGGAAATTACGAGATCACCACGAAACTGGCGGCCTTCGGACAGGTCAACAATTTCGGCATGCAGAAGTATGAACGGTGGCTGGGATACCCGGCTCAAACCTTTAATTTCCTGGCCGGAATCAGCTACTCCTTCTAAGGTTCAACCGATGCATTAAGTTATCAACAATACCCCTCTCCCAACCCGTGAAAATGCCATTTTCACGGGTTATTTTATTATATTTGCCCGATGGTTAAAGGAGAAAACAAGGAATTTACAATAACTTGATTATCAAATGTTTTCCGGAACAAAAACCACGGGTTTCAGGCGTGTTTTTGGATTCCGCAACCATCGGAAAACAGGGTAGGAAATTCAATAAGAAAAAATGAGCGAAATAGAAGAAAAGGGCACCGTTAACGGAGGTGTCAGCGGAATCAGCAAAGATAATTACGAAGCCGACAGCATTCAGGTTTTGGAAGGCCTTGAAGCCGTCAGGAAACGTCCGGCCATGTATATTGGCGATGTCAATGACAGGGGGCTTCACCATCTGGTCTACGAAGTGGTCGACAACTCGATCGACGAAGCGCTGGGCGGTTACTGCAAGAATATTGAAGTGGTCATTCATGTTGACAATTCGATTACGGTAAAGGACGACGGGCGCGGGATTCCCACCGAGATACACACCAAGGAAAACCGTTCTGCCCTTGAAGTAGCCCTGACGGTACTCCATGCCGGGGGTAAGTTTTCCAAAGACTCATACAAGGTTTCGGGAGGATTGCACGGGGTCGGTGTTTCCTGTGTCAATGCCCTCTCCTCTTACATGAAAGCGGAAATCCACCGCAACGGAAAGATATGGGTCCAGGAGTACAACATCGGCAAGCCCTTGTACAGCGTTAAAGAGGTGGGCGAAAGCAACGACACGGGAACCATCATCACCTTCAAACCCGATGATTCCATTTTTCAGATCACTACCTACAAATATGAGGTTCTCACGGCACGCCTGCGCGAACTGGCCTTCCTCAATGCCGGCATCAGACTGGTGATCACCGACGAACGGGTGGTCGAAGAAAACGGTGAGTTTAAAAACGAAACTTTCCTGTCGACCCAGGGATTGAAGGAGTTCGTGGAATACCTCGACGATTCCAGGGTCAGGCTCACCCCCGATGTTATCCATGTTTCCACCGAGAAGAACGGCATTCCGGTAGAGATTGCCCTGCAATACAACAACTCCTATTCTGAGAATGTCCACTCTTACGTCAACAATATTAACACGATAGAGGGAGGGTCCCACCTTACGGGATTCCGCCGCGGTCTAACGCGTACCATGAAAAACTATGCCGACCAGTCGGGGATTCTCACCAAGCTCAAACTCGAGATCAACGGAGATGATTTCCGGGAGGGGTTGACGGCCGTCATTTCCGTAAAGGTGCAGGAACCGCAGTTTGAAGGCCAGACCAAGACCAAACTGGGAAACTCCGAGGTGGTGGCTTCCGTCGATCAGGCGGTTAGTGAAATGCTGACCTACTATCTGGAAGAGAACCCCCGGGCTGCCCGCATTATCATGGACAAGGTGATTCTGGCTGCCCAGGCCCGTCATGCCGCCCGGAAAGCCAGGGAACTGGTGCAGCGCAAAAGCGCCCTGACCGGGGGAGGACTTCCCGGGAAACTGAGCGACTGTTCCGAAAGAGACCCCGTGAAGTGCGAGATCTTCATCGTGGAGGGAGACTCGGCAGGGGGCACGGCCAAACAGGGCCGTGACCGCCGTAACCAGGCCATCCTTCCCCTGAGGGGAAAAATCCTCAACGTCGAAAAGGCAATGCAGCATAAAATCCTCGAAAACGAGGAGATTAAGAATATATACACCGCCCTGGGAGTCACCATCGGTACCGAAGAAGACTCCAAGGAACTCAACCTCGATAAACTCCGCTATCACAAGATCATCATCATGACCGACGCCGACGTCGACGGGAGCCATATCGACACCCTGATCATGACTTTCTTCTTCCGCTACATGCAGGAAATCATCCGCAGGGGTCATCTTTACCTGGCCACTCCTCCCCTCTATCTGGTCAAAAAGGGAAAAAAGGAAGCCTATGCCTGGTCGGAACAGCAGCGTCTTCAGCTGATCGAAGAGTGGGGCGAAGGAAACGAATCGGGAATTTCCATGCAGCGGTACAAAGGTCTGGGTGAAATGAATGCCGAGCAGCTCTGG
The DNA here is from genome assembly GCA_964461455.1 of uncultured Prolixibacteraceae bacterium. Taxonomy (GTDB): domain Bacteria; phylum Bacteroidota; class Bacteroidia; order Bacteroidales; family Prolixibacteraceae; genus UBA1413. Next base: position 14,874 of record CAYWUJ010000018.1, on the reverse strand, counting down.
GAAACCACCATGAACCCCGCTCAGCGCACCCTCCAGCAGGTGACCATCGAGAATGCCGCAGAAGCCGACCATATCTTTGCCATGCTGATGGGTGACGACGTTCCGCCACGCCGTAAGTTCATCGAAGACCATGCGGTCTACGCCAATATCGACGCATAATTCCGGAAAACCGGAAAAACAGCCGGGTGCCGGCCGGTGACCACATCATGGTAAGTCCTGCGTTTTTCCCCGGAAGCCTGCCCGGGGGGAAGAAGAATATCATAACAGCCCCTGGCCATCGTGGCAGGTCAGTAAATGAACAGCATACTATGAATATTTGTGTTTTTTGTTCCTCGAGCAACGCCATTGGAGAGCCCTACTTTCATGATGCCCGCCAGCTGGGGGAACTCATTGGGAACCGGGGACACGCCCTGATCAACGGGGGGGCCAACGTAGGTCTCATGGAGGCGGTGACCATTGCCGCCCGCCAAGCCGGAGCACGCACCACGGGCATCATCCCTGAAATGATGCAGGGCAGGAACCTGGTATCTAACCATGCCCACGAAGTGGAAATCACCACCGGTATGATGGAGCGCAAAGCCCGCATGCGGGAACTCAGCGACGCCTTCGTCGCCCTTCCCGGTGGATTCGGCACCCTCGAAGAGATCCTCGAGGTCATCACCCTCAAACAACTCGACTACCACCGGAAACCCATCGTCTTCATCGACACGGAAAACTTCTTCCGCCACCTCTTCGAACAGTTCGACCATGCCTTCGCCGAACACTTCTCCAAACCCGAATACCGTCTTCTCTATCACATCGCCGCCTCACCCCGCGAAGCTGTCGATTATCTCGAAACCTATGCTCCCGGTGAGGTGATCAACAAGTGGTACAAGGTGCCTGAAAAGTAATCTGCAAAAAGGCCCTTTCCGCCCGGTGGGAAAACCCTCTCATTAACATTTCGTAATTTAATCTTAAGTTTTCACGCTAAATTATCATTACATGTCACCATTTTGACATGTTTTGTCATATTAGCGCTCTTTCATTAATAACGCCACCATGCAAAAAATTACCAGGGAAGCAGCATTGCTCTATCATTCCCAGGGGAAACCTGGGAAAATCGAAGTCATTCCGACCAAACCGCACAGCACCCAGACCGATCTTTCACTGGCCTACTCCCCGGGGGTGGCGGAACCCTGCCTGGAAATCGAAAAAGACGCGGATACCGCCTATGAGTATACCTCCAAGGGAAATTTGGTGGCGGTGATATCCAACGGAACGGCAGTCCTGGGACTGGGCGACATCGGGGCGCTGGCCGGAAAACCGGTGATGGAAGGGAAAGGGTTGCTTTTCAAGATTTACGCCGGTATCGATGTATTTGACATCGAAGTGAACGAGAAAGACCCTGAAAAAATCATCGCAGTGGTCAAAGCGATAGCCCCAACTTTCGGGGGCATCAACCTGGAAGACATCAAGGCCCCCGAGTGTTTTATCATCGAAGAGCGTCTGAAGGCAGAACTCGACATTCCGGTGATGCATGATGACCAGCATGGGACCGCCATCATATCGGCCGCCGGATTGCTCAACGCCCTGGAAATCGCGGGGAAAGAGATCTCAGAGGTACGCATCGTGGTCAACGGTGCCGGGGCTTCCGCCATTTCCTGCACCCGTTTGTACCTATCCCTGGGGGCCCGCCCCGGGAACATCGTCATGCTCGACAGCAAGGGCGTCATCTCCACAGACAGGAAAGACCTGAACGACTCCAAGAGAGGTTTCGCTACTTCCCGGAAGGAGATCAAAACCCTGGCAGAGGCCATCAGGGATGCCGACGTGTTTGTGGGACTGTCGAGAGGGAATGTGCTGACCGCCGCCATGGTACAGTCCATGGCCGCTAACCCTGTGGTCTTTGCCCTGGCCAATCCGGACCCTGAAATCTCCTATGAGGAGGCCCGTGCTTCCCGTGACGATGTCATTATTGCCACCGGCCGCTCCGACTATCCCAACCAGATCAACAATGTGATCGGGTTCCCGTATATCTTCCGGGGGGCCCTGGATACCCGTGCCAGAACCATCAATGAAGAGATGAAACGGGCAGCCTGCCTGGCCATTGCGGAACTGGCCAAACAGCCGGTCCCCGACCTGGTCAATGCCGCTTATAATGTCAACCAGCTGAAGTTCGGCAGGGATTACATCATTCCCAAGCCCGTGGATCCCCGGTTGATCACCGAGGTGTCGGCAGCAGTGGCCAGGGCAGCCATGGAATCGGGAGTGGCCCGGAAACCGGTTGAAAACTGGGACGCCTATAAAGACCATCTGAAACAGATGATGGGTTACGAAACCAAGCTCACCCGCCAGTTCCTGGAAATGGCCCGTCAGAATCCGCGCAGAGTGGTATTTGCCGAAGGGTCACACCCCAACATGCTCAAAGCTGCCGTGGAAGCCTGCCAGGAGGGGATCTGCTTTCCCATCCTGCTCGGAAACAGGCATAAAATCGGGAAGCTGGCGGCAGAACTGAACCTGAATATCGAAGGGTGCACCATCGTGGAACTTCGTGACGACAAGGAGGCCGACCGCCGCGAAAACTACGCCAGGTTACTGACCGCCAAGAGGTCCAGGGAGGGCGCCACCTTCGATGAAGCCATGGACAAGATGTTTGAGCGTAACTATTTCGGGATGATGATGGTGGAGACAGGCGATGCCGACGCGTTCATCACGGGGGTGTACACCAAATATACCAACACCATCAAGGTCGCCAGGGAGGTCATCGGCATCAGGGAGGGCTACAACCACTTCGGCACCATGCATATCCTGAACTCCCCGAAAGGGACTTATTTCCTCTGTGACACCCTGATCAACCGCCACCCCGACACGGCGACCCTTATCGATGTCGCCCGGCTGGCCCGGAATACGGTTCGTTTTTTTGCCCGGGAACCCAAAATCGCCATGCTTTCCTACTCCAATTTCGGCTCTGACCCGGAGGGAAGCCCTGCGTCGGTACACGATGCGGTACGCTTCCTCCAGGAAAAATATCCCGACCTGCTCATCGACGGGGAAATGCAGGTCAACTTTGCCCTCGATAAAAAACTGCGCGACCGCAAATTCCCCTTCTCCCGGCTATTCAACAAGGACGTCAACACCCTGGTCTTCCCCAACCTCAGTTCCGCAAATGTGGCGTACAAGCTGCTCCAGGAAATGAGCAGCGGCGAGTCGATCGGCCCGATTCAGATGGGATTGAACAAACCGGTACACTTCACCGATATTGAAAGCTCTGTGAGGGATATTGTCAACATCACCGCCATCGCAGTCATCGATGCCGTGGTGCAGGAACAGATCGACAAGGCCGGGAAAACCACCCTATAGCCGGGAAAGGCCAGGCAAAGGGAACCCCCGTCATACCAGCGCGGCCTCTTGCCTGCGTACCATTCCGGCAGGGACACCCTGATTATCATACATGGCCATGGAGAGAGCTTCGGCCAGGTCGATCACCGGTATTTTCCGTTTCCCGGCAGCGAACGTTTTCTTGCACAACGGACAGGCGGTAACGATATAATCGGGTGAGGGCGCCGCCAGAACATCATAGGCAGCGTCGGTGACCATTTTGCGTTGTGCCGGGGTGATGGCCAGGTTGGCAAGGCTCCCCCCGCAACACAGGGCATCCTTCTTTTCATGGTCTACCGGAACCAGGGTCGCCGCCTGGCCGATGACCTGCCGGGGCTCCCCGTAAATCCCCGAACCACGTCCCAGATCACAGGGATCATGGTAACTCATCCTCAGGGGAGTGCGACGGAACAGACCGGGGTTCTCCCGGACCAGACGGCTGAAATAGCGGGAATGGTGTTCCACGGGAATCGGCAGTTGGTACTCCTCACGGAATACCTTATAGCAGATCGGACAGCTGACCAGGAGCATCGCGGCTCCCGACTCCCTTATGGCGGCCGTGGTGCGCCGTATGATTTCCCGCGCCTGATCACGAAATCCCGCTTGCATGGCCGGCCGGCCACAACAGATATTCTCCTGATCATCGAGCATCCTGAAAGATATACCGGCACCCTCCAGAACCTTGAAAACCCCCTCTTTGATTCCCGGGGTGAGATGGGTCATACATCCGGCAAAATAGAGCACGTCCACGCCAGCACCACGCGCCACTTCTGGAGCTTTGTAGGAATATGCCGGTGAAATCTTGTTGGCCAGGCCGGTACGGGTGGCCAGCCTCAGTTGGTCCACGCCAATCTCCACCGGACAGGCAGAACTGCAACGCCCGCATAAAAAGCAGTTCTCGGCCGTCTCACTCCCGAGCCGGCCATACCGCAAATCGCGCAGGTAATAGACCGCCTGCGAATGGACAATCCCCGCATCGGCCGATAACTGGCATACATTGGTGCAAATGCCACAACGGGAACAGCTGTTCACCTCAAAATCGCCGTATCCGTTATCCCTTTCCGGGGTCCTCATCCCCCAGTGTTTCAGGAAAATCATCGCCGCTTCGGTAAAAATATGCATGTACCTCGAAAAGGGAAGGGCAAAGAAAAAGCCTCCCAGGGCGATGGAATAAGCCCACCAGGCGGGCATCAGCAGAACTTCGGGGGGGATGAGCACGGAGAGGGCTTTCCCCGATGACAGGGTAAAAAAGCCGCCACTCCCTGAGTGGGCGGCGGTGACGCTTTCGGCCAGCCACCGCAGGGGAAAGATAAACCATAAAAAGGTCAGGGCCACACGGTCGGCGGCGATATGCCGGGTCGTTCGCTTCATCCCCAGCTTTTTCGACCTGAAACGCTTGTAAAAGGCCAAAAAGAGACCACTCAGCACAAAAAGAAGAAGCAGGTCCATCAGGGTCAGAAAAAAATAGCCCTTGAAGGTATGGGGAATGCCCGCAGGATAAAAATATTTAAAAAACACAGGCAGATAGGGAGGGTTGAACCCGTCATGGGTAAAAAGCATGGTCTCCAGTTTCCCCACGACGATCAGCAGGAACCATCCGAAAGCCAGGCTCATGTGCATATATCCCAGCCGCGGGTTAAAGCGGAAGATACGCCGGTGTAGCAGGCACTCGCTAAAAACCTCCCTGACGGCATACAGGGTCTTCACCGAGAAGATGTTGGCAGGAAGGAGCCTGAAATCCCTGAGTTTTCCCTTACGGAGCCATTTGGCGTACAACAGGGGCAGGGTGATGAAGATAAATGCCATGCCCGCCAGAAAGGGCCAAACGAACAACGGATGGTCACTGAAGTTCATATAACTCCTTTTTAAGGTTATAGATCGCCGAGCGTATATCGACATTCCTGGGGCACACCAGGGTACATTTGCCGCACAACAGGCAGGAGGCAGTCATCGGGCCGACAGTGGTGAGTTCTCCGCGGCATACCAGCAGATGGACTACGCGGAAGTTCATTCCCTCCTTCTGCGCTGTGCAGGTGGCGCTGCATCCTCCGCAGAAAATGCAGGAGGCCAGCGACGGCACTTTCCGGAGAAGCCTGAAGTAGAGGCTCCTGTCGTTTTCATCGGGAATGATCAGCTTCGATTTCCCGGGCTTAAACCCCCATTTCTCATTGCTGGTGTTCATTCTCCGGAATTTAAATAACGGACCACGGAAAGGGCGGCAGCCCTCCCCTGGTTCACCGATTCAGGAATGGAAGCCGGACCGGCACAGGCTCCCGCGATGAAAACCCCGCGGGCACTGCTCTCCCCGGGGCGCAGGAATTTGTCGCTCCCCGCGGCAAATCCGGCAACATCAGTGTTCAGGGATAGAGCCTCATGCCACTCCCGGGGAATGGAAGGTTCCATGCCCACGAGCAGGACCATCCAGTCGGCGGTGATCTTCATCGGCCTCCCCAACAGCGTGTCCTCGGCTTTGACCTGGAGGGTCCCGCCCCGGGTGGGGGCCGCCTCTGAAACCCTGCCCCTGATAAAGGTGATGCCGTATTTCTCCTGGGCTTCCTGATACAGCTCCTCGTACCCTGAGCCAAACATCCGCAGATCCATATAAAAATTGACCACCTCACACGAAGGATAACGCTCCTTCACGGAAATGGCCTGCTTGACACCGGTAATGCAGCACACCCGCGAACAGTACAGGTTTCCGGCCTTGGCATCACGCGATCCCACGCAATGGACAAAGGCCACCCTCCCGGGAGAACAGCCGTCGATGGCCAAACCCTCACCACCTTCTTCCATACGCCGCTCCAGGTCAGGGGAAGTGATCACCTGCGGATAAATCCCATACCCGTATTCCTCCTTGAGAGAAGCGTCAAACAGCCGGAATCCCGTGGCCAGCACCAGAGCCCCGTACTCCCGGGAATCCCCGCCATCAGTAGTCACCCTGAAACCCTCCGCTTCCCGGATGATCTCCTTCACTCCCGAGGAGGTCCTCAGGTGAAGGCCTGCGGCAGTAATCTCCTGCAGCAAACCCTTTCTCACCCTGGCCGCAGATTCCCTTCCGGGGAAGAGGGCATGCCAGTGGTTGAGGTGCCCTCCGGCCGTATGCTCCTTCTCATACACGTCGACATCGACCCCCGACTGCTTCAGAGTTGCAGCAGCCGATATCCCGGCCACCCCGGCCCCTATGACCGCCACTTTGCGTAGACCGGGAAGGTCTGATACGGATGTTTGCATGTGCAATGGTTTAATAATCAGATACAGCAATAATCAGGCACCATAGGCTTACCCATATATTTGCCTTTGCTGCTCAGGTACTTTTCTTCCGGGGAATAGGCGATTCCCATCTTCTTAAGAAGGGGTTCGGCATCCACCTGGTGCATTTGCAATCCCAGATCCCAGGGATTATATCCCAAAACCAGTCCGGCCATCTCCTCATAGGTCAGCACGGGGATTCCCCGGCCGTCGGCACCGAAGGTTACGCCTTCCATTTCGCCCATGGTGTATTGCCATTTATCCATGAACATGGTGCACCCGGGACAGTTGGCCACGATGAAATCGGGTTTATAGGGAGCCAGGGATTCCAGCTTTTTGCGCGTGTTGGCCACCGAGTAGCCCCTGTTTTCCCGGATGACATAATGGCGGAAACCGAAACCGCAGCAATGCCGTCGCTCGGGATAATCGACCAATTCACCTCCCCAGGCTTCCACCATCCCACTGAGGACTTTTGGAAATTCAGCACCCCCCACCCCTTTGTCGGGGAAAATCTTGGCATAATGGCATCCGACATGTTCGGCAATACGCAGGGGAGTTTCTCCTCCGCGGCAGGAAAGCGAATAGTGCGCCTGCTCAAAAATCTCGTTCCTGAATTTATAGATGGCATCGGAGGTATGCACCAGGTTCCCGGGAATCTGAAACTCCCTTTTCGTTGCCTTCCACAGATGCTCACGCGTCTGGGCCAGAATTTCAGGGTGGTGCTCCCACATGTGCAGGATCTCATTGTAGATACCGAACGAGGTGACACAGGAAACCAGAAAATTGCTGTAGCCGGCTTCGGTCATCAGGGCAAAATGACGGGCCACCACGGTCATGATGGTCTGCAGCGGAATAACATCGGAGTGATAGGCAATGCCCGTGCACGAAGTGTGCCGGGGATCATCGAACACCTCCTTTCCCAGGTTATCACGCATGATACGCAGGAATGCCGCCTCCGACCCCGGGAAAAAGGTCTGCCTGATGCAGCTCCGCACAAAATAAAAATGATCGTCGGCAATCTTCTTCTGGTAATTCTGCCAGGAAATCTTTTCGTTATGGTCGTTCATGTGATTAGGTTGTTCGTTTTTAACGGCCTCATCAACAGAATGATGGTGTCACTCTTCTTCACTGTAGTACTCGATCATCCTGAACATCTTATCGCCCCCGGTTTCCCGGAAGATGCTCCGTAACTCCTCCATCGACTGGTCGTCGATTTTCCTGACAGCCCCGGCGCCTTCCCTGTATAGCGAAGCCCCCAGGCGGTCATAAACCTCTTTACGGTTTTCATACACCCACTCCCACACGGTTCCCTGCTCGGGGTGTTTGTCAGGTTCCAGGGTATCGGGGTGGACACAATACCCCAGTTTCAGGATGTTGTCACCCACTGTGCGTTTAACAATTATCTGCTGTCTTCCCATCCTGGAGTGAATGAAATGGCCGGTTTCCTGCGAGACTTTCCTCAGGGCCTGGATCACCATTCCCGGGGTGTTATCGCGTGGACAGCGGGTTTTGCAGGACATACACTGTCCGCAGCACCAGATGGTGTCGCTGCGCAGCAGAGCCTCCAGCTCTTCCTCCCTGTGCTTCTGCACGATGATCATCACTTTCCGGGGATCATAATCAAAGAATTCCGCGGCCGGACAGATCGCGGTGCATACACCACAACTGATACAAGCCTTCAGACCATCCCTGAACCTGACATCTTCCTTCAGCATTTCATAGTAACTCATAGAATTCAGATCATTCCGTTTAGTTACTTCAAAGCTACTCCACCCCTTCTTGCCGGAAAAGAGTAAAAAATCCTATTTTTCAACTAAGTACTAATACTTACTGAAAGCATAGAATTTTGAAAATCATGGGTAAGGGTGCGCTTATGGCCGCTTTTACCTGACGTAATTGTTCTTCATGGCCCAGGCCACCAGTTTGGCTGTGTTGCGGCAGCGGGTCTTGTCCAGAATGTTGGCGCGGTGCTTTTCGACGGTGCGCTTGCTCAGGAAGAGTTTCTCAGCGATTTCCCCGGCAGGAAGTCCGGCACAGATCAGCTCAACGATCTGGATTTCCCGATCCGAGAGAATTTCATCCTTTATGACCGGGGGCTGCGACACCAGGGAATAGAGCATCTCCTGCGAAAAGCAGTTTTCCCCCTCCACGACCCTGATGATGGTACGCGTGACCTCACCAATGTCCGAATCCTTCCGCAAAAACCCTTTGGCTCCGGCCTGGATCATTTTCAGGTAGTACTCCTGTTCACCAAACATCGATAGGGCAATGATCCTGATGCCGGGGTATAGGGCCATCGCCCTGGTGGTGGCCTCAATGCCATCCATCCCCGGCATGGAAATATCCATCAGAATGACATCAGGAATCTCAGATTTCAGTTTTTCCAGAAACTCGGTTCCACTGCAGGCTTCCCATAACATACTGAAACGATGGGTGCTCTTCCGCAGAAGAGAGACCAGTCCCTCCCTGAAAAGCTTGTGGTCGTCGACAACGGCAAGCGTGATCTCCCCATTCTTCATGCGTGTTCCTCCCTGTCTTTGGTGTTGTAATTAGCGGCCTGACAGGTCACGGTCACCGAAAAACCGGGTTCCCCGTGATCCGACAATTCCATTTTGCCGTCAATGGCTTTCAGCCTTGACTCTATATTACCGAATCCCATTCCTTTATGTCCTGAGATGCCTGCTCCTGAAGGCAATCCTTTCCCATTATCGCCGTATTGGAGGAAAAGATACCCTCCTGCCTGTCTGAGGCGTATCCTGATCTCCGACGCCCCACTGTGAATCAGCGTGTTGTTGATCAGTTCACACAAAACCCTGTACAGGGCTATTTCCACGTTAGGATGAAACCGTCGTTCTCCGATGTTGCCGTCAATATCGATGGAAATCACCTTGCTTTCGGCGATTTTCCCGGCAAAGGCCTTGACGGCACTCAGCAACCCGAAATTTTCCAGAACATGGGGACTCAGGTTATTGGAAATTTCCCTGACGGCCGCAATCGACTCATTGGCCACCTGCTTCATCCCCGATATCATCTCCTGCTGCGAATGGTCCCCGGTACAATCAAGGGCCGAAATCGACATCTTCAGATTGGACAAAAGCGGCCCCAGTCCGTCATGCAGCTCTTTGGCAATCCTCTTCCTCTCAGCCTCTTCGGTTTTGATGATGGCTTCAAGCACCTTACGGTCCATCTCGTTCCGCAAATTGTCGGCATCACGCAGCTTGTTGAATATCTTATTGATAAAGGCAATTCCTACCAGAAGACAGAGAGATATGGCCACTCCCATCCAGCTGATGGCCAACCCAAAGGTGCTCTCCACGATGACGCCGTCAACCACCTGGGGCAGTTCATAGACCAATCTGACTGCCATCATCAGAAAAGCTGCCGATATCAGGATCCATGAAATATTAAAACGGGTGCGCTTGATCAGTCCGATGGCAAGCAGGGCTGTGGCCACCTGCATGGCCACCGAGAGAAGCAGGGCAATTTTCAGGTACATATTATCAACCTCTTAGTTCTGAAGACTTCCATTTTCCGGCAGGCCCTACCGGCCGGGGCCTTCCGTTTTTCCTTCGAAGACAAAAGCCGCCGGACCACGGAGCCATATGTCGGTGAATCTCTCACCGTTATTACGAAAGGAAACCGCCAGTTTTCCTCCTTTGGCCGTTACCCCGAAGCGGCCTGCGGTAAGCCCTGAACGCAGGGCCGCACCCAACGCCGAAGCCGTGATGCCCGTTCCGCAGGCCAGAGTCTCATCTTCCACACCCCTTTCATAAGTATAGACCGTCAGATGATCTCCCTCCTGTTTTACGAAATTGACATTGGTGCCTTTCTCCCTGAAACGGCTGCTGTAACGCACGGCTTTCCCCTCCCTGACCACGTCGAGGCCATCGAGAGAGTCCAGAAAACGAACGAAATGGGGAGATCCCGTGTCGAGGAAAAACTCATCGCCTTCGGCCTCCACCTGCGAAACATCCGACATGCGGAGGCTGATGTCGCCGTCTTCCTCAAAAATGGCCTCGTGAACACCATCCACGGCCATGAAGGTGACCTTATGTCCACCGATTCCCAGCCTGCGGGCAAATGCCGCTATACAACGGCCACCGTTTCCGCACATGCTGGCCTCCCGGCCGTCGGAATTGAAATAGCGCATCTCAAAATCATACCCCGGCAACTCCTGCAACAGCATCAGTCCGTCGGCACCAATGCCAAAGCGTCGGTCGCACAGCCAGGAAATCAGTGAAATATTGTCAGCTTCGAATGTCAGCCCCCGGTTGTCAATAAGGACAAAATCATTTCCGGCACCATGGTATTTACAGAATTTCAACCTCATTATCAGTAATTTTTACGCTTTAACGGCAAAAATACACAAAATCGCAGGGCAAATTTTAACATTTTGCCGGGTTGGCTGTTAAAATATGTAAAATCCCCTGTTTACGCCAGAACCCGCGAAAACAGTGGCAGTATTTTTGCGTTTAATATACGACTTAAAAACAATGTTTAACGATAAAGCAAAACACCATGAAGAATGCAAAAAAATATGGCTGGACTTTTCTGATGCTATTGGGAGCATCGCTGCTGGCCGTCTTTGTTTATTCGAACTATTTTGAGAAACCCCAAATTGTGACGGTCAGGGAAACCCCGGCCGTCAGGTACACCAGCTTCCCGGGGGAAGAGGGAAATTTACCCGACCTGACCATGGCTGCTGAGAACACCGTCAATGCGGTGGTGCACATCATGACCCAGAGCGTGCGCGGGGGATGGTCGAGCGGAAATCCGTGGCTTGACTTCTTCGGGTACCGGCAGGAACCGCAGATTGCCCAGGGTTTCGGCTCGGGGGTGATCATCTCCACCGACGGGTATATCGTCACCAACAACCATGTGGTGCAGGGGGCCGAGAAAATCAGGGTGGTTCTTAACGATAAGAGGGAATTCGATGCCCTGATGATCGGGGCCGACCGCACCACTGACCTGGCGGTGTTGAAAATCGACGAAAAAGGGCTTCCCTTCCTGCGCTATGGCAACTCCGACAACCTGAAACTGGGAGAATGGGTCCTGGCCGTGGGAAATCCCTTTAACCTCACCTCGACGGTAACTGCGGGAATCGTCAGCGCCAAAGCCCGGAATATCGGCATCAGCGAAGACCGTTCCAGCATTGAGTCGTTCATCCAGACCGACGCCGCCGTGAATCCCGGAAACAGCGGGGGAGCGCTGGTCAACCAGCGCGGGGAACTCGTGGGCATCAACACCGCCATCGCCTCCCGCACAGGAAGTTATACCGGATACTCCTTTGCCATTCCGGCCACCATCGTGCGCAAAGTTGTTGAAGACCTCAAAAAATACGGGGAAGTGCAGCGGGCCCTCCTGGGGGTCGAAATCGTCGGCGTCGATGCCCGGGTCGCCGAAGAGTATAAACTCGATAAAATCGAAGGGGTCTACGTGGCCAATGTCACCGATGACGGAGGAGCCAAAGCAGCGGGCATCCGTGGCGGCGATGTTATCCTGAGTATCCAGGGAAAAAAAGTCAACACCAATGCCGAACTGCAGGAGACTGTAAGTCAGTTCCGTCCGGGCGACGAGGTGAAAATTACCGTAAAAAGAGATAACGCAGAGAAACAATTTAACGTTAAGTTGCGTAACACTCTAGGCGAAACGGGAATTGTACAGGATTCCAATATCGTCTTTGGCGCTGAATTTGAGACCGTGAGCGACCGTGAAAAATCGAAATTCAATATCGACCGCGGCATCAGGATAAAAAAACTGGGAAGCGGTAAACTCAAATCAGCTGGTGTTCCTGAAGGCTTTGTTGTTACCGATGTGAACAAAAAGCCAGTTTATGATGTAAGTGATTTGAAAAGGGTAATTACAAATGCAAGAGGAGGCATCCTGATTGAAGGGATTGACCCTGATGGCGAACTGGCGTACTTTGTCTTCGCCGCAAACTGATCAGGTCCGGCTCTTGCTGTAATACAAACAATAATTTCTTAATATAAATCACTATTACTGACATTTGAGGGAAATCTTTCCCTCAAATGGGTTATATTTGCACGTTTTTTTGAGATAAATTATGAGACAGCTAAAGATCACAAAATCAATTACTAACCGCGAAAGCGCCTCGTTAGACAAGTATCTCCAGGAGATCGGAAAAGAAGAACTGATCACGGTGGAGGAAGAAGTTGAACTGGCGCAACGCATAAAAAAAGGTGACCAGGAAGCCCTTGAGAAGCTCACCCGTGCCAACCTCCGGTTTGTGGTTTCTGTAGCCAAGCAGTACCAGAACCAGGGTCTCAGCCTTCCCGACCTGATCAATGAGGGGAACCTGGGACTGATCAAAGCTGCCGAGAAATTTGATGAAACCCGTGGTTTCAAGTTCATCTCCTATGCGGTGTGGTGGATCCGTCAGTCGATTCTGCAGGCTCTTGCCGAACAGTCGAGGATTGTGCGTCTTCCCCTCAACCAGGTAGGGTCACTGAACAAGATAAACAAGGCTTTTTCAAAATTCGAACAGGAACATGAGAGGAAGCCTTCGGCCGAGGAGTTGGCCGACACCCTTGACCTTCCTGCCGACAAGGTCGCCGACACCCTGCGTGTGTCGGGCCGCCATGTTTCGGTCGACGCCCCCTTTGTCGACGGCGAAGACAACAGTCTGCTCGATGTGCTGGTTAACAGCGACTCCCCCAATGCCGACCGCAGCCTTATCCAGGAGTCCCTGGCCAAGGAGATCTCCAGGGCACTGACCACCCTCACCGAAAGAGAAAGCGATATTGTCAGGCTTTTCTTTGGCATAGGATGCCAGGAGATGACCCTCGAAGAGATAGGGGAACGCTTCGGCCTTACCCGCGAACGGGTCAGGCAAATCAAGGAAAAGGCGATCCGCCGTCTCCGTCACGCTTCACGCAGCAAGCTGCTGAAAACGTACCTCGGATAACCGTTCTCCTGCAGGGAATGGGAATATCCCTTCAGAAACGGAAAGAGGTTGCCCGCAATGCGGACAACCTCTTTTTCGTTGCTCTCCCGGCTGTTCCTTTTAGCCGATCAGTTCCACGCTCCTTTTCACAAAGCGGTCAAGGTCGGCACCCTTTAGCAATCCGTTGGCCAGCAGGGCCAGGTCAACCAACTGTCTGGCCAGTTTGTTCCCCTTGCCGAAATCCTTCAGGGTATTGCGTTTGCTCTCTTCCAGTCCCGACAGCTCCTTCTGCAGGGTCTCCAGTTTCTCCTTCTCCTCCGAGGGTATCTCTTCATCCTTTTTACCCTTGCCCTTCTTCTCGAGGTTATCGATGACCGCCTTGGCGGTGATGATTTCCTGCTGTACCTTGCGTACGGCTTCACCTACTTCAAGATCCTTCTGCTCCAGTACCTTCTTCACCAGCGGGTGGGCAGTGTTGACTACCAGGTTGAGGCTCTCGGGCATTTCCCCGTAAAACCCCATACCTCCCTGAAACTGGCTCATATCCTTCATACGGCGCATCCATTCGTTGCGGGTGACCACCATGGGTGCTCCGGTTTCTCCCAGATCCTTGAAATCGATGATGTAGCTCACGCCCCCATTCTCGGGGGTCACCCCCTGGAACACCGGGGAAAGCTCCTGCTTTTCCTCCCAGCTCATCTCGGGTGTGGCATCTTCCGCTCTCCTGATCAGGTGTTCAACGACATCGGAATCGACGCGAACAAACCTCTTGCTGCTGTATTTCTGCTCCAGCTTATTCGCCATGGGTGTGGTCAGAATGTCATCCATCACCAGCACATCATAGCCCTTCGAACGGGCAGCTTCCACAAAGGTGTACTGTTCTTCGGTATTACTGGTATAGAGGTAAATCAGGTTCTTCTCCTTATCGGTCTGGTTATCCTTGATTAACTTTTCATACTCTTCGGGAGTGAAATATTTCCCTTCGGTATTTTTGAAGAGGAAGAAGGATTCGGCACGCTCAAAGAATTTCTCATCGGTAAGCATGCCATATTCTATGAAGATTTTCAGATCGTCCCATTTCTTTTCAAACTCCTCCCTTTTATCCTTGAAAATCTGCTGAAGCCGGTCGGCCACCTTCTTGGTGATATGGGAGCTGATCTTCTTCACATTGGAATCGCTCTGCAGATAGGAACGCGAAACATTCAGGGGAATGTCAGGTGAGTCGAGTACCCCGTGCAAGAGCGTCAGAAAGTCAGGAACGATACCCTCAACCGAATCGGTAACAAACACCTGGTTGCTGTAAAGCTGGATTTTGTTCTTCTGCACCTCCAGGTTATTCTTGATCCTGGGGAAGTAAAGGATCC
>CAYWUJ010000017.1:0-45794 GCA_964461455.1 uncultured Prolixibacteraceae bacterium | reverse complement strand
CCGCCTCTACCGACTTCAGTCCCTTTAGTGTGGTCACCAGCATAAAATAGCCGCCCCCGCCGAAACAGCTGACGGTGAGGATGAATGGGTTCTCCCGTTTACAGAAGAAGAAGCCGATGGTCATCTCATCGCCGTTGAAGGGGAGGTTTACGTAGGCGCCCAGGGTGATGTTGCTCATCATGAAAATGCCCACGGCCACATCGGGAATGCTCAGGTCAAAACCCGCCTTGATGCCTGCCAGCGACAGATTGATGTAGGGACCGTCTTCTGAGAAGCCGGTTTTGGGAATGCAATTCTGGAGGGTGTTGACGAAGCTGAGCGGACCGATGAACTCAATAGGCCTGGCAGCATCCATTTCCACCCTGATATCCGATTTGGAACCGCTCCCCGATCCGAAATTCATATAGCTGAAGTTGACCGCCAGGGAACTGGCCACGGTGACGCCGAAATCGGTAAACCGGGCATTGGTATTCAGCGTGGATGGAATCGTACCATCGAAAGGCTTTTTGAAAGTCGTGGTGATCTGGAGGGCTTCTTTGGGTTTTTTTATTCTGACGCCCAGGACACCTCCAAAGAGGTCGACTTTTTCTCCCAGGAAGTCGGGGATCCAGCGGTATTCGGCATAAAACGCCTCGGGGGTGAACCATGTTTTCAGGTTAGGCACCTTGGGGACCTGGCTGTTCAGGGCCTGGATCATCTTATCGGCCTGGGCTTTGATGGCCGTTTTTTTCTGCTGGATCTGGCTCTCAAGGTTGCTGCCAGCCTCTTTGGCCTGGTTTTGTAACTGCAGGATCTCGTTTTTGAGTTTGTCAATCTCCTGTCGGGCGGCTTTTACCTGGCTGATCATGGGTGCCATGCTGCTTTTCAGGTCGGGCTTGTTGAGCAAAAGGGTGAAGATTTCGATCACCCCGAAGATTTTTGCGACGGGAAGATTCTCCATCGCCTTGAAGAATTCATCGGGATTGAAATTGAGGTTCATCATATCTTCGATCTTTCCCCCGATGGGCCCCTGTATTTTGCTGAGCCCGGTGATGCCCATGTTGGGGGCGGCAAAACCTCCCGACTTGTCGCTGCCTCCCGTGAAGTCCACGGTGGCCCCTTCCACGCCGGCAAAAACGTACCCTTCGTTGTTGTCGTCGACCAGCCTGATGGTGGCGGGTTTTCGGATGCCGGTCAGCTCATCGACCTGTTTGATGAACACCCCGGACTTCTGCATGACGGGGTGGAATTTCAGGTCGGCTTCCCCGGTGGCGGGGTAGACCATGGCGCCGAACTGGAGGGTTTCGGTTTCGAAGGCGGTATCCCCGTCGACCAAACATTCGGCATAGGCCACATCCTGACCTGCAAAGGGGACCTGGTTGTATTCGGTTTTATTTTTATAGTCATTTACCATGCCCTGTGCCGAAGCGGTGGTGCGTCCCACCACATTCTCCACAAAGGCAAGCGCCATGCGTATCCTGTGTTCGATGCCTTCCTTGTCGGTCACCGTGAGGTCGAAGGGGAATCCCTTCTGACCAACCCGGATATAAAAGTTGTAGGTGGAAGAGCGCCCGGGTTTTTGGGGACAGTCAGTGGGCAGCTTCATCCTTGGGATTTTTCCGGGGGTGGACAGGGGTATGTTTTCCGGTTTGTCGATATTGGGGGTAGAGTCGTTTTCCACCCTGACGGCCTGGAAGGGGAAGGGAATGAAGTTGCCCTTCACGTCGTCCCGCTCATAGAGCATCTCTTTCTGGAGGACCACGATGTACATGCGGGTGCGGTTAACCGCCGCTTTCTTCTCGTTGTTGAACTTGCGCTCGGTGACCTTCACCAGGGCGGCCCGGTGCCCGAAGGGGAAGAGATATCCCTCCCTGACGATCTTCACATAGTGGTCACGCCCCAGGGTGGCCAGGTGTTCCCATTCGATGACGTTGAGAATGGTATCGGCCGGGGTGGGGACATCGAAGAAGGCATGCCAGTCAAGGTAGGCGCCCAGGGAGGTCAGCATCAGCTTTTTGACCGGCACCGGGATAGGGGTGAATCCCTGAATGGAGTAATTTGAAGTGGTATGGACCAGTTTGTGGCGGTCGCTGGCATCGAGCGATGCCTGGAAAGGCTGGTCGATTTCTGCGCATCCCTTCACATCCTTTTTGGCGTCGAAGGCCCAGAGGGCCCTGATGGTTTTCAGCCGCGGAAGCAGGAAGGGGGAGATGACAGACTCTCTGGTGCGCACTCCCAGGGTGGTATGCCATAGTTCGGTCACTTCCCCCACTTGGGTGGCCAGGGGATCCAGAATTCTGAGTTGCGTGGATACCACCTGGTCGGTGGCGCGGGCCTCCTTCACATTTTCGAATTCTAATTCGATGCGGTGGGTGAAGTCGTTCACCTGGTTGGGGGATATGAACATCAGGGCAGGGGCCTCGATGGCGGTGCTCAGCTCGGGAACCGGCCCCATTCCCATGTCGATTTTCAACTTACCGATGTCGAAGGCGGGGGCCAGGGAGAGGTTTTTGTCGGCAGGGAGGATATCACGCAGGGTCTGCTCCTCGTAGATTAATTGGCGGGAAGCTTTGTTGCCCGCTGTCTGCATCATTTTGACCCCGTATCTGCCGCTGGTTGCCGGCAGTTGTTTTTGCAGTGTGCCGGTGGTTGGCCGGGTGACCATGCCAAAGGGTGCAGGCTCCGCCAGGGTGATCTGGGGCAGTTTGATCCATGCCCTGGGGTGGACCCTGAGCTTGAATTTTGACCAGTCAAGCAGGCTGGGCATGGTGAGCTCAAAACCCGGGTGGCCGGCTTCCAGTTCATACACCAGTCGGCTGCGGTGGGCCCTGATGTGTTTGACCGGAAGGGTGATGGTTTCGTTTCCTCCCGATTCGTCCATGGGCGTGGTTTCGAAGAAGGATTGCTCCAGGGTATGCTGGGTGGGGAATTTGACGACAATGATGCCTTGTTCTTTGGGATTCGACAGTTCCAGGAAGGGGGCCTGACCCCGGTTGGAAAAGGAGAAGTTGTGGAATTCGAAGTCGAGCCATATCAGGTCTTCGGGTCTCATGATGCGGATGGTGAGGGCTTTCCCGGGTCTGAACCTCACTTTGTCGAAGTCAACCTCCACTTTGGGTTCCGTGCGGACAGTCCGGCGGACGGTGTCCTGCTGCGGGGTGACACGGCTTTTAGAGGGAAGGGTGATCCGGGTGTTCCGCACAGGATCCTGGGGTTCCTGTTCACGGGAGGGCTCCGGTGGGGTCTGGTTCGACGGAGCCTGCGCAGGCGGTGTTTGGCCCGGTTGGCTCTGTGCCGGGGGAGTTTTTCCCTGAGGCAGGGTGATTTTCCGCTTAATGGGCACGGTGGTTTTTCGCACCGGGTCCTGGTCTTCGAAGAAGATTTTCGGGGTGTCGCTGAAAACTACCGGCCGGGTCATGATGCCGCCGAGGGAGGGACTGAAGGCTTTCAGCCGGGGTTCAAAGAGAATTTCTTCAATTCCCGATCCGTACCCGAAGGCTTCAAAGTCGGGGAGGTCGCGATGGGGGATAAGGCGGAAAGAGCCGGCGCCGTTGGTAATCCACTGGCTTTTCCCCGTCAGGGTGGCAGAGGCGTAAAAAGCGGGTGTTCCCTCTCCTTCGGGATGGGCCACAAACAGAAGGTTTTCCAGGACGATGGTCTCGCCGGCAAATCCGGTGTAGGTGACCTGCGACGCACCGGGATTTCCCCAGATAAACCTGACGGGGCGCTGCCGGCTGGTGTGGCCTGAAAAAATATGAAGGTCGGCCTGTGAAGATGCCAGGCTCAGGGGCGTTTTTTCCCCGTAATGAAGTGCGCCCATCAACTGATCCCATTGGCGGAATCCCGGAAGGGTCACCCGGGTTCCGGTGGGGTCTACCCGGTGAAGAAAAGGCAGTGTGTTTCCGTTGAATGGTTCCAGGATCAGGGTACTGGCATGAAAAACGCGTTGGTCGTAGTGCAGGGTCACCTCTTCTTTCCCGGTAAGTTGCAAGTGCCACCGGTTATCCATTTCTCTGCGAAAAGTCCCATCAAGTTTAAGGGAGCATCCTTCCGCTTCCCGGTACAAGGTCTGATGGAGGTCACAATGGTCCCTGAGGGATTCTTTGTGGTCAAGGAAGTCAAGGAAGCCGGCTGAGGATGCCTCTCCATCGGGACCCATTTTTGTTTCCAGGATCCACCTTCCGGAGGATTTGAAAATATGGCCTTCCAGGTCAAAGGCTATTCCTGTGCCGGGCCAGACAGCCCCTGAAAGCTTAAAAAGCCATTCGCCGTTGGTGTGGTGAAAGCCAAGGGAGGCCCCCTCTTCGAAAAGGGAGGGGGTCAGCTCCCAGGCCAGGAGGCCATGCCGGTATACCCGCATGAAATTCTCCCCTGTATCGATGGTAAAGGGCTGGTCGACCAGGGATTTCAGGATTCCGACCGATGGGTTGACAGCGATGGCTCCGAGGCCGAGGGTTTTGACGAATTGGCGCCTGCCGGGGTGGAGGGAGTTCCCTTTGTTTCTGCCAGAAAGGTGCAGCCGGGCACCCTGCAGGTTGAAATGACGGATTTTCATGGGTGGCAGCTTTAGTTTGCTGTAAACAATTTACGTCATTTCCCGGAATATTTGGCAGGAATGTCCCGGTTTTTAACACGGACATCCTGGAATTCTAAGCGAAGAGTGTCAGGGACAAGGTTATATTCCCCCGGTCAGTTGATCATCCCGGCGGCAACGGTTTCGTTGGTGCCTTCTTCAATCAGGATAACGCTGCCGGTAATGCGGCATTTCCGGTAGGGATCAAAGAAAACAGGTTTGGCAGTAACCACCGAAATATTGGCAATATCGTTCATCCCGATATCTTCGAACTCCTTTAATTGTTGACAGGAATTAATATCGGTTTTGTGGTTGATGGCCTGAATGACACAACGGACTTCATTGGTGGTGTGTTTCATAAGGTACCGTTTTCCTACCTTCAGGGGTTTATCGTTGAACCAGCAGATATCCATGGAGAAGGTATTGCTGTTTTGAGGCAGGTTAAGGGTTCCTGCGATCATGTCACCCCGGCTGATGTCGATATTATCAGTCAGGGTAATGGTCACTGACTGACCGGGATAAACGGTATCCAGTTCGTTCTGGTAAAAATCTATGGATTTAATAGTGGAGGTTAATCCCGTTGGAAAAATGGTAACCTTGTCGCCAGGGCGGAATGTTCCGGCAGCCATTCGTCCGGCATAACCGCGGTAGTCATGGAAACGCTCTTTTTGAGGACGGATAATATACTGTATTGGAAAACGGGCATCGCTCAAATTGTAATCCTTGGTGATCTCAATGGTTTCGAGGAGGTTAAGCAGGGATGTGCCAGTATACCAGGGCATGTTACTTCCTCTATTCACCACGTTATCGCCTAATTTTGCCGAAATGGGAATAAACCAGGTATCTTTCAGGCTAAGTGTATCAGCCAGCGTTTGCAGTTCGGTGTAGATTTCGAGGTAGCGTTTTTCCTCATAGCCGACAAGGTCCATTTTATTGATGCAAAAGACAATATGGGGAATGTTGAGCAAGTGGGCGATATAAGTGTGACGGAGGGTTTGTTCCAGTACACCATGGCGGGCGTCGACCAGGATAATGGCCAGGTTGGCCGTGGAAGCGCCTGTGACCATATTGCGGGTATATTGGATGTGACCAGGGGTATCGGCAATAATGAATTTCCGTTTTGGGGTGGCGAAATAGCGGTAGGCGACATCGATGGTGATGCCTTGTTCACGTTCTGCCCGCAATCCGTCGGTGAGCAAGGCCAGGTTAATTTCTTCGCCATAGCGTTTGCTGGTTTCGGTAATGGCGGAAAGCTGGTCTTCGAAGATCGATTTGCTGTCATATAGAAGCCTGCCGATGAGGGTGCTTTTTCCGTCATCGACACTGCCGGCAGTGGTGAACCGCAGGAGGCTCATATCCAGGTAAGCATTATGTTGAAGGGTTGCCATGGTTGAACTAGCCATTTTAAATGATTGATTAGGGATTATCTTAAAAGTATCCTTCTACTTTCCGGTCTTCCATTGCGGCTTCCGATCTTTTGTCGTCGGCACGGCCACCTCTTTCGGTGATACGGGAGGCGGCAACTTCCCTGACGATCTCTTCCAGATTATTGGCGGTGGAAAGAGTCAGTCCGGTACAGGTGATGTCCCCGATGGTCCGGCAGCGAACATCCATTTCAAGGATTTCTTCACTCTCTTTCAGGGTCATGCAAGGCTCTGCCGCCAGCCAAACGCCGTCGCGGTTAAAGACTTGCCGCCGATGGGTGAAGTAGAGGGATGGCATCTCGATGTTCTCCATCAGGATATACTGCCAAACGTCCATCTCTGTCCAGTTGCTGATGGGAAATACCCGGAAATGCTCGCCCATATTTTTGTGTCCGTTGAACAGATGCCATAGTTCAGGGCGCTGATTGCGGGGATTCCATTGGCCGAAGATGTCACGGTGTGAAAAAAAGCGTTCCTTGGCGCGGGCTTTCTCCTCGTCACGCCGGCCGCCCCCGATGGCCGCATCGGCTTTTAAAGTTTCTATCATGTCCAGCAGGGTGACCGTCTGCAATTTGTTGCGGCTTGCCCCTACGCCCGTTTCTTCAACCACTTTTTGCTGGTCGATGGCGTCCTGAACGTAACCGACTCTCAGGTCGGCGCCAATTCTGGCCACCAGGTTGTCGCGGTATTCCAGGGTTTCCAGAAAATTGTGGCCGGTGTCAATATGCAGGAGGGTAAAGGGGATTTTGGCGGGATAGAAGGCTTTTACCGCCAGGTGTACCAGAACGATCGAATCTTTTCCCCCGGAGAAGAGCAATACCGCACGGTCAAATTGTGCCGCCACTTCACGCATAACGTAAATGGCTTCACTCTCTAATTCGCGCAAATGGTTTCTATTGATTTGCTTTAACATAGGTTAATCCTCACAGGTATAAAATCAGGCGGCAAAAATAGCATTAATGATTGTGTAATCCACACTCCTTTCGGGAGTTATTCTCCCACCACCACCTGCCAGCCCTGAAATCCTCCCCTGGCTGAATAGCCCGGGTGCAAGGTTCACACCCAATGCTCACAAATCCTTTGTCGTGCAATGCGTTATAGGGGATGTTATGGGCTTTTACGTACGCTTTGACTTGTTCGAAAGTCCAATCAACCAGGGGGTTGCACTTAATGATCTGGCGTTGTTCGTCCACTTCAAAAAAGGCAAGATCCTGCCGGTTTGACGATTGTCCGGCGCGGATCCCCGTAATCCAACAGGCAACACCTTCCAGTGCCCGGTTTAAGGGCTTTACTTTCCGGAGGTGACAACACTCCTTGCGGTTCTCCACACTTTCATAAAAACTATAGGGCCCTTTTTCGGTGATCATCTTTTCTACATCGCGGAAATCGGGAAAATAAACCCTGATCCTCTTCTGGTAGCGGTCGCAAGTCTGGCTGAAAACCTTGTAGCTTTCCTTATAGAGTCTGCCGGTATCAAGCGTGGCCACCTCAATGGGCAGATCATTTGAAAAAATCATGTGGGTGATCACCTGGTCCTCCAGGCCGAAACTGGTAGTGAAGAGGATTTTTCCTGAAAAACGGTGCGACAACAACGTCAGTATCTGTGGAATCTCATTTACGCCGGCCAACTCTCTCAGTTCATCAACGGTTTTCTGCAACATACCTGGATGGGTTTAAGGAACGGCTGGAAAAAACAGCTCTTAATGATAGGATTATCTTTTTGTAGGTTCGGCCCACCCGTGTTGTGACTTTTTCCCAGGGGAGATTCGACCAGGCTCTTTCATGCAGGTAATAAAGCAGCATTTTGGAAAAAAGCTCTATCGATCCAATGGAAAAAGCCAGGTAAATTTTGCCGGTCAGGAGATAAGAGATGATAATGGTATCGGTAGTCCCCACAATCCTCCATGTAATTGATTTTATGATGCTTTTCAAAGGCTTGTCGCTTTTTCCTTTTCCGGAATCACCGCGTAATTTTTTCTCAGGAATAAACATGTATGTGCGCGAATTAAGTGAAAATTGGAAAGCCATTTTTTCAATGATTAAAGATGGGATGATCATGGTTTCTGCACAATGGGTATTAAAAAGTAATTTCTGATATGTATTTATACGTATCGAATTTTCCAGAGACGAAAAACTCATTTTTGAAAATTATCGAGAAACCGATCCCATCGCACATCGAAGGAATAGGACCTGTTATTTTTAAAGCGGGAATGGCTCAGGTTTGTCAGAATTGCTTAAGAGTTTCTGGTTGCAGACCACAAAACTGCCTTTGGAGACGCCCAAAATGTCGGCAATAACATCGCATTTCACCATTAACAGGAAAAAAATCTCTTTGTCGGTTGGGTAATCCAGTAATCCTTCCAGATTGCCTTGACCTTTTGAGATAATGACATCGGCTTTATTGAACACTTCCATGAATTCGGAAGAACAATGTTCGGGCAGGGTAGAAGGGGCGTCGTGGCCATTTGAGATGATCCGGGCCACCTCATCCATACCGGTATAGTGTGCGTCTTCCGGTGTAACATCATTGATGACGGGTGCACCGCGAACAGCGAACCATAAGTTTGGGTGCATCAATTACATGTGCAGCGCCAGGTTATTGCTCTGTCGTTTGACCTCCTTGTAAGGATCGGGATTTCTGGTGTATTGTTTAAATAAAAAATGCAGTTCTCTGGAAAAAGCGGGAACTGAGAATTCCCGTTTCTCCGTGGAGAACAAGCCGAATAAATCGCTGGCGAAATTTCTTTTTTCTTCAGGTGAAAGGTTTTCTTTTCCGATGATCCGCTCAAAAGCCCTGGCAAAACAAAAATAACAACGGTAATCAGCAGTCACTTTTTCCTATTTCAGACTATTGTCGATTCCGCTTTTGAGTCTTTTCCCTCTTCCTGTGCCGCCCCCTGACTTCCGGCGAAGGCCCTGGCCTTTGCCGAGATTCTGAATGGCTTCCTCCTCGCTTGTTTCCTTGCATTTCCCTAACCCCCTGCCGGTAAGCTTCCCTTTCTTTTCGGGGCCGGTTCCGTCCATTTGTGGCATAAGATAAACTTTTTAAATTTTACTGTAATGATGTAATCTGTAACTGGTTGATTTGTACAGCCAATCTTCTTGCCTCGTAAAGATACAAAAGTTGCGGGTTAACCCCCAAAGCATCGGTGCAATTTCCAATAATTTGCATGCCCTCAGCTTGCGAAGATGACATTCCGGGGGTGGCCTTCCAGGAAGTTTTTGAGGTTTTCGGCGGCGATGGTCATCAGGCGGGTGCGGGCTTCCAGGGTGGCCCAGGCCATGTGGGGGGTGATGAAGCAGTTCCGGGCGGTAAGAAGGGGGTTGTGGGGGTGCGGCGGTTCTGTGGTCAGCACATCCAATCCGGCCCCGGCGATGATCCCCTTGTTGAGGGCTTCCGCCAGGTCGGCTTCGTGAATCAGGGGCCCCCTGCCTGTGTTGATGAGAAAGGCTGATGGCTTCATCAGGGAGAGAAGCTTCCTGTTCACGAACTCCTTGTTTTCGGGGGTCAGCGGACAGTTAAGACTCAAAAAATCACTCTCCCTGAAGAGTTCTTCCAGGCTGACCTGCCGTGCCCAGGCCGGTGCATCATTTTTGTGGCTCCGGTTTTGGAAGAGGATCTTCATGCCGAAGGCATGGGCGATTTCCGCCACATTCCGTCCGATTTTTCCAAAGCCTATGATCCCCAGGGTTTTTCCCGTAATTTCGGTCTGGGGAGTACTCTGGTAACAGAAATCGCGGTAACCGGTCCACTTCCCGTTGCGCACTTCCGTGGCATGGAGTTCCACGCGGTTGGAGAAATTCAGGATATGGGCGAAGACCAGTTGGGCCACTGAGGGGGTGCTGTAGGCGGGGATGTTGGTCACGGTAATTCCCCTTTCTGTGGCGGCGGTGATGTCAACGACATTGTATCCCGTAGCCAGGACGCCGATAAAACGCAATTCCGGCAGATGATCCAGCACCTCCCGGGAGAGGATGACCTTGTTGGTGTAGAGAATTTCAGCGCCCTGAGCCCTGGCCACCGTCTCTTCCGGAGGTGTGCGGTCGTAAACGGTCAGTTTACCCAACTCAGCCAGTCCATCCCATGTCAGATCCCCGGGATTCAGGGTATATCCGTCCAATACCACAATCTTCATAACGGTAGAAATTTTAAAACGCCAAAACTACATTTTTTCTATTATTTCAGTGAGTTGTGTGATGCTGATTTTGATGATGGTGTGGCCACGTGGTGGACAAATCAGCGAATTGAATCGTGATCGGACAGTACAAAAAAATTTAAAAGAATCAGAAAAGATGTAAATTAGTAACGTGGAAAACGATAGCAAAATAATCCTTATAGTTCGGTTTGAGGGTAATCGGAAGGTGAGCCGGGCTTAAACCAACTAAAGAATAAATAGCGAAAAAGTAATCTTTTCTACTTAAGTAAAACAATTAATCCAACTCACTATTGACTAGTTCAAATTAAACATGCCAGCTATGAAGTACTTGGTGCGCCTTGCGATCTGCATCAATTTTCTCTTTCTTCTTTTATTTACACCGTTTAACGGGGATGCCGGAGTTCCGGCAAGCAAGACCCCTGAACAGAAAATTCTGAAAAAACTGGAAAAGTGGGTCTCTCCCTTTCCGGAGTGGAGACATACGGGGCGGTTTTCTCCTGATTCTGTTTCAGTACACACAGGTGCAAAACGGGTGGAGGTATTCTTCACTCCGGCGCTTTCCCATATTCCGGTCAGGGAGGCGCATCTTTCGCGGCTCCGGCAGTCGGTCCGGGATCTTCTGCAACGGAAGTACCGGGATTATGCGGTGGAGATGTATTCCGGAAACCGGAGGGTGGAGGAGCTGGTGCCCGACTACTTCAGGGAATCCCTTCCGCGTGATCCCATGCGCCGGGTTTCCGGGGAAACTGCAACACGCATTCCGCTGGTCCGGAAGAGTGGGGAGCGTCCTCCTGAAGCAGGACTTTATAACAATAACATTGCCTTGTGGAGCAGCCATGGCTGGTACTATGAGTCGAAGCTCGACCGCTGGGAGTGGCAGCGCGCGCGGCTCTTCGGAACGGTGGAAGATATCTATACCAAAGGTTATGTGATGCCTTTCCTGGTGCCCATGCTCGAAAACAGCGGGGCCACAGTCCTGCTCCCTGTTGAGCGGGACTGGCAGCCCCGTGAGGTCATCGCGGACAACGATGCGTCCACGGGTGGGGGGCAAGTATTATTGCCTCCGGGAAGAGAATTCCGGGTGATTCCTGAAGGTTTTATGGTGACCGATACCCTCTTCCCCGGGCAGAATCCCTTTGAAGCGGGAACCTCGCTGCTTTATGAGGCCACCCCCGGAAGCAGCGACGAGGTCCTCTTTTCTGCCTCGCCGGAACCCGGGGAATATACGGTTTACCTGTCGTGGCAGCGTTTTCCGGAGAGCTCTCAGAAAGTGATGGTGACCGTTGCCTACAGCGGGGGCAGGGATACCCTGCTGGTGAACCAGCGGATCGGAGGAGGCACCTGGACCTACCTGGGGACCTACCACTTTGGTCAGGCTGACGGCAGTGCTTCCGCTGATGACGGTTCGGGAAGTCCGGCTGTTGGAGGTTTCGGGGCGGTGTCGGTGAGCCTTTCGGGGAAACACGGGGAGGTGATATCGGTCGATGCCGTGCGTTTTGGCGGGGGTATGGGCAATGTGGCCCGGCGCCCCGCCGATGCCGTGATTCCCAACCAGAAGTCGCTGACCGATGGAAGCGCTCCCGCGGGGGAGGTGGCCACCATGGATCCTGCCCGGTTTTCCTGGAAGACCAGTGGCAAGTCGAGGTACCGGGAGGGGGCACGCTATTACCTGCAGTATGCCGGTTTCCCCGATACGCTGGTATACAGCCTGAACGAGGAAAAAAGCGACTATAATGACGATTACATGTCACGGGGTGAGTGGGTCAACTACCTCGTCGGAAGTCCGGCCGGTCCCACCAAAAACCGGAATGCCGAAGGTCTGGGAATTCCCGTGGACCTGGCCTTTGCCTTTCATACCGATGCGGGGATCACTCCCGGCGATTCGGTGATCGGAACCCTGGGGATTTACAGCACCTGGGCCGACGAGGGAGTCTTTCCCGACGGGAGTTCCCGGATGGCCAGCCGTGACCTGACCGACCTGATACAGACCCAGATTGTGGAGGATATCAGGACTATTTACAAACCTGACTGGACCCGTCGGGCCTTGTGGGACCGGCAGTATTCCGAGGCCTGGCGTCCCAATGTGCCGGTGATGCTTCTGGAATTGCTTTCCCACCAGAACCTGGCCGACATGCGCTATGGCCTCGATCCCCGCTTCCGCTTTGACGTCAGCCGCGCCATCTATAAGGGCATGCTCCGCTTCCAGGCCTTCCGTGAGGGGAGGCCATACCTGGTGCAACCCCTCCCGGTGTCCCATTTCGCCCTTCGCCGGAAGGGGGAGGGGATGCTGGAACTCTCCTGGGAGCCGGTGGCCGATCCTCTGGAGCCGACGGCTATTCCCGCCGGATACAAGGTATACCGACGTTGCGGGGATAAAGGATGGGACCAGGGCGTTGCAGTGACTAAGCCATTCCTTATCCTCCCCCTACCGGCCGGTGATGCCCCCTGTGATTTTAAAGTTACGGCCCTGAATGGCGGCGGGGAGAGCTTTCCGGGGGAGATCCTGTCGGCAGGTTTTGTGGAGAATTCCAAAGGAACGGTGCTGATCGTCAATGCGTTTGACAGGGTTTGCGGACCTGCCGTTTACGACTCCCCCGACAGGGCAGGCATTGAATGGTGGCACGACCGGGGAGTTCCCTGGTTGAGGGAAACCGCTTACATCGGCGACCAGTATGATTTTAACCGTAAAAGAGCATGGACCGACGACGACAATCCCGGCTGGGGAAGCAGTTTCACCGATATGGAAGACCTCCTTATCCCCGGGAACAGCTTCGATTTTTCCCGGATTCACGGGAGGGCCTTCAACCAGTGTGGTTACAGTTATGTGTCGGTCAGCGACGAGGTGTTCGCCCGCGAAGATTTTGACGTTTCGGGCTACGCCGCCGTCGATATCCTCCTGGGTGAGGAAAAGTCCACACCCTCGCTGAAGGATCCCGCCGTGGCCGATTTCACTATTTACACTCCCGGTTTTATGCGGAAGATCGGCGGGGTCGCCGAAGCCGGAGGAAACATTCTGGTGACGGGTGCCTATCCGGGGAGTGAACTGATGGAGAGCGGAGATTCCCTGGCCCTGCGGTTTGCCGCGGAAACGCTCCACTTCAAACCCCGTACCGGCCATGCCTCCCGTACCGGTGATTTCTACTCGACCGACTACGGAAAAGAGTGGTTTTCGCTGCGGGGGAAATTCACCACCGGATACTCCCCAAAAATTTACGGGGTGGAATCGCCCGATGGTATTGAACCGGCCGCAAAAGAGGCCTTTACCGCTTTCCGCTACGGAGATAACCACATCAGTGCCGGCGTGGCCTGGAAGGGCCCTTACCGTACCCTGGTGATGGGGTTCCCCCTCGAAACCATCGGCGATGAGGAGACGCGCACGGCGCTGGTGAAACAGATCATGGACTTCTTTGAGACAAAATGACGCTGACAGCTTTTATCGTGTGGATGAGGCCTGGTTCTCCCCTGCGGTTGCAGGGCGGATTGGATGACTCGGGAAACTTATGATTGACCTGGTTTGAAATAATGAGCAAATGAATAATATAAATGTCTGGTATAAGCCTGTTCTCCTGTTCTTCCTCCTGTTTTTTCTGACCTTTCTGCCTTGTTTTGGTCAGTCCGGAACCCCTTTCCCCAACGCATTGAAGGACAGTGAGGGGGCGATCATCCGGTCCGATACTACGCAGAAAACGGTGAGCCTGATTTTTTCAGCCGACGAATTCGGAGAGGGGGCGGTGAAAATTCTGGATGTGCTGAAGGAGCAAAAGGTGCCGGCCTCCTTTTTTCTTACCGGGAATTTTTTCCGGAATCCGCAATTCCGGGAGGTGATTTCGCGGATGCGGCGGGAGGGCCACTATCTGGGGCCCCATTCTGACCGGCATTTGTTGTACAACACCTGGGAAAAGCGGGATTCCCTGCTGGTAACCCGGCGCGAGTTCCGGCGCGACCTGAGGGGAAACCTGCGGGAGCTGAAACGGGCGGGGATCCCACGGCGCGATGTCCCCTGGTTTCTCCCCCCCTATGAATGGTATAATTCGACGATTTGCCAATGGTCGGAGATGATGGGGCTCCGGGTCATCAATTTCACCTCCGGCACCGGTACCAATGCCGACTACACCACGCCTGACATGACCTCCTATAAAAGTTCGGAACAGTTGATGGAAAGGCTTCTGGGCTATGAAGAGACCCATCCCCTGGGATTGCGGGGGGCCATCCTGCTCATTCATCTGGGCACCCATCCCGACCGGACAGACAAGTTCTACGACAGGCTGGGGGACCTCATTCAGGAGTTAAAGTCCAGGGGGTACAAACTTGAGAAGTTTTGAGGTCGAGGTCAAGGTTCAGCCCTGTAAGGACCGTAGTATGGTAGAATGAGGTAGAGATCAAGGTCAAGGTCAAGGTGGAACGCTGTAGGCGTGATAATATTTTAGACCGGGGTCAAGGTCGAGGCCGGGAACCCGGAGGGTTCAAGGTAAATAACCCCCGGAGTATACGGGGGTTAAGGATACTCCCTGGATACCTCTGCCGCCGATTGAAATACCAGGGCCGATGCTGAGGTCATTTGTAAATACTAGCATGATATGAAACTGCAAGATTTTGGATACGATGAAAGGGTTGAAAAACTCCGGGTTGAAAACCACCTTACGGAGTTCGACATCGGCAGGGTGGTGGCGGAACATAAGGAAAGGTATACCGTCGTCACTGAAAAGGGGGAATGTGATGCCGAAATAACCGGCAATCTGCGGTTTTCAGCAAAAGGCCGTGAGGATTTTCCCGCCGTGGGCGATTGGGTGGCGCTGACCATATATGACCCCGATTTTTCGGTGATTCACGCCATCATTCCCCGCTTTTCCATCCTCTCCCGGCAGGCTGTTGGTCAGTTCGGAGAGGTGCAGGTCATCGCCGCCAATATCGATTATGCGTTTCTGATCCAGGCCGCAGACAGGGATTTTAACCTCAACAGGCTTGAAAGGTACCTGACCATATGCTATTCTTCAAAGGTACATCCGATTATCCTGTTAACGAAGACAGATTTGATAACCAGGCCATCTCTGGACGAAATAGTCCAAACCATCAGTCTTCGGATAAAGGATGTGCCGGTGGTTGCCATCAGCAATGAAACAGAGGAGGGATATGATACTTTAAAGCGGATCATAGAAAGAGGCAAAACCTACTGCATGTTGGGATCTTCCGGCGTCGGAAAATCGACCTTGCTGAACAATCTCTCCGGAAGGCGCCTTATGGAAACCGGTTCCATCAGTCAGAGTACCGGTAAAGGGAGGCACGTTACCAGTCACCGGGAACTGACCGTTCTGGAAAGCGGAGGGATTCTTATTGACAATCCGGGCATGCGGGAAGTCGGGATTGTGGATTTGTCCGACGGACTGGAGACTACCTTCGATATCATATACCGTCTTTCACAAAATTGTAAATACAAGGATTGTACGCATACCACGGAGACAGGATGTGCGGTTCTTGAAGCCGTTGAAAACGGCATGCTGGACCGGGGCCTTCTGGAGAATTTCCACAAGATGCAACGGGAGAAGAGCTATTTTGAAACTTCCGTATTTGAAAAACGGAAAAAGGAAAAGCTCTTTGGCAAGCTCATCAAGGATTACCATGATAAGGATGTAAAGGGTAAAAGAGGCTAAAATAAGTATAATGGACAGGATTTTCCGCAAATATCCCCCTGATTTTGGCCAGTTGCTGAAGGTCCTCCGCAGGGAGGCGGCTGACCGGCCGGTGTTGTTTGAGTACTTCACCAACAATGGACTGAATGCGCTGCTGGCCGGAAGACCGGGATTTGAACCCACCACGCGGGACGAGCTCTTCCGCATGACCATTGATGCCTTTCATCATGCCGGATATGACCATGTCACCATTCCGGCACGGTTTTACAGAAGTCTGAAGTTCGTGACGGCGTTCCATGAAAAGAAAGCCTCCGTGTCACAGAATGCCGGCGCAGTGATTACCGGCAGGAGCTCCTTTGAATCCTATCCCTGGCCCGATGCGGGGGAGGGGGATTATGATGTTTTTGACCGGTATGCCTCCATGCTTCCTGCCGGAATGAAATTTGTCACCCCGGGACCCGGCGGGGTGCTGGAAAATGTGACCGACCTGGTGGGTTTCGAACGGCTCTGTTATATGATCTATGAGGATCCTGAGCTCGCCGCCGGAATTTTCGATGCCGTGGGCAGCCGCCTGCTGAGGTATTATGAGATCTGCTCCTCTTTTGAGAGCGTCGGGGCGGTGATCGTCAACGACGACTGGGGATTCAAGACCCAGACGATTTTTGATCCTGACCATATGCGGGAGCTGGTGTTTCCCTGGCACCGGAAGATCGTGGCGGCGGTCCATGCCCGGGGCAAGCCGGCCATCCTCCACTCCTGCGGAAATATATATGGGTTGTTGGAAGAGATCATCGATGATTTAGGTTATGATGCCAAGCACTCGTTTGAAGATGTGATCCTCCCCGTGGAGGAGGCCTGGCAGCAATGGGGCGGACGGATTGCCATCCTGGGAGGCATCGACATGGATTTTCTGGCTACCCGGACACCGGCGGAGGTGGCCGCCAGGGCTGCCCGACTGCTGGAACTGACCGGATCAAAGGGATATGCCCTGGGATCAGGGAACAGCATTCCACCCTTTATCCCCGTGGAAAACTTTCTGGCCATGATCGGCGCAATACAAAATCTGAAGTCTTAAGTCTTAGATCTTGAGTCTTGAGTCTTGAGTCTAAAATGTCGCTCCGTACTCCCCTTGGCATCCTTGACAACATTCTTCTCAACCTTGACCTCAACCTTAACCTTAACCTGCCGGACCGAAGGGAGGGCCCTTGACCTCAAACTACCATAATGCCGCAGCTACGCTGCTACCATACTGCCGCGCATACAGCGCTTGACCTTAGTCTCAGCTTTCTTCGGGTTAGGGCAGTTGAATTTTTAAAGTTTCCCTATTCTGGCTGGAGTAAAGGTTCAGTAAATAGATTCCGGAAGGAAAGCTGCTCCGGTCTATTCTGGCGTGTGCGCGTGCGGCCCCGGAAGTGCGGATCTGCGATTGCCAGACCCGCGTCCCCTGCATCGTGACCAGGGAGGCATGGATCAGGGGTGCATCGCCGGGAGTAAAACTGAAATCCGCGAAGGATCTGTCCGCCTTCAGGAGTTTTAAATCATAACCATTTTCCAGGCTTGCAAGGGGGAATTTCGCATGGGTGGTGGCCTCCCTTTCGAAGCATCCCAGATCGGGTTTGGGACCGAGAAACGGTAAACCAATGTCAATGCCGGCATCTATCAGGTCACTTCCGGCCGCCAGCTTCATGAAAGGGAGTTCAGGCAGGCTTCCGTCGGCTTTCCTGGGACCCGACACCCCGGTGGTATCCAGGCTGATAAAATCGGCCGCTGTAACCGTCACCCCGCCGTTCCAGCTGTTGGCTTGCTGAATCACAAAAGTTCCCAGGCTGATTTTATTTCCCTGGGCTGCCAGGCTGTTTTTGACAATGGCCTGTTCTCCCGCCGGAAGAGCGGAAGGGATGCTGAAATCATTGCCTTTGTTGCGAAAGGCCGTTCCGTTGAAGATGGTCATCGATCCCTTGTTGTTGTTCTGGTCAAAGCCTTTCGATTTATTGTCAAAAGCCAGGCAATTTTTGACGATAAAATGGTGTTTCAGGGTTTTGTCGTCGCTGCCCCCCATTTTAAACCCGTTTCCGTTGGCCTGGGATCCGGGGTCTCTTCCATCCTTCAGGTAACCATTCCTCCAGGTCCAGCAGTTTTCGAGGATGGTGGAGGCATTGTTGCCATTCCTGAGGTATCCGTCCCACCCGTCATCGCAATTCTGCCAGGCCCGGCACCCATAGAAATAGTTATTGGTGCCCACGTCCATTTTAGGGGCAAAACCGTCGGCATCGCCGTAGTCGGGAGGATCGGCGTTATACCAGGAATCGCAGTTGATGATCTGGTTGTCGTGGGCTCCTCCGCTCAACTGCAATCCGGTGTCTTCATTTTCCGAAAAGTTGCAGTTCTCAACCAGGTTAAAAGCGCCGCCGGAAATGTGCATGCCATTGTCTCCGGCCTTGGTAATGAAGAGGCCTCTGATGACCCAATGGCTGCCGGTCAGGCTGATCCCTCTTTTCCCGGAGGCCGTTCCCGAAAAGTCAAAGATGGGCGATTCCCCCGGCCATGCCAGAAGATGGATTTTCTTCTCCGGCGTTCCGCTTTGTTTGAGATAGAGGGTGGAAGAGATGGAGTAGGTTCCTCCGCGCACCAGGATCGTGTCGCCGGCAACCACTTTGGCGATCGCCTTGTCGGGCATCCGCAGGGGCGTGTCGGGTGAGGTGCCGTTGTAAGTGTCCGATCCGGTGGGGGAAAGGTAATAAACGGTTCCCGCGCCGGTTTTAAACAACGCCAGGACCAGCAACAAAAGAATGTATCTTTTCATTATATCAGGACTCCGGTGCGAAGGTAAGATAATTTTACGCTGCACCCATAATGCCGCGGCTGTGCTGCACCCATAATGCCGCGCTAACAGCGCCGGGCTTCAGCCCTGACCTCTTCGTCACCCTTATCTGTAAAGCAGGTACCGCTTTACCTTTTCACGGAAGGCGGGAATTTCCTGCATCCAGAGGTGTTGGATATCGGCAACGGCGAAGTTTTTTGTAAAATTGTTCCGGATGATGTCGGAGCCGCACACCTTGTCGAACATGCCCAGTCTTGAGGGATCGCACATCTCAAAGGGGTTTTTATCGGGCCATAACCGGTGGCACTCCTGCATGACATAAAACTGGATGAGGGAGAGGTTGGCCTTGCTGTAACCGGTGAGGTGAACCTGTACGCCGTGGATAATGGTTCCTTTGGATGTGCTGTAATAGGGAGTGAAATGAATGGGGCGGAAGGAGACCCCGGGGAGGGCCAGGGCATTGAGGGCGGCGGCCAGTTTTTCTGCGTCTGCCCATTCGGCGGCAAAGAGCTGGAAGGGGAGGGTATACCCCACGCCGATACTCATGGTGTATAATTCGCCCAGAATTCCGGAGATGGGATAGAACACAGGACTGTATTCGTGGGGAATATGGGGGGAGGTGAGCACCCAGGGGAGTCCCGTCTGGTCAAAAGTCATCTTCCGCTTCCACCCCTTCATGGCTACCACGGCCAGGTCACACTTGATCCCGTTGGCCAGGAGTCCCTCGCTGTTCAGAAAGAGGGCCAGCTCTCCCACCGTCAGTCCGTGCACGTAGGGGATGGGAAACTGGCTGACAAAGGAGAAGAAACCCGGACGGGTGATCATACCCTCCATTTTGAGGCCTCCCAGGGGGTTGGGACGGTCGAGGACCACAAAGCGGATGTTGTTTTCGGCAGCCGCTTCCATGGCCAGCCCCAGGGTGCTGATATAAGTATAGGAGCGGGACCCGATATCCTGGATATCGTACACCAGCACGTCAATCCCCTGTAACATCTCTTTGGTGGGTTTCCGGTTTTTTCCATAGATGCTGAAAACCGGGAGTCCGGTGTGCGGATCGGTGTAATTCTCCACGTAGTCGCCTGCTCCGTAATCGCCTCTGACCCCATGCTCGGGACCAAAGAGGGCCACCAGTTCAAATTCCGGAGAGTTGTGGAAAATGTCGACGGTGGAACGCAGGTTCCTGTCAATGCCCGTGGGATTGGTGATGAGTCCCACTTTTTCCCCCTTCAGCAGGGTGAATCCCGATTCCCCGAGTATCTCCAGTCCGCTCTTCACACTCCGGGCTCCGGTCAGGGTGTATGGAAGGAGAAACAGGGAAAAAACAACAGGGAGCAAATAACGGATACTCTTATTCATAATATGCAGATGAAGTGAAAATTTGGTAATTTTGGAATAAATCTATGAACTTTTTTTTGATCCGGAAAGGCAGGTTCCTGTTTTCCGGGAAAGGAATGCGATGAAACATTACCACATCACCCTGTCCCTGCTGATATCGGCGGCTTTTTTTTTCTGTGCGGGACCGGTGGACAGGCAGGATCCCGCCCACAGGGTAGCGGAGGAGGTCTCCATGGGGAATTTTTCAGCCGTCGGGCAACTTGCTGAGCAATACAGACAGGAAGCTGCCGGGGATACTCTGTTATTGGCCGCCCTCGATTCCCTGGTCGATCTGACACGGAGGATCAGCCTTGATTTTTCATTGACGGAGGAGCAGGTCAGGGAGCGGGTGGCTGCGGTGATGGGCCCGTTTTCTGATGATGATTTCAGAAAGTGGGAGGAGGAAGGTGATTTGGAGTGGCGGTCCATTGACGGGGAAAAGCGCTATTTTAACCGTGCGGCCACCAACCTGAAGCGTATTCTGGAGCATCGCCGGCGTAAGGCAGAGCCGGGGAGGATGGGGGAACCGGATGATTTTACCACCTTTAAAATGGATTTTGCTGCGGCGACGATCGCCGAAAGCGTCAGCACTGGCCTTCCCGTGGCTCCCGTAAATATGAAAGTCACCTATTCCCTCACTGTGGACGCCGATGCCGTTCCCCCCGGGGAGACCATCCGCTGTTGGATGCCATGGCCCCGTGAAGGCCACTCCCGCCAGCAGGAGGTGACCCTTCTGTCGGCCTTTCCGGGAGAGTATACCATTGCGCCCCGGGAGGTCATGCAAAGATCCGTTTATATGGAGCAAACGGCCGTGGCCGGCGAACCGGCCCGCTTTGAAATAGTGTTCACCTACCGTTCCTGCGGCCAGTATTACGATCAGGCCACGCTGGCGGGAACACCCAAAGCCGATCCCGTGATGATGCAGGAATTCCTCAGGGAACAGGCCCCCCACATCCTCTTTTCCCCCATGGTGAAAAAATGGTCAGAAACCATAGTGGGCGATACCGGTGATCCCCTGGAAATCGTCAGGCGTATCTTTACCTGGATTGATGAGGAGATCCCCTGGGCAGGAGCCCTGGAATACGGAACCATCGCTAACATCCCGGAGTATGTGATCACCCGCCGGCATGGCGACTGCGGAATGAAAACCCTGCTCTTCATGACCCTGGCCCGCCATAACGGGATTCCCGCGAAATGGCAGAGCGGATGGATGATGCACCCCGGTGAGGTGAACCTTCACGACTGGTGCGAAGTGTGGTTCGAGGGAACCGGATGGGTCCCCCTCGACATGTCGTTCGGCCGGCTGCCCGGGGAAAACCCCCGGATCAGAGAGTTCTACATGACCGGCATTGATCCCTGGCGCCTGATGGTCAACGACGACCTGGCAACCCCCTTCGTCCCGGCAAAAAAACACCTCCGCAGTGAACCCAATGATTTCCAGAGAGGTGAGGTGGAATGGCGCCTGGGAAACCTCTATTTCGATCAGTGGGACTATCACATGGATGTCCAATACCTGCCATGACCTGTAGGGTTGTCATACCAATTTTGTGTTAAAAAACATGAAGAATCGATTGTAACGCTGAAACTTTGTTTATAACTTTGGGGAAAGAGGAGTTATCATACAACATGACAGCCAATGAGACTAAACCTCTGCTTTTCTGTATGTCTTTTCATCGTGCTGGCGGGGTGTATGACCCCGCGGGCCGGCCTTGTTCAGGAGGCTGTTGATGAGGTATGCCTGAGGGAAGTGCCCGACCGCAGGACGGGAATTTGCGCAGTTACGGCAGAACCTGTCAGGGGCCGTGAAGTACTTCTCCGCGGGGAAGTGCATTCTGCTGAGCTGAAGGAGAAGCTTCTGGCAGCTGCCCGTCAGGTCCATCAGGGGATTATCGACAGTATTCAGCTTCTTCCGGCGCCAACGGTCGGGGATGAGCGTTACGGGCTGGTGACCGTCAGCGTGGCCAACCTGAAGGCGAAGCCCGGCCATGATGCCGAAATGGTCTCCCAGGCTTTGATGGGAACCCCCCTGAGAATCCTGAGAAAACAATCGGGCTGGTTCCAGGTGCAGACTCCCGACCGTTACCTTTCCTGGGTCACCACCTCTTCGGTGCAGCCCATGACATCAGCGGAACTGGAACTCTGGAGGCAGTCGCCGCGGTTGCTTGTGTTTTCCCACTACGGAGTGGTGTATGGCGATACCGCCCGGCAGCAAAGGGTCAGTGACCTGACCATGGGTTGTTTGGTGGGGGGTGAAAGGGGAGAGGGCCCCTGGTGCCGTGTTCTCCTTCCCGATGGCCGCAGCGGATGGGCAGATCAGGCGATTTTTGTGGATTTTGAAGATTGGAGGGCCCAGGCTGCCGCCACTCCTGAAAATCTTGTGGTCACTGCCAGGGAGTTCCCCGGAATTCCCTACATGTGGGGAGGAACCTCCCCAAAGGCCCTCGACTGCAGCGGATTCACCAAAATGGTGTGGTTTCTCAACGGAGTCATCCTCGAAAGGGATGCTTCACAGCAATATAAATATGGGGAGGTTGTGGATGCCGGTTTGGAACAACAGAATCTCCGCCCCGGCGACCTTCTTTTTTTCGGCCAGAAAGAACCCCTGCGGGTCATACATGTGGGAATATATGCCGGCAACAGGGAGGTCATCCACTCTTCGGGGCAGGTGGGTATCAATAGTATGAATGAGCGGGAGCCCCACTACAGCAGTTATTTGTCGGGAACCTATCTGGGAGCCCGCAGGGTGACAGGATGGGAATCTGGGCAGGGGTATATGCCGGTACGGGAGCATCCCTGGTATTAGCCCGGGAAAGAACCCCTGATGAGTTCAGAAAATTGAAAATTGAACATATGAGCGACCGTCGTCAGTTTATCAGGACCGCAGGTTTTGTTGCCGGTTCTGCCGCATTGGCCGGAGTGATGCCGGGATGTACCCGGGACAGGGAAACTTCTAAAACCTGGAAGGAGATGCCGTTGAAATTGAGATTCAGGCCTTACGAACTGCAGTTGAGGCATGTTTTTACCCTGGCTGGAAGTTCGCGTACCACCACCCCTGATATCCTCACCGAGGTGGAGTGGAACGGGATCACCGGGTACGGAGAGGCCAGCCTTCCCCCGTATCTTGCCGAGACGCAGGAGTCGGTGACCCGGTTTCTGTCGGCTCTTGATCTTGATCAGTTTCACAATCCTCTTTTCATCGAGGAGATCATGGATTATGTCGACGGTATGACTCCCGGGAATTATGCCGCCAGGGCGGCGGTCGACATTGCCCTCCACGACCTGGCAGGAAAGGTTTTGGGGCAGCCCTGGTTCCGGATGTGGGGACTTAACCCGGCCGATACCCCCGACACCAGTTTTACCATTGGCATTGACACGCCTGAAGTGGTCAGGCAGAAAACCACAGAGGCCTCACCGTTCAAAATATTGAAAGTCAAGCTGGGCAGGGGTAATGACCGTGAGATGATCGGGGCGGTCAGGGAAGTCTCTCCGGTTCCCCTGTGTGTCGATGTCAACCAGGGGTGGAGCGTAAAGGAAGAAGCCCTGGAGATGTGCCACTGGCTGGCTGGCCAGGGGGTGGTCTTTGTGGAGCAGCCCATGGATAAATCACGCCGCGACGACCTGGCCTGGCTGACCGCCCGCAGTCCCCTGCCCATCGTGGCCGATGAGGCCGTTCAGACCTTCGGCGATATTCTGCCCTGTCACGGAGTCTATTCAGGGATCAACATCAAGCTGATGAAGTGCGGAGGGATACGTGCCGCCCGGAAAATGATCTCCCTGGCGCGTGCCCTGGACATGAAAGTCATGATCGGATGTATGACCGAAACCTCCTGTGCAGTATCGGCGGCGGCACAACTCTCACCCCTGGTCGATTGGGCCGACCTCGATGGTAACCTTCTGATATCGAACGACGTATTCGACGGCATGACGGTCGTTGACGGAAAGGTCACCCTGCCCGACCGCCCCGGAAACGGAGTGATCCCTCTCGTCTGATGCCGTAAAGTGAACCATAAAAGTAACCGCTATAAACCAAATAGTCACCTAAAACTGTTGTGACATGAACAGAAAAAAGAGACCAATATCGGGGAAGCACACTTTGCTTCCGCCCTTGTTTTTCAGATGGATGCTCTTCATGTTGCTGGTTCCCGTCACCGGGGTACTGGCCGACGAGGGCATTTCCGGGATTTCCCGGCAGGGAGATCCCGGGGCGCTCTTCCAGCAGGAGAGAACCCGGAT
Source organism: uncultured Prolixibacteraceae bacterium (assembly GCA_964461455.1). Taxonomy (GTDB): domain Bacteria; phylum Bacteroidota; class Bacteroidia; order Bacteroidales; family Prolixibacteraceae; genus UBA1413. Next base: position 21,606 of record CAYWUJ010000017.1, on the reverse strand, counting down.
CACCGGCAGGGTCACCGATGTTTCCGGCGAACCCCTGCCCGGAGTCAACGTCGTGGAAAAAGGAACCGTCAACGGCACCATCACCGGTGCTGATGGTGCCTATATCCTGGAGGTCCCCAGGGGGGCCACGCTTCTTTTTTCCTTTGTGGGATACCGTCAGCGCGAGGAGCTCATCGGGAGCAGGGTCCGCATCGACGTGATCCTAGAAGAGAAGGTGACCGGCCTGGATGAGGTGGTAGTCACCGCCATGGGCATCAAATCGGAAAAGCGGCGGCTCAATTTTGCCGTGCAGTCGGTCAATGCCGAAGATCTCAACGTGGGCAGGCAGACCAACTTTGTGGATGCCCTGCAGGGAAGGATCGCCGGTGTCGAGGTATCGGGAACCGGAGGTTCACCCTCGGCCTCCTCGCAGATCCTGATCAGGGGGATCTCTTCCATCAATCCCGCCCAGAACAACGAGCCCATTTTCATCCTCAACGGGATGCACATCTCGGGTGGGGCCACCAAGGCTGCCGAGATCAACCCCAACGACATTGAAAACGTCACCGTGCTGAAGGGGGCTGCTGCTGCGGCACTCTACGGACAGGAGGCTTCCAACGGCGCCATCATCATCACCACCCGGTCTGGTCAGATAGGGGAGATCCGCGTGGAAGCCAGTGGTTCCCTGCAGGTCGACGAGCCTTACCGGGTGCCGGAGATCCAGGATATGTACCTCCGGGGTTCCTACGGCGTCTACAGGGAAGAGTCGATGGGCGGATGGGGCCCCCTGGCCCCCGCGGGGACCGTCACCTACGACAACCCCGGGAACTACCTGAAAACAGGAGTCTACCAGAAATATGATGTTTCGGTGTCGGGAGGATCAGAGCGTTTCACCTCATACACCTCGGGGAATTATGTCCGCCATGAGGGGGTTATCCCTGAAGATTATCTGCAACGGTGGGGACTCCTCTTCAAGTCGAGGTACGAAGTGTCGCCGAAGGTGTCGGTCGACATGATGGCGAACCTGGTTACCCGTGATTCCAGGGGCGGGGCGGGAATGAGCTCTGCCTACCAGTGGCCCATCGACGACGATATCACCAATTATAAAAATCCTGACGGGACCATACGTTGGCTGTACATCAACAGCAACAACCGTTACAACTCCCCGGCCAGTCCTCTCTGGAGCCGCTATGAGGATGAGGCCCGCTATGATTCCAACCGCACCCTTCTTCAGGGGTCGGTCAACTGGAAAGTGATCAGTACCCTGGAAATCACCGGAAGGGTCAGCTATGACCTTACCAATTCGGAAAGCAGGAGCATGGTGACACCCCGCTGGAGCCTGGAAGCCGGGAAGACCCCCACATCGGAGGATCTCGATTACCTGGGATCCTTCTTCTATTCCGACGGGAGAAGTTCTGTGGTCAACGGAGGCCTTCTGGCTACCTACTCCCGGAAGCTGGCACAGGATTGGTCCCTCGACCTGCTGGCTGGATGGGACGTGAAACGGGCCATGGGAAGGTCGGCAGGCCTGGGAGGACGACAGTTCATCGTTCCTGAATTTTACAGTGTCGGAAACCTTTCCGATTTCCGGAAGGAGGATATCACCCTGAACCGGACCATGAAAAATGTATACGGCTACTACGGAGAGGTGAAAGTGGACTTCCGGGGCATTGCCCAACTGGGGATCACCGGAAGAAATGACCACTCCTCCACGCTGCCCGAGGAAAACCGCTCCTATTTCTATCCCTCCTTCAGCGGGGGAGCCATCATTTCCGAAATCTTCTCACTTCCCGAAAAGGTGGTCACCTTTGCCAAGATCAGGGGTAACTGGGCCCGGGTGGGCAAGGACGCCCCCCTCTACCGGCTCAACAACTGGTACAAGGCCATGCCCCATCCCGACGGAGGATATGGCGTGGATCCCACCCGCAGCAGCAATCCTCACCTGAAACCTGAAATGACCACTTCATGGGAAGTGGGCGCCGATATGCGTCTTTTCGGCGACAGGACACGGCTCGATGTGGCCTGGTTCTCCACCTCGGTGACCAACCAGATTGTGGAGGTAAGGGTATCCCCCGCATCGGGGAATATCCTGCAGACCCGCAACGAGGGCGACATCAAAAATGAAGGCTTTGAGATTTCCTGGGACCAGACCATGGCCAAAAAGGGAGATTTCTCCTGGTCGATGGTCACCAACTTTGGCAGAAGCCGGGGTACCGTTGTCGATCTCCCCGACCAGCTGGTCGAAGTATACCACTATGCCGGACAGGTGGGGGACATCAGGCCCACGGCTTACCTCAACGGTTCCACCATGGCCCTGTCAGGAAAGGACTACCTGCGCAACGACGAAGGAAGGATTATCGTCGACGAGATGGGACGTCCGAAAATCAATGCTTCCAGTTCCCTGCTGATCGGCAACAGGGAACCCGAATTCACCGTGGGGTGGCTTAACCGGTGGTCTTACAAGTCCCTGTCGCTGGCGGTGATGGCCCAGTTCCGCTACGGCGGGGATGTGGTCAACGGAACGCTGCGCAGCCTGATCTCAGGGGGACAGGCCAAAATGCTCGAAGATTACCGCAACCGGCTGATCCTCATCGATGGTGTGGTGGAGCAACCCGACGGGAGCTTCACGGAAAACAGCGTTCCCGTCGTCTTTGACCAGGCTTTTTATAATAACTATTATGCCCCTGTGGGATCCAATTTTGTGGAAGACGGATCCCTGGCGCGCCTCAGTTATGCCACCCTTTCCTGGGATGTTTCTCCCCTGGCCCGTAAGGCCGGAATGAAAGCCCTTCAGTTCTCCGTAACAGGGAAAAACCTGCTCCTTCTCACCAACTATTCAGGTTCCGACCCCGTGGTCAACTATACCGGGACTGCCGGTGGTACCGGCACCTTCGGAATCGACTACCTGGGGGTTCCGCAAACCCGTAGTATCACCCTGAATATTAGTGCAACCTTTTAAACCGGAAAGACGATGAAACTGAAAAGAATTATACTGCTGATGCTGGCACTTCTGGTGGTGACCCCGGGTTGTGATGACTTTCTGGGTGATAACCGCGATCCCGACGGCGTGGACCAGGTCCCCGTTGACGAGATCATGCCGGTCATCCTTTTTTATACCGCGCTGGAAAACTATGATCATGGTGAGTACGGTACTTACCTCTCCCAGGCTCTGACGACGGCGGGGAGGAGCCAGACCGGTTCCCATGCCTATCGCAGCGGATGGGAATTCCTGGGCATGAACCGTCATCCCCAGTGGAGAAGGCACTTTTATGATGTAGGCACCAATGCCAAGGAACTCCTCCGTTTTGCCGAAGAGGAGAATTCGGTGAATTACCTGGCCCTGACGCGGCTGCTGCGGCTGCTCTCGATGCAGCAAACCACCGATGTTTTCGGGGATATGCCCCGCAGTGAGGCGTACCAGTCTTCTTCCCCCAAATACGACACCCAGGAGAGCATTTATGAGTGGATGAAGGGGGAGGCCGATGAACTGATCAAACTCTTTGATACCCCTGAGGTGACCCAGTCCACCAACCGTCCCATGGGCCGCGACGTCGACCGTGTCTTCGGAGGGAACATGGCACAGTGGAAGCAGGTGCTTCTGGCGGTGAAGGCCAGGATTCTCCTCAGGGACCTTCCTAATCTGAATACGGGAACGGCAGGAGCGGTACTGGCCTCGGCAGAAGCCGCCCTGGCGGGGTGGCAGGATCCCCGTTATAAATTCGACGGTGGTTCCAGCGTTGAGAAAAACTGCATGTGGGGAAAGAACAATAAACCCATCAATTCATGGGAGAGCCGTTCCAACGATCTGCTATCGGCCATTCCCACCAAATTCCTGGTGGAGGAGATGATGGGCTTTGACCCCGCCTCGGGAGAGGCCCGGGATCCCCGACTTCATGTGATCATGAAGCAACGGGCCGACGACAAAGGCCTGGTCACCTACCGTTACCTCGAAAGCAACTCGGGCATGTCGCCGTCCCACAAAATCGAATGGTATCCCGATCTGTATGAATGTGTGCTGACCACCGACACTTCGGCCATCACTTTCATCACCCGCGAGGAACTCCACATGATCGCTGCCGAGGCGGCCCTCTGGAATGGCGATAAGTCCAAAGCCGCCGACCACCTGCGGCAGGGCATTACCTCCCATATGCAGAGGCTCGGGGTTCCCGCACAGGCGATGGAAGCTTATCTTGCCGACCCCGACCTGGTCCCCGGATCTTCAAACATCACCCTCTCTCATGTCATGTGCGAAAAGTACAAGGCCATGTACCTACAGCCCGAACAGTGGAACGACCTTCGCAGGTATGGCTTCAGCAACGATCTCAACAACAGGAAATACCAGAACGTGGTGATTTATCCCGGACTGCGGAGACCCCATAACCTTTACACGGCATACTGGTCAGAAGAAAGCCAGTGGATCCAAAGGCTCAATTATGACCCGGAAACCGAAGAGAAGTATAACCGGGATGAGCTGATCAGGCTTGATGCCTTCAGAAATCCCGAATGGCTGAAAAAACCCATGATCTGGGCACCGCAAAACTGAATTTGAAAGGAGGATAGAATGAACACAATAGAGATCATACATAAGGTCACCCGGCTCAGTGCGGGGAACCTGCGGGTCGGGGCGCTGCTGCTCCCGCTGCTTTTCCTGGCCGCGTCGTGCGAAATCAACGATCCCCTGGGGGAGATTTCCCGGCCCGGACATGTCGCCGCCAGCGTTTACTGGGATGTTCCCGTGACCAACGTCACTGCGGGAAGCGATGTCGCCTTCGAGGCGCAGTACTGGTCGGTCGATGGTACTTTCACCTCACTGGGGGTCTGTTATGACGTGGTCCGCAAAATGAAATATGCGGTCACCTTTCCCCTTACCGGATACACCTTTCTCCTCGATTCCACGGAGCTGGTGCGTGAGTCGCAGGAGATCAAAACCTTCACACATTCTGAAGACAATTTTTCGGCGGAAAAGAAAGCCTTCGTGATTGACGACACTTTCCCGGTAAGTTATACCCTTTCGTCACTGGAATATAAAAATCCGCTCGCCTATGATGCCGCGCAGATTGACAAGCTCATTCCCCCGGCAATCAGGGAGAGGTTCATCCAGGGTTTCTTCGCCCAGCTGGGATACTCCGATTTTAAGGCCCTTCTGGTCACCAATAACCCGGTGGTGCCTGCCGACACCCTGGAGAGCTGGTTTGACACGGTGACCGAAGGAGAGGTGGTGACCAGGCCCGTGAAGGCTCCGGCTTTGCCCCTGCTCAGGGAAAAAGTGGGGCAACTGCCCTTCAGTGCCCTGGTGTACAATAAAAACCGGCAGTATTATGCCGTGGAATTTACGCGTAGCTTCGAACTGAATGCCCGCTTCCGCGTGGTGAACGGAACCCAGGTGGAGAACTTCTCGGATGTGAAAAGGATCTCCATATTTTAGGTAACCTTTAAATTTGAGCATTATGAAAAAACTGAAAATAGCTCTTTGTCTGGTGTTTCTGACGGGACTGGTTCTTTTCTGGAGTTGTGAGCAGGAACTCACCCCCGAGGTTTTTCCCTCTGAGGCCGTCGATTTCAGCTATTCGGCCAAGAGCCTGCATTATGTGGTGGGAGAGGAGATCCGGTTTTTGAACCTGTCGGTCGTTGGCACCTCGTGGCTCTGGGATTTCGGCGACGGGGCCACTTCGTCGGAGAAGGACCCTGTCCACAAATATACCGAACCAGGAACCTATACGGTGACCCTGAAGGCCGAAGGTGCCGGAGAAATCAAGAAAAAGCTGATGGTCAGCGATATCGTTCCGGTGGTGAAGTATACGGCCACCGATCCTGTCATTGTGTATAACCAGACGGAGGTCTCCTTTTCGGTGATGCTGGAGAATCCCGAGGAGAAACCGGTGACCCTGAACTGGCAGTTTCCTGAAGGAACCCTGGGGGCCGGCGTTGATGAGAACGGGAAAAGCACCCTCACCGATCCTTCGGTCGTTTTCGGCTCGATTGGCAGCCAGATTGTCTCGCTCACCGTGAACATCGGGGGCAAGGACCTGGCTCCCGTCATGGTGAATGTACGGGTTAACTACAACCAGCCGGCCAGAACGCTCTATTATGCCGTGAAGAAGGGGAATATCATGGCCAAAAAACTGATCGGGGGAATTGATCCCGCACTGAACAATCCCTTTGACATGGGGTACCGCTCGGGCAAGCATCCCGTTTCCCTGCAATTCAGCGGTGACTGGCTCTATGTCTTCGATGCGGGAACTTACTTTACCTATGTGGCCGAGCCTTTATACCTGACCTCAGGTGACGGGGAGATCTTTGTGGTGGCCCACGACGGCTCACGCCGCGAGAGTGTGGTGGAAAACTTCGGCGGTGACACCTTCCTCGATTTTTATTATGGTTTTATTGATGAGGAAGAGAAGATGATTTACTGGGTCGACCGCAGGGAGGGGATATTTAAAACCTCTGTCAATACGCGGAACAAAAAATTCTCCCTCACCGAATTTCCCTATTTTATAAGGAACAACTGGCTGGGCTATTACGGTGAAGGTATCAGCTGGGGGAACATCAACGGTCCCATCGTCAAATACAACGGGATGTACTGGTGGGCCAAGAACACCACCGGCTCGGGGATTTTCAGGTTTACCGAGAGTGACAACCTGGGCCGTGCGAAAGTCGACGGAGACCTTCTGCCGGCAGCGGGGGCCATTCATCAGAGTTTCGGGGTTCGCGGCTTTGTCATCGACGATCTCCACAAAAAACTCTACTTTGCCGACAGCCGGTACAAGATGATCGTACGCAGCAACCTCGATGGAACAGCCATCAAGGTGATTGACAGGAGTCCTTTTGATGGCGAGGGCGGGGATTCGGAAGGCCTTTATGTGACAGGCATGGCCGTGGATGAGGAGTATATGTACTGGGCCTACCGGGGGCCGCAGGTCCCCGCGGGTATGGACCCCGAAGAGTATTATGCCGCCAATCCCCTGCACCGTTCGGGGATCAAGCGTATTAAGCTGACCGATGAGACCCCGGTGGTCGAGTATTTCCTCCCCGGGGTGGAAGCATACGGCATCGCCATTGACCGGCAACCCCGCTAGGAAGTGGGGGGCGGTGCCGCGTTGCCGGAAGGGCCGCGTTTCGCCCCGGCATTTTTCATCACCGCAACTATACCGTCTAACAGTAGGTTGAAATGAGAAAGGGAGTATTTATTGTATTGCTGGCTTTACTGGTGGCAGGCTCCTCGGGAGCACAGGACAGCCTGCTGATACAGGGGGTGAAATACAAAACCGATACCCTGGTCCACACCCACGATGTCGGACTGGGTGCCCTTCATACCTACTTCAGGTTACCTGATCTCCCCTTGCTGGTCAATACCCTGGTTATCGACGCCCGTCATCCCTTCATTCGTTTTGAGAGTTGTCTGGGCCGCGATTCGCTGATAGGGCTGGAGCGTCCATCGGCCATGGCCCTGCGCAATTCACGGGCGGGGCACCAGGTTTTTGCCGCTGTCAACGGTGATTTTTACAATACGGTATCTCCAAACCAGGGGGTTCCCGTCAATGGGCAAATGATACTGGGCCAGCTGGCAAAGGTGCCTCATGAGAGTCGTCCGGTGGTGGCCTTTGACCGGCAGAATCAGCCCTTCATCGACATCATGGCCTTCAGCGGAAGGGTCAGCGGAAAGGGAGATACCACGGTGATCACCGGAGTCAACGAATCCCGGGATAGCGACGAACTCATCCTTTTTAATCCCTTTTTTGGAAGGACGACCAGGACCAACCAGTGGGGGACCGAAGTGATCTGTACCCTGGCATCGGGGGACTGGAGTGCCAATGCCCCGGTGTTGCTGAAGGTCAGCGGGAAGAACACGGGAGTGGGCTCGGCGGTCATTCCGCGCGATGGGGTGGTCCTTTCGGGTCACGGAAAGCAGGCAGCCTTCCTGAACGCTTTTCTTCCCGGAGATACGCTGACCGCAGTGTTGCGGATATCGCTGAAGGGTAATCCCTCCCTCTTCCCTGAGCTTACCGATATGATCGGGGGAGACCGTCAGATTCTGAATGAGGGGAAGGTCACAGACAACAACTGGGTGGAGCTTCATCCCCGCACGGCTGCAGGATATTCCGCCGATGGCCGGAAGATCATCCTTGCCGTTGTCGATGGCCGTACCGACCAATCAAAGGGGGTAAGCACCAAACAACTGGCCGATATCATGAAAGCTTCGGGGGCGGCGTATGCCCTGAACCTCGATGGTGGAGGCTCCTCAGCGATGGTCGTCCGCAATACCATCCGGAATTCCCCTTCCGACGGTTCTGAGAGAGCCGTGGGCAATGCCCTGCTGCTGGTTTCCATGGCCACCCCGGGCGAGGAACGGACCATGCAACTCAACGCCCGCCATATCACCATTCCTTTTGGCAGGAAGTTTCAGGTCAAAGGCAGCACCTTTGACGACAACGGAGAAGTGATCCGCTACCTGACCGCCGGAAATATCCATTACGCCGCTTCGCCCAACATCGGCAGAATCAGCGAGGCCGGGCTCTTTACCGCCTCTGGAAGCGGAAGCAGCGGGATGATCACCGGGAGCTGGAACGGGATGACCGATACCATGTCGGTGATGGTCAAACCGGTGGAAAGGATCACCTTTTCAGTGCCCTCCCTGCTCATTGACCACCGCCGTGATTATGTTTTCAAGGTTCTGGGTTCCGGGGGTGACGGGAACAGATATTTCCTCGATAACGACATTATTCATTTCCGGTCGCTCGATCCTGCGGTGGGAGAGGTGGACTCCCTGGGAAGGTTCCGGGGTTTCAGAGAAGGGAGTGTGCAGGTGGTGGTCAGCAGTGATGATGAAATGCACAGCGATACCTGTTTGGTAAGTGTGCAGATAGGCAGGGGCCGCATGTTACTCGATGATTTCTCCGATCCCTCATCATGGATTTCGTCGCTGAGCTATATTGACCAGGTCACCCTGAAACGGGAGAAGCATCCCCAGTCCCAGGAGGAGATGCTGAGGGTGGACTACTCTTTTCTCTATTCGAACCGCACGGCATCCATCACGCTGACGAAGGAGATTCCGGTATATGGCATGCCCGACTCCCTCATGATGGAGGCGGCAGGTTCCGGCACAAAAAACAGTTATTATTATCTGCTTGACCATACCGCGGGATTGTGCCAGGTACCTGCCTTCACCGGTAGTTCCCTGGTTGGACGGACCTCTGCCATCAGGAGTGCTGAAATTCCGCAGGAGGATTATCCCCTGACCATGAAAAGCATCAGGCTGATTGTGGAAAGGGATCCCTCATTTGTGACGGGGACGCGATATACGGGTACTTTCTGGCTGAGAGGTCTCTATGCCCTTTATCCGGAAGGGGATCCCCAGAGCAGGCTGGTCTCTCCCGCTCTGATGCACGGGGAGGGGATTTTCCCCAATCCTGCCAGGGAGGGTTTTTACCTCCGGGGCGGAGAGGGCGTACAGGGAAATGCCAGGGTTGCCCTTTTCTCGATGCGCGGCGAACCGCTCAGGGAGTGGGAGGTGACTTTTGTTCCCGGCGGCCGTTCCCCGTTCCTGCCCCTTGACAGTCTCCCCGCGGGGTATTACCTTTACAAGGTTTCGGGTGAAGGATTCCATATGAAGGGAAAATTGATCGTAGTACCATAAACCATGATGAGATGAGTCGTATTCTGGAAATTGTAATTCGCGGATTCCGCAAATGCCTGGCTGGGAAACTTTTGTTATGTTTGGTGATCCCCGGGGTATTACTGTCAGGGATGGCGGGGCTTTCGGCCCAGGAACCCCTGAAACGGGAATTGCGGGCTTCCTGGCTCACGACGGTATGGGGTCTCGACTGGCCGGGCGTCAAAATTCCTGCTGGCGGAAGCCCTTCCACCGTGGAACTCCAGAAACAGCAGCTGACCAGGATCCTCGATTCCATGAGGGTGGTGGGAATGAATGCGGTATTTTTCCAGGTAAGGCCCGAATGTGACGCTTTTTACCCGTCGACTTATGAGCCCTGGTCGGCCCATCTGAGTGCCTCGCGCGGTCAGGATCCGGGATGGGATCCCCTGGCCTATGCCATAGCCGAATCCCATAGCAGGGGCATGGAGCTCCATGCCTGGCTGAATCCCTACCGTTTCGAGTCCGTTGCCGGGAAATATGCCGGTCAGCCGGGTGATTACCGTCAGAGCCATCCCGAGTGGGTGCTCACCTACACCGGGGGAGGGGCCATTCTGGACCCCGGGAACCCCGGGGTGCGCCAGCGTATCGACGATATTGTCAGGGAGATTGTCACCAACTACGATGTCGACGGCATCGTCTTTGACGACTATTTTTATGCCTATGAGGGGACTTCTTCGGCGCTTGACCAGTATAGCCAGTCGCAATGGCGGCCGGCGGGCATGGACCTGGGCGACTGGCGCCGTGATAATGTGAACAGGATGGTGGCCGGCGTGCATCAGACCATCAGGGAGGTAAAACCCTGGGTGACCTTCGGGGTTTCCCCGTTCGGCATCTGGACCACCGACGCCAGCGTGGCGGCTTCCCGGGGGCTTCAGCTCCCTAAGGGAATCACAGGTATGGATGCCTACAAGTCGATTTATTGCGACCCGGTGGCCTGGCTCGAACAGGGGAGCGTCGATTATATCTCGCCCCAGATTTACTGGACGACCGACGACCCCGACCAGGATTATGATGTTCTCTCCAAATGGTGGTCGGGAGTGGTCCACCGCTTCGGGCGCCATCTTTATGTGAGCCATTCCCTCTCGAGCCTCGACCCTTCCGGTTATCCCCCGCCGGTGACCATGAAAAAGGCCGCCACCGGTGATCTTTCGCAAGAGATGAAAGGGCTTTCCATGATGGAGTATTTGTCGCTTCCCGGCCTCATGAAGAGCGCCGCAGGGTATGATCCTGCAGAATACGGAAAACAGGTAACCCGGAACAGGATGGAGGACCTGAATGGCGCCCCGGGATCTGTCTTTTTCCGTTCCACCATGTTTTTTACCCCTGGCGTGATCAACTACTTCAGGGGCAACGAATTCCGGTATGCGGCCCTTCCACCCGTGAAAAGCTGGAACGGGGTTGAACCCCTGCCCATGCCGACCTCGGTCCGCACCGAGGGGACCCTTCTGCGCTGGGACGATATGGGCGACACCTTCAGGTATGCTGTGTATGCGGTTCCCGTGGATTTGGCGGACCAGCCGGGGAATTTCTTCTCCGGGAGATATCTGGTGGCGATGACCTATTCACCATCCCTGGATCTGTCACGGACTCCCCGTCTTCTCACCGGTCACCGGCTGGCCGTGTCGGTGGTGGACCGCAACGGAAACGAGTCGCCGCCGGCGGTGCCGGGACTTCCGGCAGGTGATAACAAGGCGCCGGAGCTTTTATCCCCGGGAGCGGAAGAGGCTGTATATAGTACGGCGTCATTCCGGTGGGGCGCCGTCACGGGTGCCGAAGGGTATATCCTGGAAGTGGCGGGCGATTCCCTGTTCGAACATCTTTTATGCCGGAGGGAAATCACGGCGTTGTCATTCCCTGTGGCACTGGTGGGGGCTCAGGAAGACGCCTCCTATTACTGGAGGGTCACCAGCCGCATGGCCGGCACCCCCGATGCTGTGTCGCCAGGCCGTGCTTTCACGCTGCTCTCCCTTCCCAGGCCCCACATCCTTTCTCCCCTGAATGAGTCGACAGGTGTGGAGGTCACCCCCCTGGTCCGTTGGGAACCCATGGAGGGGTATACCTTCAGGATGCAGATTTCAATCAGCAACACCTTCTCTTCACTCTTGTATGACCACCAGGGAATTTCCGGCACCTTATTCAGGTTGCCACCGGGGACGGTCTCTTCCTATGGGGTTTATTACCTGAGGATGCAGGCCATGAACGGGGATTCCGCCACCTTATGGTCGGAAGTCGTGAAATTCTCCACGGTGAGGGTCCCCCCGCAGGTGCCCGTCCTTCTTTCTCCTGAAAACGGTGCCCGGGTGACCGGAACGCCGGTCACCTTCATGGCCCGCGGTGATTTGCTGGCGGGAAGCTTCACCTTTCAGTGGTCCTCCTCACCTGTGTTTCCTTGGAACGATACCAGGCAACAGTCGGTCAGCACCCCCGATTCGGCACTCCATATCAGCGGACTGACGGAGGGCACCTGGTATGTCAGGGTCAGGGCGGGGTACTCCTCGGGATCGTTCACCGACTGGTCCCCGGCGGTCTCCTTTACATTTCTGCTGACTTCAGCGGAGCGGATGAGGGAGAACCAGCTCTCCCTGAAATCACCGGGAGTGGTCACCGGGGTTCCGGCAACGGTGTGGTACTCCCTTCCTGAAAGAGGAGTGGTCACCTTCCGGATTAAGGACATCACCGGCCGTGAGGTGGCTGTCATGCACCAGGGGATGAAACCCCCCGGAAACCACACTTTTCTGCTTCAGGGCAGCAGCCTTACCCCGGGTGTTTATATGATGGTTCTGGAAACTGGGTCAGGACGCAGGGTGGTCAGGGTGATCAGACAATAAACGAATATGAAGTAATGATATATAACAGATAAGTCCATGAAGTTTCTGATTTTTTTCCTTTTTATTCTGACCTCGGTCAGCGGTTGCCCCCGCATCGGTGCGGGTCCGGCAGAAAAGCTCCCCCTTCCGGCAGGAGAGGCTTTTTTTTATCCTCGTTTTGATGCTTCCGGAGAGAAGTTACTGCTGACTTCCGGGAATTACCGGGGTCTGAAGATGGCAGATCTTACAACAGGAAATCTGTTGACTATCTCGGATGTTGACGGGGCGGGGTATGCTCCTCATTTTTCGGGTGATGGCAGCAGGGTGATCTTCGTGGAACAGGAATTCAGGGAGAACCTCAGGTATTCGCGTTTGGTGAGTTACTCCCTCGCGAAAGGGGAGACCACCCCGCTGAGGCCCTTTTCGCGCGATCTTCCCAAGCCTGTTTTGGCGGGGAGCGAGGTGCTATGCGTGGAGGAAGGGCAGTTGAAGAGTGCCGTCCCCGGAGCAGAGGAGAGTGTCCTCCCTGATGCAGCTGCCGTGGTCATTGAAGATCAAAAGCTGGTACTTTACCACCGTGGGGAAAGGAAGGTGCTGGAACCCTACCCGTTGGAGAGTTACATATGGCCTTCGCTGTCGCCCGACGGTAAGAAGATTCTGGCCTATGCGATGGGGCGGGGGAGTTTTGTATGCGACCTGGATGGGGAGATCCTCTTCACAGCCGGAAGCATGGAAGCCCCGGTGTGGGCGGGTAACCGTCTGGTGGCCGGCATGGTAACTTCTGACGATGGCCACAGGATCACCCGCTCCGAGGTGGTGGTCCTCAGTACGGAAACCGGGGAAATAAAGACCATCTCCCCCCCCGGGAGCATCGCCCTCTTCCCCGCCGTGTCGGAGGCCGCAGGGCGTATTGCCTGGCATACCCCCGAAGGGGAGGTGTTTGTGCAGAAATATATCCTTAACAGATAAGCGATGAAGCATCTGTTTTTAGTTTTCCTGATGGGGGTAGGATCCCTGGTGGTCTTTGGACAATCCCTGGAGGGTGTCAGGGTTTATGTCAATCCGGGCCATGGGGGGTTCGACTCTGACGACCGGAATGTGCCCCTGCCCCCCTTCGCATTGGGGGATACCGCAGGTTTCTGGGAGTCGAAGAGCAATCTGGTCAAAGCCCTTCACCTGCGGCAACTGCTGGAATCGGAAGGCGCGCGGGTGATCATGTCGCGTGTGCAGAACCGCACCGTTGACGACCGCCCCCTGTCGGCCATCGCTGAGGAAGCCAACGTCAACAACGCCGATTTTATGATTTCTATCCACAGCAACGCCCATAATTCGGTGACCAACTATGTGCTGATGCTGTTTCATGGCTGGGACAACAATCCTATTCTGCCCCAGAGCATGCAACTGGCGAATCTCTTTTTCGATAATTTGTTTTCAAACCAGACCTCCCAGTGGAGTTATGCGGGGAGGCAGGTGCGCGGTGATAAGACGTTTGCTCCTGAAAGCTGGGATGGCTATGGCGTTCTGAGACCCCTCACGGTTCCCGGACTGATCTCGGAGGGTTCTTTTCACGATTATCTGCCCGAGACCTACCGTCTGATGAACAGGGAATACAAGCATCTGGAAGCCTGGCATTTTTTCAGGGCTTTCTGTCAGTATTACGGGGGCAACCCGGGGAGAACGGGGAAAATTGCAGGGAGCGTGAAAGATTCCTACCGGAAGGTGACCGGCTATCCCTATATTCCGGGCTCCCGGGATCAGTGGCTTCCGGTGAACGGAGCCCGCGTCACCCTTCAGCCCGGCAAAAAGGTGTATACCGTCGACCAGCTCAACAACGGATTTTATATGTTTGACAACCTGGAGCCCGGCGAGTATCAGCTGACCTTTGAGGCGGAGAAGTATATGCCCCGGGTGGTGGAGAAGATCACGGTCGATTCTGCGGCAGTCACCTACCATCTCTGTTCCCTTGACCAGGATCGTTCCGACCCCATGAAGGTCGAGGATTATGGCCCCCGGGCAGGGGAGGGGGAACTGGTGTCGGCGGCATCCACGGTCTTCTTCCGCTTTAACTTCGAAGTGGACACCGCTTCCTTCCGTGAAGCCTTTACCATCACTCCGGCAGTCGAGGGGATTTACGTGTGGGAGGACCAGGGACGCATTGCCAGCTTCGTTCCCCGTGAACCTCTGGAAGTCTCCACCCATTATACCGTCACCCTGGATTCCAGTGTCCGCCATATCGGGAACCTTACCATGGAGAAGGAATTCACTTTTTCCTTTACCACCGTGGCACGGAACAGGCTTAATCTGCTCAATCACTATCCGCGTGACGGCATGACCGGTGTTTACCCCTTTACCCAGGTGAGGCTACACCTTGACGGTAAGGTAAAAAACGAAGAGCTCATGTCAAGGATCCGCATCCTCGACAGCCGGGGCGATGAGGTCTCCCGCAGCAATGTTGAAATCAACACCTTTGTAGGAACCGTGGGATCTTATGCCTTCACCCTGAATGATCTTAAGCCCGACTCCTTCTATACGCTGGCGGTAAGCCGGCAGCTGACCGATACCGAAGGGCTGACCCTGGGACAGGATAAGTATTTTACGTTCAGGGTGGGGTCCATCTTCCTGCCAGAGGCCGATGTGGTGATGGATTTTGAGGCGTCGGCCACCAGTTGGAGTGTCGATACCCTGCAAAGCAAAGAGCTTCTTCCGGGCACCGCCAACCGGATCCTCAGGTATAGCGGAAGTAAACTTGCCGGAGGTTACTCCTACCGCCTCCTCTATGGTTTTGGCGGTCCCGGCGCCCATGTGGTGGTCAAACCTCCGGAACCCTTTTTCTCCATGAAAAACGGGGATTACCTGGGGCTGTATCTGTGGGGTGACCTGTCGGAAAACCCGTTATCGCTGCTGGCGGAAAGCGGGGGATCGGTCATCGAAATTCCCCTGGGGGTGATCGATTTTGCCGGATGGCAATTCAGGGAAGCCAGGGTAGACCTGCCCGGAGAGGAAGGGTATGGTTTTGCGGGGTTAAAACTCCGTTCGGCAGGAACTCCCTTTTCCGGAGGCGGGGCCCTCTATTTCGACCAAATGGTGAAGAGCAGCCTGCCCATGACCGGATCACGGAAGGATCTCCCCGTTCCCACAGAGGGGATAATGCTGTATCCCAACCCGGCAAAGGATAAGGTGTTTGTTGAAGTGGATCAGCGGAGTTGCGATTCTCCTTACCGGATTGTCGATATGGCCGGCAGGACGGTGAGGGAAGGATATGCCCGTTTCGAGGGAAACAGGAGTGAGATATCGGTGGCCGGGGTTAAGCCGGGGACCTACATCTTTACCCTTTCCTCCTGTGACGGAATTAAAAACGGATTGTTCATCGTACAGTAGTTTTAATTGAGGAAGAAGGCCTGACAAATCGGTTTTAGAGCTGTATTCCGGTTATTTTTTTATAACTTTATTGGATTGAAAATTTTAATGCATCAACAAATCATATGTCGAACTTAAATCAATGAACCATGAGAAAATTTACTTTGTTTTTTGTTTTTCTGACTGTTACTGCTCTGGCGATGGCCCAGAAACCCGTGGTGACCAAGGTATGGGAGCATTCCATCAACAGCACTGCTGTGTGGGAGGATGGTATTCCCATCGTTCCGGGGACGGTTCCTGAATGGATGGGGAACATGTTGGAGCGTGGCATGGCGTTTTATGACGGGAAGTTGTATATTATGTCACGGAAAACCAATCCGCCGGAAATTGTGGTGCTGGATGGGTTGACCGGGGACAAGCTTTCGGCCATACCTGTCGATACGGCGCTGGTCAAGGGGGGGACCTATGCTGTGAATGATATTGTTGTCACTCCCAGTGGGAAGATACTCTTCTGTAATTTGTCCACCAACTCGCACACCCAGGCTTTCAAGGTATATATGATGACCGAGAAAGCGGGCGGCGGTTATACGACCACCAATGTTTTGGCGTGGAATTCCCAGGATACCATTGATGGAGTGGTCCAGCCCTTCATGCGTTTAGGCGATGCCTTCGGCTTTTACGGTGATGTATCAGAAGAAGGAGACGGGTACATCCTGGTCGGGGATGCCAATGCTGCCGCCCCGGAACCCAAGGTGCTCAGGTTTGACATCACGGCGGGTGTGGTCAGCCAGGAACCGGTCATTATCACCCTGAAAGCGGTCTATCCCGCGCCTGTCGGGACGGCCATTCCCAAGCTCGGGATTACCCCGCGTTTCTGGCCCATGAGTGCCGACCTTTTCTGGGCCGATGGACACTCTGTATACCCCACGCTTTATAACATGCAGGGGGAACTGCTCTCCACCTTTAATGGTCCCCAGAAATTTATCAATCCCGGGGTTTCCGGAGTGGCGTTTTTCACCTTTATGGGTAAGGATTTTCTGGTAGGGCCTACCACCAGCCACAACAACGGGGCCGCCACCACCGCACCGAAAGCGGCCTTCCAGTTGTTCCAGATTCCTGCCGAAGGGGCTGAAGGGGCTGATTCAGTCGCCGTATTCCCGGAACTGGGACTGGGAGGCAACACCAACTCTTCCTATGCTTCTCCCATCGCCCTGGACATACAGTCCGACAAGGTGCTGATGTACATCATGTCGCCTTACAACGGGGTTGCCTGCTATGCGCTGACCATGGTGGGGGAAGTGGGCAACAATACCTGGAACATGAGTGATCCCGCCTTCAACGCCCTGGGCAGCATGGTGAAAGATACTGTGGTTAACGGTTTATCGATTTATGCTGCAGAAGGTAAAGCAATGGTTGTTGATGGAAGTAATAAAACTTTCGAGGAGTGGACCTTTACCCACCGGATCAAATTTGGAGGTACAGGTGCTTATGATACTGAAGGAAAGCCGGTTAACCGGGTGTTGAGTTTTGATGTCGAAGGTAGTTCCAAAATTACCATTGTACTTACCTCATCAAACAACGATGATGTCAGGACCCTCAATATTGCCGTAAACCATAAAGATTCCATTTTAGGTACGATGAGCGCCCCTGCAGGATCTCTTGCCAAGGAGAGCATCGAATATCACGGAGGCCCTGCCACAATCTATCTCTCGTCAGCCAGCAGTGGGTTAAACATTTACCTGATCAAGGTGGAGCCCCTGGCCACATCGCTGCCTGAAGTTCTGGCCCCGGGCAGGGAATTTAAGCTTTATCCCAATCCGGCCCGGGAACGGGTGTACATCAACGTAGACCAGCCCGTGGAAGTGGGAGTCTTCTCCATTACGGGAAGCCTGATGATGACTAAACGGATCGAATCGGCGAACGATGCCCTCGATATCAGCGGACTTACCCGCGGCATGTACCTGGTACGGTCAATGAAGAGCAACCAGTTCGCCCTGAAACTGATCGTTCAGTAAACCTGCATGGGGTTTTTCGGTGGACCATAGCTCACCAACTGATGGGAGATTCCCAGTGGGTTTTCCCGGTGAACCATGACGCGCTGCTGCAGCAGCAGCGGATGAAGCGGAAAGGCTGTTTGTTATATGACAAGCAGCCTTTCTTTTTGTTTGAAGGGGCTGTAAGAGTATATTGTACTTTTTTATTATTTTCTAACATTCATATATACAGGCATATAGACTGAAATGAACGAAAATAAAAATTAACAATTTTCAGTTAAAAAAACTTAAAAAGTTGTATTACAAAAAGACAAATTTTTCCTATCTTGTTTCATGTAAAGATAACCGGTAACTAATAGCGACCAGGTTGAAACAGTGAATATAAATTACTAAAACCAAATCCAAAATGTAATGAGAACGATTGTCTTTGTGTGTTTGACGGTGCTCGGGAGTATGCTGTGGCAGATTTCCGGTGCGCAAACGAATGTGGTAAGGGGTCAGGTCACTGATTCCCGGACTAACGAGACCCTTCCGGGTGTTTCCATTGTGGTGAAGGGCACCACCGTGGGGACGATCACCAATCTGGACGGGAGCTATCAGATCAACGCAGGGCAGAATGCCACGCTGGTATTCAGTTATGTGGGGATGCGTGCATTGGAGGTTGCGGTGAACGGCCGCAGCGTGGTCAATGTTTCGTTAGAGTCGTCGATGGTCGACATGGAGCAGATCGTCGTGGTGGGGCACGGTACCCAGAAGAAGGCCAACCTGACGGGGGCGGTCTCTTCGGTGGACACGAAAATTCTGGAGGCGCGGCCCATCGCTGATGTAGGGCGCGGTCTGCAGGGGTCCACCCCCGGTTTGAACGTGGTGATCCCCAGCGGGGAAATCGGATCTGATCCGATTCTTAAAATCCGTGGGCAGTACGCCTCGATGCGTGGGGGAACCTCACCCCTGATCCTGATGGATAATGTGGAGATTCCCTCCATTCAGATGATCAATCCCGACGATATCGAGTCGATTTCGGTGCTGAAGGATGCCGCTTCCTCCTCGATTTACGGAGCCAAGGCCGCCTTTGGGGTGATTCTGATCACCACCAAGAAGGGGGCCAAAACCGAAAGTGTCAATGTCTCCTATTCGGGCAACCTCTCTTTTCAGAATATCTCCAAGAAGATGGAGATGGGAGGACTCGATGCCCTGGAGTACACGCTGAGGGCTTTCGAGAGGGTAAGTGGAACCGTGGCCGGTGCCTTCTGGATGGTAACCCGTGAGGGGTACGAAAAGGCGGTGACCTGGAAGGAGAAATGGGGGGATGTCGTCAAACCCGACGATCCCATGGTTTATGGCCGTGACTGGTATGTCGATGCCAACAACCGCAAGATCGGGCTCAGGACTTATGACCCCTATTATTACATGGTCGATGAGTGGACGCCCACGCAGACCCACGGGCTGACTGTCAGTGGTAAAAGCGGACGCACCGAGTACAATATCGGGGTGGGTTACCTCGACCAGGACGGGATCATCAAACCTTCCAAGATCGATGATTTCAAGCGTTATAACGGTTCCATCCGTTTAGGGACGCAGGTCAACGACTGGCTCAGGGTGTATGGGGGCGGACTCTATTCAAAGCGCGACAAGCGTTATGGTTATGCCACCAATTCAACCACCGCAGACCCATGGCTCTATATTTACCGCTGGGGTCCCACCTATCCGATGACCACCGAAGACGGGGATCCCCTGAGGAGCCCGGCTTACGAACTTTCGGCAGGGAACACCGCTTTCCAGGAGACCAACTACACCAGCATGAACGGGGGCGTCACCATTACACCGCTCAAGGACTGGAATATTACCCTGGACTATACGCATGCCAACCAGGAGTATATCACCAAACGGCCGGGAACCCGCTTCACCGCCAGGAATACCTGGACGGCTCCCATTGCCAAGAACGATGAGAACGGGAACAGGATTTATGTCAACGATGCCGGAGAGGTGGTATCACAGGGAGCACCCGGAGCGATGCCCGCTTACCGTCTGGCCATGGATACCTATACTGCTGTGGGCTCCAATCCCGACCATGTGTACCGCTATTCCAAAAATGACATGTGGAATACCCTGAATCTTACGACCAATTATGAGAAGACCTTTGCCGAGGATCACAATACCAAATTCCTGCTGGGGATGAGCCGTGTGGCCTATGAAAATGCCTACAACTGGTCGCAGATCACTCAACTGATTGACTACAACAATCCGCAGTTTGACCTGGCCACCGGAACCCAGACTACCAGCGGTGGGGAGTATTGGGAATCGCAGCTGGGTTTCTTCGGACGTGTGAACTATGATTATAAGGAGAAGTACCTTCTGGAAGCCAACCTCAGGTATGACGGAACCTCCAAGTTCCCTACCGATTTGCAGTGGCGCTGGTTCCCCTCCTTTTCAGCGGGATGGCGTGTGGAGCAGGAGCCCTGGATGGAATGGGCGGCCCCCGCACTGAGCGCCTTGAAACTCCGCGGTTCCTGGGGAACCATCGGAGACCAGTCGGTGCCCAACTCCCTGTATATCCCCACCATGAGCGGATCGTTCAATAACTGGCTGATCGGAGGCAAACTATATCAGTTCGGCACTCCCGGTGCCGTCTCCACATCGGTAACATGGCAGGATATCACCACCCTTGACCTGGGGTTGGATGCCCGTCTCTTCAATAACAGTCTGGGCATCATCTTTGACTGGTATCGCCGTGATACCGAAAACATGATCGTTCCCCAGGAGGGACTTCCCGCTACCTTTGGTACGGGAGCACCCCAGAGCAACTATGGTTCCCTGCGTACCAATGGGTATGAGGTGCAGGTTGATTACAACCATCGCTTCAACAACGGTTTGGGCATCAATTTGGTGGCTACTTTCTCCGATGCCGTGACCAAGATCACCGAATACGGCACTACCAACAGTATCGACCAGTGGTATGTGGGCAAGACCTACGGTGAGATCTGGGGTTATGAAACCGACCGGCTTTTCCAGAAGAGCGATTTCGAGTACGACGGAGAAGGTAAGCTGATTAAGATTACCGTACCCAACGAAGCGGGATCGGCCAATTACACCATTTACAAGCCGAGTGATCCCAAGACCCCGATCCAGGGGAGGCAACAGTCGGGCAACTTCCTGTTCGGACCCGGCGATGTCAAGTTCAAGGATCTGAACGGTGACGGATATATCAACCCGGGGAACCGCCTGCTGAAGGATGCCAATGGCAATCCCGACTATGGCGACCTGAAGGTGATCGGCAACTCGACGCCGAGGTATGAGTATGGTTTTCGTGCGGGTGCGGATTTCAAAGGGGTGGATGCCTCCTTCTTCATCCAGGGAGTCGGCAAGCGCGATGTCTGGGGTGACGGTTTCCTGGCCATTCCCGGCTTCAATTCCGCTGATGGTGCCATGCCACAGGCCTTTGCCGGGGATTTCTGGCGTGAGGACCGTACCGACGCCTTCTATCCCGCGCCATACAACCAAGCCGGGAGCGGAACCACTCTGAACATGCAGGTGCAGAGCCGCTACCTGCTGAACATGGCCTACCTGCGCCTCAAGAACATCACCCTGGGGTATACCTTCCCCGCTTCCCTCACCAGAAAGGCAAATATCAGCAAGATCAGGGTGTATACTTCTTTGGAGAACTTCTTTACCTTCGACAATCTGCGTGACCTTCCGATTGATCCGGAGGCGATCTCAGGCTATTCCATGTGGAATACCTCTAACTATAACCTGAGCCGTACCGGGGTGGGCGTGCCTACTTTCAAGAGTGCTTCGGTGGGTTTACAGTTGAACTTCT
>CAYWUJ010000016.1:0-48824 GCA_964461455.1 uncultured Prolixibacteraceae bacterium | reverse complement strand
CCGCGACCGCTGGAAAAAAAGAAAACAGAAGTACGACCTGCTCGACAACGCCCCTGTTCAGCCAACACCCACAAATACTGAGAAAAACCCCTGAGAAAAAACTGTTTTCAGTTCCTCCTCAGGGAATTTGTGGTCAGCGAGGAAAGGCCATTGCTTTCACCAGAAGTGACCATAAAGGGCTAAAGGGTAAAAACGAATACCGTCTTACCGGAATCACAGGGAAAAACCCTAGTTGTGCTTACGCATAATGCCGTTGAACTTTTCGCTCCACTCTCCGGCAATCTGCAACTCGTTGGTAAGGGTCATGTCTTCATGATCCGTGTAAAGGGGGAAAACCAAATCTTCCGCCGACCTGGACCGTGCTACAAACCGAAGAACTATGGAACTGTATACTATGGCATTTCCTTTGCCCCCCGCATTCAGAAGGTTCTTCTCCACACTGCATTTGGAATAGTTCTTCAGATCGGCAATAAATACCCTGTTCTGAGGATCTCCAAGGATGATCAGGGCCGCCTTTTCCTGCTCCCGGTCCACCCCGATGAACTTATTCCCCCAGGACTCATTTTCACTGATACTGATTCCTTCCTTTTTGGTCAGGGCAGCGATTTCCTTTTTAAATTTCCCCTTTTCGGCCCCCTGTAAATGCATTAATAACCAAACGGGAAGGGCAATTATGGCGATAACGATAATAACTGTGATTATAGTTGATGTCATGATTTTTAATTTTAAATGATTGTAAATTTCCTATTCGCTTTCCCTGCGTAACCGGAATTCCTCCAGTGAAGAGGTTGCCCGAAGGCACCGCTAAAGACGACGCTTAACGGAATCAGAAAACATCAGGAACCCTGAACCAGTCACAGGGAGGTTACCGTGCAATTCAACGGAAAAATCATGAAAACTCGTGGAAGGGAAAGAGAAGGACTGATTTACAGGGGGTATAGGAAAACCTGTCGACAACGAAAATCTTGCGAAGGATTTGCAAACGGGGAGGTTCTGCTGTGCTCCGGCATCTGAAGAACAGCCCGGGAATCGATATTTCCGGTCTCCACACCGGAATGCCCTGTGTGGACGTGCCTTCCTGGAGCGTTAACCCGGGTGCCGTGGCCGGCGAAACCCACGCCAGTTCATCACTGCCTTTCCAGCGGTCAGGGGTGATCCCCTGCTCCCCTCCGGAATAACAAGTGGCACTGAAAACCAGAATCAGTGAAGCGAAGAAGTATACTATGGATTTCCGCAACAAAGACATGCCGCAAAGGTAGCTATATTTTACCGAACTCTTCAGTAGTGCGGGGATAAACCCTCAGGGCTTCCTCCAGGATGCGCAGCGATGCGGCCAGATCCTCCCTTTTCAGAACATAGGCCATGCGCACTTCGTTACGGCCCAGTCCGGGAGTGGTGTAAAACCCTGATGCCGGGGCCATAAAGAGGGTCTCTCCGTTGAGCCGGAAATCGGTGAGCAGCCATTTGCAGAAATCGTCGGCATCCTCTACAGGAAGACGTGCCACCGTATAAAAGGCCCC
Organism: uncultured Prolixibacteraceae bacterium; assembly: GCA_964461455.1. Taxonomy (GTDB): domain Bacteria; phylum Bacteroidota; class Bacteroidia; order Bacteroidales; family Prolixibacteraceae; genus UBA1413. The sequence continues at coordinate 47,304 of CAYWUJ010000016.1, read as the reverse complement.
CATGGGGACCGGGGAAAAGACCCCGGGGATCCTGTTCAGCCCGCTGATCAGGAAATCACGGCGTAACAGGTACTCCTCATAGTTTGTCCGCATATATTCCGGGCCTGCCATGAAAGAGGCCTCCGCGGCAATCTGACCGAGCAGCGGGGGACTCAGGCGAGCCTGACAGAACTTCATCACATTATCACGAACTTCCCTGTTACGGGTCACCAGCGCCCCAATGCGAATACCACATTCGCTGTACCGCTTCGACACCGAATCAATGAGAATCACATGGTTGCCGATCCCCTCGAGGTGCAGGGCCGAAACATAGGGCTTTCCCGTGTAGCAAAACTCACGGTACACTTCATCGGAAAAAAGGAACAAGTCATACTTCTGCACCAACACCCTGATCTGTTCCATCTCTTCCGGGGAATAGAGGTAACCTGTCGGGTTATTGGGATTACAGATCATGATTCCCTTGGTGCGGGAAGTGATCAGCTTTTCAAATTCCGCCACGGGAGGCAGGGCAAAGCCATCGTCGATGCGGGAAGGGATGGTTCGGATAACGGCACCTGCACCGATGGCAAAGGCCGTATAATTGGCATAGGCCGGTTCCGGCACGATGATTTCGTCTCCGGGGTCCAGGCAGGCCATAAAAGCAAACGTGACAGCCTCACTTCCTCCCGTGGTGATGATGATCTCACCGGCATCCACCTCTATGGCATACTCCCTGTAATAAGCGGCCAGCTTTTCCCGCAGCGAAAGAAATCCCTCACTGGGAGAATACTCCAGAACCCGCCGGTCTATGCTGCGAATGGCCTCCAGAGCCACTTCCGGCGTGGGAAGATCAGGCTGTCCGATATTCAGATGAAATACCCTGACCCCTTCTGCCTTGGCCTGGTTGGCATAGGGAACCAGCTTCCGTATCGGCGAATCGGGCATGTCAGCCCCCCTTTTCGAAATATGCGGCATGAAAAATATTTTGATACCCGGCAAAGATAATCGTGTCACTTTAATATCAAAACACCCGCTGCTCCTGCAAAATGAAATATATCGCAAACTTCACCTTTCAATTCGTCACACCGGGGCCCCCCTTCCGCCGGCAACAACGGGTGATGGATTCCGGTGATCCGAATGAATAATTTTTGTCATAGTTTCTGTACGGCAATCCCCGTATATTTGGGACCATTAATAAATTAAAACTAAGATGTTATGATTATTGGTGTTCCGAAAGAGATAAAGAATAATGAGAACCGGGTGGCCTTAACGCCTGCCGGAGCCGCAGAACTGGTAAAACGGGGCCATACCGTGGTTGTGCAGACCAATGCCGGAATGGGCAGCGGATTCAGGGACGAAGTTTATGTAGCCACCGGGGCATCCATTCTTTCCACCATTGAAGAGGTATACGCCATTGCCGACATGATTATCAAGGTGAAAGAACCTATTGAGTCAGAGTATAAACTGGTGAAAAAGGGACAGATTTTCTATACCTATTTTCATTTTGCCTCCTCGGAGGAACTGACGCGCGCCATGATCGACAGCGGAGCAGTTTGTCTGGCTTACGAGACCGTGGAGATGCCCGACCGCTCGCTGCCTTTGCTGATACCCATGAGCGAAGTGGCAGGCCGGATGTCGATCCAGCAGGGTGCCAAATTCCTGGAAAAGACCTTCGGGGGCTCGGGAGTCCTCCTGGGTGGCGTTCCCGGGGTGCCTCCCGCGAAAGTGCTGGTGATCGGTGGGGGTATCGTGGGTACCGAAGCGGCCAAGATGGCGGCCGGACTGGGTGCCGATGTCACCATCATGGACCTGAGTCTGCCCAGGCTCCGTTACCTTGCCGATATCATGCCTGCCAATGTGAAGACCATGATGAGCAACCATTTCAACATTGCAGAAATGGTGAAAACCCACGACCTGATCGTCGGGGCCGTTCTGATCCCCGGAGCAAAAGCCCCCAAACTGGTCACCCGCGAAATGATCAAAACCATGCGCCCGGGAACAGTCATGGTCGACGTGGCCGTGGACCAGGGAGGCTGCTTTGAGACCACCAGGGCAACCACCCATGCCAACCCCACCTTTACCATTGACGAGGTCATCCACTATTGTGTGGCCAATATGCCCGGTGCCGTGCCGCAAACCTCCACCCTGGCACTCACCAATGCCACCCTCCCCTATGCCCTTCAACTGGCTGACAAGGGATGGAAAAAAGCATGCCGGGAAAACGCCCCGCTGGCAAAAGGGCTCAACGTAGTCGACGGCAAAGTGGTCTACAAAGGGGTGGCCGAAGCCTTTAACCTCCCCTTCGTGGATCCTGCCACCATCCTCTGATCCTGACCTGTCAGCATCATAACTCCAGAAAAGGCTGCCCGTAATGGTGCAGCCTTTTCTTTTTCCCATGGCCCTGCGGCATAACGGAAGCCTTTACTCCCTCCTGCAAAGCGCCTTATAGGGACAACTGGCACACCTTTCCCTGAATTCCGTCTGACCAAAAACGGTCGAAACCGAGAAGATCTCTTCCAGAAGATCCTTCAGGTGACCCTCCAGTTCCCCTTCAATCAAGGCCACATCAACAGGTTGCTTGTCCAAGGTCACCGTCATCCTGAACTTCTCATCCCTGAAATGGAGGATGGCGTAAATCACCGCCTGCACCGGGGAGCCCATGAAAAGGCTCCGCCGGAGGATATAACCGTATAGCAAAGACTGGAGGGCCTCCTTTTTCACCTTTTTGGCATCCCTGGCAAAAAGCTCTTCAATGGCGCTCATCCCCAGGGCCGCCTGTTCCAGGGACCCCGTTTTATAATCGACGACCCTGACAACGCCCAGCTGCTCATCAATCCGGTCCACCTTGCCTCCTATGCGAAGAGTTCTCATCTCCCCGTCGATATCCACTTCCAGGGAAGTTGCGCACTCCTTCTCCAGGTCATGGAGAAACAACGGGGCCGCCGACAGGTCCACTTCCAGCAAATTGCGTATATACTCTGACACCGTGGTATAAATAAGCAGGGTTTTCCCTTCGATGGTGAGGTCGCGCCATCCTTCGGGGTCGGTCCGGAAATATTCCGCTGCAAAAGCCCTGAGAATGGCTTCCCTGATCTTCTCCCCCGAAGCGGCCATTTTCTCCAGTACCGCGGGACTTAGAACGGTGTTTACCCGGAAGTGGTAAAGGTTCTCCACGGCTTTGTGGAAAATATTCCCGAAAAGCTGGCGGTCGATATCCTCCGACACCTCATCGGGCTCCCTGAGACGGGCCACATACCTGAAATAAAAGCGCAGCGGACACATCAGGTAGTTGATAATGGCGCTGGGTGACAGGGGTTTTTCCCTGTTGGCCGCCAGGAGGAAATCCCTGACCTCAGGCCCTGATGGAACGGCAATGGGAACCACAGGACGGCTTCCGAAAGGAAAATCGAGGGTTCTCTCCGAAACGGCATGGGGCGACCGGTACTTCAGCTGAAACCCGTAACGGCTCAGCTCCCCTCCTGAGACCCCTTCCCTGACCGTGCTCCAGGTGGCGGTGACCCGCCTGGCCCGCTGAATAAGCCGGTAAAAATAATAGGCATACATCGCCTCCTGGTCATCCAGTCCGGGCAGCCCGAACCCCTTCCTCAGATTATGAGGAATCATCGAGGGCATCGCGGAAGTCCGCGGCCATATCTCCTCATTGAGGCCGATGATGACCAAATGGTCAAAATCGAGACAACGGGTTTCCAGGATTCCCATGACCTGAAGCCCTGACAGGGGCTCTCCCTCAAAGGCCACAGATTCCAGAGTCAGGTATTTTCCCAGAAAGCTCACAAAAATCCCGGGAGTGATCTGCGCCTTTCCTCTTTCCAGAATCCCTGCAATGACCGTTCGCAGCTTTTCCACAGCCTTGTAGGTCTGCCAGATCATCTCTCTCACCACGGGGTCGCCTTCCTCCCCGGGAAACCTCCCGTAAAGCATGCGCAGAATACCCAGCAGATAATCCCCGTATTTCTCCACCCCTGAAGGAAGGGAGAAAACCTGATGGTGCAGGGGAGAAAAGAATAACTCGGAGGGTGCCAGGTAAATCCTGTTCCCGGTCCTGAACTCCTTCAGGGCCTGGGTTACCTTATCCCGCTCTATCGATGACAGGAAAGGATGGGAAAGAACATCGTTCACCAGCCGGAAATAGAGCCCCGGGGTGTTTCCGTCGCCCGCCCGCGTATTGACCAGAAGGGCTGCCGCCTGCATCAGCAGGGTGACCACCGGGGAGTTCCGCACCGGGTACCCCATGGTCACATTCACCTTGCCCAGTTCCGGGGGAATAGCCCCCAACACCGGAAAAAGAAGCGATTCATCAGCCAACACCAGGGCGGTATCATCAAAACTGCGCTTTTCTTCCGTCCCTTCATGGGCCAGTACCTCAGGAATGACCTGGGCCTGTCCCAGCGAAGAGGCCACAGCCACCAGCTCCACCTCTTTGGGTTGCGCAAAACAACCGGCAGAAGGAGCGAAACCCGCGGGTGGCGGAAACATCAGCAGGTTTTCACGGATAAACCTGCCGGCATTATTCAGCGGATCGTTGAGGTAATAAAAATCATAATCCCACAGGAAGGTGGCCTTGCCCGCATCCCTGAGGTGGCTGAAAAGCTTTCGCTCGCATCCGTTCAGGGCGTTAAGGCCTGCTATGATGTAATGGTCTCCGGGGAGTTCCCGGTGCCCCGACAGAAGGGCATCCAGCCCATCCCTGACCATCATTCCGTTGTAGCCGATACCCCGGGTCACCAGCATCTCCCTGAAACGGTCATAGATCTTCGGAAGCTTCTCCCAAAAAGAGACAAAATCGCTCTCCATCCTGAAATTTTCCCATCGCCCCAGGGAACCCCAGAACTGCGCCAGCAATTTCTTCTGCCCTTCTGACAGATAGTCAAACTGGCTGCCGGCATCCTTCAGCTGGGACAGGTTGAGGAACAGATCTCCCGCGCTGACCTGGTATTTGTCGATGTCGTCAAAATCGGCCAGAAGCACTTCTCCCCAGAAATAAAAATCGTCGAAACTCTCCGACGAACCGGTCACTTCGGTATAGGCATCATAGAGAAGGGCGACCAGGGTGAGCCTGTCTGACGGAAGCAGGTCTGAAAATGAAAGCATCAGCTCGTTAATGGTGATCATATCGGGACCGATCACCGGATGGGAGAGCAGCCTTTTCAGATACGCCGTAAAAAAAAGGGCGGCCCTGCGGTTGGGAAGAACCACCCTCAGGCCTGAGAAATCATCTCCGTATTTCTGATAGACAAAGGCGGCACAGCTTTCCAGGAAACGTTGCATAGGTGTGTGGTGTGAATCAGCTTTCCACAAAAGTAGTGATTCCTGAGGTGGTACGAAGGCGCCGGAACAGGTTTTGGGAAAAATATCATTAGTTTTGAAAACAAAAACAGGATGAAGAAACAGGTATGGACCCTCATTCTTGTGGCCGTAGCGGCGGTCACCGCCTGGTCGCAGGACCGCATCACAGGGAGGGCATTCGCCACCCGTTCCGAAGTGATCGCCCAGCATGGCATGGTGGCCACCAGTCAGCCCCTGGCCACCCAGGCCGCCCTGGAAATCCTCAGGGCCGGGGGGAGCGCCGTCGATGCTGCCATCGCCGCCAATGCGGTTCTGGGACTGGTAGAACCCACAGGCAACGGCATCGGGGGTGATCTCTTTGCCATCGTTTGGGACGAAAGCAGCGGCAGGCTCCACGGCCTGAATGCCAGCGGCCGCAGCCCTCATTCCCTCACCCTTGACCACTTCCGGGAAAAGGGAATCACCAGGATTCCCGCCCTGGGGCCCCTGCCCGTGTCGGTGCCGGGGTGCGTCGACGGATGGTTCGAACTGCACCGGAAATTCGGAAAACTCCCCATGGCCGACATCCTGGCCCCTGCCATCCACTACGCCCGCGAAGGATTTCCCGTCAGCGAACTGGTCGCGTACTACTGGCACTCCAACGCCCGCAGCCTGAAACAGTTTCCGGGATTCGCGGGAGTTTTCATGCCCGGGGGAAAAACCCCGGCAAAAGGGGAGATCTTCAAAAACCCCCGTCTCGCCGCCACCCTGGAAATGATCGCCACGGAAGGCCGCGACGCCTTCTACAAGGGGGAAATAGCACATAAAATCACCCGCTACATGCAGGAAAACGGGGGATTCCTCACCATGAGGGACTTTGAGGAGCACACCTCTGAATGGGTGGATCCCGTGTCGGTGAATTACCGGGGATACGACGTCTGGGAACTCCCCCCCAACGGCCAGGGCATCGCCGCCCTCCAGATGCTCAATATTATGGAGAATTACGACATCCGCCACATGGGTTTTGGCTCCGACGAATACATCCACCTCTTCACCGAAGCCAAGAAACTCGCCTTTGAAGACCGGGCCAGGTATTATGCCGACCCGGCATTCAGCAAAATCCCCCTGGAGCGCCTGCTCTCCAAAGAATATGCCCGGGAACGTGCCGCCCTCATCAACCCTGACAGGGCCGCACGCAGCTATGCCCCCGGCATCCCCGAACCTCCCAGCACCATCTACCTGACCACCGCCGACAGCCAGGGGAATATGGTATCCCTGATCCAGAGCAACTACAGGGGCATGGGCTCAGGCATGACCCCCGGCGATCTGGGGTTCATCCTCCAGGACCGCGGCGAGATGTTCTCCCTCGAAGAGGGGCATCCCAACATCTATGCCTCCCACAAACGGCCCTTCCACACCATCATCCCCGGATTCATCACCAAAGAGGGAAAGCCCTTCCTCAGCTTCGGGGTCATGGGTGGCGCCATGCAGCCCCAGGGACATGTGCAGATTGTCTGCAATATCATCGACTTCGGCATGAACTTCCAGGAAGCCGGTGACGCCCCCCGGATCCAGCACCTGGGAAGCAGTGAACCCACGGGTGAAAAAATGAACGACGGCGGAACCCTCACCCTCGAAACCGGTTTCTCCTGGGAAACCATCCGCTCCCTTCAGCGTAAAGGGCATACCCTCCAGTACGACCTGGGAGGCTACGGAGGATACCAGGGCATCGGCCGCGATCCCGTCACCGGGGTTTACTTTGGCGCATCGGAATCCCGGAAAGACGGACAAGCCGCAGGCTATTAGATAAAACCTCAGCGCAAAATGAATACGCAGGATATATGTTATCCTGCTCAATCTCAGATTACGAGTTGCATTGCCTAATATAATTACTATGAGACAAAGGATTTTCATGACATCTGTTCTGGTGCTGGCATTTCTGGCCGCCCACAGCCAGCAGCGGGAAGCGGCCTTCCAAATGAACCAGAGGCTGGGAAGAGGAATCAACATGGGTAACAGTTTTGAGGCCCCTACGGAAACGGAATGGGGCAATCCCTGGAAACCGGAATATTTCAGGATTATTTCTGAATTGGGGTTCAAACATGTACGCATCCCAATTCGTTGGGAAACAGCCGCCCGGAGCAGCGCCACTCCCCCTTACACCATCCAGGCCTCCTTTATGAACAGAATCAGACAGGTCGTCGATACCGCCCTGAAATATAAGCTTCACGCCATCATCAACATGCACCACCACGAGGCCCTGATTGCCGATCCTGAAGGGCAAAAAGCACGTTTTCTGTCTCAATGGGGCCAGATATCCCAGTTTTTCCGTGATTATCCCGACAGTCTGCTGTTTGAGGTGCTGAATGAGCCCAACGGCCCCCTGACGGCAGAAAAATGGAATCTCTTTTTTGCCGATGCCCTTACTGAGATCCGGAAAACCAATCCCACCCGCACCGTTCTGATGGGAGTGGCCGAATGGGGGGGTCTATCCACCATCAGCGCCCTGCAGTTTCCTGCCGACGAAAACATCATCCTGACGATCCATTATTATAATCCTTTTCACTTCACCCACCAGGGCGCATCTTGGTCCGAAGGTTCCGACGCCTGGCTGGGGACCCTGTGGCAGGATACCGAGGGCGAGCGGGAAACCGTGCGCAGCGAATTCCGGGCAGCCAAAGAATTGTCCCAGCAGCAGCATATCCCGATTCATATCGGAGAATTTGGGGCTTATTCCAAAGCCGACATGGCCTCACGGGTGCGGTGGACCACCTTCATGTCGCGGTGGTTCGAAGAACAGGAATTCAGCTGGGCCTACTGGGAATTCAGCGCCGGCTACGGCATTTACAATCCGCAGACCAAAAAGCTGAACACCCCCCTGGTCGATGCCTTGCTTCATAACAGCATTCCTCCGGCAACACCCGTGCAGGTCACCCCGGTCTATACCAGCAACTTCACCTCCGGAAATGACGGATGGAGCTTCTACAAACAGGGAGGAGCCGCCGGCACCCTTTCCCGGAGCGGCGGAAAACTGGTCATCGCCATCAACAACGGAGGCACCGAAGTATGGCATGCCCAGTTGGCCCGAGTCAACATCAAACTGGTTAAGGGTAAGGTTTACCAGGTAACCATAAAGGCTTCCGCCCCTGCCCAACGCGAAGTTACCGTCTACATCGGAAAATCGGAAGGGGACTGGGGAGCCTACAGCAGCTACAACAGCTTCACTTTCACGCCCACGGAACAGGATTTCTTCTTTACCTTCACCATGAGCGGAGAAAACGACAACACCGCCAGAATGGTCTTTGACCTGGGAAAAAACACCACAGGAATCACCGTGGCCTCGGTGAAAATCGAAGAGGTGACCGTCATAACTTCCGCTGCAATAACAAAGGCACGGTTTTCGGCGATTTACCCCAACCCGGCAAGGGAATTCCTGGTGATCGAACATGACGGGAAAGAGGCCCGGGCAGAGATTCTCACCCTGTCGGGACAAACCCTGGAAACCCTGGAACTGGCACAGGGGAAGACCACAACTTCCATTGGCCACCTGCATAAAGGCACTTACCTGGTGCGTATCCGGCAGGGCCACCATAGCGAAATCCATAAACTCATCATTCACTGATTCTTACCCCTAGATTTAATAATCATTTGATATTCACTTGATTTGGGGTGCCGGCAATTTGTTACCTTTGTCCCAAAATTAAACGCATGGGGTTATACGTCGATCCAAAAGCCAAAGGGCTGATTTTTGACCTGGACGGGACACTCTCCGATTCGCTGCCCGTTCACATGGCGACCTGGAACAAGGTTGGCAACTCTATTGGTTTTGTCTTCGACGAAAGGCTGGTCCACGAAATGACGGGAATGCCCACCATCGCCTTTGCGCGCAGGATCATCGAAGAAAACGGACTGCGATTATCGCCCGGGGAACTGGTCAAATTGAAGCAGGAGGCCTTCTGGGATGCCGTGCACCTGGTCAAACCCATCGACCAGGTGGTCGGTATCGTCAAGGCTTACCATGGAATACTCCCCATGTCGGTGGGTACCGGAGCCAGCCGCAGAAGCGCCACCCTTCAGCTCGATGAACTGGGACTGACCCCTTACTTCGACTTTATCATCACTGCCGATGATGTGACGCGCCATAAACCGGATCCCGACACATTTCTGGAATGCGCCCGCCTGATGAAGGTGAAACCTTCCGCCTGCCAGGTCTTCGAAGACGGCATCCTCGGAATGGAGGCCGCACGCCAGGCAGGAATGATCATCACCGATGTGAGACCCTTCATCAATTACGGCTCCTGGGCCCTGTCATAAAAAAAGCATTTCCACCGGTGGCGGAAATGCTCCTTATGACCATACCATTCAGTTTTACCAGGCAAAAAGCGGGTAATCCTTCATAAGCTGGTTGACTTTTTCCCCGACTTTCGCGGCATAGGCCTCATCACCGGTATGGGCGATAACATCGTCGATCAGTCCGGCAATCACCGGCATCAACTCCGGGGTGACTCCCCTGGTGGTAATGGCCGGGGTACCCACCCTGATTCCCGAGGTCTGGAAGGGTGAACGACTATCGAAGGGAACCATATTTTTGTTGATCGTAATATCGGCGACTCCCAGGATCGCTTCGGCCTGTTTCCCGTTGATACCGGGATATTTGGTCCGCAGGTCTATCAGCATGGAGTGGTTGTCGGTACCTCCTGAGACTACCTTGTAGCCCATCTCTGTGAATGCCCCTGCAAGGGCGGCGGCGTTTTTCCTGACCTGCGCCTGGTATTCTGCAAAAGAGGGATCGAGGGCCTCCCCGAAGGCCACCGCCTTGGCAGCAATGACATGCTCCAGCGGTCCCCCCTGCTGCCCCGGAAAAACGGCCGAATCGAGCAGTGACGACATGCTCCTGATTTCCCCCTTCTTGGTGGCGATGCCCCAGGGATTGTCAAAATCCTTACCGATAAGGATGATCCCCCCGCGGGGTCCCCTCAGGGTTTTATGGGTGGTAGAGGTCACGATGTGGGCATATTTCAGGGGATTGTTCAGCAATCCCGCGGCGATGAGCCCTGCCGGGTGAGCCATGTCAATCATCAGGAGTGCCCCCACCCTGTCGGCGATCGCCCTCATACGGGCATAGTCCCAGTCACGGCTGTATGCCGACGCACCGCCGATGATCAGCTTAGGCTTCTCCTGCAGCGCCAGCTCCTCCATCATATCATAATCCACCAACCCCGTATCTTCTTTTACGTGATAGGCCACGGGCCGGTAGAGAATCCCCGAGGAATTGACCGGGGAACCATGTGACAGGTGCCCCCCGTGAGCCAGGTTGAGACCCAGAAAAGTATCCCCGGGTTTGAGAACAACACTCAGCACCGCCTGGTTGGCCTGCGCCCCCGAATGGGGCTGCACATTGGCCCACTCAGCCCCGAAAAGCTCCCTGATCCGGTCAATGGCCAGCTGCTCTGTCATATCCACAAATTGGCAACCCCCGTAATACCGCTTGCCCGGATACCCCTCGGCATACTTGTTGGTCATCACAGACCCCATGGCCTCCAGTACCTGTTCGCTCACGAAATTCTCGGAGGCGATCAGCTCAATCCCGCTGAGCTGTCGCTCATGCTCCTTCCTGATAATATCAAAAACAATCACATCTCTTTCCATTGCCTGTTATGATTATTAATTCTTAATTCCTATTCTTCCGTCCGATCAACTTATTCACCATGATCCTTCATTCCTGAACACCAGAAAACAAGGCCTGAGGCCTGATTCATTGCACAATGGGCGACACCTGCACAGCGGCTGTCAATTCACTTCCTGCAGAGAAACCCGTCACAATGACTTCAATCAGCCCAAAAGTACACTTTTTTCCCTGCGGGATAAAACAGTTACTGCCATAAATCACTATTTTTAAAGTCAGGATGAATTAGCCATGATCTCAGAATCACCCCATGAAATGAAAAGGAAAACGGTTTTACTGGAAGCGCTCTGCCTGCTTTCCTTTGCCGGAAGCACCATAGGACTCCTGCTTTATCTCCTGGCGGCCCTGTTCTTCGATGATGCGGCAGGACTGATTTCTCATCTCAGCTCCCCGCAACAGACGGCAGAACTCTCCCCCCTCTATTTTTCGCTGTTGGGAGGGTTCCATCTCCTCTCCCTGTGGGGGGTTTACAGGATGTGGAACCTCAGGAGAACCGGCTTCTTCCTCTACACCCTGGCACAGACAGCCATTTACCTTCTTCCCCTGCTCTGGCTGGGGAAAGAGGCTTTTTCTTCGGCAATCACCATCTTCACCCTCCTGTTCATCACCGGCTACGCCATCAGTTTCCTGCATTTGCGGGGTCACTCACTCGAAAACTCCCGTACATTATCGCGGTAATCGGAAAAGACCGTGGCACGTGACAGAAACCCGACATATTTCCCTTCGTCTATCACCGCCAGGTTATACCGCTGTGATGTTTCAAAAATCCTGACCACCTCTTCCATGCTGTCGCGTGGTGAGACGTAGTACTTGGGCATGTACATCAGGTCCCTGATCTTCACGGTGTCGTACAAATGGGTTTGGAAGATCAGGGAGCGGGTTTCGCTGAGTTTGACCATTCCCCTCATCAGGCCGTTTTCGTCGACCACGGGAAAAAGATTCCTGTGGGACCGGGAAATGGCCTCGACCAAATCGCGTAGGGTGGCTCCGGGCCTGAGAATTTCGAAGTCTGTTTCTATCAGGTCACGGACGTTCATCAGCAGCAGGGTGGCTTTGTCCTTGTGATGGGTGATCAGATGGCCCCTTTCTGCCAGTCTTTTGGTGTAAATGGAGTGAGGTTCGAAGCGCATGATGGTCAGGTAGGAGACCGTGGAGGCGATCATCAGGGGAATGAAGAGGCCGTATCCTCCTGTCACTTCCGCGGTGAGGAAGATGGCTGTCAGGGGGGCATGCATGACCCCGGCCATGAGTCCCGCCATTCCCGCCAGGGCAAAATTCTCCTCGGGGAGGTCGAGGCCGAAAAAAGTATTCATGGCCAGTGCCAGGCCATAGCCGGTAATGGCTCCCATGAACAGGGTGGGCGCAAAAATCCCCCCGATTCCCCCTCCCCCGGTGGTCGCCGCAGTGGCAACCACCTTGAAAAGCAGGATGACGACTATGAAAACCACCAGCAGCCGGGGATCTTCCCTCCAGCCAAAGAAGGCCGAATTGTTGAGGATCTCCACTCCCTGGCCGCTGAAGATTTTGGTGATGCTGGTATACCCCTCGCCCCAGAGCGGAGGAAAAAGAAATACCAGAAGGCTGAGAATCAATCCCCCCGAGAGCAGCCTGACCAGGGGGTTATCGATCTTCCTGTATTGTTTTTCCTGCCACATGACGGCACGGATCAGATAGAGGGAGACCAGCCCGGCAAAAACGCCCAGAACGATATAAAAACCTATATTTCTGGTCGAAAAGGCATCAACAAGGTCGAACTGAAGGACCATGGCGCTGCCCATGAAGATGTGGGAGAGGGAGGCGGCGGTGACCGAGGCGATGAGCAGGGGAACCAGGTAGGCCATGGTAAGGTCCAGCATCAGCACTTCCAGGGTAAAAACCAATCCCGCAATGGGAGCCTTGAAAATGCCGGCTATGGAACCTGCGGCGCCGCAGCCGATCATCAGGATCACATATTTGTAATTCATCCTGAAAAGCCGGGCCAGGTTGGAACCTATGGCTGCCCCCGTCAGAACGATGGGCGCCTCGGCTCCTACCGAACCTCCCAGGGCGATGGTCATGCTGCTGGCCACCATGGAACTCCATGTATTATGACGTTTGATACGCCCGCTCTTCCGCGAAATCGACCACAGGATCTTGGATACCCCATGGTTGATATCATCCTTCACAACGTACCGCACAAAAAGGGTGGTGATGGTAATGCCCAGCAAAGGATAGGCCAGAAACAACAGGTTGAAGGTATTGGAAGGAAACATGTTGGTCAGGAGGAGTTCCATCAGATGAATCAGCTTTTTCAGCGCCAGTGCCGACACTCCGCTGGCCAGCCCCACGACCAGACTGAGAATATAAATAAAATTACGCTCGCTGATATGGGCGCTGCGCCATGAAAGCAAACCGTCTAACCAGGCTTCCTGCTTTCGTCCCAGAAGTACAATCCATCTCTTCAACATCCCCCGAAAGGTGCAACTTTTTACCGTCTCTGCAAAATCAGTTCTCTTTCTTTTTAAAGATCTTCCTGATGATCTCCCAGGCGGGTTCTCGCTGATCACGTGAATCTCCCGGGGTTTTCCGGCCGTCTCCCTCCTCCTTTGAAGGCGTTTTGTCCTCTTTCTTCCTGAAGATATCGAAAAATCCGAAATCTTCCTCGATTTCTTCGATATGGCCGGGGGTGGTATTCATTTCGGCCAGGGTGAGGGAATCGGGGGAAGAGAATTTACTCTCCGCCAGTTTCCGGAAGCGGCTGTCGGCATAAGTCTGGCTGAAAAAACGTCCCACGACGGGAAGTGCCGAGGTGGCTCCCTGGCCGTATGTCATACTCCGGAAGTGGATGGCCGGGTCGTCGGCACCCACACGGCATCCTGCCGTGTAGTCAGGACTGTAGCCGATAAACCAACCGTCGGCATTTTCCTGAGTGGTTCCCGTTTTTCCGGCGAAATGACCAGGGACCTGGAATTCCGAGCGGATGGCATGGCCGGTGCCCTCATCTACGGCAGCACGCAGCATCTCGGTCAGAATCCTGCAATTCTCGGGGTCCACCTTGCTTTTCCCCGGTCTGAGGACCTCAAAAACATCGAGCTGTTGACCCCGGCTATCCTCAATATAGAGGAGGGCATGGGGTTTCAGGGGTTTTCCCTCGTTGGCAATGGTGGCATAAGCCGTCACCATCTCCAGCAGGGGCAGCGATGCCGACCCCAGGGCCAGCGAGGGAACCTCAGGCAAATCAGAGCGGATGCCCAGATCCCGGGCAGTCCTGACCACGGCATCCACACCTGTCTGCATCATGATATCCACGGTCACCGTATTGATCGACTTGGCCAGGGCGGCCTTCATGGTATAGTATCCGAAATACCGGTTACTGGCATTTCCGGGGGTCCAGCCATCATACTCCTCATATGTCTGGGTCTCCGCGGAATAATAATCCGCGGGGTCAAAACCCCGCTCCAGTGCTGCCAGAAAAACCACAGGCTTGAAGGTCGACCCTACCTGCCGGGAGGCCAGAATATGGTCATACTTGAAAAACCGGAAATCGATGCCTCCCACCCAGGCTTTGATGGCGCCGCTTTCATTTTCCATGACCACAAAACCGGCATTCAGCATTGACAGGTAGTGCTTCACGGAATCCAGGGGCGTGGTTTTTAGGGCTTTCAGTCCGTTCCAGGTAAATACCGTGGCCTCAACGGGAGCTGAGAACTCCTCCATGATCTCCTGATGGCTCTTCCCGGCGGCGATACCCCGGCGGTAGCGGTCGCTGCGGCGAACGGCCCTCTCCAGCACCGAAGCGTCGTTTCCCCAGGGAACCCTGCCCTTCCAGTGTTCGTCAAAGAGGGCCTGCAACTGTGTCATCTGCTCGCTGACGGCCTGCCGGGCATGCCGTTGCATGGTGTAGTCAATGGTGGTATGGATCTTCAGCCCATCGGTATACAGATCGTAAGGCTCCCCGTTGGCCTTGGTATGACTGAGGCACCAATCGGTCACTGCCGGCCGTATATACTCCAGGAAATAGGGTGCCGGCCCCTGGTTATAGGTAATCAGGCTATAGCGGAGGTTCAGGGGTTCTCCCTTGTACTTCTCCCCTTCCGAAGGCGTCAGGAACTCCTCCTTCACCATCTGGTCGATCACCCGGTTGCGCCTCTCTACGGAACGGTCGGGATGCAACCGTGGGTTAAAAAGATTGTTGGCCTTCAGGATGCCCACCAGCACCGCCGCCTCCGGAATGGTGATCTCCGCGGGGGACTTGCTGAAAAAACGCTCTGCCGCCACCTCGATGCCAAAAATATTCTCGCCGAAAGGCACGGTATTCAGATAAAGGGTCAGGATCTCCTCCTTGGTGTAGATCCGCTCGAGACGATAGGCAATGATGGCCTCCCTGATTTTATTGACGGGTAGGGAGAACACCCCGTAATTACCCCGTGGAAAGAGGTTCTTGGCGATCTGCTGGCTCAGGGTGCTGCCCCCGCCCTGGCTGCGGTCTGACTGAATGATGGTCTTGAAAAGAACCCTGAGAAGGGCGATCTCGTCGATGCCCCGGTGTTTGAAAAAACGGGCGTCTTCCGTGGCCACCAAAGCCTGGATGATATATGGCGAGATTTCGTCGTAGGAGGCGTAGCTTCTGTTCTCGGTATAATAACGGCCCAGGAGTTTCCCATCGGCCGAAAACACCTCGCTGGCCAGGGGGGTCTTCACCCTGAGCAGTTCTTCCTTCGACGGTACCTTACCCGTGAATCCCAGGTAAACGGTAAAAAACAGCAGGAAAAGAAGGAGTGCCCCGGCAGCGATGAGCTTCAGAAAAAAAGGAACCCAGCGGAATTTTTCGTTCCTGCGGGGGGATGCCGGCCTTTTCCCGGTGGTGCGCTTTACTCTCTTCAGATCATTCACGGAGATACTGTTGGTTCATCAGATAAGGCCCGAGAAGCCCATGAAGGCCATGGCCAGGATGCCCGCCGTGACCAGGGCGATGGGGGTTCCCTTGAGTCCTGAAGGCACTTCCATCAGGTCGAGGTGTTCCCTGATGCCGGCAAACAAGACCAGGGCCAGGCCAAAGCCTATGGCGTTGGAAAAGGCAAAGACCACCCCCTCCAGCAGGTTGAAATCCTTTTGTATGGTCAGGATGGCCACCCCCAGGATGGCGCAGTTCGTGGTAATCAAAGGCAGGTAAATCCCCAGCGCCTGGTAAAGCGAGGGACTCGCCTTCTTGAGGATGATCTCTACCAGTTGCACCAGAGATGCAATGATCAGGATAAAGGCGATGGTCTGCAAATAACCGATTCCGAAGGGATCGAGCACCATTTTCTGGACCAGGTAAGTGACGATGGTGGCCAGCACCAGCACAAAGGCTACGGCGGCTGCCATTCCCGAAGCCGTGGAAATACGCCGGGAGACCCCCAGAAACGGACAAATCCCCAGAAACTGCATCAACACGATGTTGTTGACCAGTACCGCTGCAATAAAAATGACCAGGTAACTCATATCGGCTATTTTTGGGCTTTGTTAATCTTTTGAACGATGGCAATCAGGTACCCGAGCACAATGAAGGCGCCGGGGGCCAATACAAAGAGCAGGGTGGTGTAATTCTCGGGATAGAGACGGAAGCTGAACAGGGTGCCACTTCCCAGGATTTCCCTGATGCTCCCCAGAACCACGAGGGCTCCCGTGAATCCCAACCCCATGCCCAGACCGTCGATGACCGATGAGAGCGGATTGTTCTTCGAGGCAAAGGCCTCCGCCCTCCCCAGAACAATGCAGTTCACCACAATCAGGGGGATGAAAATACCCAGGCTCTTGAACAACCCGGGGGTATAGGCCTGCATCACCAGTTCCACCACGGTCACAAAAGCGGCAATAATCACGATAAAAGCGGGAATCCTCACCTTATCGGGAATCTGGCTCTTCACCAGGGAGATCACCAGGTTAGACATCACCAGCACAAAAGTGGTGGCCAGCCCCATTCCCAGTCCGTTGGCCGCAGAAGAGGTCACCCCCAGGGTGGGGCAGGTTCCCAGGATCAACACCAGAATCGGATTCTCCCTGAGAAACCCCTTTGTGAAATTTTTCATCTGATTCATAACTCTCTTCTTTTATTGTACGGGTTGAACCACTTCGGGGGCTGACGACTCTGAAAATTTCCCCAGTCCTGCGTAAGCCCTGTTCAGGGCCTCCAGAAATGCACGGGAAGTGATCGTGGATGCCGTAATGGCATCGATGTCCCCTCCGTCTTTGCTGACCTCCATTTTCACCTGCGCGGGATTTTTCCCGATCACGTTCTGCCGCTCCTTCTCAGGATTCCGGAACCACGCTGTCATCTTGGATCCCAATCCCGGCGTTTCCTTGTGCTCCAAAACCTCATAGCCCGTAAAATTCCCCGAGGTATCCAGGCCGACCATGACCGAGATCAATCCGTTGAAGCCATTGTTGGTGAAGCTCTTTACGGCAACGCCCACCAGTTGATTCTCCTTATATGCAGGAAAGATCTCCAGGGAATCCGATTCACCGTCCACCAGCACTTTTACGGAGGGTTTTACCAGCTCAAAATCCGGGAGTACGCTGGCGATGGCATCGGTTTGGGCCTTTATCCTGGCGATTTCGATGGTGTCGCTGGTCATCTGGTGGACGAAGCCCAGAAGGGCTCCCGAAAGGAGGGTCACCAGCAGCAGGGCAGCCACCATGTTCACAAATGTCGATTCACGCTGTTTCATTTTTTGATCCCTCCGAATCTTTGGGGTTTGACCACATTATTAAGCAGGGGGGTGAAGGCATTCATGATCAGGATGGCAAAGGAGATGCCTTCAGGATAGGCCCCGAAGAGTCGTATCGACATGGTAATGATGCCGATGCCTGCACCGTAGATGATCTGGGCGGTACGGGTCATGGGGGAGGTCACCATATCTGTGGCCATGTATACAGAACCGAGGATAGCACCGCCGGCAAGGATGTGGAACAGGGGGTCCATATACTGGCCGGGATTGATCAGCCAGAAAATCCCGCTGTACACGAGCATGGTGACAAGTATGGAAACGGGAATATGCCAGGTGATGATCTTTTTCCAGAGGAGAAAAATTCCCCCCACGATGAGCAGGGCTGCCGAGATTTCACCCAAAGATCCTCCCATGGTCCCCAGGAAAAGCTCCATGGAGTCGGGAAGGCTTCCCTGGATCTGGCTCAGGGGAGTCCCGCTGTTGATGCCCTCCTTGAGGATTCCCAGCGGGGTGGCGGCGGTCACGGCATCGGGTGCGGCTCCCCGTCCCGCGGGCCAGGAAGTCATATGCACCGGAAAGGAGATCAGCATGAAAACACGGCCTGCCAGCGCCGGATTGAAAATATTGGCTCCCAGTCCGCCAAAGGAGACCTTAGCGATGGCAATGGCGAAGAAGGCCCCCATGATGATGATCCACCAGGGAATGGATGCCGGCACATTAAAGGCCAGCAGCAGTCCGGTGAGTGCCGCGGAGCCGTCGGTAATGGTGGGGGTGACCTTCAGCACAAAGCGCTGTAACAGGTATTCCGTGGCCATGCAGGCCACCACGGCGATCAGGGTGACCCTCACCGCATCCCAGCCAAAGACAAAAACCGACCAGAGGAACGCCGGCAACAGCGCCAGAATCACCCGGTACATGATCTTCTTCACCGAATCATCGGTATGGACATGCGGCGAAGGAGATATGGTTATCAATCTGTTCATTTCCAGGTTTATTTCAGGTTAATTTTTCCGTGACCGTACGATCTGTCCCACTTTAGCCTTCCCGAAGCGGATGTGATCGAGCAGGGGCCTGCTGGCAGGACAGGAAAAACTGCAGCTTCCGCACTCGATGCAATCGAGGACTTTCTCTTTTTCCACCCTGTCCCATAACTCCTTCTCCGTCAGGGTCATCAGCAGGAAAGGTTCCAGTCCCATAGGACAGGCGCCGGCACACCGGGAACAGCGGATGCAGGCAAGCGGCGGTTTCCGCAGGGCTTTTTCCCCGGGAATCAGCAACACCCCCGAGGTTCCCTTGGTTACGGGAACATCGAGCGAAGCCACGGATATTCCCATCATGGGACCACCGCTGATGATCTTCCCGGTATCTTCGGGGAGCCCACCGGCAAAATCCACCAGTGCCGACAGGGGAGTTCCTATCCTCACCTTCAGGTTGCAGGGACTCTTCACCTGGCTGCCGGTGACGGTCACCACCCTTTCAAAGAGGGGTTTATTTTTCTGGACGGCTTCATAAACGGCAAAGGCGGAGCCCACGTTGCTGACCACGCACCCTACCGCCACGGGCAATGCCCCCGAGGGAACCTCACGGCCGGTGATGGCCCTGATCAGCTGTTTCTCCCCACCCTGGGGATACTTGACTTTCAGCACTTCCACGGAAATAGCGGGAATCGCCGCCACCGCCTCCCGCATTTGCCTGATGGCTTCCGGCTTATTGTTCTCAATACCTATGCAGGCCTTGTCCACACCCAGGGCCTTCATGAGCAGTTGCGTGCCCACCGCAATTTCACGGCTCTTCTCAATCATCAGCCGGTTATCGGCAGTGAGATAAGGTTCGCACTCCACGCCGTTGATGATCAGCAGGTCGGCCTTGCTGCCCTTGGGAGGCACCAGCTTGACATGGGTGGGAAAGGTAGCCCCTCCCATACCCACAATGCCGGCAGCCATGATTTTTTCGACAATTTCGGGACCGCTCAGGGAAAACTGCGTCACCAGTTCAGGGGAGCTGTCGATCTGCTCATCCCACTCATCGCCCTCCACCTTGATCACAATGCTGATCCGGGGGTACCCCGAGGCATCGGTGACCTGGTCAATTTTGGTCACCGTCCCCGACACGGAAGAGTGGATGCCGGCCGAGACAAAACCTGAACTTTTGGCAATCAGCTGACCGGTTTTGACCTTGTCGCCCTTCTGGACCACCGGGGTGGCAGGAGCGCCGATATGCTGCCCCACAGGGATGAAAACCACCGGGGGAAGCGGCAGTTCCCGGATCTGCTCAGCAGCCGAGAATTTGTTTTCCGGAGGGTGAATACCCCCGAGTCTGAATGTTTTCAACACGTTGTACCGGATTATTGGTTAACAGTTGTGGTTTCGGTCTCCGCAGGTTTTACCTTCCGGGGGGGAAATCCCACTTCTATGATGGCATGGGTGGGACATACCTCCACGCATTTGCGGCAGAGCTTGCACTTGTCGGAATCAATGAACGCCAGGTTCTTACCCATGGTAATGGCATCATAGGCACAGACATCAAAGCACTTGCTGCAGCCGATGCAGGCCACCTGGCATGACTTTCTGGCGATACCCCCCTTTTCCTCGTTCCGGCAGGCCACGTATATTTTGCGGTCTTTTACGTTTTTCTTCCGCAGTTCGATGAGATTCTTGGGACAGGCAATCACGCAGGCCCCGCAGGCGGTGCACTTGGCGTCGTCCACCTCAGGAAGGCCGGTGACGGGATTCATGTGAATGGCATCAAAGTCGCACACCACACAGCAATCCCCGCACCCCAGGCACCCGTACTGACAGCCGGTCTCCCCGCTGTAGAGATTGTGGATGATGGCACAGGTCATCACCCCGTCATACTTGTTGATACGTGGCCGGAACTCGCAGGTGCCATTGCAGCGGACCACCGCCACCCGGGGATCTTTCTTCACCGCCTCAAGACCCAGGATTTTGGCCACCCCCTCCATCCCATCGTTCCCTCCAACGGGACAGAAGAGCTGGCTAAGATTGTTCTCCCTGACGCAGGCTTCGGCAAACGCACGGCATCCGGCATAACCGCACCCCCCGCAATTCGCCCCCGGAAGGGCCTTCTCCACCGTGTCAATCCGCGGATCCTCATACACCCTGAACTTTTGGGCCACAAAATACAAAATCACAGCCGCCGCAGTTCCAATGCTGCCCAGAGTAACAATGGTATAAATAATCGATGCACTCATAGGTTGGTTCTAGTGATGTTCATCAATGGTAAAGCTAAAAGATTTTTTCATCCTGTCGCGGAAAAAATAAAGCCCCGCATAATAGGGGACCAGCATGGCCATGGCTGCCACCCCACCCCATAGCTCACTGCCGGTGATGCCCAGAACAACCACCAGGGTTATGATCAAAATGACAAAGGGAAGAAGGTATCCGTAGGCCAGGGCCCTGACCCCCATGGATTCCTGTAACACTACCGTCACCCGCTGCCCCAGGGTATAATGCCCCGCAGGCCGGGAGACCTCAATCTCCTTTTCCTTCATGTCGGAGGCCAGACATCCGCCCCGGGCATGACAGCCCGAACATGCCGACTGACTGATGATGGTCACGATAAGGTGATCTGCGTTTATTGCTGAAACAACCCCGCTATGCCTTATTTCATCCATTCTTTCCGTAAAATCCAAAAAGCAAAACTACATATTTCGGGATACGGACAAAATGAGAATCCTCCTTTTTTTGGAAACCCCCGGCTTATTTAAAGCTATTCTACTTAAACCAACCGCACAGGAATATAGAACACCTGCCCGCTTACTCCTTGCCCAGGGCATGCCCCAGGTAGTTTTCCAGGAACTCGATGGTGAACTTCCTGGCGATGATTTTCCTCTCCTTGTCGAGCAGGTAAACCGAAGGGGTGGTGCGTGTATCGTAGATGATCTTGAAGCGGGAGAGATGGTGAGGATCCCACAGGTTGGTCCAGTCTGTCAGATGGTGCTTGTCGACGAAATCCTGCCACTCTTCCTTTTTATCCATGGTATAGACTGCGACCACATCAAGCCCCTTATCCCTGAAGGGGAGGTAAATCTCCTGATACAGGCGGGGTACGAATTCGTTGCAGTGGGAGCAGTTGGGCTCATAAAAGACCAGGATGGTGAATTTGTTGTTATGCTGGGAAAAGCGATAGGGTTCCCCGTTCATGGTTTCCATGGTGAGATCCCTGGCGGGCATGCCAATCAGGTTTTGTTCCATGAAAATGACATTTTCACGGATTTTGGCCAGGGTGGCGGAATCGGCCCAGGCCGTTTTTCCCGAGAGATAATAATCCCTGGCGATATCCACAAAGAGGGCGTCCATGCCCATCACCCTGCTGGCCAGCGAGAAATTCAGCAGGGTGGAGGTCACAAACCTGTAGGTATCGGGATGGGCAGAAGAACGCCTGATCAGGTCGTAAGCGGCAGGCTTCACGGAATCGTAGATCTGAAGCAGCACCTTTTCGAGATAGGTATCCAGCCGGTTTTTCAACAGCGGGGTATTCAGCATCCGCTCGTCCGAGAGGTCGAGGTGATCAAAGAAATGGTTTTTCCGGAAGGTGTATTCGTAGACCCATTTGAGGGAGTCACTGGCACTATATTCCGCGGGGATATCTTCAGGTTTCAGCTCTTCCGTATAATTGGCCATGAGGAAAGCGGCCAGCATCGTGCCGGGGTACTGCGCTGCCGTCTCTTTCCAGTAAGCGGCCACGCCTGCCGACAGCTCCCTGATCTGCCGGGAGATCTCATCCTTTTCGTTGCCAGCCGTCTGTCGCAGGGCCGAATCGAGGCGCGCCAGCTCCTTCTGCCGGTCACGCAGCCATACCATATAATCCAGAAATTCCCTGCTCTCCGCAGCACCCTCCACTTTCAGTCCGTCGAGGGAAAACCCGGAATTGGTGATGGTCAGGGTCTGGTCCTCCCCCAGCAAAAAGTCAAAATGACGATCCTTATCCAGGTATATTTTGTAGAGCCCCTGCGGTAAAAGGGTATCCCTTTCAAAGAGTCCCTTTCCCCCGTTATCGGTGAAGGTGGTATCCTTCACATAGATATTCGCGCCGTAATAGACGGCCAGGAAAACCTGGGTAGAGGGCGCCGCATCAAGGCGCACTGAAATCCTGTATCCCTTTCCATAAAGGGGAAAGAGCCCTGCCCCCAGCAGCAGGATAAGAAGCAGCAGTTTCTTATTCATTATGGTTAGTTCTGTTATGCGTGTGGCAAAAATAACACCGTAATCCGGAAAAATGTTGCAGCTCTCAGGGAACAGTGCAATATTTGTTCCGGAATTTCGGTTAATTTCAGGGAATTTTCCAAAAATCCGGTTTTTTATACGCGCTGATGATTTCGATATGTGTTCCGGTATACAATACAGATGTCAGGCCTCTGGCCCGGCAGCTCTCTGTCATGGCGGAGCGGGCTCCTTTTCCCGCAGAGATCCTGCTCTTCGATGATTTTTCGGCTCTTTCGTGGCACGAGGTGAACCGGGAAACCGCCGCCTTGGGGGGAGTTATGTACCGGCGTTTGGAAAAGAACCTGGGCAGGGCGGCCATCAGAAACCACCTGGCCAGGGCCGCCCGTTATCCCTGGCTTCTCTTTCTCGATGCCGACTCATTGCCGGCCTCCCTGCAAATGCTGGAGCGGTATGCGGCAGCCATGGACCGTGGCCCCGTGATTTGCGGAGGTACCGTATACTCCCCCACTCCCCCTGACGATCCCCGGCAACTCCTGCGCTGGCGATACGGCCGGAAAAGGGAACAACGGACGGCACGGCAAAGGGAGGAAGAGGGGAAATTCGCCATCACCGCCAACAACTTCCTGATAAAAAGAGAGGTTTTCCTGACCCATCCCTTCCGGGAGAGTATCAGGGGCTACGGCCATGAAGATACGGTCCTGGGATACGACCTCCGGCAGGCCGGCATTCCCGTCCACCACACCGACAACCCCGTTTTTCATACCGGGCTGGAGAGTTCTGCCGACTATCTGGAAAAAACAGAGGCTGCCGCCGGCAACCTCTGGTTCATCTCCCGGGAACTGATCCGGGATCCTCATTTTAACGAAGCTTCAGGGCTTCTCAGAATGGTGGATCGTATGAAGAAATACGGGCTCCGGGGAATTGCGGCCTCCCTTTTCCGGAGGGGTGAACCCCTGCTGCGAAAAAACCTGACCGGCCCCCACCCTTCCCTGCTGCTCTTTGACCTTTACCGGACCGGCACCCTGTGCACACTGGCAGGAAAGGCCACGTCTGAGTAATTCTGGGTTCCACAGGGAAAATGGACCGATCCTGCCGGCTAATCCATGAGCCTGATATTGCCGAATTTGCTGATGACCTTCACTCTGCCGGAAGCTCCGCCGGCCACTTTTCCCCGCAGCGACTCCCGGGTATTCTCTTTCTGACGGTTTCCCCGGAATGCTTCTGACGGATAGGTGATGCTGCAGAACTCACACGAAGCCTCCATATCATAAGCGGCACCCTCCTCAATCCCCAGCGATACCTGGGCATAGCTGGAACTGACCTCCAGAAGTTCAAAATCAGCAGGGATGCGATCGACCTTTACGGTGCCATACCCCGATTCCAGTTTCAGCCGCTTGTCGAGCCTGCCGATCCGGTAATTGGTGAACTTGCTCTCCCCTTCCAGGGTGAACACCTCACCGAAGTTGAAGGTATCGTACTTCGAATCAAGGATAAGGTCACGCACCTTGTCCCCGTTGACCGTGGAGTACTTGGAGTCCATTTTTATCCTCCCTGCCGTTCCGAAGAAAAGCTTTCCGTATGAGAGGGAGATCAGGGCATCGCGAAGGGTTCCGATGTCACCTTTGCCGTACTCCAGGTTAAGGGCCAGACTGTTGCCTGCCAATTCCGTGGCGGTAAAATTGCCGTAAGCAATGTCAAAATCACCCTGCCCCGTCAGCCGGTTAATCACCACATTCCCGAATTTGTTGTTGACGACCAGGTTTTTCTCAGCCGGAATATTGACGGAGTAGTCGATGCTGAAATTACTTTTGGTCTTCAGGAGTCCTTCAATTTCCGTTACTGCCGAGGCAGCGCGGCCGTTTTTGCCGAAGGTCACCCTGATGGCCTCCAGTAATTCCCGGTCGCGGGAGGAATTTCCCCGTACGGTCACGACGACCTCAATGGTCACCATATTCCCGCCGTTGCTGTTGATGGCCACCTCCCCGAATTTGTTGGTGATCATCAGGGTTTCCACTTCCGTGGCAGGCCAGCTTTTACTGAACCTGCGCGTGCCCTCTTCCGCTTGTGCCACCAGGGTGGACACCAGCAACAGGGTCATGAGAATCAAAATGTTACACTTCTTTTGCATGGCTTCTGTTATTTGTTTGTTTCACTTCCTCGAGTTTCTGCAGGACCATGCTGATGACATTCAGCCGGGCCTGGTAATACTCTATCATGGCATTGATGATTCTTTCGTCATGGGGATGGGCGTTGAGTTCTTCCTGCAGTGCCTCATATCTCTTTTCAAATTCCGCGAATTCCTGCAGCATGATTTCATTCTCTTTCTCCGTGATCACGCCGCTCCCGGCGAGCTGTGCGAGGCTGTTCATCCCGGTATTGATGGCGTGGATATAATAGAATTCGACTTCTGCCAGTTCCGGCGAGATCGAGGAAAGCGCCACGGTTCCGGCTTCTGCAGGTTTCATCCATATGCGGGCCTGGTTTACCGCAAGGAAAATAAAGACCACAGCTGCCGCCACCTTCCACACGCTATTCCAGGAAAAGCTGCGGTGATACTCCTCCTTTTCCAGCCGCTTCCGGAAACGGTCAAAATGGCCTTCCGGCGGTTCAGCATCGTCTAACCTTTTCCGGTTCGCCACGATGAGCTCTTCTAAATAATCCCGCTTTTCCATGTTTTTTAATTGTAGATATACAAATCCTCATTTTTCAGCAACTCCCTGAGCCGGTTTTTGGCCCTCATGTACTGGGTACGGATTGCGGAGTGGCTGATATTCAGCATTCTGCCAATCTCCTCATGGCCGTAACCTTCGATCAGGTGAAGGCTGAGCACCACCCGGTACCCGTCGGGCAGGGCCGCCATGGCCATTTTGATCCGCGACAGGTCCACTTCCCCGGGAGATCCCGCCACGTCATCGGCACCCGCATTCCGCTCGGTGACCTCTTCGAACTTCACCTTTCGCTTCTTCAGACAATCCAGAGAACGGTTGATCACGATTTTCCGCAGCCAGGCCCCGAAACTCACCTTGCCCTGATAGGAACTGATTTTCCGGAAGGCACTCAGAAAAGACTCCTGCATCACATCTTCGGCATCGGCGCTGTTGCCGGTGATCCGGAGACTCACACTATACATGCTCCGGTAGTAAATCCGGTAAATCTCCTCCTGTGCCCGGCGGTCCCCCGTCCGGCATCCATCGATCAATGGCTGGTGAATATTCTGGTATTCCGCTTCCAATTCTGCGTTGTTTTCTGGTTCAATGACGACATCTCATCGCCGAATGTGGCACACTGCTCTCTTTTTCTATAAAAAAATGTGTCAGAGAAGCTTGCCCTTGATTTCCCGCAGGTCGGACTGGATGCCCGAGAGGGCCCTGCCAATCATTTCCCCGGAAAGGTTACCCACGGGAATCTCGGCACTGGTATAGTTGACAAACCGCCAGATCTCCCTGATGGAGGATCCGCTGACGGTATAAGGCTCATATACCGTATTCAGGGAGATGAGCCGCAGGGTCCCCGTTTCGCGCAACTGGTTCTCCACAATCTTGAAAACGATCCCCTCGTCGAGGGTCAGCACGATACAGGCCACCCTGTTGGGAAGGGAAAGCCAGTCCTGTACAAACTCCCCGGTGACCCAGGCTCCGTCGGGAACGGGAAGCATGGAATCGCCGCTCACCTGAAAGGTGCGGTATTTCCTGTCGGCCGGAAGAAAAGGCAACTGGTAGCGGGGAAGCTCGCTGATATACTCAGGGTCAAAGAAACCCCGCGTATACCCGGCCTTGGCCTTTTCGGGCACCAGTTCGATGTTCTCCCGGTTCTCCCGGTCAACGGTCGTGGCCAGCACACGCAGCTTCCCTCCCTTCAGGAAAACATCCTCGCCATGCTCCAGCATGTAGAGCTGATGGCCGGTAAGTGCAGCCAGATCGACCTTCACCAGGGTGTCAATGGCCATATTGTAATACTGTGAAAATTGTATCAGCGCCTGGATATTGGGCATGGCCACCTCATTCTCATATCCGCTCAGCGTCGGCCGCTTCATCCCCAGCACCTCCGCCACCTCATCCTGCGTGCGATTCTTCCGCTTCCGCAAAAATTTAATATTCCTTGCAAACAACATATCACGAAATTGATTAAATTACCGACGAATATAATGATCATTTTTTAATCATTTATAAAATGAGCCGTTTTTTTTACAGCCGGAAATCATTTTACCCGAGGTGATGGAGAGGAGCATAGCACATTTGGATATGGATACGTTTTTTGTGTCGGTAGAGCGGTTGGTCAATCCCCGGCTGATCGGGAAGCCTGTGATTGTGGGAGGGAGTTCAGACCGGGGGGTCGTGGCGGGTTGCAGCTATGAAGCGCGCGCTTTCGGCGTTCATTCGGGGATGCCCGTGAAGATGGCCCGCCAGTTGTGCAGTGAAGCCGTCACCATCAGGGGGGACATGGAGCAGTATACCAAATATTCGGGGATGGTGACCGATATCATCACCGAGGCGGCGCCTCTCTGTGAAAAAGCCTCTATCGATGAGCATTATATCGACATTACAGGGCTCGACCATTTTTTCGGTTGCCAGAAGTGGAGCACCGAACTGCGGCTCAGGATCATCAGGGAAACCGGGCTACCGGTATCGCTGGGACTTTCCGTCAACAAAACAGTCTCCAAGATCGCCACCGGCGAAGCCAAACCCAACGGAATGCGCAACGTCCCCACCCTGGTGGTACAGCCATTCCTGAATCCCCTCTCCATCCGCAAGATCCCCATGCTGGGGCCGCAGAGCTACAAGCTGCTCCGTTCCATGGGGATCATCACCATCGGAACCCTGAGCTCCATTCCTCCCGAAATGATGGAAAGGGTGCTGGGACAAAACGGGATTTCCATCTGGAAGAAGGCCAACGGCATCGATCCCTCCCCCGTCCAGCCCTGGAGCGCACAGAAATCCATGAGTTCCGAGAGGACTTTTGACCAGGACACCACCGACGTGCAGCAACTCGAAAGGTGCATCATCAGGATGACTGAAGAGCTGGCTTTTGAACTGCGCACCAGGCAGAAAATGACTTCCTGCGTCACCGTGAAAATCCGCTATTCCAATTTTGATACCCACACCCTCCAGAAAACGATCCCCTACACCTCCTTTGACCATACCCTTAAGGAGGTCTCCAGGGCCCTCTTCAGGCAGCTCTATAACCGGCGGATGCTGATCAGGCTGGTGGGGGTGAAAATGAGCCGGCTGATCAGCGGCACTTACCAGATGGACCTCTTCGGGGATGCCCCGGAAATGATCAGGCTCTACCAAAGCCTCGACACCATACGTCAAAAATTCGGGAAACATGCCATCCACAGCGCTTCGGCCATCTGACAGGGGGGAGAAAGCAGGCAGCAGAGCCTGCCACGGGGAACTTGCCGGGGGAACTTACCGGGGGAACTTGCCACGGGGACCTTGCCGGGGGAACTTACCGGGGTTTAGTATTTGGAGCTTCGCTCCATATCGCGCCGGTTATCCTTTTCACGGATGCTCTCGCGCTTGTCGTAGATCTTCTTGCCCCGGCAGAGGGCAATCTCCAGCTTGGCCAGCCCCTTGTCGTTGAGGAAAAGCTTCAGGGGGACAATGGTGAGTCCCGTCTCCTTGATCTTGCGCTGCCATTTCAGTAATTCCCTTTTCTGAAGCAGCAGCTTCCGGTCCCTCTTGGCGATGTGGTTATTGCAGGTCCCCATTTCGTACTCCGAAATGTGCAGGTTCCGCACAAACAATTCGTTTTTAAAAAACTGACAGTAGGAATCGGTGAGGTTGGCTTTTCCGTTGCGTATCGACTTGATCTCGGTCCCCACCAGCTGAATACCCGCATCGAGGCTCTCGAGAATCTCATACTCGAAGAAAGCCTTTTTGTTCTTGATCACGATGTTGTTCTGCAGTTGGGCCATGGTAAATTTCCTTTACCGCTTACATTCCGGGGAAGGGAGCGCAAAAATAAGGAAATTCCGGGAGTTTATGGGAAGAAACGAGGATTTTCACGATCTGACAGGTCTGATGGTTCCTTTTTCCTTTTCTTTCAGAAGCTCCTGAAGGCGGTACATTTCGTCGCGCAGGCGGGCGGCTTCGAGAAAGTCGAGCTGTTTTGCCGCGGCCTGCATCTCCTTTTTCGTGGCGGCGATCGTTTTTCTGAGGGCTTCGGGGGTCATGAACTGCACCACGGGGTCTGCGGCGATATCCTGGTGTGCGGCTCCTCCCGAGTAGGTCATATCCCCCTGGCGGTCACTCCTGAATTCATAGCCGATGATCTCCCTGGTCGGCTTGATGATCTGCTGCGGGGTGATATTGTTCTCCTGGTTGTATCTGAGCTGTTTTTCCCTGCGGTAGTTGGTGGCGTCGATGGTTTTACGCATGGACCCGGTGATGGTCGAGGCATACATGATGACCATACCGTGGAGGTTACGCGCCGCCCTTCCGGCGGTCTGGGTCAGCGACCTCTCAGAACGGAGAAACCCCTCCTTGTCGGCGTCGAGGATGGCCACCAGGGAGACTTCCGGCAGGTCAAGACCTTCCCTGAGCAGGTTAATGCCCACCAAAACGTCAAAAATCCCCCTTCTCAGCTGTTCCATGATCTCCACCCTTTCCATCGTTTCCACGTCGGAATGGATATAGCGGGTCTTTACCCCGTTGTCGGCAAGATAGCGGCTCAGCTCTTCGGCCATCCGCTTGGTCAGGGTGGTCACCAGGGTCCTTTCGTTCCTGGCCGACCGCAGGCTGATCTCATGCATCAGGTCATCGACCTGGTTGCGTGAGGGACGTACCTCAATGATGGGGTCCAGCAAGCCGGTAGGACGGATCAGCTGCTCCACCACCACCCCTTCGCAACGGGCCAGCTCATAGTCCGCAGGAGTGGCGCTCACATAGACGATCTGCCCCACCAGGGATTCAAACTCCTCAAAGGTGAGGGGACGGTTGTCAATGGCCGCGGGCAGGCGAAAACCAAAATCCACCAGGGTGACCTTGCGCGACCGGTCTCCCCCGAACATCGCCCTGACCTGAGGAAGCGTCACATGACTCTCGTCGATGATGGTCAGAAAATCATCGGGGAAATAGTCGAGCAAACAGAAGGGGCGCGTCCCCGGAAGCCGGCCGTCAAAATAGCGGGAGTAGTTCTCGATACCCGGACAGTATCCCAGCTCCTTCATCATTTCCAGATCATACTCCACCCGTTCCTGGATCCTCTTGGCCTCCAGGGGTTTTCCGTTCTCCCTGAAAAATTCAATCTGAGCCATCAGATCATCCTGGATCTGTCTGACGGACTGGTTCATCCTCTCCTTCGTCGTCACAAAAATATTGGCAGGATAGACCACCGCTTCCTCCTGCGTCGCGGTCACCATTCCCGTCAGGGGATCAAAAAGGGAGAGTTCTTCCACCTCATCACCCCAGAAGACCACCCTGAGGGCCATATCGGCATAGGCTGGAAAAATATCGATGGTATCCCCCCTGACCCTGAAGTTACCCCGTTGAAAATCCACCTCACTGCGTGAGTACAGGGCATCCACGAGCCTGTGAAGCAGTCCGTTGCGGCTCAGGGCCTGCCCCTTTGAAAGATTGACCACGTGGGCGTGGAAATCCTCGGGATTCCCGATTCCGTAGAGGCAGGAGACTGAGGAAACCACGATGACATCCCTGCGCCCCGACAAAAGGGAGGAAGTCGTACTCAGCCTGAGTTTCTCGATATCCTTGTTAATGGACAAGTCCTTCTCGATATAGGTGTCGGTGGTGGGAATGTAAGCTTCAGGCTGGTAATAATCATAATACGACACAAAATACTCCACGGCATTGTCAGGAAAGAACTGCTTCATTTCACCGTACAGCTGTGCCGCCAGGGTTTTGTTATGGCTCAGGACCAGCGTCGGCCGCTGGACTTTCTCAATAACGTTGGCCATGGTGAAGGTCTTCCCGGAACCGGTCACCCCCAGCAGGGTCTGATATTTCTCCCCGTTGACCAATCCCTCGGTCAGCTGTCTGATCGCCTCGGGCTGATCTCCCGTTGGCTTGTAATCCGATACTACACGCAATTCCATGACTCAGCAATGACTCGTTCAACAATCCCCAAAATGCATCCTTTTCTCATTCTTCTGCATTATACCACCAGGCACCGCATCCTTTTTCAATCTTCCGGCATTCTGCCTTCAGAGACGCCCTATTCGATTATTCTGAAATATACGGGGAAGTGGTCGCTGATTCCCCCGGTATATTTGTCGCCCACATAGGTTCTGTCGGGGGAGATCTCCCCTCCCCTGCTGCGGAATTCCATACGGGAATTGCTGAAGATAAAACCGCGCCCCTCTTCCACCCGGGTTCCGGTCTCATCGAGCAGGGAAGCCGATACCACCAGGTTATCGAGCATCTTCCAGTCTCCCTGGTATTTATAGGATCCATGGCCCCTTTCCACCGATGGGTACATCAGGTTCACCAGTCCGCCGGGTGTTTCCTTTCCCGGAGGCACGGCCCCCAGCACCTTCAGCAAACTTTCGTCGGCGGGTTCATCGTTCATGTCGCCCATTATGACCACATGGCTGTTCCCTCCCTTTTTCAGGATGGGATCCGCCAGTGTGCGAAGGGCTTCTGCGGTTTCCTTTCTTCCCCGGGCCTTGGCCTCCTCATCGCCGTCGCGTGACGGCCAGTGGGTGACAAAAATATGAAACTCCCCGCCGTTGCTGATTCTGCCCTTTACGGCAAGAATCCCGCGGGCCAGGAATCCTCCCCTGGCCGACCTGACGGGAATGAGCCGGTGAGAATCCACGGTAAATTCATCGGGCCGGTAGGCCAGGGCCAGGTCAATGCCCCTGCTGTCCCTGTCATGGTAATGGATGACCTCATAATTCCCCGGGGCCAGGGCTGGTGCAGCCACCAGTTCCTCCACCACCCTGCGGTTCTCCACTTCACAAAAACCCACCACCCCGGGAAGCTCATCCTCCCCCAGGTCCCGCAGGGCTTCCGAGAGCCCTGCTATCTTCTCCCTGTATTTATCGTCATCCCATCTCTTCCTTCCTGAGGGCAGGAATTCATTATCGCCGCCCGAACGGGGATCGTCATGGGTATCGAAAAGATTCTCCACGTTGTAAAAGGCAAAGGTCACCATGCCGTCCTGCGCCTCCGGCAGTTTCCGGGAGGATGGACGACAGCCCGACAGCAGCACTAATGCAAAGACCCCCGGCAGGAGGAGCCGGAACAGCAGATTCCCTGTAATTTCCCAGATTTTCATAGCAGCATCAGTCCTGATCCGGGGTGAGTTGTTTTCCTGTGGTCACCTCATAGTATTCCGTCACGTCGACGGCCATCATGCCTCCGCTGCGGGCCGCCTCCATGCCCAGGCGTCCATCCTCGAAAACCTGGCAATATGGTGGTTCCACTCCCATCAGCTCAGCACATTTCAGAAACGTGTCGGGGTAAGGCTTGTGTCTGTGCACATCTTCGGAGGAAACCAGAATGGTAAAGTATCTCTTCAGGTCCAGTATTTCCAGGGTTTTCCAGGCCAGCCGGCGGTATCCGCCAGTGCCCACAGCCATGGGCAGCCTCCCGAAATTCTCACGGATTACCTCCACCACAGGTTCCACGGGCTTTATCAGGTGCATCAGCTTCTCATACTCCTCCTCCTTCCTGATGCCTATGGTCTCAGGATCCATGGAAGTCCCGAAAATGGCATTGATTTCCATAATGGTCTTAATGGCAGGAATTCCCGCCATGGCGTTGAACAAATCCACAGTAAAGTCGATACCGTATTGTTTCAGGATATTCCGGTAGGCCACATAGTGGACCGGCATGGTATCCGCAATGGTTCCGTCCAGGTCAAAAATAAGCCCCCTGGCCGCCGGATCAATTCTTAATTTTTCCAAAACAATTTATTTACAAAGCATTAATTCGACCTGCAAAATTAACAATCTTTACCTCACTATTGAATCGGGTCGATTTTTGGGTTAATTTTGGGGAGTAAGGAAGAAAATGAAAGTATGATCAGTAACTACACGATAATTACCGTTCCCCAGTGGGCGATATTTGCCGGGATCACCGTGATGATATACGGCTGGGCCGAAAAGAAAAGGATATTTGGCATCATCGGGTCCGGGATCCTGGTTTTGCTGGGGCTCTATGCCGCCTGGATCATCTTTTCCGGGGACCTGGTGCCTGCCGGGATGCTGGATGCCGCCGATCCCATGGGCGACGGAGAGCTTTTCTCCCCTGATGAACTCCCCGTCGAGGGGCGCCTGCTTCCCCACTACTGGGGCATGGTCATCAACGGAATCCTGGCCCTGGGCGCCATGGCCGCGGAGCTATCCCGCAAAAAAGCCGCCGCCGCGCTGAAAATCATCACCGTAATATTCGCCATCCTCATCTTTTTCCTGATGATGAGCGTGGTGAAATCCTAAAATCCGTTTAACCAAAAAAAGATAATATGGATCTCAAAAAATCTTTCGGAATCGGCAAGGAGGGAGTCAACGAAATTCCCCGGCCCAAAAAGCTGAATGAATACATTAACCTGAAACTTGCCGCCCTGGGACAGCCCGTTGTCAAGCACTCAGGCAATGAGTTCCTCGAGCTGGCCCACGACCTGATCAGGAATCACCGGGAAAAGAACCGTCTTCTGTCGGCCTACCTATGTCCCGCCGACCAGCGGATCCAGACCTTCCTCGACAGCTACCTCCTGGAATACAGCGACAAGGTGCACCCCAGGCTTCCGGCCCACACCTTTATCATCGACAGCCATGGCATTGCCAGGGCCCTTTCCCTTCCCCCCGACAAGGATATCTTTGTCTCCGACATCATCAACTCATACCGCATTAAACAGGGAGTTCTCCACAATCCGAAAAATGACAGGCGCACCACCGAGGGAGTCTTTCATGTCGCCGAGGGAGGATTGCCCATCCCCGACGATAAGAAATCAGTCCCGAAGCTGACTTTTGGGCTCTTGCTGAATGCCGCCCTGCACCCCCCGAAGGAGCTGATGCAGCTGCCCTTTACCTCCACCCAGGAAGAGAAGGCCGAAGTCTTCGTCTCCCTGCTCCTCAAGCCGGTGGTGGTCCCCGCGGTCCCGGGAGTCTCCCCGCAGAAAAGAATGGAAGTGCGCTTTTTCGCTCCAGGTAACCTGGTGAGCAACCTTGACTTCGTGGAGTCCATCTTTGGCAACGGAGGCGACCCCTTCCTGCCCGAAAACGACTCTGCCCTCGATATTGAAGGGTGGACAGGCCATACCGGCTGCATCATCCTGGCCCCTCACCTGGTCACTCTGACCAAGAAAGAGCTGGGGTTGCCCCCCCGCGAAGAGGCCACTCCCCCGCAGGTCAGAGACGGCATGTTCTGGAATGATGAAAACGAAAGGTACAACAACGGAAATGCCTTCAAAATCACCGCCCGCACCGAGGAAGGAATCATCGTCACCGTCATCGCCGACAACTACTTCGGCTATTCCAAGAAAGAGGTGAAGACCCAGATCAGCTATTCCGCCAACCTCTTCGGAAATGCCGAAGAAGAACACGCCGGTGGCGCCATCGCCTTTCCCAGCTATAATTTGGGCGATGAATTCCGCCAGGACAGCCA
Source organism: uncultured Prolixibacteraceae bacterium (assembly GCA_964461455.1). Taxonomy (GTDB): domain Bacteria; phylum Bacteroidota; class Bacteroidia; order Bacteroidales; family Prolixibacteraceae; genus UBA1413. The sequence continues at coordinate 12,911 of CAYWUJ010000016.1, read as the reverse complement.
GATCAGGGATAACGGGCTGACCTTTGAAGACCTGACCACCCTGTACGACTCCATGATGGAGGTCCACCCCGACGGTTACGCCGTCGACAAAAAATACCCCGGGGTGATCTATGTTCCGGGAGATGCCCTCTTCAGCCTCGCCGAACAGAAAATTACCTGGGAAAAAGAGGGGGAAAAGAAAGCCTTGCGCCTTGACCCTGCCTGCACCTACCTTCTCCCTTCAGGATATAAAATCAAAATGGAGAAGAACCCCTGGGTCCCCTCATGGCGCCTGGTGGGCATCTCCGCCGAAGGGACCTTCTGCCATAAACCCTGCACGGTATCGGGCGGTGGAAAGTCGGAAATCTCCAAATCGATCAACGACGCCGTTATCTATGGCCCCTTCTTTACCGCCGATTTTGAAAAGGATTTTCAAATTGTGGAGGAGATCATCAACAAGGATTATAACAACAAGTTCAGGGATGAAAAGCTTAACGTGAGACAAAGCAGGCCTTTGCTGAGTCCCGCCCGCTCCCTGGGGTCGGTGATCAAGCTGCTCACCCCCTCCCCGACCATGTATACCGACGAATATAACCAATGGCTGGAGAGCATCCCCCATTACATCAAGGGGCTGGTCCATATCGTCAAGAGGTTCTACAGACCCGAATGGGGCAATGACTGGAGAAAATTCTTCACCGTGGACATCATCGACGGCAAATTCGGTAATGAGTTGAAATTCAAGGACCGGAAACTGGTGGCCAGTTATCTCCGGATCGGTCTGATGAATGACAAAGCCTGGCGGACTTTCAAGCTGAGACAGGATTTTCTGGCTGCGTATAAACTGCAGATGGAAGATGACATTACAGCTTCCACGGTCGTTCCTGCCGGGAAGCTGAAAAATCTCTCCCCCGACCATCACGAGCCGTCCCTGAAGTTCACCTATAACTGTGAATACCGGTTCTTTCAGCGCCCCGACGAAGCGATTAACCGCGGATATGACAAGCAGGCGGAGGCTGACCTGGCCACCCCCAACACCTTTATCTCCAACTTCCAGCCCCTGACGGTCCCTGATGCCGTATCCATCATGGAAGATGCCATTGAATTTGATAAATACACGCTTCCCATCAAGAGGCTGATCACGGAAGTGGCCATAAAAAAGGATTGCACCTATTTTGTCTCTTCCAGCCATCCCCGCATTTTCGAGGGAAAACCCTCCAAAAACATGCGTTATCTCCAGAACCGCCCCGACATCGTCAGGCATCAGGAGAAATATATTGCCGAGACGGGCACCCGGCTTTTCAGGAAGGTGCCGGTGGGAGAATCTCTTTTATTCCCGGTGAATGCCGTACTGGCAGGCCGCAGGAACAATCCCCCGGAAAAGGGCATCAGGTCGCTGGCGGTTTACAATCCCATCCATTATCAGGAATTGCCGGAACTCTTCATGGATTTTGTCTGCAGCCTCACCGGAAAGTCGCCGTCCACCACGGGTGCCGGCACAGAAGGCGCCCTGACCAAGGGACCTTTTAACGCCCTGAGTCCGGTGACCGACCTGAATAATGCCCTGGTCTCCTTTATCCTGACAGGGTACCCGGGGTTCACCACCGCAGCCGGATACGTCGGTCCCAAATACCGCGTCGACCACGACATCAGCCTTCTGGTGCCTGAACTATGGAGCCGCCTGCGCTCCGAAGAAACAGACCCCGCATTTATGATCGGCAACGGCATGCTGGAAAAACTCGAAGACTTCGACTTCAACAACCGGAAGGTGCTGGCTTCACGCCTGGGATACCGCATCACCGGAAAATTCGTGCGCACCTACTTCGGCAGGGTCTTCGAAAATCCCAACGCCGTCTTCAATGAGGAGATGCTCAAACCGGAACTCCAGGATATGGAGGTCTTCGCCGATGGGATCGACAATATCGTGGAAGCCCAGCAAAGGGTAGCCCTGAGCTATTTCAACGATGGCAGCATCGAGGGGGCCTGCCCCCCCCTGAAAGCCCTCCTGCACATCATGGCCCATGGCCACTACGAAGGAAAAAACGCCGCTGACCCGGAAATCAGAAACCTCTTCTCGCGGGAAACCCTCATGTCCAGTGACTGGTACCACGAAAGACTCCTCAATAAACAACTGAGCGATATCGCCCTCTTCCAGAAACATGTCAAATACCTCAAAAACTACCTGGTCACCTCCCTCAATATGGATGAAGAACAGGAAATAGAAATCCATGACAAGGTGAAAACCGCCGAAGAAAAACTCAAATTCCTCAAATCAACAGAGTATCTGAAAAGCCTGGAAGGTTACCTGGGACTCGACCCTTTTGTCAAATAAGCCAGGTCCCGGCGCGGCAGCGGTTACATAAACTGCCCCAGCATTGATCTTATGCCTGCAGAGGGGAAAAATTTTGAACAAAACGAAAATTTTTCCCCTCTTTATATACAACAGTATGAATTATATATCGTATATTTGATTAACATTCATCGGACGCTTACCAAACGTTTAACCATAGGACTAAACACATAAAAACCCTATAAAACTAAACTTCATGTTACCAGAAAGGCGATGTCTTGAATGCGGTGACATTTTACATGGCCGTTCAGACAAGAAATTTTGCTGTGATCAGTGCAGAAATGCCTATAACAACAGGCAGGCGGGAGAAACCTACAATTCTATGCGGCGGATCAACCGGATCCTGAAAAAAAACTTCACGGTCCTCAGTGGCTATAACAAAAAGGGAAGGGCGACCATTTTGAGGGAAGATCTTCTGAAGAAGGAGTTCAACTTCGCCTATTTCACCCACATTGTGACCAGCCACAATGGACGGACTTACTATTACTGTTATGACCAGGGATACGCGCTGATTGACGGGATCAGGGTCATGCTGGTAAAAAAGCAGGACAGGCCTAAAAAATCACCGCCGGGATAAGCAGCCCTGGTTTCCGGAGTATTCCGATCAGAGGTTCACCACCGGCAGGTCAGGGTAACGGCGGGAATTCCCCCCACAGCAGAGGGGGTCAGGGAGACTCCCCCTGAGGAGAATCTTCCGGTGACATAGCGGCCTGTGACGATACCAATCACGGCACCGGCAATGACATCGCTGGCCCAGTGGCGCTGGTCATAGATCCTGGAAACCCCGGCCGCTCCGGCTAGCGTATAGGAAAGTACGGGTACCCATTTCACCGAACGGTACTGTGAAGCCACGACCGAAGCCAGGGAAAAAGCCAGGGTGGTATGTCCCGAGGGGAAACTGCTTCCCCGGAATGGTCCTTTCAGGTCATAGGGGGTGGCAGAGGGCCACGCATCGGGGCGCTGGCGGCCCAGAAGCACCTTGGGAATCCTGACCAGCAATCCGCTCAGCAGCATGCTCTCGGCAGCCAGGTACCCCGTAGAGCGGGTCACCCCATGGTTTCCCAGCTCCCCGGCAACGATCAATCCCCCGGCTATGAGAAATGCCACCTCCGATCCCAGGGGTTCTCCCACATATTCCGACATGCCATCGGCAAAAGATCCCCGATGGTCCCTGAAAAATTCAGAGATGGGTTCATCGGCCAGTGTGACCAGTAAAATTCCGCCGGTCACGGCAGCCGCGGTCAGCCACTCCCTCTTTTCCCATCGTACGGGAGAGAGGAAATAATCCCTCCCGTCAACGGCCACATGGCGAAGAAAATCCCTGTCCAGCCGCACAGAATCCACCTGGGCACCTCCCCTGATCACCATCAGGAGAAAAAAAAGAGGGAGAAAAACCTTCATTTCCTCTTTTTTGCCTCTTCCCAATAAACGTCCATTTCGGCGAGGGTCATCGATTTCAGGCTTTTCCCTTTAAGCATGGTCTCGCCCTCCAGATAGTTGAAACGTCTGATGAACTCTCTGTTGGTTCTTTCCAGGGCCGTCTCGGGGTCCACGTTGTACAACCGGGCAGCATTGACCAGGGCAAAAAAGAGATCCCCGAATTCAGCCTCCATGCGTTCCTGGCTGCCCCCGTCAATCTCCTCCTCCAGTTCAGAAATCTCCTCCTTGACTTTATCCCATACCTGCTCTCTTTTTTCCCAGTCAAAGCCCACACCTGAGGCCTTTTCCTGGATGCGGTTGGCCTTGACCAGTGCCGGAAGCGACATGGGAACGCCTTCCAGCACCCTGTTGTTCCTCCCCTTTTCCGTGAGCTTCAGCGCTTCCCAGTTCTCCTCGACTTCGCGGGCTCCGGTCACATTCACTTCCCCGAAGACATGGGGATGGCGGTAGATCAGCTTCTGGTTGATGCCTTCCAGGACATCCCCCATATCGAAGGAGTCCCGTTCCGAACCGATCTTTGCATAAAACACGATATGGAGCATCAGGTCACCCAGTTCCTTGCGGATATCCCGGAGGTCATTTCTCAGGATGGCATCCCCCAGTTCATAAGTCTCCTCGATGGTCAGCTTCCGCAGGGACTCCGGGGTCTGAGCGCTGTCCCAGGGGCATTTCTCCCTCAGTTCGTCCATGATCTCCAGCAACCGGCGGAACTCCCGTAGTGCTTTTTCCATCCTACAGAACCTTTACCCGGGATTTATATTCGGCCAGGGCATCGTCGAGACGCTGGCGGGCCGTGGTATCCCCCGGCACATTATGCGACGGGTGGATATAGAGGTGAACGCCCCTGTCGGCCAGGATTTCGGCCACCGTGGTCACCATCATCCACACCAGGGTGACGAATCCCATGGTAGAGACAGGACCTACCTTGTCAAAATGGTTTTTCAGGGGCACCGAAGCATCGACCAGGGGGACACAGGAGTCCACCACGACATCCCCCAGTTCAAAAATGGTCTTGCCGCAGGAGTGACGGGTCTGCTTGCCCAGGGATTCGGCAGCAGAACCACACACGATCAGCTTCATGCCGCGCTTTTTAGCTTCCAGGGCCACGTCGATATTGACGTTGTTGATACCGGTATGGGAAAAGATCCACATGGTATCCCGGGCGTCAAAATCGTAACCTTTCATGATTTCCACGCCATACCCTTCGGCACGTTCCAGGAAAAGAAACTGGTGAACACCCATTTCCCCGGTGATCCGGGTAAAAAAGGTGAGGGGGAGTTCCACCATGGGGTGAAAACCCACAAATCCCCCGATGCGGGGATACATCTCCTCGACGGGGATGGTGGCATGCCCGCAGCCAAAGGTATGAACCCACCGGCCTGCCTCAATGGTGTCGGCCATGATCAGCGCCGCCTCCCTGATATTCTCCATCTGGGTATTCTCAATCTTTTCCATGACACTCCTGGCGTTGCCCAGCCATTCCAATGCTAACATACTCTTTGAATTTTATGATTAATAAATAACATATTTCCGGGTCTATTTATGGGTTTCCCGGCCCTGCAAGGCCAGAAAACCTGCCCCTGCCAGTCCGGCATCCTCCTGTATGGCGGAGGGTTCAAAGGTGACGTCTTCAAATGCCAGAGGCTGGGCCCACCGGGAGGCTTCTTTGCGGATCCGGTCCAGCAGTGGTATGGCGGGGCCGAATATTCCCCCGCCCCATATGATTTTCTGAGGATTGAGGAGGCTTACCAGGTTAGCGGCAGCCATGCCCCAGTATTTGACAGCTCCGGCAACCACTGCCGTGGCCACGGGATCCTCCGTTTCCAGGGCATTGAAGAGATCTCCGGCCGTGATGGCACCGGCGGGGATGGTGCGCAGGCGGCTTTCCACGGCGGGGTGGTCACGCAGCATATCCCCGGCACGGGCAGCCATGCCCGATCCCGAGGCATAATACTCCAGGCATCCGCACCGGCGGTAACCCGCCTTCCAGGAAGACTCCACGGCCATCCAGCCCGCAGCTCCCGCAATGTCACCACTGCCGTGGAGGATCTGCCCCCCGCTGAGGATACCCACCCCAATTCCGGTACCAATGGCCATGTAAACCACATCGGAACATCCCCGGGCATTTCCCTTCCACACCTCTCCCAGCATGTGACAGGTACGGTCACTGGCAATGAATACTGCACACTTCCTCTCCGGAAATGCCTGCACCAGGAGATCCCTGAGGGGGAAGTTATCCCATCCGTCAATGTTGGGAGCCCACACGGTTCCTTTCTCCGACCAGGCGATTCCGGGAACACAAACCCCCATCAGGAGGTCCCCGGAGGCATCCTCCGCGGCTTTACCAGCCAGTTCAGAGGCTACCGCGACCACCAGTTCCCCGGCAGCCTCATGGCTCCGCCCTTCAAGAAGCCGCTTCAGACGTACCACGACTTCCCCACGGTCATCGAGCAAGGCTCCCGAAATCTTGGTGCCTCCAATGTCCAATGCAATAACTGCCATATCCTCACAATTCTGCGGAAATCTCCTTTCCGGGGTTTCCCACGAAAGCAACGAAAGTACCAATTTAGATCCGAAATCCTCCCTGCCCCATCCTTTTTTCTGGTAACTCCCTCATTTTTCGCTGCCCCGTCACAGAATCATGCCCGAGAATCAACCTTCATCTTTTTTTGTTAATTTTGAGGCAGAAAACTGTGACCATTTGGAAAAGCAAATCATTCTGGAAGGCATTGATCCGCTGGAGTTTTACGGGATCAACAATGCCAAGATCAACCTGATCAAAACCTATTTCCCCAAGATCAGGATCACCGCCAGGGGAAATTCCCTTTACCTGCAGGGTGAAGACAAGGAACTCGACACCTTTGAGAAGAAGCTCACCTTTCTGCTCGATCACTACTACCAGTTCAACATTCTCACCGGGGAGACCATCGGACAAATCATGCTCAATGAGCATGACGGCGTGAATGGATCTCAGGGCGAGGAACCCGACATTCTGGCCTATAGTATCTCGGGGAAGCCCGTGCGTGCCAGAACGCCGAATCAGCGGGTCCTGGTCGATCAAACCCGCGATAATGACCTGGTCTTCGCCATCGGTCCCGCGGGTACCGGCAAGACTTATACCGCCATCGCCCTGGCAGTCAGAGCCCTGAAAAACAGGGAAATAAAAAGGATCATCCTGAGCCGTCCCGCCGTGGAAGCGGGAGAAAGACTGGGGTTCCTGCCCGGCGACCTTAAGGAAAAGATAGACCCTTACCTGCAACCCCTCTATGACGCCCTCATGGATATGATCCCCGCCAAAAAACTCGAGGAATTCATGAGAGACGGGACCATCCAGATTGCCCCCCTGGCGTTCATGAGAGGCCGCACCCTCAATAACGCCTTTGTCATCCTCGACGAAGCCCAGAATACCACCATCAACCAGCTCAAGATGTTCCTCACCCGGATGGGCCTCAATACCAAATTTGTGGTCACCGGCGATATCACCCAAATCGACCTGGCCGACAAAAACCAGTCGGGATTGGTGCAGGCTATGAAAATTCTCAAAAACATCGAAGGCATCAGCGTGGTCATGTTCGACAAAAAGGATATTCTCAGGCATAAACTGGTCCGCGATATCGTCGAAGCCTACGACAACTGGTCGGAAGAGAAGAAAAAGAGGGGGATTCCCCATAAAGCCGCCCCGCAAACGAAAAATGGGGAAGAAACCTCAGAAACGAAGGATATTCAGGGATAAATACTATTTTTGAATCACTTAAAAAAGAATAATATATGGATAGCGCCCTGACAAAGACAGATTTTCAGTTCCCGGGACAAAAGAGCATATATCACGGGAAGGTGCGGGACGTATACACCATTGGAGACGAATTGCTGGTGATGATCGCCACCGACCGCATTTCGGCCTTCGATGTCGTGCTTCCCAGGGGCATACCCTTTAAGGGACAGGTGCTCAACCAGATTGCGTCGGCATTTCTGGATGCCACCTCCGACATCGTCCCCAACTGGAAGGGTGCCTCCCCCGACCCCAACGTCACCATCGGGGTCCTCTGTGAACCCTATAAGGTCGAAATGGTCATCCGCGGATATCTGACCGGGCATGCCTGGAGACAATACAAATCCGGGCACAGGGAACTCTGCGGCATTCCCCTTCCGGAAGGAATGGTAGAAAACCAGAAATTCCCGGAACCCATCATCACCCCCACCACCAAGGCCGCCGAAGGGCACGATGAAGACATCTCCAGGGAAGAGATCATAGCCACAGGGCTGGTCACGGAAAAGGAGTATGCGCAACTCGAGGAATACACCCGCAGGCTGTTCAGCAGGGGCACCGAAATGGCAGCTTCCAAAGGACTTATTCTGGTAGATACCAAATATGAATTCGGGAAAAAGGACGGGACAATATACCTCATCGACGAAATCCACACCCCCGATTCCTCCCGCTATTTTTATGCCGAAGGATACAGCGAAAGACTCCGCAACGGGGAGCCGCAGAAACAGCTCTCCAAGGAATTCGTCAGGCAATGGCTGATTGAAAACGGATTTCAGGGGCGCGAGGGAGAAAAGATCCCCTTCATGTCAGACGAATTTGTCACCTCTGTTTCGGAGCGCTACATCGAATTGTACGAAAGCATCACGGGTCACTCCTTTGTACGTTCCGACATATCGGAGATGTCCGCCAGGATTGAAAGCAACGTCCTGCGGTTTCTGGAAACCAACGCATAAAAGACCGCCACATTTTGTGGCCAAAGCATCAGTCAGTGAAAAAAAGTGCGATTTTATTATTCCTTCTTATCTGGTCCGTGGGAGTGGCCGGACAGGATGAGGCCACCCTGCTCAAAAAGGGCAGCATGGCTCCGGAATTTACCTTTGAGACATCTCCCGGGAAGAGCGTATCCATCACCGGTTACCGGGGCAAGGTGGTGCTGATCACCTTCTTTGCCACCTGGTGCGGCCCCTGCCGGCAGGAGCTCCCCCTTATCGACAGTGAGATATTTGGCCGCTATTCTGCCAGCAGCGACCTGGTGCTCCTTGCCTTTGGCAGGGAGCATGACTGGCCCACGGTAGAGAAATTCAGAAAAGAACAGAATTTTAAAATGCCCCTTCTTCCCGATCCCGGAAGAAAGATCTTTTCACTCTTTGCTGCGCAGAATATCCCGCGGAACTTCCTGATCGACAAACAAGGGAAAATAGTGTACTCTTCCGTTGGCTTCAATAAGGAGGAGTTTGCCAGTCTGAAAGATGCCATTGAAGGAGCATTGAGATAGAGCAACAAAACCAAAAACTATATTATGAAAACGCCATCCATCGGATTCATTGGGGGAGGAAGAGTCACCCGCATTTTACTGCAGGCCTTTGCCAACAAGAAGATCAATCTTTTGCAGGCCTCGGTATATGATAAAGATCCTGAAGTCACCCGGTTGCTGAAGCAGAAGTTTACCGACATCCGCATCGGGTCACTGGAAGAGGTGGCGGCACAGCAGGTGGTCATCCTGGCCCTTCATCCGCCGGCGATCATGGAGACCCTTGAGAAAATCGCCCCGGTAGTGACCTCAAAAACGGTATTTGCCTCCCTGGCCCCTAAGATCACCAGCAGCATGATCACCTCGAGGCTTCCCCAGGTGACCAGGCTGCTCAGGCTCATCCCCATTGCTCCGTCGGTGATCAACGAGGGCTTCAACCCCATCTGGTTCGCCCCCGATTTTCCCTCCGACGTGAAGGAAACGGTATTCCAGATGCTCGATTTCCTGGGAACCACCCTCGAAGTGGAAGAGAAAAAACTGGAAGCCTATGCGGTCATATCAGCCATGGCCCCCACCTATTTCTGGTTTCAGTGGAAAAAACTGGTGGACCTGGGGAAGGAGTTCGGACTGGAGCATAACGAATCGAAAGAGGCGGTTCTGCAGTGCATGTACGGATCCCTCGAGACCCTCTTCAGTTCAGGAATGGAGGCCGCGGAAGTCATGGACCTCATCCCTGTCAAACCCATCGGTGAATTCGAAAAAGAGATCGAAACCATCTACGACAGGAAACTCAGGGAACTATACGCCAAACTGAGCAGTTAAAAAGCAGGCTGAGCCCCTGAAAGAAGGAGTTCCCCAGGCACCGGTATGCTGGAAAAGATTGTTTTATAACATTTCCGGAATGTTGTACAATTCCTTCCTTCAGGGCGGGAATCTGGCATTTTGGCCGTAAATTCGTTTCCTGAACGAAATCATAAACGGATACACCCATGAAGGAGTTTTTGAGGAATTATCTGAAGTATGTCAAATCGGGTAACCTGGAAACAGGCGACTTTGCAGGACCTGTGGTGACCATTTCCCGGCAGACCGGTTGTTCGGCCCGGCGAATCGCCATTAAGCTGTCCAAAATACTGACCGGGTACAGCTACATGTCCGATACTAAAACCGAAAAGGAGTGGCTTTGGGCCGACAAAGATACCTTCAGGCAAACCATCAGGGAGGTGGAAGACGAGATGGTGGCCCGTAATATCAACAACCCCGAAATGCTCGAAAGCCTGCAGATGGTCGCCAGAGCCTTCACCAAGGAGAGGTTTGAAGGAGATGTCGACGAGAACTCCCTGACCATCCTGAAGGATGTCATCGTCAAACTGGCCATCCAGGGAAGGTACATCATCCTGGGGCGGGGGGCAACCACCCTATTGGCCGATCTTCCCAATAAACTGAGCATCAGGCTGGAGGCCCCCCTCGAATGGCGCATCAACAGGGTCGCCCAGATGAAAAACCTCAGCCACCTCGAAGCAGAGGAGTACATCCTGAAATCAGACGAAAAAAGGAGTAAATTCACAGAATCGGTCATCGGGAGAACTTACGACAACAGCGATTTCGACATCATTTTCAACTATGCCAGCCTCTCCGACGACCAGATTGTGGAGGTCATCGTCAACATCCTGAAAAGCAAGAAAATCATCTCTTTCGGAGACGAATACTTTTAATATTTGAAGACCTTTCTACCTGCTTTTACCTGTTTGGAGCGGGGGTCAAAGGTCACGGGAAGTCCGGTTCGGAAGGCGGCATTGGCCATGATGCAGGCGATGGAGTGGTTATAGCCCGCCTCCACGGGGGCATGGGTCTCCTTGCGCGTTCTGATGCAATCCATCCAGTTGACCATATGGGCTGAAGTCATGGAATCACCGCTGGTATTGGCGGCGGTTTCCACGTAAACCTTCGGAAGTTCGTATTCCGCCAGCATGTTGGGCGGTAACTTCATGGCCAGGGCTTCCCTGTCACGCAGTCCCCCTTCGGGGGTCACCCGGTTGGTATCGAGGTTAAGCATTCCCCCGTTGGAATAATAGAGCTCTTTGGTCCCCCCTGCGGAATTGCTGAACCGTGACGAGTAAACCACCTGAAATCCTTTGGTGAGGTCACCTGCGGGACCATAATCGAAGACGGCGGTAAGGGTATCGGCATTGGTGCGCCCGTCTTTCCACTGGTAAATACCTCCGTTGGCCACCACGCTCCGCGGATAAGAAAGCCCCGTAAACCAGTGTACCGTATCAATCTGATGGCTCATCCACTGTCCGGGGATGCCCGATGAGTAAGGCCAGAAAAGACGATACTCCAGGTATTTCCGGGGGTCCCAGGCCGTTTTGGGGCGGTTCATCTGATAGCGGACCCAGTCGGTATCGCTTTCACGGATGGAGGCACACAGGTCGGGACGCCGCCATCTTCCGGGCTGGTTGACATTCCACGTCATCTCAACCATAACGATCTCCCCGAATTTTCCCGACCTTATATAGTCATTGGCCGCCATGTAGTTGGGGGCGCTGCGGCGCTGGGATCCTATCTGTACCACCACTCCTGCCTGACGCACGGCCTTCAGGGCCACATTGGCATCGTCCATGGTTTCGGCAAAAGGCTTCTCACAATAGGCATCCTTACCGGCACGCGCCGCCCCGGCCAGATGAAGGGCATGCTGGAAATCCGCCGTGCTGATGATGACGGCATCAATATCGCCGCGTCCGTATAGCTCCTCATTATTACGGCAAAGGGCGGTATCAAATCCTCCCTTATCCTTCAGGAAAGCCACACCCTCCTCCCTGCGGCGGTTCCAGAGATCAGAGAGGGCCACGATCTCAAAATTCTGCTTTTGGGCATGGTCCATAAAACTCGGGAACAGGGATTGCCGGAAGCGGTCGGAAAAACCGACCACGCCGACGCGCACCCGGTCGTTGGCACCAGCGATCCTGCTATAACTCCGGGCCGAAACCCCCGGGGCACCACCCTGTGCCGGTCCCGCCAGCACCCTGCTTCCCAGGGCGACTCCCGCCGTTCCCAGGGCGGCCTTCCTGATAAATGACCTGCGTGATTCTTCCATCATTGACTCCTTTATTAAAATATCCATTTTATGGGCGATTCCCGGGGTCATCTTCCCGCCCGGGCCTCCCTCAAAACAACTACAACACAGCTTCCCATCCGGGCTCGTACTCCCGGCTCCACAAACGCATGGCCTCCCTGTCGTAAATGCGGCCTGTTTCCGTATCCACCTCAAAGGGTCGTCCGATACGGGAAGAGATATTGGGGTAATGGGTCAGCATCTGGCTGATGGCCCCGTCGCTGATGGGCGACCGCAGCGTTGCCCGGCCCCTGATGGCATCGAAGAAGTTCACCACGTGCAGGGTGGTCATATCGCCGCCGCCCCCCAGGGCATTGCCGGCCTCGGAACCCCCGCTTTTCCTTTCCCTGACCAGCTTACCGGCACGGTCAAAGAGGCGGTAGCCGTCGCGGTCCATATAGACCGTTCCCTCAGACCCATATATGATGGTTCCCCGGTCAGTACCGTAAGTTTTGTATCCCGAGCGGGACTTGCCATCCCACTGGATCACCTTGTTCCCCGGGAAGGTCATGGTGGTCTCCATGGTGTCATACATGGTCCATCCATCGTTTATGAAATGGCGTTTCGCCGCTTCCGTTTCCACCCGTTCGGGGTATTTCACCTGAAGGGCCCACCGGGCGATATCCAGCTCATGGGTGGCATTGTTCCCTGTTTCTGCGGTGCCGTAATCCCAACCATACCAGTGCCAGTTGTAATCCCAGGTATCATGCATGTAGGGCTTCCGGGGTGCAGGCCCCTGGAAAAGCTCCCAGTCCAGTCCTTCAGGCACCGGCGCCGGCGTGGCCACGGGAACCTC
>CAYWUJ010000015.1:46064-49857 GCA_964461455.1 uncultured Prolixibacteraceae bacterium | reverse complement strand
CGGGAACTCCAGGGGCGCCGCTTCCACTCAGCACGCATGATCTCCCTGCTGTTGCGGAGGTCGTGATGAAAGTAGGCCTTCAGCTGACGGTTGAAGGTCTCGTCGTAGATAAAGGCGTTGACTTCGAAATTGGTTTCCAAGCTGCGAAAATCAAGATTCGCTGTTCCCACCGAGGAGAAGACGCCGTCGACCATGATCAGCTTGCTGTGTATGAATCCCTTCTGGTAGAAGAATATTCTCACGCCGGCTTCCAGAAATTCTTCCACGAAGGAAAAGGAACACCACCTGGGGATGACGGCATCGGAGAATTCCGGTAGGAGGATGGTCACATCGATGCCTCCCAGGGCCGCGGTTTTCAGGGCGTTGACGATCGATGGCGGGGGCATCAGATAAGGGGTGACAATGGCGATTTCGCGGGTCGCTCCGGCAATGGCGGTAAAGAAAGCCTGGCCGATGATCTCCCAGTCGGAATCAGGACCACCGGCGCTGATCTGTACCGCGGCTCCCGGCTCCATGGTCATCGGCGGAAAATACTCAGACCCGGTCAGGTTCTCCTGGCTCACAAAATACCAGTCGGCGGCAAACACAGCTTGCAGTGAACGCACGGCATCGCCTTCGATCTGCAGGTGGGTATCCCGCCAGGGACCGATATTTTCCAGTCCTTTCCGGTACCTGTCGGCAATATTGATGCCCCCGGTGAAGCCCAGGACTCCGTCGACCACGGCGATCTTGCGGTGGTTCCGGTAGTTGACACGGTGGGTGAACCGCGGAAACCGAACTTCCATGAAAGGCCATACATCGACCCCGGCATCCTTCAGGTCACTCAGATAGCGGCGCGAAAGACCCCAGCATCCCACATCATCGATAATCAGCCGTACTTCTACCCCTTCCCGGCTCTTGCGCACCAGAATATCCTTCAGCTGAAGCCCGGCCTCATCCTCATCAATAATGTAATACTCGAGGTGAATATGGTGCTGCGCATCCTCCAGGGCCCGGAAAAGCGCCGTAAAGGTCTTGTCCCCGTTGTTGAGGATCGTCAGCCGGTTCCCCGTGGTCAGCAGGGAATGGGAATTGCTCATCAGCAGCCTGACCAGTTTTTCCTTTTCCCGGGCGGCCTCAGGCAGATGAAACTCATTCTTCTGCAATTTCTGCAGCTGGCGGTTGGTGAGCGACCTGAAACGCCCCAGGGTCTTCAGCCCCCGCCGCGAAAACATCTTGTTCTTACGATATTCCTGCCCGAAAAAAAGATAAAAGATTAAACCCACGCCCGGAAGTAACACCAGTGCCAGTATCCATGCCGCCGTCTTGTATGGCGACCGCTTCTCCGAAATCACAATGAAAGCAATAGCCACCGAAGTGATCAGGAAAAGCAGCGACACCGCACCCCAGAGACTGGGTTGTAGAAAATTCCAGTTTCCCCACATAGGTTGTAAAAGAGTAATTACCAGGGTAAAATTAGCAACTATCCATGAAGGAGCGTTAAATCTTCCCATGGCCGGCCAATTATTTTATATAAAATGTTGCCCCGGTGAAAAATTATCACTTAAATTGCACCCGAAATTAGAATTCATCATGAAACAACAGGTCGCAGTTTGGTTTTGGTGGCACTCCTGCTCTCCCGGCAAGAAGTGAGCCTGCTTTTACTGTGACCAGAACGATATATGAAAGCCTGCTTCTTGACCGATGCAGGCTTTTTTTTATGAGCGATTTTTCCGAAAAACAGAAAAACCAGTATGAACAACGACACAAATGCCATGAACACGGAAAGATATTTCCCGGTGACCCGGAAGATCCTGGCCGACACAGTCACCCCGGTAAGCGTATACCTCAGGTTACGCCATCTCTATCCCAAGGCGATATTGCTGGAGAGTTCCGACTACCGGGGAAACGAAAATGCCTGGTCCTTCATCTGCTTTGAGCCGGTATCCACCTTTACCGCCGACCAGGGGAGAGTGACCATAGAACAGCAGGGCAACGGCCGCACCACCTTTGAAATTTCCGCAGAACAACCCCTGCATGACCTCCTCGAAGGCTATTACTCCTCCTTCTGCGTCAGCAGCGGGGATGAGAAACTTCCCATTAACGGACTCTTCGGATACATGAATTTCGATGCGGTCCGCTATTTTGAAAAAATTGACCTCCACGCTCCGGTGAAGGAAGAGTACCGCATTCCCGAGGTGAAATACAGCTTTTACAAATATGTGATTGCCATTGACCACCACAAGAACCAGATCTACATCGTCGAGAACCTCAGGGAGGGAGAGACCTCGCAGATGGACTATATCCACCACCTGCTGGTGAATCTCAACTTCATCACTTCCGGTTTTTCGGTGACCGGCGGGGAGAGTTCCAACCTTAGCGATGAGGATTTCCGGCAGATGGTCACCCGGGGAAAAGCCCACTGCCACAGGGGGGATGTGTTCCAGGTGGTCTTTTCGCGGCAGTTTTCACAACCTTTCGAGGGTGACGATTTCAATGTATACAGGGCTCTGCGTTCTGTCAACCCCTCGCCTTACCTTTTCTATTTCGATTACGGCCACTTCCGGATCTTCGGCTCCAGTCCCGAAGCCCAGATCAGAATCAGGGAGGAGAGGGCTTCCATTCATCCCATTGCGGGGACGTTCAGGCGGACGGGCAACGACGCGTATGACAAGGAGCAGGCGGCCCGACTGGCCCTTGATCCCAAGGAAAATGCGGAACATGTCATGCTGGTCGACCTGGCGCGCAACGACCTGAGCAGGAATGCCAGCGAGGTCACGGTCGACTCCTTCCGCGAGGTGCAGTATTACTCCCATGTGATTCACCTGGTCTCCCAGGTTTCGGGAAAACTGGCCCCCGGCACCAACCTCATCAGGGTCCTCGGGGAGACCTTTCCGGCGGGAACCCTTTCAGGTGCCCCGAAACACAAGGCCCTGCAACTGATCGACACCATCGAAAACCAACGCCGCGGATACTACGGGGGTTGCATCGGGTATCTGGGATTTGACCGCACCATCAACCACGCCATCGTCATCCGCTCCTTCCTGAGCAAAAACAACCGCCTCTTCTACCAGGCCGGAGCCGGCATCGTGGCCAACTCATCGGAAGAGAGCGAACTCCAGGAGGTATACAACAAACTGGCCGCCCTGAAAAAAGCCGTCGAAATGGCCGTGGAGATCAAATAAGGCCGATGTCAGGAGCCTTCCCTGCTTTGTGCCGCCATAGCCTCGGCGTTGGCGCACGCTCAGGCAGGTCAAGGTCATGGTCAAGAGCTGTAGTTTGAAAAACCAAAGATGTGATTAAGTCACTTTTAATTTAGTAAAACCAGAAGAATGAAAATCGTTGTGATCGACAATTACGATTCCTTTACCTGGAACCTGGTGCATGCAGTGCGGAAACTCACCGGGGCTGAGGTGAAGGTATTCCGCAATGACGAGGTCGATATGGAGGAGTTGGAGGGCTGCGACAAGATCCTTCTGTCGCCCGGACCGGGGATTCCCTCCGAGGCGGGGATGATGCCGGCTCTCATCAGGGAGCTGGCCCCGCGCAAGAGCATCCTGGGGGTGTGCCTGGGCCACCAGGCCATCGGCGAAGCCTTCGGAGCCCGGCTCCTGAACATGGAGACCGTTCTCCACGGTATCGCCACCCCCGTCCATATCGTCAGCAGCGAAAACCCCCTCTACCAGGGCATCCCTGCCACCTTTGACGCCGGAAGATACCACTCCTGGATCGTCGACAGGGAGGATTTCCCGGAATGCCTGGAAATCACCGCCGTCGACGGCGAAAACCGCATCATGTCGCTGCGCCACCGCAG
>CAYWUJ010000015.1:0-45964 GCA_964461455.1 uncultured Prolixibacteraceae bacterium | reverse complement strand
TGGAAATCACCGCCGTCGACGGCGAAAACCGCATCATGTCGCTGCGCCACCGCAGCTATGACGTTCAGGGTGTGCAATACCATCCCGAATCGGTACTCACCCCCATAGGAGAAAAAATCATTGAGAACTGGCTGAAAAATACCCAATAACTATGAAGGCAATACTGGAACAACTGTACGGAGGAGCGACGCTGACGATGAAGGAAGCGGAAGAGGTGCTTCTGAAGATCGGGCAGAACAGCTATTCCGAGATCGAGATCTCCTCATTTATGACGGTGTACCTGATGCGGAAGATAACCCCCGATGAGCTGGCCGGTTTCCGGAATGCCCTGTTGCGGCTGTGTGTGGAGGTGGACCTGTCGGATTTCGACACCATTGATGTCTGCGGAACCGGCGGTGACGGCAAGAACACCTTTAACATCAGCACGTTGAGTTCCTTTGTGCTGGCAGGCGCCGGCATCAGGGTGGCCAAGCACGGCAACTACGGGGTTTCCAGTCCGGTGGGTTCCTCCAACCTCTTTGAACAGGTGGGATACCGGTTCAGCAACGACCCGAAACGGTTACGCCGTGAGATGGAACTTACCGGGATCACCTTCATGCACGCCCCGCTGTTCCATCCGGCCATGAGGTTCGTGGCGCCTGTGCGCAAGGCCCTGAAGACCAAGACCTTTTTCAACATGCTGGGTCCCATGATCAATCCGGCACGCCCGAAATTCCAGCTTGTCGGGGTTTTTTCCCCGGAAGTCCAGGACCTTTACAGCGGGGTTTACCGCAGGTCAGGCCATCAGTACCTCATTATCCACAGCCTCGACGGTTACGATGAGATCTCCCTCACCGGGAAGGTCCGCATAATCTCCGGTTCATCAGAGGAGATCCTGGGTCCTGAGACCATGGGGTTTCTGCCTGTGGAACACCGGGCTCTTTCCGGCGGAAACACGGCGGCGGAAGCCACGGCCATCTTCCTTGATGTGCTGAACAACCGGGGCACCCCGGAACAGAAAAATGTGGTCCTCGCCAACTCAGCAGCAGGAATACGGTGCATTTTCCCCGGCAGATCATGGGACGAGTGCGTCGCCACAGCCCGGGAATCGCTGGAAAGCGGAAAGGCCCTGGCCACCTTTCACAAACTCATCTCCTTGCAATGAACAGTTATCTCGATAAAATCATAACCGCTAAAAGGGCGGAAATCGCCGGAATGGAACATAACTTCCGGGAGAAAGACTTCAGCGGTGAAAAGTTTTTCAGAAGAAAATGCATTTCCCTGAAGGAGCGGCTTACCCGGCCCGGCTCCTCAGGCATCATCGCCGAATTCAAACGGAAATCCCCCTCCAAAGGAGTGATCAACGCCAGGGCCAAGGTGGCGGAGGTGACCCGCGGGTATTCCGAAGCGGGAGCGGCCGGACTCTCGGTATTGACCGATCATCCTTTCTTTGGCGGCTCGCTCCGCGACCTGGTGGCTGCCCGGCTGGCCAACCCCGATACCCCCATCCTGAGAAAGGATTTCGTGATTGACCCGCTCCAGGTGGCCGAAGCCAAAGCCTACGGCGCCGACGTGATCCTGCTCATCGCCGCCTGCCTCAATGAGGAAGCGATCCACAGCCTGGCCCGGTATGCCGGGGAACTCGGCATGGAAACCCTCCTCGAAATCCACGACGAAGCGGAACTGACCAAGATCTCCCCCCTGGTCAGCATGATCGGGGTCAACAACCGGAACCTGAAAACCTTTGCTGTTGACCTGGAGGCCTCGATGCACCTTGCCACACAAATTCCGGAGAAGTTTATCAAAATATCGGAAAGCGGCATCTCCTCCCCCGAAACCATCCTGCAGCTTCGTAAAGCCGGATTCCTGGGTTTCCTGGTAGGAGAAAACTTCATGAAGTCAGACGACCCGGCAGCGGCATGCCGGAAATTCATTGAAAACCTGGGGAATAATGAATAAACCACTGAAAATCAAAGTCTGCGGGATGAAAAACCCCGATAACCGGGAGGCGCTGGAGGCATTGCCTGTCGATCTTTTCGGCTTCATCTTCTACCCTCCTTCACCGCGCTACGTGGGCGGAATGGCGGAAGAAGCGCTCTTCAGGCTCACCCATACAGGCAAAGAGAAGGTGGCGGTGTTTGTCAATGAGGATACGGAAACAGTCATTCACCTGGCACGGAAGTACGGTTTCACCCATGTGCAGCTCCACGGGCACGAAACCCCGGAATGCTGCGAAAAAATCAGAAGTGCTGGGTTCAGGGTGATCAAGGTGTTCCATATCCGCCAGGAATTCGATTTTGAGACCACCCGTCCCTATTCCGGTGCTGCCGACTGTTTTCTTTTCGAAAGGAGCTCGGAAGGCTGGGGAGGAAGCGGCCGGAAATTCGACTGGCAAATACTTGACCGTTACCGGCTTGAGGTTCCCTTTTTCCTGAGCGGGGGAATCGGTCAGGGTGACGCGGAAACCATAGCCGTGATTTCCCACCCGGCATTTTACGGCATCGACCTGAACAGCAGATTCGAAGAAGAACCGGGAGTCAAAGACAGGGAAAAAACGGGGGAGTTTATTGATAAATTGATGAAAATAAGAAATAAGAAATAACCAATAATCAATATACAATATCCAATAACCAATATCCAATGATAAATATCCAATATCCAATGATAAATGAGGAAAGGGTAGCAGGAATGAGCAACTATGATGTGAATGAAAAGGGCTATTACGGGGAGTTTGGCGGAGCGTGGATTCCCGAGATGATGGCGGCCAATGTCGGGGAGTTGAAGGAGAAATACCTGGCCATCATCGCCTCTGAGGAGTTCCGGCGGGAATTTGACCAGCTCATGAAGGATTATGTAGGCCGTCCGTCGCCGCTCTATTATGCGCCGCGGCTGAGCGAGCGTTACCAGAGCCGGATATTCCTGAAGCGTGAGGACCTGAACCATACGGGATCGCACAAGCTGAACAACACGGTCGGACAGGTACTTCTGGCGCAGAAACTGGGCAAGACGCGCATCATCGCCGAAACGGGGGCGGGACAGCACGGACTGGCCACGGCGACGGTATGTGCCCTGAAGGGACTGAAGTGCGTGGTTTACATGGGAGCCCTCGACGTAAAACGGCAGGAACCCAATGTGCGTAAGATGAAAATGCTCGGGGCCGCGGTCATTCCGGTGCTGAGCGGCAACCAGACCCTCAAGGATGCCACCAACGAGGCGATGCGCGACTGGATCAACCATCCCGAAGATACCCATTACATCATCGGTTCCGTGGTGGGCCCCCACCCCTATCCCGACATGGTGGCCCGCTTTCAGTCGGTGATCAGCGCCGAGATGAAGCTCCAGCTAAAAGAGCAAACCGGCTCCCCCCTCCCCGGCAGGGTCATCGCCTGTGTGGGCGGAGGCAGCAATGCCGCCGGGGCATTTTATCACTACCTTGACCACCCCCAAGTGGAACTGATCGGCGTGGAAGCCGCCGGAAAAGGGGCCAACACCCCGGAAACGGCAGCTACCCTGGCCGTGGGCTCCCCGGGAGTCCTTCACGCCGCACGCACCATCATCATGCAAAACAACGACGGCCAGATCACCGAACCCTACTCCATATCGGCAGGCCTCGACTACCCCGGCATCGGCCCCCTCCATGCCCATCTCTTTAAAACAGGAAGGGCCACTTACCTCAACGCCACAGATGAGGAGACCCTCCATGCTGCCCTTCTCCTCACCCGCCTTGAGGGGATCATCCCCGCCCTCGAATCGGCACACGCCCTGGCAGCCCTTGAAAAAATCGCCCTCAAACCCGAAGATGTCAGCGTCATCTGCCTTTCGGGACGCGGCGACAAGGATATGCAAACGTACCTCGACTATTTTGGATATTAAAAAAATGACAAAACAATAAACAAAACGACCCCGATGAAAAACAGGATAAACCAACTTTTTACCCGGAAACCGGGGAATATCCTCTCGGTCTATTTTACGGCCGGCTATCCCCGGCTCGAAGATACCACCACCATCATTGAACTGCTGGAGAAATACGGCGTTGACCTGGTCGAAATCGGGATTCCCTTTTCGGATCCCACCGCCGACGGTCCCGTGATCCAGAAAAGCAGCGACACCGCCCTGAAAAACGGCATGTCGCTGGAACTCCTCTTCCGCCAGCTCGGAAAAATCAGGGAACGGGTCACCATACCGCTGCTTCTGATGGGGTATGTCAATACGGCCCTCCAATTCGGGGTGGAACGCTTCTGCCGGAAATGCCGCGAAACAGGCATCGACGGCCTCATCTTCCCCGATCTTCCCGTGGAGGAGTATGAAGTGCATTTCAAACCCTTCATGGAAGAAAACCACCTGCACAATATTTTCCTGATCACGCCCCAGACCAGCGATGAAAGAATCCGTAAGACCGACAGCACCAGCAGCGGCTTCATCTACATGGTCTCCTCCTCCTCGACAACGGGAGCCGGCAAAAAAAAGGAAGATTTCAGTGTGGAGTATTTCACCAGGGTAAACGCTCTGGGGCTTAGGAATCCCCGGCTGATCGGCTTCGGCATTTCCGACAAACCGACTTTTGAGAATGCCTGCCGGTATGCCCAGGGCGCCATCATAGGCAGCGCCTTCGTGAAGGCACTGGGAGAGCCTCAACCCCTGGAGCAGATCGTCAGGGATTTTGTAAAGCATATCCGCGTATAAATCCTGGCAACTTTAGCATTCCATCAGCCATTTTTAACAGAGCACAAAAAAACCGCCCCTGCGTACAGGAGCGGTGGAGATATGTGGGGTAAGCGGCCAACCCGTAAAAACGGCATGACCCCTTACGAAGGGCGCCGGGTTCCACCGACGCTTTTCTTATAACCTCGTGGGTAACTTATCTTTTCAAACAGCACCAGAAACGAAGATGGTGATACATCCTTTTACGACCATAATAACGCACTTACAGTGCTCAACGGTGTTGCCTCCACTTTATTTGACTTCCGCGCCGTTCTTCACCAGGGTTTCCGGGGAGACCAGCACCAGTTTGCCCGCAGGATCCTGGGCGCAGAGGATCATCCCCTTTGACTCGATGCCTTTCAACGGCCGCGGCTGAAGGTTCACCAGTATGCACACCTGCTTCCCGACCATCTCTTCGGGGGTGTAGTGTTCGGCAATCCCCGACACCACGGTCCGCGTGTCAAGGCCCGTGTCAATGGTCAGTTTCAGCAGCTTCTGCGTCTTGGCCACCTTCTCTGCGGCAAGGACCGTGCCGGTGCGGATGTCCATGGCCCCGAACTGGTCGATATTGATGGATTCCTTTACCGGCGGGAGCCCCGCCTGGGCGGCTTCATTGGCCTTTTTGGTATCCAGCAGTTTCTGCACCTGTCTCTCTACCTGGTAATCCTCGATCTTTTCAAACAGGAGGCTCGAGGGGTTCAGCCGGTGACCCGCAACCACCAAATCAGTGCGGCCCAGCTCATTCCATCCCAGCCTTCCGATATCGAGAAAACCCCGCAGTTTTTCCATGCTGAAAGGGAGGAAAGGCTCCAGGGCTACGGTCAGATTGGCCGTTACCTGCAGGGAGACATACAATATGGTCTTCACCCTTTCTGCATCGCTTTTGATCACCTTCCACGGCTCCTCGTCGGCAAGGTACTTATTGCCCAGCCGGGCCAGGTCCATGGCATTTTTCAGGGCTTCCCTGATGCGGAAAGCATCGAGGCTCTTTTCGATTTCTCCCCTGATGGTGGTGATGGATTCCAGGGTCTGACGGTCATAGTCGGTGAGAACACCCGGCGCCGGCACCGTGGCTTCGAAATATTTCTCGGTGAGCACCAGGGCCCGGTTGACAAAATTCCCCAGAATGGCTACCAACTCGCTGTTGTTGCGGGTCTGGAAATCCTTCCAGGTGAAGTCGTTGTCCTTGGTCTCGGGAGCATTGGCCGTGAGCACGTATTTCAGCACATCCTCCTTGCCGGGAAAGTCGTCGAGGTATTCATGGAGCCAAACGGCCCAGTTGCGCGAGGTCGAAATCTTGTCTCCCTCGAGGTTCAGGAACTCGTTGGCCGGCACATTGTCGGGGAGGTTATAGCTTCCCTCGGCCTTCAGCATGGCGGGGAAGATGATGCAATGGAAGACGATGTTGTCCTTCCCGATGAAATGAAGCATGCGGGTTTCGGGATCTTTCCACCACTTTTCCCATTCGGGGGTGAGCTCCCGGGTGGCCGATATGTAACCGATAGGGGCGTCGAACCACACGTACAGCACCTTTCCCTGTGCATCACCGACCGGAACGGGAACGCCCCAGTCGAGGTCACGGGTGACGGCACGGGGCTGTAACCCACTGTCGATCCACGACTTGCACTGACCGTAGACATTCGTTTTCCACTCCTTATGGCCTTCCAGGATCCACTCACGCAGCCACGGCTCGTATTGGTCGAGGGGAAGGAACCAGTGTTTGGTCTCCTTCAGCACGGGGGTGTTTCCGCTGAGCATAGAACGGGGAGCGATCAGCTCGGTAGGGCTCAGCGACGTGCCGCAACTCTCGCACTGGTCGCCATAGGCCTTCTCAAATCCGCATTTCGGACAGGTGCCCACAATATAGCGGTCGGCCAGAAACTGGCGGGTCTCCTCATCGAAATACTGTTCCGAGGTCTTCTCCACGAATTTCCCATCATCATAGAGTTTCCGGAAAAACTGAGAGGCCGTCTCATAGTGGATGGGGGCGCTGGTGCGCGAATAGACATCGAAGGAGATGCCCAGCCGTGCGAAGGAATCCTTGATCATGGCGTGGTACTTGTCGACCACATCCTGGGGGGTGATGCCTTCATTGCGTGCTTTCAGGGTGATGGGCACCCCGTGTTCGTCGGAACCCCCGATGAAAAGGACCTCTTCGCCGCGCAGGCGCAGGTAACGGGCATAAATATCGGCCGGAACATACACCCCGGCCAGGTGGCCGATGTGGACCGGACCGTTGGCATAGGGAAGCGCCGAGGTGATCAGCGTACGTTTGAAATCAGTCATGAATGGTGAAAATTTGTTGCGGGGGACAAAGATAGTCGATTTTTCGCCCCCGGCTTTGGCAGGCAGGGAGATATGGGTTACAAAAGGAAAAATTAACCTGCCGGGGTCATCGTTTCAGGGTATGACATGCCGGAAAGAGCAGGCCTCTCAGTGAGGATCTTCCGCCGGTGCATCACCGGCAGCCGTGCGGTAGAAGAAAAACTCCTCTGTCGAGCCAAAGATGATGCGGCCGCTGCGGCCATCATCGGCCCATCCGATGGCTTCAGGACCCGGCCGGCCTGAAGGCCCCCGGCTTCCGGAAGGATTACCGTCACCTCCCGCTCCCCCGGGAGCGCCGTTTCCTCCGTTGCCGTGATGCCCGCCATCCCCCCCGGGCGCCCGGGCTTCCACAATATGACGATAAGGCCAGGCATCTTCCGTGAAGTAGAGGCTGATGTTCCCGCCATACCCGCCGGGACCCCCCAGTCCGCCAGGACCCCCCCAGCCACCGGGACCGCCGTCTTCACCCGGCCCCTGCTTCTCGATCTCCTCTTCTACCCATACCTCCACATCGCGGTATACGATCTCCTCATATTCCACATCGACCTCCACTTCCTCTTCCTTTCCCTCCCTATTGGTCACCTTGCGCGATTCACGCCGCGTTTTCTTTTCCCTGAAGGGCTGTTTTTCGATCTTTTTTACCTTGATCTTCTCCTTCCATTTCTCTCCATCGCGGCCGTTGCCCCCGGGACCCCCATCACCGCCTTCGCCGCCATCACCACCGTCACCACCGCGGGAGACCACTTTCAGGGAGCCTCCGTCGGGATTGATCAGGTAACGGAATTCTTCACCCGTGAAACTGTTCTGGGCAAAGACATAAAGCAGATTGCAGCGCAGAAGGGAGTCGTAGTACAGGTCGCTCCATACCGCCACATCGGGACCGTCGTAGCCCCACTCCCCATCCTGTCCGGGTTCCCCATGGCCCCCGGGATTTCCTGTTGCCCCCCGGAAGCCGTCACTTCCCGAAAAACCAAAGCTTCCGCTGCTTCCCCGGAATGACAGGTCATAGTCATGGCGGTAGTCGAGGAGGACCGAAAAGGTGTCGATGATCTCCAGGTTGCGTAACGACCCGACATACAGGTCACTGCGATGCTCCCTGATACGCATGAAATCGGGCTCGATGACGAACCTTCCCTTGTGCCAGGAGCCCCCGTCGGCCCAGAAACGGTAATAATCCGCAGCCCGGTTGTTACGCAGGTTGTTATAGACCCTCTCCGCCCCGTTATCGAAACGGGCCACCAGTTCTCCTTTGATTTCACTTCCGGGAGCCTTGTCAAAATCCTCTACCGGCCGGTATATGATTTCTGTCTCATAGTTGAGGGGAAGAATCAGCTCGCAGGCCAGGGCCTCGTGCTTCCGGGGGTAGGCCTTTACGCTGATATATTTGCCCTTCGAGGGAATCAGCTGTTCGTTGACCGTCACCTTGCCACCACTGAACGTGCCTCCGGTGACTTCCACCCTGTAATTCCACCACAGACGGGTCCCTCCGGCCAGTCCGGTGCTCTTTTTGGTCTTTCCGTTCCGGTGCCATGAGATGATGCCTATGCGGAAGGACTCCCCCGGAAGGCGCAACTCCTCCTGATCAAAAAATAAGGCGATAGAATCGGGTTCCGAACGGAAGAGCCCGGCTTCTGCCTTTTCCCCGGAGGCCAGAAGCGTCAGCAGTACCAAAAGTGCCGGTATGTAAACTGTTGTTTTCACGGTTGTGGTTTTAAAATGTCAGCTGTTCCTACCCCCCTCAAATCAAAAACCATTCCGTTTTATTGTAATATTGTCCACGAATAACTAGTTTTAGGTTTTGGTGAAGAGGGGTCAGAATCCCGTGCTTTCAGAGGCCTGAAGATACGAAAAACGATTTCCGGAATGGAGGAAAAAAAGGAACCGCTAAGGAAGATGATTGCGCCGCCCCCGCTGCAACAGGGTTCGGTGATCCGTCTGGTTTCGCCCGCGGGAAAATGCGACCGTGCCCCTATGGAGGCCCTGGCGGGGTTTCTGGAATCTTCGGGGTACCGGGTGCAGTGGGGTAATCATGTGACCGCCGGCTGTTTTCAGTATGCGGGCAGCGATGCCCAGCGGCTGGCCGACCTCCAGGAAGCCCTCGACGATCCCGCGGTGAATGCCATAATAGCTTCACGGGGAGGGTACGGAACCCTCCGCCTGCTCGAAAACCTCGACTTCCGGGGATTCCGGCGTCATCCCAAATGGGTGGCGGGATACAGCGACATCACCCTCCTCCACAGCGCCCTCCACAGGCTGGGATACCAGTCGGTCCACGGCATCATGGCCCGGAACAGCATCACCGGCGAAGGCCTCCCTAATGAAAGCCTGCAGAGCCTGATGGAAATCCTCAGGGGGGAAGAGAGCACCACCACCTGGAACAGCCATCCCCTCAACCGGCGGGGTACCACCACCGCCCCCCTCACCGGGGGTAACCTCTCCCTGTTATACAGCCTCACGGGAACCCCCTTCGACACCGATACCCGGGGAAAAATCCTCTTCATCGAAGATACCGGGGAATACCTCTACCACCTCGACCGCATGATGGTGAGCCTGCGGCTCGCGGGAAAGCTGAAGCACCTGGCTGCACTGGTGGTGGGTTACTTCACAGAAATGAAAGATAATGAGGAGCCTTTCGGAAAAGGCGTCGAAGAGATCATCCTCGATGCCGTGAGGGATGAGGAGTTCCCGGTAGCCTTTGGATTCCCTGCCGGCCATGACCTCCCCAACAAGGCCCTGGCCAGCGGCGGCACCTATGCCCTGGAGGTGAAAAACGAAAGCTGCTCCCTGGTTTTGCAGGACGCAGCGAAAAGCGTCGTCTGATAAACCGGGAAATACCCAGGTAAGCGGGTTCAGTGAGGTCTAACCTCCCGGAGATTCCGGGCATCAGAAGAGCACCCTGAAATAAAAGAAGAACGATTCACCAGTAAAAACGAGCATCATGACGCGGGAGAACAAACCAACCACCAGGGCCACCGGCGATGCCTCAGAACAGATTGCCCGGGGCTTTCTCGAAAAAAAAGGATACGAGATTCTGGATACCAACTGGAGGATTGGTCATCTCGAACTCGACATCATTGCCCGTGACCGGCAGGAACTGGTGATCGTGGAGGTCAGGTCCCTCCGTGATGAGGGATTTAACCACCCCGCCGACGCCATTTCCCCGCAAAAAATGAAGAACATCATCACCGCCGCAGAAGCCTGGGTCCTCTACCACGCCTGGAAAGGCGACACCCGCTTCGACCTCATCCTGGTCACCCTGCTGGAAAACGGCGGTTTTGACCTGGAACACTACGACAACGCCTTTAACTCCACACTGATATGAACCTGTTATGGATGTAGAAGAAATTCGCGATTACTGCCTGGCCCGGCCGGGAGTGACCGAGGGGTTTCCCTTTGATGAGACCACCCTGGTATTCAAGGTGATGGGAAAGATTTTCTGCATTACCGACCTTGAAGGGAAAATCGGCATCGCCCTGAAAAACAGCCCCGGTAAGATCGTGGAAATGAGGGAGGAGTGGCCCTGTATCACCCCGGCTTCCCACCTGAGCAAAATCCACTGGAACAACGTCACCGAACCCTCGTCCATACCCCGGGAACAGCTCAGGGCATGGATCGATGAATCGTATGAAATAGTGATCGCCGGACTGACACGCAAACTGCAGGAAGAACTGAAAAATTTAAAGTACGATGATTGAATTTGTTTTGGAACAGGAGTATATCGAATTGATCAGCCTGCTGAAGTACCTCAGGCTGAGTGAAACCGGGGGTCATGCCAAGATGATGGTCGACGAAGGGATGGTGAAACGGAACGGCGAAACCGAAACCCGTCGCCGCGCCAAGATCCGTGCCGGCGAAACCCTTGAGGTGGAAGGCCAGATCATCAGGGTGGTGGCCGCGAAAAACCAGGAAGAATAGGGAAAGCCTCTTCTTGCTCATCCTACCTCTGCGCAGGCCAGGGTGGCGATGCTTACCATTGATGCGCCGGCATCCCTCAGGGTCACCACCGCCGCCTCGAGGGTAGCCCCCGTGGTGACCACATCGTCGACCACCAGAACATGAAGACCCGCAAACTCTTCGGGACGAAGGACCGTGAAGATCCCCTCCACGTTTTGCCACCTCTCGAAGCGGTTTTTCCGGGTTTGCGTGGAAGTGAACCTCTCCCTCACCAGGTTGCCCGTGGAAAGAGGAACCTCCAGGGCTGCCGCCACTCCCCGGGCGATCCACTCGCTCTGGTTATAGCCCCGCTGCCGCTCTCTCCGGCGATGCAGGGGCACCGGCACCACCATGCCGGCACCGGCAAAGGGCGACCCCTTCAGCTCACTCCCGAAAAGCCGCCCCATCTCTTCTCCCAACTCCTTCAACCCTTTATACTTAAGATAATGCACCAGCCGCTGGTACCGGCTTCCCTTCCGGAAAAAAAGCCACGACGTGGCCAGCTCCACCGGCACCCGGCCCCAGAACAACTGGGCCACCTTGTTCTCACGATCGGCATGGAACCTGGTGCGCGGAAGATCCTGCATGCAGTGAAGACAGATATACCTCTCCTGGGTGACCAGCCGCCGGCCACACGTCACACACAACGGCGGATAAAACAACTCCAGCAAATCACGGAAGTAACCTCCTCCTTTCATGGCCATGGATTCAGGGGTACCTATAAATTTACGGCAAAGCGCCGGAAATTCACCCCTGGCGCCATAATTCAAACAGATTCTAAATAATGGGGAAAACGGCAGGGCCCACCTCCCCCGGTTGATAAATTACTAAATTTGAGGTTCATAAATTTTTCTGAACCATTACAAAAACCGGTATCCCGCGATGCTGAAAAAAACAGGCTTCTTTTTCAGGAACAGGTTATTGTTGCTGATACTTCTGGGATTTGTTGCCGGCATGGGCTTTACCCTGCTGTCGCAGAAAGGAATAGAGGTGACCTCCACCAACAGCTTTTGTGAAGTGTGTCACGTGCATCCCCACGTTTTTTCTTCCTGGAAATTATCCAGTCATTACGATACGAAGAGCGGCATGAGGGTGGGATGCGTGGAGTGCCATTTGCCGCCCAAGGGCGAAGGTTACCTGAAAGAAAAAATCAGGCTGGGCGCCAAGGATATCTACGGTTTTCTCTTCAGGGACAGCGCCGATTTCAACTGGGAAGCCCGGCGCACCGTGGAAATGGCGCAGCATTTCACCTACCAGCAGTCGTGTGTGAAATGCCATGAAAACCTCTTTCCGCTGACGCTCACCAAAGAGGGACAGGAAGCCCACCTCTACTACACGCAGCATGAAGATGAGCTGTTATGCCTGAACTGCCATATCGATGTGGGCCATTATGATCCCCTCCGGAAACACGATAAGAACGTAGGCTTCGGGAGTTCGGTAACCCCGGGCCAGGAAGTGTTCACCGGACCCACGGAGGTTGCCGGACTGGAGAGTTTCACAGAAACGGTTCCCGGGACCACCGTCTCCTTCAGGATGGTAGCCATAGAAGGAGGCCGTTTCGCCATGGGAAGTCCTGAGGACGAGGCCTTTCGCAAAGCCGACGAAGGACCGGTGCGAAACGTGACGGTGAGTCCCTTTTTCATGGCAGAGACCGAGGTGAGCTGGGATGAATTTCTGGCTTTTTATGCCGCCACGGCCGCGGAAGGGCGCTCTACCGACACCGAGGGAGCCCGTTTCGTGTCGGGGAGCCTCTCCTCCTCTGTCATGGTCGATGCCATCACCGGTCCCACACCACCCTATGGCCAGCCCGACCAAAACTGGGGCCTGGGCGCCCGACCGGCCATTACCATGAGCTACTATGCCGCCGAAACCTATTGTAAATGGCTGTCGCAGGTCACCGGCAAAAACTACCGGCTGCCCACGGAAGCCGAATGGGAATATGCCGCCCGCGGAGGGTCCACCACCCCTTACTTCTTCGGGGGAGAACCCCGCGATTTCATGAAAAAGGGATTCTTCGGAAAACTCTTCAGCAGGGAGAACACCCTGATCAACCAGTATGTCATTTACGAAGCCAACAGCATGAGCCGCACACAACCTCCTGAAAAGGTGGAAGCCAATCCCTTCGGATTAAAAAACATGCTGGGCAATGCCGCGGAATACTGCTCCGACTGGTATGCCGCCGATGCTTACTCCCTGCTTGCCGACGGGGTGACAGATCCCCGGGGACCGGCCACCGGAGAGGAACACGTCATCAGGGGCGGGGCCTTCAAGAGCGATGCCCCCCTGGTGCGCAGCGCCGCCCGCGACCAAACCCAAACCGAAGCATGGCTGAAAACCGACCCCCAGATGCCCAAAAGCAAATGGTGGCTCTCTGACTGCAACCACGTTTCCTTCAGGGTGGTCTGCGACTTCGACGAAAAAACAGGAAACAAATGACAAAACTATTTTATAGAATCATATATCACGCAAACGCCATACTGCTTTTAAGCGCCGGAGACGCAGCAAATAAACGCCAGGCACCACGAAAATGAGTCATACTAAGCACCAATAAATATTTAATTATGAGCAACAATAATTTTTCCAGAAGGAAATTCATCACCGGGGCAGCCGCTGTAGGTGCTGCCGGTGTGGTAGGTTTTAATCCGCTGGTTTCCTGTTCAGGCGGCGGTCAGAAGTCGGGGTCTCTGGTCACAGGCCAGCCCTTTAAGAAGGTCGAAGAACTGCTGATTCCGCCCCTGCTCGACAAGGCTCCCGACGGGCAACCCCTGAAGGCGGGGGTTATCGGCTGTGGTGGCCGCGGTACCGGGGCCGCCCTGAACTGGCTGGGGTCAGGTCCCAACCTGACCATCACCGCCCTGGGAGATGTCTTCCAGGACCGTGTAGACGCGTGCCGGGAAAAAATCAAAGGCGATTACAACATCGATGTTCCCGAAGAGAACTGTTTTGTGGGCTTCGACAACTTCCAGAAGGTGATCGACTCAGGGGTTGACGTGGTTCTGCTCTGTACCCCTCCGGTATTCCGTTCCCTGCATTTCGAGGCCGCCGTCAAGGCCCGCAAGCATGTCTTCATGGAAAAACCGGTGGCCGTAGATCCTGCCGGCGTCCGCAGTGTCCTGGCTTCGGCAAAGATGGCCGACAGCCTGGGACTGAAGGTGGTTTGCGGCACCCAGCGGCACCATCAGCGCGACTATGTCGAGGTATACAAACAGGTGGCTACGGGAGCCATCGGCGACATCATCTCGGCCAATGCCTACTGGAACCAGAACAAGCTGTGGCACCGCAATCCCCAGGCCGACTGGAGCGAAATGGAGTGCATGATCCGTGACTGGGTCAACTGGTGCTGGCTTTCGGGCGACCACATCGTGGAACAGCATGTGCATAACATCGACGTCATCAACTGGTTCACCGGGGAGTACCCCACGAGTGCCGTGGGCTTCGGATCACGCCAGCGCCGCATCACCGGCGACCAGTTCGATAATTTCTCGGTCGACTTTGCTTATGACAACGGCATGCATATGCACAGCATGTGCCGCCAGATCAACGGTTGCGAAAACAACGTCAGCGAATATATCCGCGGAACCAAAGGCTATACCAACTGCCAGAACATAATCTACGACCTGGCAGGCAACGAAATTTACAGCTATCCCTATCCGCTCGACGAAAGCGGCACCCCCCTGAAGTCGGTGGCCGTGAACCCCTACGATCAGGAACACATCGACCTGGTGACCTGTATCAGGGAGGACAAACCCATCAACGAAGCCGAAGCTACGGCCATGAGCTGCCTGACAGCCATCATGGGAAGGGTCTCGGCCTATACCGGGAAAAAAGTCACCCTGGAGGAGATGCTCAATTCCGACCTGAAACTGGGTCCCGACACCTTTGTCATGGGCGATGTGGGCATCATGAAAAATGCCGTGATTCCCGTTGCCGGAGAAGCCGCGAACGAATAAGCCGCGAACAGATCAGCCGCGCGATTAAACAGCATTGCGGGAATTTTAAAGACGCAGGAGCCCTGGCCCCTGCGTCTTTTTTGGCTATGGTGGCGGAATCCCCATTTTCCGGGGTCCCTCCTGATTTTCTTTCCCGGCCGTCATGCTGCTCCCCGGCGTGATCCGTCATTCTCTCCCCTGCCGATGATGAAACGGTCGTAGAACCAGAGGAGGATCATGGCCAGCACGGCGATGCCGCTGAAGAGAACCCAGATGTGCCAGGGGTGATACTGCTGCCACAGGAAGGTGCCCAGTTCCGTGGAACTCATCCCCATCTTTGCGGCGGCTTCCTGCCAGAAATCATTTTTGGTGAAAGTATCGGAAATCCCGGGGAGGGTGATCCCCCGGCGCGAGACCTCACTGGCCAGGAGATAGTGCTTGTCGGAGATCCGTTCGAAGATGCCCCCCGAGAGCCATCCTGCCAACTGGTGGCCCGCGGCGACGGGTAGAAAGGAGGTTCCCATGTAAAGGGCTTTTTTATCTTCCGGAGCAATGCGGCCGATGTATTCGGTGAATTTCGGGGAGCTGGCCATTTCACCAAGTCCGAAAATGAGAAGGCCCAACAGAACCATCCATCCGTTCTGCATACTGAACATCATGGCCAGTCCGCCCGCCAGGACCAAAATACCCCCCATCATGGCCGACAGAGGCCGGTAGCGCATGACCAGGGCTGAAACCATGATCTGAAACAGGATGATGAAAAAGGAGTCCATGCTCGACAGGGTCACGGCAGAAATGGTCCCCTCAGGGGTTCCTATGGCTTCTGCCAGGGCCGGAAAAACCCCGGCAATGCCCCGGTAAAGAGAGGAGGTGTCGACCCAGTGGTCCACAAACACCGGAAAAGAGTAGTATAACTGGTTGAAGGCAGTCCAGAAAAGCACCATGATGACCAGAAAAAGCACGTACTTCCAGTTCAGAAGGGTCTCTCTGATGTTCAGCAGGGCCTGCATGATGCTCTTTCCGGCAGAAGATCCCCCTTCACGCGATATGGGATCCCGGAAAAAAAGAAAGGTGACCAAAAAATTAAACCCTATGGCTGCCATGGACATGTAAAAGACATAATCCCAGCTCTTGTTCAGAAGGATCCCCGCTATGAAAGGACCGATAAATCCGCCGATATTGACCATCATATAAAAGATGCCAAAGCCTATCGAGGAGGTTACCTTGTCGGTGGTGCGGGCGATCATGGCCGAAATGATCGGTTTGAAGAAGGACCCCCCGATGCAGGTCCAGATAAAAGCAAAGAAAACCCCCCCGAAGGAGTGAAAGGTACGGATCATGAAAAATCCGCTGATGTAAAGGAAAAAAGAGAGGTAGAGCATCCTGCGGTACCCCAGTTTGTCGGCGAGGGCCCCGGTAAAAAGGGGAAGCAGGTAGAGAAGCATAGAGCCCGTTCCCATGATGATGCCTTTCTGGCCCTGTGACAACCCCAACGCACCGGTGTCGGAAGAGTTTACCAGGTAAAGGGCAAAGGCCATGTAAAAACCATACCAGGCCCACCGTTCAAAGAGTTCAATGACGTTTGACGTCCAGAACAGTCCGCTGTACTTCCTGAAAATCTGAAAAGCTTTCACTGAGGTTATTTTTGGTTCTGACTCCGAAAATAACCATTCTGATCAGAATAACTTAAATTCGTCGAAAAAGAGCCCTAGGGAAAAAATCACAATGATGAGCAACAGTACCAGGAGAAAGAAGAGAATGGCGCCCTTGCGGAGCCCTTCTTTCGTATTTTCCTTTTTTTCGGTAACATAGGCCATCCTGATGGCGGTGATCAGGTTATCAGGGGCTTTTTCATTCTTGACGATGTAGTCGAAGGCCCCCTGCCGCATGATGCCGACAGCTACCTCCACGCTGTTCTGGCCGCTCAGGAAAATAAAAGTCACCTTTGGCCGGCTCTCGTGTACCTTTTTCATCAGGTCAAGCCCCGTAAACCCGGTATAGGCATAATTGAGGATGATGATATCAGGATTGAGATGGATACTCTTCAGGCACTCCCCGGGATTAATGAACGAATGCAGGTTATTGTACTGCTTTGATTTCAGCACACCGATGATCAGATCATTGTATACCGGATTGTCCTCAACGACAAAAATCAAGGGATTTAGGGTGTTTTCCATCGGTCACAAAATTAAGTTTCAACATTACAATTTAAGAATAATTCCCGGATAACCTGTTTCAAATCAATTAAAAAAAAAGGTTTTTCGATGTTGGAGAAGAGGGGTGGCCAATTTTTAATAAACTTGCAGGTTTAACCGGCTTCCGGGAAGTTCCCGGGATCATAAAATTTTCTGTTATGCTTTTGGTGATCGACATAGGCAATACGAATATTGTTTTCGGGATACATTCGGGAGAAACATGGATCACGCATTGGCGTATCCAAACCGACACGGAGAAGACGGCCGATGAATACGAGGTGATTTTCAGGACGCTGATTTCCAACGGGCAGGTTCTGCCTGACCAGATCACTTCGGTGGTTCTCAGCAGTGTGGTGCCCACCCTTGTGCAGCCATTCATCGACATGCTCGGCAGTTTCCCCGGAATAAGGCCGGTCATTCTGGGTCCTGAGACGTACGACAAGCTTCCCCTGGGAATCCTGAACCCTTACCAGATAGGGTCTGACCTGGTGGCCAATTCGCTGGCGGCATTCACCAAATACGGGGAATATGTGATGGTCATTGATTTCGGTACGGCCCTGACCTTCACCACGGTGGGACCCAAAGGCAAGATCCTGGGGGTGGCCATCGCCCCGGGAATGAATACCGTGGTGAATGCCCTGGCCGGGAAAACCGCCCAGTTGCCCCGGGTTCACCTGGTGGCTCCCCCCTCGGTGCTGGGCCAGAATACCATGCATGCCATACAGTCGGGTATCGTGCTGGGGTACGCCGGACTGGTAGACTCCATCATCAGCCGTACCGAAGAGGAACTGCAACACAAGCTCACCGTGGTCGCCACCGGTGGCCTCAGCACCGTCATGGCCCCCCTGGTTCCTTCCATCGGCCATATCGAACCCTTGCTCACCCTCGAAGGCCTCCAGATGGCAGCACACTATACCGCCGCCCCGTGAACCCCGGCTCCCTGTGATGGGAGCCAATCAGCACAAATATGCTATATTTGACCCGAAATCAGTGTTGAATGGAATCTCTGGATAACAATCTGCTCCCTACCATCAATTCTCCTGAAGATCTGAGAAAGCTCGGCATCAGCATGCTTCCCCAGGTCTGCAATGAATTGCGGGAATTTATTATCGACGCAGTCAGCCATAATCCCGGCCACTTCGGCGCCAGCCTGGGCGTTGTGGAACTGACCGTGGCCCTGCACTATGCCTACAATACCCCCTACGACCAGCTGGTCTGGGACGTGGGCCACCAGGCCTACGGCCACAAGATCCTTACCGGCCGGCGCGACCTTTTCCACACCAACCGGAAAATGGGGGGCATCAGCGGGTTCCCCCGGAGAAGCGAAAGTGAATATGACACCTTCGGGGTAGGCCACTCTTCCACCTCCATATCGGCAGCCCTGGGCATGGCCGTGGCCAGCAGGCTGAACAACGACAACCGGAAGGTCGTCGCCATCATCGGTGACGGAGCCATGACGGGGGGAATGGCCTTCGAAGGCCTCAACAATGCAGGATTCATGAAATCTGATATCCTGGTGATCCTCAATGACAACAACATGGCCATCGACCCCAACGTGGGGGGGATGAACCAGTACCTGCTCTCGATCACCCGGTCGCAGACCTACAACCGGATGAAAGACGAGGTATGGGAAGGACTCGGGAAATTGCGCGGACTGGGACCCCTGGCACGCCGGGCCGTCCAGAAAATGGAGGGAGCCCTCAAATCGCTCCTCCTCCACCAGAGTAACCTCTTCGAAGGCCTGAACTTTCGCTATTTCGGCCCCGTCGACGGCCACGACGTCCTCCAGCTCACCAAAGTCCTGGCCGACCTCCGCGAAATCAAAGGCCCCAAGGTGCTCCACGTCATCACCAAAAAAGGAAAGGGTTTCCCCGAGGCCGAAAATAACCAGACCAAATACCACGCACCCGGGAAATTCGACAAACTCACGGGTAAGATATACTCCTGCGGCTGTGAACTCGAGAAAGCCCCCAGGTTCCAGAATGTCTTCGGGGAAACCATCGTGGAACTGGCCGAAATGAATGAGAAAATCGTGGGTATCACCCCTGCCATGCCCTCAGGGTGTTCCCTGAACATCATGATGCAGAAGATGCCCCACCGCGCCTTCGATGTAGGCATCGCCGAACAGCATGCCGTGACCTTTGCCGCCGGAATGGCCACCCAGGGAATGGTACCCTTCTGCAACATATACTCCACCTTTATGCAAAGGGCTTACGACCAGGTGATCCATGATGTGGCCCTCCAGAACCTCCACGTCGTCTTCTGTCTCGACCGGGGCGGACTGGTGGGGGAAGACGGGGCTACCCACCATGGTATTTTTGACCTGGCCTACATGCGCACGCTTCCCAACATGGTGGTGGCGGCCCCCATGGACGAACCCGAACTGAGAAACATGATGTTCACCGCCCAGCTCGAAGGTAACGGCCCCTGGTCGATCCGCTATCCCCGGGGATGCGGCACCAATGTGAACTGGAAAAATCCCTTCGAAAAGATAGAACCCGGCACCTCCCGGCTGCTTTCCGAAGGAAGCGGCATGGCCATCCTTACCATCGGAAAACCAGGAGTCTTCGCCCAGAGGGCGGTGAAAAAACTGCAGCGCGAAGGGGTCTCCGCGGCACACTATGACATGCGGTTCGTAAAACCTCTCGACGAAAAGTGCCTTCATACCATTTTCGGGGAGTTCAACACGGTCATCACCGTCGAAGACGGCACCATGGTCGGCGGATTCGGCAGCGCCATCGCCGAATTCAAAAGCGCTCATAACTACACCGCAAAACTCAAAATCATGGGTATCCCCGACCGATTCATTGAACACGGAACCGTGGAACAACTCTACAAGGAATGTGGCATCGACACCGATTCGATATACAGGGAAGCCCTAATTATGGCCGGCAGATAATTTTCCCGGGCTTCCTGCGTTGATTAGGTTAATCACTTGAAACGACCTGTTTTGGACATTTACCTGAAAAAACGACGCTGGAAAATTCTCCTTTTCATGGGAGCTATCCTCATAGGGTTGGCTTCCCTGCTCTATACCAACTGGCTCACCGACAAACTGTCGCAGGAAGAGAGAAAAAAGGTGGAACTCTGGGCAGAAGCCATCAGACGGCTGGCCAGTGATAATATCCATTCGGAAACCGACATCTCCCTGATTGAGATGATCAGCAACCAGAATACCTCCATCCCCCTGATCGTCACCAACGACCACGACACCATCCTGATCGATGCCAACATCACCTATCCCCCGCAACGAAAAGATGAAATCCTCAGCGAAGAGCTCAGGAAGATGAAACTCCAGAATACCCCCATCGAAATTTACATCGATGAGGAAACCCGGCAGTTTCTCTACTACCGTGAGTCTTACCTGCTTCGGAATCTGCGGCTCTTCCCGGTGATCCAGCTCCTGGTGATTTTTCTTTTCATCGGGGTGGCCTACCTGGCTTTCAGTGCTTCACGGAGTGCCGAGCAAAACCAGGTATGGGTGGGCATGTCAAAAGAGACCGCCCACCAGCTGGGCACTCCCATCAGTTCGCTGATGGCCTGGGTGGAACTCCTGCGTCTCCAGGATTACGACTCCTCCACCGTCGACGAACTGGAAAAGGACGTCAGGCGCCTCGAAAAAATAACGGAACGCTTTTCCAAGATAGGCTCACGGCCCGAACTCCTGGCCACCGACCTCCAAAGGGTCATCACCGGCACCATAGATTACCTCAGACGCCGTACCTCCGAAAAAGTGAAATTCGAAATTATCGCCGACCCTGCCATCAATTGGGAAATCCCCCTCAATGAAGCCCTCTTCTCCTGGGTGATCGAAAACCTGTGCAAAAATGCCATTGACGCCATGAACGGTGAGGGATCCATCACCCTGACCCTCAGGGAAAAGGAAAACAACGTGATCCTCGACCTGGCCGACACCGGCAAGGGATTACATAAGGCACAGTTCAAAGCCATCTTCCGCCCGGGATACTCCACTAAGAAGAGAGGCTGGGGCCTGGGACTCTCCCTGGCCAAAAGAATCGTCGAAAACTACCACAAGGGGAAAATCTTTATCCGCGATTCTGAAATCAATAAGGGCACCACCTTCCGCATTCTCCTTCTCAGGAAGGTTACAAAATGATAATATTCAAATATTTTCGTGAAAATTCCCGAGTTATTACAAAAAAGGTTAATTTTGCAGCACTTTTTTTGGCCGTGGAAAAATTGTCAACATATAACATTGCCTTCAAGGGATTAAAGGAAGGTAATCACGTTTTTGACTATCACATAGGCAAATCGTTCTTTGAACATTTTGAAAATAGTCTGGTAGATGAGGCCGAAGCCGAAGCAAGGATCCTTCTGGAAAAGAGGAACACCTTCATGGTTTTGGAACTCACGGTCACCGGCACGGTCAGGCTCACCTGCGACCGCTGCCTGGAATGGTACGACCAGCCCATTGAACATTTGGTCCGCCTTTACATTAAATTTGGGGAGACGGAAGAGGTCGACGGGGACGATGTGATTTGGCTTCATCCCGATGATTACCAGTTCAACGTGGCCCAGATTATCTACGAATACCTCATCCTCAGCATTCCGATGAAGCATGTCCACCCCTCCCGAAAAGGAGTACGAAACAGCTGCAACCCCGAAATGCTCAAAAAACTGGAAGAGTACTCCCCCCATTCCGAAGAAGCAGAGGACGGCAGATGGGAGAAATTAAGAAACTTAAAGAATAACAATTAAATATAAAATAGCTATGGCACATCCTAAGCATAAACATTCAAAGACCCGGAGAGACAAACGGAGAACCCACGATAAAGCCGTTGCTCCCACCCTGGCCACCTGCTCCAACTGCGGTGCCACAGTAAAGTACCACACCGTTTGCGGTGAATGCGGACACTACCGCGGAAAACAGGTGATCGAAAAAGAAATTGCCGTCTAAAAGGCCCTGCAGAAGATCAGAAGGAATTCTGATCTTTTTTTTTATATCTTAGCGATTCTTTTTATTGGCTTTCAATGAAATGAGAGTTTTCAGAACGGCTAATCCATAAAGATGATGAAGATGAATCAGAAGAGTTATCCGGAAACCCCCTCCCAGAATATCAACCTGATCAGTCAGGGCACACGGATTACCGGCGATATTGCTGCCGAAGGGGATATCCGCATTGACGGTCACCTGAGGGGCAACATCAAGACCAAGGGGCGGCTGGTCATTGGTGCTTCGGGAAGCATTGAGGGGGAAATCCTCTGTTCCAATGTGGAAATTTCGGGCACCTTCAAGGGGAAGATCTCAGCAGCAGAACTTCTGACCCTCAAGGCCACGGCCATCGTCACCGGTGACATCATCGCCACCAGGCTTTCCGTGGAACCGGGATCCCTCTTCACGGGAACCTGCCAAATGGGCCCCACACCCGAAAAAGTCCCCCAGGAAATCAAAAAACCGTGATTTCCGGCAATTCCTTCCGGCGGTTTCTACTCAGGCTGTCACTCCTGACCCTCCTGCTGCTTGTGGCAGGGTTTGTGGTATTCAGGTTTTACCTCCGTGAATGGTTCTCCCCCTGGCTGATCGTCATCCCTGTGGCCGCCTTTCTTTTTTCCGTCATCACCTTTGCCATTCAGCTCGACAGCAGTGGTAAAAAATTCGGCACTTTCACCCGCACCAGCCTTATCATCACCATGGCCCGCCTCCTCTTTTACCTCTCTATGGCAGTGGTCTTTCTTCTCATTTTCCGGGAAAACGGAGTGAGCTTCGTCATCTCCCTGGCCCTCTTTTACCTCCTGTTCACCTCACTCGAGGTGGCCGAAATCTCCCGCGAGCTCCGCAATAAAAGACCATCCCGCCTCGAATAAGAAAAAAACCAAAAAGGATGAAGAGGATCCCTTCATTGAATGGTTCCAGGGGGTACCTCGGTGATCAAAAATAATTACATTTGTCCCTAACAGCCATCAAAAGGCCAGGATCATGATCAAACTGCTCCGGTTGGTTTTTCTGTTATTCCTGATAGCCCCCGGAATCCTTCCGGGAGTCACCGCCATGCCCGCAAGTGCCGGAAATACAGGAAGCCTTGCCCGGGATACCCTCCTTTCCGCAGAACAGGGAACAGCACCCCCTGTGACGGCACACCCTGAGGAAGCCCCTCACGGCCGGGAGCCTTTCAATGCAGGCGAATTTGTGGTCAGCCATGTGGCCGATGCTTATGAGTGGCACTTCGCCACCATCGGAAAAACCCACATCTCCCTCCCCTTACCTATTCTTCTTTACAGCCGGAAGTCGGGGTTCCACGCCTTTTTCTCCTCCCGCTTCCAGCATGGCCATGCGGCATGGAAGGGATTTGCCATCGCCGGTGAAGGCCCGAAAAAAGGAAAGATCGTCGAGGTAAACGACCAGGGAGAGATCACCGGAAAGCCCTTTGACTTTTCGGTGACCAAGACGGTAACCGGCGTCATCATGGCCTCTCTCCTTTTGGTGATCCTGCTGATGACCGTCGCCCGCTCAGCCACCAAAAACAGCGGAAAAGCCCCTTCCGGCCTCCAGAACCTCGTGGAACCGGTGATTTTCTTCGTACGCGATGAAATCGCACGCCCCGCCATCGGCGCCCACTACGAAAAGTTCCTGCCCCTGCTGCTGACCATGTTTTTCTTTATCCTGATCGACAACCTTACCGGGCTCATCCCCGTTTTTCCCTTCGGAGCCAACATCACGGGAAATATTTCAGTGACCCTGGTGCTGGCGCTGGTGACCTTTTTAGTGACCACCTTCAGCGGCAACAAACACTACTGGAAAGAGATCTTCAACCCCGACGTGCCCTGGTGGATGAAATACCCCATTCCCGTGATGCCCTTTGTGGAGTTTTTTGGCATGTTCACCAAGCCCTTCGTCCTGATGGTCCGGTTGTTCGCCAACATGATGGCCGGCCACCTGATCGTGACGGTCTTCGTGAGCCTGATTTTTATATTCGCCAACCTCTTCGGAAGTGCCGCAGGATGGCTGGTGAGCCCGATCTCTGTGATTTTCAGCATTTTCATCCTTTTGCTCGACATACTGGTTTCCTTTATCCAGGCATTTGTCTTTACGCTGCTGTCGGCCCTCTATTTCGGGATGGCCACGGCCAAACATCATTAGTTCATCGGTTAACACTTTAATACTTTGATTATGACAGCTTTATTATTTTTATTGGCAGAGGTGGCGCTGGGGTCCTTCGGGGCAGCGCTTGGCTCGGGACTGGCCACCATCGGGGCGGCCATCGGAATCGGAAGGATCGGCGGAAGCGCTATGGAAGCCATTGCCCGGCAACCGGAAGCCAGCGGTGACATCCGCTCGTCCATGATCATCTCCGCCGCCCTCATCGAAGGAGTGGCCTTTTTTGCCGTTATTACCTGTATTCTGGTGATTTTCCTGGGGTAAGGTTTTCTCAGGGGCCTCACCGTGACCCGGGAGGATGCATCAGATTTGACCCACTCAAAAACTGAATGATATGGAATTAGTAACCCCGGCAGCGGGCACCATCTTCTGGATGGTGATCATCTTCGGAAGTGTCGTGTACATCCTGGGAAAATATGCCTGGAAACCTATTCTTACCGCCCTCAGGGAACGGGAGGATTCGATCAGGGATGCCCTGGCCGCCGCGGACTTCGCCCGGCAGCAAATCGACACCCTGAAGGAACAACAGGAACAGATCAGGGCCGAAGCCTTGCGTGACAAGGAACAGATCCTCAAGGATGCCCGCGACATCAGGGAAAAACTGTTGACAGAAGCCCGGGAAAAAGCCGAAAAGGAGAGCCAGCGCACCATGGAGAGGCTGCGCGAACAGATGGAAAATGAAAAAGCCCGCGCCCTGGGAGATATCCGCCGGCAAATCGCCGACTATTCGGTGCTGATCGCCGAAAAAATCCTGCGCGAAAAACTGGAAAGCACCTCGCGCCAGGAAGAGATCATCGCTTCCCAGCTCGGTGATTTCAAACTTAACTGATCCATGAACCAGGGCAAGATCAACGTCAGGTATGCCAAAGCCCTCTTTTCACTGGGCAAGGATTCGGGAATCCTCAGGGAGCTCCACAACGACATGGCCGCAGTGCTGAAACTCACCGGCCAGTCGGCGGAATTCAGGGAGCTCCTCGACAACCCCGTGATCAAAAACTCGCAGAAGAAAATCATCCTCCGTGAAGTTTTTGAAAGCCGTGTGCATGAGCTGACCCTGCGGTTTCTTCTTCTGGTGACCAACAACAACAGGGAAAAGGATATCCCGGGCATCTGCCGTGATTTCCTCGACATGGTGCGCAGCAGCGAGGGAATCCTTCCGGCCGTGATTACCACGGCCTCTCCACTCACTCCCGGCAGCCTGGAAAAAATCAGAGAGGCCCTGGAAAGGGAAACCGGAAAAACCATTGAGCTTACGGAAATGGTGAAACCTGAAATTCTGGGAGGCATGATCATGAGAATCGAAGACCGGCAGTTTGACGGGAGCATCGCCGCACAGCTGAAAAAAATCAGGGCATCACTTATGGCATGATTACCCGGCATGATAACAAGTAACAGAAAATAACGAAGGATATGGCTGAAATCAGACCGGCGGAAGTGTCGGATATTATCAGGAAGCAGCTGGAGCATTTCAAGATCGAGTCGGACCTCGACGAAGTGGGCACGGTACTGCAGGTGGGTGACGGCATAGCCCTCATCCATGGGCTGGCCAACGTGGAATCGAACGAAATGATAGAGTTCGACAGCGGCACCCGGGGTATTGTCCTCAACCTGGAGGAAGACAATGTCGGAGCGGTATTGCTGGGATCTTCAGATACGGTGAAGGAGGGGGATACCGTCAAGAGGCTCAACCGCATAGCCTCCATCATGGTGGGTGAGAACATGGTAGGAAGGGTCATCAACACCCTGGGAGAACCCATCGACGGTAAGGGTCCCATCAAAGGGGATCTCCATGAGATGCCGCTGGAGCGCAAGGCTCCCGGAGTCATCTTCAGGCAGCCGGTGAAGCAGCCCCTGCAAACGGGCATCAAAGCCATTGATACCATGATCCCTATTGGCCGGGGACAGCGGGAACTGATCATCGGTGACCGCCAGACCGGCAAAACGGCCATTGCCATAGATACCATTATCAATCAACGTGAAAACTTCGAAAAGGGAAAGCCTGTTTACTGCATTTATGTGGGCATCGGGCAAAAGGGATCTACGGTAGCCACCCTGGCGGCCATTCTTGAGAAATTCGGGGCCATGGAGTATACCGTCATTGTGATGTCTTCGGCAGCCGATCCTGCGGCGCTTCAGTTTTACGCCCCCTATGCCGGGGCAGCCATCGGGGAGTATTTCCGCGACACAGGCCGCGACGCCCTGATCATATATGACGATTTGTCGAAGCAGGCGGTCTCTTACCGTGAGGTCTCGCTGTTGCTGCGCCGTCCGCCAGGCCGGGAAGCCTATCCCGGTGATGTCTTTTACCTCCATTCCCGGTTGCTGGAAAGAGCCGCCAGAATCATCGACTCTGACGAAATCGCGGGCCGCATGAATGACCTTCCCGAGTGCCTCCGGGGAAAAGTCAGGGGAGGAGGCTCCCTCACGGCCCTGCCCATCATTGAAACCCAGGCTGGCGACGTCTCTGCCTATATCCCC
Organism: uncultured Prolixibacteraceae bacterium; assembly: GCA_964461455.1. Lineage (GTDB taxonomy): Bacteria > Bacteroidota > Bacteroidia > Bacteroidales > Prolixibacteraceae > UBA1413. The sequence continues at coordinate 19,307 of CAYWUJ010000015.1, read as the reverse complement.
ACCAATGTAATTTCCATTACCGACGGACAGATCTTCCTGGAGACCAACCTCTTCAACGCAGGCGTCCGTCCCGCCATCAACGTGGGCATCTCCGTCTCCCGCGTCGGAGGGTCGGCCCAGGTGAAGGCGATGAAGAAAATCGCAGGCACCCTGAAACTCGACCAGGCGCAGTTCCGCGAACTCGAAGCCTTTTCCAAATTCGGCTCCGACCTCGACCAGTCCACCCTCAGGGTTCTCGACAAAGGACGTAAAAACGTGGAACTCCTGAAACAGGGACAGTACCAGCCCGTGAAACTGGAACATATGATCGCCGCCATATACTGCGGTACCCATGAACTCCTCAGGAAAATCCCCGTCAACAAGGTGAAAAGCTTCGAAGCAGAACTCATAGAACTCCTCGAACTCAAACACAAAGAGGTCCTTGACCTGCTGAAAGAGGGCATCCTCACCGACGACGTGGAAAAAGTACTCCAGCAGGCCGCCGCCGAAGTCTCGGCGAAATATACGGTATAGAGCTCTTCCGCAGCGATTTGAAACCATGGAGATATGTCAGGACTGAAAGAAATAAGAACACGCATAGGTTCGATCAGAACCACCCGTCAGGTGACCAGCGCCATGAAAATGGTCTCGGCAGCCAAGCTGAAAAAAGCCCAGGATGCCGTGATTAACTTCAGACCTTATGCGTTAAAATTCAAGGAGATATTTCTTTCAGCCGCTTCCGACCCCGAAAATTTCAGCGCCTCTCCCTATGCCGCCCAACGAACAGCCGGCAGGGTGATGGTGGTTCTCATTTCCGGAAACCGGGGGTTGTGCGGAGCCTTTAATTCCTCGGTCATCCACGCCGCCATGGACCTTATCGAAGAAAAATACATCAACGAAGCCCATGACGACCTGGTCGATTTCCTGGCCGTGGGAAAGCAAGGCGAGAGATTTCTCAAAAGCCACAATATCAACATCATAGGTAACCGCAACCAACTCTTCGATCAGCTCGACTACGACCATTGCGCTGAATTCTGCGCTGAGATGGTGGGGGGATTTCTCAACGGCCAATACAAAGCCGTGGAACTGGTATACAACGATTTCATCAATGCCGCCCGTTACACACAGGTCAAGGAGAGACTTCTGCCCCTGCCCATTCCTGAGGTTAAGGATAAAGAGACAACGGGCGACATCATTTTCGAACCCACGAAGGAAGAGGTCGTCACGGGCATGATTCCCATGTGGCTGAAGATCACCTTCCACAAGGCACTTCTGGTGTCATGGGCGGCGGAACAGGGAGCCCGGATGACGGCCATGCACCAGGCCACCGACAACGCTACCGACCTGCTGGCAGAACTGACGCTGCAGTACAACAAGGCCCGCCAGGCCGCCATCACCAAGGAAATACTCGAAATCACCGGCGGCGCCGAAGCCCTCCGCAAATAACCCACCACGGAAGACCCCGACCAGAAAGGCCCTGCAGAAGTCCCCCGGTGCAGTGCTCCCCGTGAGAGCCGTAAGGACAAATAAATAGCGCTTCCCGTTCGGGATAATAAAAAGATTTGTACTTTTGCCATCACTACGTGGAAAGATTTGTGATTGATTGCAACCACTCAAAATGCTAAAACAATCGGACAGCAAGGCTGTCTTTTAGTCTTTTCTCCTGTAGTATATTTTGGTGATTGTTGAACGGTGCTTTTAGTGAAGGCACATAAATTTATTCATTATGAGTTACTTATTCACGAGTGAATCAGTTTCGGAAGGCCATCCCGATAAGGTGGCTGACCAGATTTCCGATGCTTTGCTGGATCAGTTCCTGGCCTTTGACGCCGATTCGAAGGTGGCCATAGAGACGCTGGTGACTACAGGACAGGTGGTCATTGCCGGGGAGGTGAAATCAAATACCTACGTCGACGTTCAGGAAGTGGCGCGGAATGTCATCAAAGAGATTGGTTATACCAAGGCGGAATACCGTTTTGACGGTGATTCCTGTGGTATTTTCAGCGCCATCCACGAGCAGAGTGGCGACATCAACAGGGGTGTTGAGAGGGCTCGCAGGGAAGAACAGGGAGCTGGTGACCAGGGGATGATGTTTGGGTATGCCTGTAAGGATACCGACGATTATATGCCGCTGCCTCTGGAATTGTCGCACCGCATTCTGATCGAGCTGGCGGCCATCCGCAGGGAACCGGGGAGCCCCATGCCCTATCTGCGTCCCGATTCCAAGTCGCAGGTGACCATCGAATATGGGGATGACCACACGCCGCTGAGGGTGCACACCATTGTGGTGTCCACGCAGCACGACGAGTTCGACGACGACGTGCCTATGCTGGCCAGAATCAGGCAGGATGTCATCAACATCCTTATTCCCAGGGTCATATCACAGCTTCCTGCACGCATGCAGTCCCTTTTCAACGGAGAAATAGAATACCATGTGAATCCCACCGGAAAATTCGTGATTGGCGGGCCCCATGGTGACACAGGACTAACCGGGCGGAAGATCATTGTTGACACTTACGGGGGCAAGGGAGCCCACGGGGGAGGTGCCTTTTCGGGCAAGGACCCCTCGAAGGTAGACCGGTCGGCAGCCTATGCCGCACGTCACATCGCCAAGAATATGGTGGCCGCCGGCGTTGCCGACGAAATCCTCATCCAGCTGGCCTATGCCATTGGAGTAGCCCGGCCTGTAGGACTTTACGTGCACACTTACGGCCGCAGTAACGTGGCCATGAGCGACAGCGCCATCGCCGCCAAAGTGAACGAACTCTTTGACCTGCGCCCCGGAATGATCGAGGAACGCCTGAAACTCCGCCTTCCCATCTATGCCGAAACCGCCAGTTACGGCCACATGGGCCGCACCCCGGTCACCGTGATCAAGAAATTCACCCCTCCCTACCAACAGGTCAGAGAGATGGAAGTGGAACTCTTTACCTGGGAAAAACTGGATTACGTCAGGAAGATCAAAGAGGCTTTCAAACTGAAATAACCGGTGAGGCAACACCGGCATTTGCCGGGCATCTGACTTACTGCTAACTATGATCACGGCCGGCACTGACCGGGAAAATGAGCTGCAGCGATTTCCAAACATGCAGGCATTAACCGGCCCTCTGATCTTCTCAGAGTATGCGAAAAGGCCCTGAAGAGTCCTGCGGGAGAGGTAATATGGCTTCTCCGGCAGGGCTTTTTTTTGTTTTTTACCCCGCCATTGTAACCTCTTTTTGTGTTTTCACGAATACAGAGGTGATGCCCATTAAAAACCAATAGCCATGACACAGAAACTGCTGACCATCGCCACGCTCCCTTTTGCCAAAGCACAGATCCTGAAAACCCTGATCGAAAAAGAGGGTATCGACGCAGTTCTCGATGACCTCAACCTGCCCGAGGGGACCTCTTCGCTGGCAGTTAGGGTTCAGATCAGGGAAGAAGAACTGGAGAAAGCCTTTCCCATTCTTGAGGAGTTCCTGGGGAAATCGGGAGCCCAGCATCCTCCGCTGAAGGAGACAGAGCGGCAGGTTCTGGTACCTGTCGATTTTTCGGGGTATTCGATGAAGGCGGCCCGGGTAGCTTTTGGCATTGCACGCTCCCTGAATGCCAAAATGGTGCTTTTCCACGCCTATCCCAACCCCATCGTCTATTCGGTTCCCTTCAGTGATATCTATGCCTTTGATACCGGACTGGTGGTACACCTCGAGAATGCCGAGAAAAATGCCCAGGAACAGATGGAGAACTTCCTGAAAGGACTGGTACGCCATTTTACACGGGAGGTATGGAGCCAGGTCGATACCGAGTACATCATCAAAGCCGGGGACCCGCGTGATGATATCCTCTCCTATTCCCAAAAACACCAGGTCATGGTGATTATTATGGGTACCCAGGGAAAAGCCGGCACCGACATGGACATACTCGGAAGTGTCACCGCCGAGATCATCACCGATGCCAGGGTGCCGGTACTGGCCATACCCGCCGATACCCCGGAAGATATCGCCACCCGGTTTCACAAAATCCTGTATGCCACCAATTTTGATGAAAAAGACTTCGTGGCCATCGAAAAGCTCATGCGGATCATGGAACCCTACCAGGCCCGGATCAACTGCGTTCACGTCGGCCGCAGCGAGGAACCGGTGTGGGACATGGCCCGCCTGCAGGGAATGAAGGATATATTAAGCAGTAAGTATACCGGAAAGGAATTTGACTGTCAACTGATCATCGGGGAGGATATCCTGGGAGAACTCGACAAGTTCATCACGGAACACCAGATTGACATCCTCGCCCTGACCACCCGGAAAAGAAATATGCTGGCGCGGATCTTCAACCCGAGCATCGCCCATAAGATGCTGTTTCACACGACTATTCCCCTGCTGGTTTTCCACTCGTGACCGATGAGGCCCTGATGTCACGCAGGTAGCAGGCAGCGGTATTTTGGATGGCCTCTGAGATGGGCCGGTAAGAGAATCCGAAGAGCCGGGTAATGGCCGAGCCGTCGTAACAGGTTTCCTTACGGCCACTGGCGGCGGTTTCCCGGGAAACCAGGGGCGACCGCCCGGTGAGAAGGGACAAAAGGGCGGAAGCCCGCCAGGCCCCCTCCAGCATCAGCGTCGTCGCCCTGAAGGCAGGCCGTGGTTTCCCCAGGGCGTCGGCCACTGCCCCGAAAAAATCACGGTAACTGATGTTTTCGGCGCTGACCAGGTACCGGCGACCCCGGGCTTGTGCAAAATTCTCGTCAGAGGTGAGCAACATGATGGCATCCACCACATCCCGCACATCCACATAACCAGTCGTTCCACCGGGATAAAAACGCAACCCCCTGTCAATGGCAGGAAAAAAAGAGGTGCTCCCGGAACCCCATTTTCCGGGCCCTACGATGATGGAGGGATTGACGACCACAGCCCCGAGACCTTCCTCCATCCCCCGCCATATCTCAGCCTCCGAAAAAAACTTGCTCTCGGAATACCCCGTGTTTTTCCGCGATGGCACCCAACTGGTCTCCTCGGTGACCGGAGTTCCGTTCCTGCTGCTCCCCAGTGCCGAATTGGAACTGACATGACAGATCCGCTTCACCCCGCAAGCCAGGGCAGCATCCACCATATGGGCAGTCCCCTCCACATTGTAGTGGATCATCTCACTCCTCTTCCTGCTGTCAAATGACACCACCGCAGCACAGTGATAAACCGTTTCCACCCCTTCGAGAAGGGGCTCCAGGGAGTAAATGTCGAGAATATCCCCATCAACCCATTCTATAAGGTCGAAAAGAGCCCCCGCATCCCCGCGGTACCACGAGAAGAGCTTTCTCACCTGCTCAATATCACTGCTTTTCCTTTTCAGGGCCCTGACCCTTCCAAACTTACTGACCAGCGACAGCAAGAGATGGCTTCCTACCAGTCCGGTTCCCCCGGTGACAAATATCATATGCTTCGCATTACCATTCAACATTAAAAAAAACAGCCTGCAGTTCCCTATTCCTCAGGTTTGCGCCACGGAGTGACGGCTCTGGTGCCGAAGCGGCGTGCCGAAATATGGCTGATCCTGACCCTGATCACCCCCACATTGCGGATCGAGGGTTCACTGAACCGGAAGGAGAGATCGCTGTATTGTGCCATGGTCAACTCCATGCACCGCACTTTGTCGTCGTAATCCTCCACGAATTCCGCTACCCCTTCCACCAGCGCAGAAGCCGATTTCACCCGGTAACTGCACCCCACCTGCAGATCCTGCCATACTATCTCCTCCCCTGAAGTCCAGTTGATACATACCTTCTGATTCCTTTTCAGGGTCTCCCACATACGCCCCGACTGCGCCGAATGAAGAATGACCGTGTCGCCGTCAAGGGCAAAATTCATGGGGAGGACATAAGGCTGATCCCCGTCGCTCATGGCCACAAAACAGGTGTTGCACGACCTGATGATCTGATCGATCTCCTCACGTTGATCTATCCTGATGGTTCGCATAAATTCTCCTTCCTGAATAAAAGCCGAAAATTACACATTATCTCATTTACCCACACCAGCGCTACCCCTTAACTTTCGGGGAAGTGTAACGGAAAAATGCGTATTTTTGGAGATTATAATTCTCCGTCATGGAACAATTTTCAACCCGTCAGAATAAAATTGCCCGTCTCCTCCAGAAAGAGATGGCAGAACTCTTCCTGAAAGAACTCCGCGGTGAGTTTCAGGGATTACTGGTCAGTGTCACGGTGGTGCGTATCACCAGTGACCTGTCGCTGGCCCGGTGCTACCTGAGCATTTTCCCGCCCGAAAAAGCCCCTGATACGCTGAAGCATATCAAACTGATGACCAAAAACATCCGTGGACTGATCGGCAATAAGGTGGGTAAACAGTTGCGTATCATCCCCGAACTGGAGTTTTTTATCGACGACAGCCTCAATTATCTCGAAAACATCGACCGGCTGCTCCATTCATAAACCCTTCGAAGGAACCATTCATAATCCTTGCGCAGGAGCCATTCATCACACATGATCCACCCATGAATTTTCCGTTGTTCATAGCCAGGCGGTACCTCTTCTCCCGAAAGAAACAGCATGTGATCAACATCATTTCGGGGATTGCCGCCATGGGGATTGCCATAGGCACTTTTGCCCTGGTGGTGGTCCTGTCAGTATTCAACGGTTTCGACGGGCTCATTAAATCCTATTTCAGCGTACTGGACCCCGACCTGAAGATCGTCCCGCGCGAGGGAAAATTCTTCGATCCTGCCTTTCTCAGGGACCAGGTGCTGGCAGGCCTGCCGGGAGTGGCGGATTATTCGGAGGTGATCGAGGGAAACGCCCTTCTGGCATACGAGGAGAGACAATTCATCGCGACCATGAAAGGGGTCGACGACCAGTTCAACGATATCACAGGCATCGATAGTCTGATCATCGACGGACAGTTTCTTCCTGAGAAAATTGATGACTATTTTGCGGTACCCGGACAGGGGGTTGCCGCATATCTGGGCATCAGCCTGAGTTTCACGGCTCCCATTCACTTTTATGTTCCCGCGAAGGGACTCTCGGGAATGATGACCCCCGACAAAGCCCTCCGCTTTGGCAGCTGTTACCCCGCCGGCGTCTTCGCTCTCCTGGAAGAGGTCGACGCCAGCACGGTCTTCGTTCCGATAGCCTTCGCCCGTGAGCTTTTTGAAACCGGGGCACAGGTCAGCGCCCTCGAAGTGAAGGTAAGCCACGATATGCCGGTCAGAAAGGTGAGGAATGCCATCATCGCCAGGGCGGGCGACGAATACCTCGTCAAAACAAAATACCAGCAGCACGACTCCCTCTATAAAACCATGAAAATGGAGAAATGGGCCACCTATCTCATCCTGGCCTTTATCCTGGTCATTGCCTCCTTTAACATTCTGGGAAGCCTCACCATGCTGATCATCGACAAAAAGGAGGATATCATGATCCTCAGAAGCATGGGTGCCTCTGAACTTCTGGTACGGAAAATCTTTCTCCTGGAAGGATGGATGATTTCCCTGGCAGGCACAGCCGCGGGATTGCTCCTGGGCGTGGCCGTCTGCCTGGTGCAAATCAGGTTCGGACTCATTTCCCTGCCGGGAGAGGGTTCCTTTGTCATATCGGCGTACCCTGTGGAAATCCAGCTGGCCGACCTGCTGCTGATCACCGGCGTAGTACTCGCCATTGGCTTTCTGGCCGCCTGGTATCCCGTCAGACTCATTACCGCCCGGGAACTTCACCTGAATCCTGCACCCCGCAAAAGAGAAGCATGAACTCAGGAGGGCCACCACCCGCATTAAAAAGAGGTTCCACCATGATTTTTAGCGCCTTTTTTTTCTATTTTCACCCCTACCTTCAGCCCGTAAAAAAATGACATAGCAATTAGTTTAAGAATATGAAAGCACTGGTAAAGAGCAAGCCTGAGAGAGGCATCTGGATGGAAGAGGTTCCGGTTCCGGTTCCGGGGCCCAACGATGTTCTGATCAAAGTGAGCAAGTCGGCCATTTGCGGCACTGACCTGCATATATACAAGTGGGACGAGTGGGCGCAAGGAGCAATAAAAACGCCGGTAATTATAGGACATGAGTACATGGGGCATGTTGTGGAGACCGGCAGTGAAGTAGATAATGTCAGAATTGGGGAGCGTGTCACCGTGGAGGGGCACATTTCCTGCGGATATTGCCGCAATTGCCGGCGGGGAAGGCAGCACATCTGCGATAATACCATCGGGATCGGCGTCAGCCGTGACGGTGGCTTCGCCGAGTATCTCTCTGTTCCGGCGAAGAATGTACTTCGCATCGACGCCCGTATTCCCGATGAGATCCTCTCCATCATGGACCCCATGGGCAATGCCACCCATACCGCCCTTTCCTTTCCCCTGCTGGGGGAAGATGTGCTGATCACCGGCATCGGAGGCCCCATAGGCTCCATGGCTGCCGCTATCTGCAAATTTGCAGGCGCCCGCAACATCGTGGGCACCGACCTGAGCCCTTACCGCCGTGAACTGGCCCTGAAAATGGGCGCCACCATGGTCATCGACCCCACCCGGGAAAACCTGCGCGAAAAAATGGCAACCCTCCACATGGTGGGAGGCTTCGATGTCGGCCTCGAATGCTCCGGTTCACCCGCTGCCTTTAACGATATGGTCAACAATATGTACAACGGGGGAAAAATCAGCCTCCTGGGTCTCCTCCCCCAATCGACGACCATCAACTGGAGTAAACTGATATTCAAGGGATTAACTCTGAAAGGCATCTACGGAAGAGAAATGTATGAAACCTGGTACCAGATGGAAATGATGCTCCTGTCGGGTCTCGACATATCGGGAGTGATCACCCACCGGTTCCCGGCCGCTCAGTTCCAGGAAGCCTTCGACATCATGGAAGCCGGCAACTGCGGAAAAATCATCCTTGACTGGAACTGATTAAGAACAAAGATATTGAAGACTGGAATTGTCATTCGCTCTACAGGAAGCTGGTTCACCGTCAGGGATGATGACGGCATCAGATATGAATGCCGTATCAGGGGAAACCTGCGCATGAAGGGATTGAAAACCACCAACCCGGTGGCCGTGGGTGACCGGGTTGATTTTCAATATCTTGAAAAGGAGAGCCTTAACCAGCAAACGAAGATCGGAACGATTCACACCATCCACGAACGGAAAAATTATATCATCAGAAGATCACAGAACCTCTCCCATCAGGCCCATATCATCGCCTCCAACATCGACCAGGCTTTCCTGATCGCCACCATCAACTATCCGGTGACCACCACCACCTTTATCGACAGATTCCTGGCATCGGCCGAAGCTTACCGCATTCCCGTGGTCCTGGTCTTCAACAAAACCGACAGGTATAATGCACAGCAGCAACAAACCCTCGCCGAGGTCACCTCCCTCTATGCTGCCATCGGATATCCCACCCTCCACACCTCAGCCCTCAGGAACGAGGGAATAGATGAACTCAGAGAGATGATGAAGGGGAAAATCAGCGTTTTTAACGGCCACAGCGGGGTAGGAAAGTCTACCCTGATCAATATCCTCCAGCCGGGTCTGCAACTACGCACCTGCGAAATTTCCGACTCCCACGAAAAAGGAAAACACACCACCACATTTTCAGAACTCTTCGAACTCGGTTTCGGGGGCTATATCATCGATACCCCGGGCATCAAAGCCTTCGGCATGCTGGAAATGGAACCCTGGGAAATCTCCCACTATTTTCGTGAATTTTTTATCGTCTCATCAGATTGTCAGTTCAACAACTGCTCCCATACCCACGAACCGGGATGCGCCGTCAAGAAAGCGGTGGAAAATGGAGAAATTGCCCTCTCCCGGTATGTGAGCTACCTGGGCCTCCTCGAAACCGACGAAAAATACCGCCCCTCCTTCTGAAACACCCAACGTCACCATAGCACCCCTCCCCCGGATCAAACATACTTCAACATCACTACCATACGTACTGCTGTCAGCGGGCTCACGATACTTCAGACATCCCTCCCCGTTTCAACCCCGCAGGAAGGATCTCCACCAACCTCCGGTCGGCAAAGGAGCCATTTCCGAAGCAATACTGTTTACATACTGTTAAATACATTATATATTACTGTATTTCAATGATTTAACAATATTTAATTCTTTACTTCATTTGTCGTGTCAGAGGAATTTGTCCCCTTAAGGGATCTAAGGAGCCCCTTATCCGATGGCGGAAGTCCCCTCCTCTGAATTTTCCGGCTCTTTGCTAAAATAATCGAGCAGGAGGGTGGCTTTGGCTATTCCCACCTCTGAGGTGAGTTGTGCGGGAGTAAGTTCCCTGATGTTGCGCACCGATTTGAATTTCCTGAGAAGTTTCTGGAGGGTGGCCGGACCGATTCCGGGGATGGCTTCCAGTTCTGACTGGAGGAAGGCGGTGGATCTTTTCTGTCGGTGGAAGGTGATGCCGAAGCGGTGAGCCTCGTCACGCAGCTGGCTGATCAGTTTCAGGGATTCCGATTTTTTGTCGAGGTAGAGGGGGATCTGGTCTCCGGGAAAATAAATTTCTTCCAACCTTTTGGCAATGCCTATGATGGTTATTTTTCCGCGAAGTCCCAGGTTTTCCAGGGCCGTGGTGGCAGCAGAAAGCTGTCCTTTTCCACCGTCAATGACGATGAGCTGGGGCAGGGGTTTTTCCTCCTCCACCAGGCGCCGGTACCTGCGGGTCACAACCTCGTCCATGGAGGCAAAATCGTCGATTCCCTCCACGCTTTTAACATTGAAATGGCGGTATTCTCTTTTAGCAGGTCTTCCGTTGATAAAAACCACACAGGCCGCCACGGGGAAACTACCCTGCAGATTGCTGTTATCAAAACATTCAATATGTGTCGGCAGATTCTGCATTCTGAGGTCTTTGCGCAGGGTTTCCAGGATCCTTTCCGAGGGGCGCTGGGGTGTGGCGGTAGAGTATTGCTTCTCCCTTTCCAATCTGAAATAGCGGGCATTACGATGTGAAAGTTCCAGAAGCTTGAATTTCTCACCCTTTTTAGGCACTGTAAATTTGATATTTTTCAGCTCAGTGGTGATACGGAAAGGAACGATGATTTCACGGGCATTGCTGAAAATTTTCTGGCGCATTTCCACCATAGCAGAGAGGAGAAGTTCATCGTCGGGCTCGTCAAGCTGTTTGCGGATTTCCATGCTATAGGTTTGAACGATGGCGCCGCGTATGATTTTAAGATAATTGACCACCGCCATTTTTTCGTCCGAATCGATGGTAAAAACATCGACATCGGTAATGGAGGCACTCACCACGGTAGACCGGCTCTGGTACTTTTCGAGGGCCACGATCCTCTCCTTGATCATCTGGGCATCCTCAAAGCGGTAGTCTGAGGCGTGACGTTTCATCAACTCCTTCAGCTGGCGGATGACCCCTGTCACATTTCCCTTCAGGATATCCCTGATTTCGGCGATACCCTGACCATACTGCTCAGCGGTGATGAGATTTTCACAGGGTCCCGTGCAGTTTCCGATGTGGTATTCCAGACAAAGCCGGTATTTTCCGCGTTGCACGTTTTCTTCCGATAACAGATAATTGCACGTGCGCAGCTTATATAGTTTTTTGAAGAGTTCCAACAGGGTAGAGACGGTGATCCATGAGGTAAAGGGTCCGAAATATTCGGAACCATCGCGAATGACCTGGCGGGTTTTAAAAACCCTGGGAAAACGCTCGTTTTTGATGCATAGCCAGGGGTAGGTCTTGTCATCCTTTAACCTGATATTATAGCGGGGCCTGTATTTCTTGATCAGGTTATTTTCGAGCAGGAGGGCATCCTCTTCGCTGTCGACCACCATGTGACGGATATCGGCGATATTACGCACCAACAGGGCGGTTTTGCGGTTTTCGGGGGTTTTGTTGAAATAGGAGGCTACCCTTTTTTTAAGGCTTTTCGCTTTGCCGATATAAATAACCATCCCCGTATTGTCGAAATACTGGTAGATTCCCGGAAGGTCAGGCAACAGAGTCAGCAGTGACCTCAGGTGATCAATATTCCTATTGGTGAATTTATCGGCCAAGGAGAGGGATTTAGGGATAACTCACCAGGATGTGGGGTACGTAGGCTTTCAGTTCCTCTTTGAGGGGAGTATGAATAAACTGCAGGTCACAGATAAAGCTGAAGTAAATCTTCTTCACCCCCAGTTTCTGTACCAGGTGAAGGGCCGCCAGGGCTGTGCCGCCCGTAGCCAGAAGGTCGTCATGGATGAGCACGGTGTCGTCTTCTCCCAGGGCATCGGCATGGATCTCGATGGTATCGGTCCCGTATTCCAGCTCATAAGACATGGAGATGGTTTGTGCAGGGAGTTTTCCGGCCTTACGGATGGGGACGAAGCCCGCCTGCAGGAGGTAGGCCAGGGCTCCGCCGACGATGAATCCCCGTGACTCGAGCGAAACCACCTTGGTGATTCCCCTGTTGCGGTAATGACGGGTGATGCGGTCTACCATGACCCCGAAAGCCCCGGCATCCCCGATCAGTGTGGTAATATCCTTGAAACCGATCCCCGGCTGCGGAAAATCGGGGACCTCCCTGATGTAACTCTTTAAGTCCATTTTATCCATTTCTTTTTTTTGTTCCACGTGGAACATTTATCGTCCGAGCAGGATCAGAAGTACGTTGATGTCGGCCGGGGAGACTCCCGGTATCCGGCTGGCCTGTCCGATCGTTGCAGGCTGTATGTAAGCCAGTTTCTGCCGTGCCTCCGTAGAGAGGGACTGGAGGTCTGAATAATCAAATTTTCCCTGTATGTCTATGTGTTCCAGTCTCTTAACCTTATCGGCCAGGGCCCTTTCCCTCTGAATATATCCTACATACTTTACCGAAATTTCGGCTGATTCCATAATCTCGTCATAACGCTCTCCCATTTGCAGTTTCCTGATCATACTGCCGAAGGGCGTGATGTGTTTCACCAGATCAAAGATAGTCATCTGCGGCCTGAGTAAAACATCCATAAGCTTTACAGGCTGCCGCAAAGGAGAAGTATCTTTACTTTCCAGCAAATCATTGATATACTGTGGCTTGATACTAAATGAACGAAGAAAATCAATGATTTCCGACCGAATTCTTATTTTTTCTTCCAGAAGGGTCACCCGTTCCTCTGAGGCCAGTCCCAGGGCCACCCCCTTACGGGTCAGCCGCTCATCGGCATTATCCTGCCTCAATAAGATACGGTATTCGGCCCTGCTGGTAAACATGCGGTAAGGCTCATCGACCCCCTTGGTGACCAGATCATCGATCAGCACTCCGATGTAAGCCTCATCACGACCGAGTATAAAAGGGGTGCCTGCACCCGACGCTGTAGAGTGTGCGTTGATTCCCGCCATTAGTCCCTGGGCTGCTGCCTCTTCATATCCCGTGGTCCCGTTGATTTGTCCGGCAAAGAAGAGATTCTTCACCAACTTGGTTTCCAGGGTAGCATGAAGCTGCGTAGGGTCAAAATAGTCATATTCAATGGCATACCCGGGTCTGTAAATTTTTACCTCTTCCAATCCCCTGATCAGCCTGAGCGATTTGAGCTGTACATCCCACGGAAGGGAGGAGGAAAAGCCGTTCAGGTAATATTCATGGGTATTTTCACCCTCTGGTTCCAGAAATAACTGGTGCTGTTGTTTTTCGGCAAAGGTGACGAGTTTTGACTCTATGCTGGGACAATAGCGGGGGCCAGTGCTCCTGATGGTTCCATTGTACATGGGAGAGTCGTCAAAACCCGATTCCAGGATGCCGTGTACATCGGGATTGGTATAGGTAATCCAGCAGGAGCGTTGTTTCAGTGCTGATTTTTCGCCCGGCAGATAGGAAAATTTACCCTCCCCGGGGTCGCCTTTCTGTTCAGCAAGCAGGTCAAAGCGGACCGACCGCCCGTCGATTCTCACGGGTGTTCCCGTTTTCAGGCGGCCTGTCCTGAAACCTGCCTCATTGAGCTGGTCGCTCAGGAAATAGGAGGAGGACTCCCCTATCCTGCCGCCTTCCATCTGGCTGCGTCCGATGTGCATCAATCCGTTGAGAAAAGTGCCGTTGGTAAGCACCACAGTGCGGCTTTCAAATTCCACGCCGATGCGGGTAACCACGCCCCTTACCGCGCCATCCTCCAGCAACAGCCTGACCACGGTATCCTGCCATAGTTCCAGGTTGGGGATATTCTCCAGTATCCCTCTCCACTCTTCCGAAAAGCGCATTCGGTCAATCTGAGCGCGGGGGCTCCACATGGCCGGTCCTTTAGAGCGGTTGAGCATCCTGAACTGAATGGAAGTACGGTCGGAAATGATTCCTGAAAAACCCCCGAGGGCATCAATTTCCCTGATGATCTGTCCCTTGGCGATGCCCCCCATGGCAGGGTTACAGGACATCTGGGCATATTTGGCCATATCCATGGTAATCAGCAGGGTACGGGAACCCATACGTGCGGCGGCCGCAGCCGCCTCACACCCCGCATGACCTCCCCCGACCACTATGACATCGTATACGGGTAGCATCAGTAACTGTTTTCTATATCAAACATCCGAAGATAAAAATCTTCCTTTTCCACCATCTCCTTTTTGTCTGTTTTGCGCTTATCCTTATATCCTGCCAGGTGAAGGACGCCGTGGATCACCACCCGGGCCAGCTCCTTTTTGAAAGTGACCCCAAAAGAAGCACTGTTTTCCCTCACTCTGTCCATACTGACGTAGAGTTCCCCGGCAAGGGTCTCCCCCTGGCTGTTGTCAAAAGTAACGATATCGGTGTAAAAATCGTGCGACAGAAATTCCCTGTTGATTTTTAGCAAATATTCGTCAGAACAGAAGATGATATTGATTTCCCCCGCTTTTTTATTTTCATTTTCCGCAAGGGATTGAATCGCCTGCCGCAGAAACTGCTGTTTTACCCTGATAACTGCCACTTCCTCAAAGAAAAAACTAATTCCTGCCACCTTTTTCGATTTTGAATTCCACGATATTTCCCTTTTCCCTGAAGAAGATACCGTCTGACATATTTTTGATAATAAAAATCCCCCTTCCTGATTCTTTCAGGATATTTTCGACATTAGTGGGGTCGGGAAGATGGTAATAATCAAAACCATCTCCTTCATCTATCACTCTGAAATACAGATACTTATTACATGTAAAACTCTCAATTCTCACTTGTTTCCTTTCATCGTATTTATTACCGTGCATGATGGAGTTGGTAACTGCTTCATTCAGGCAGACGAGCACCTTTAAGTAGAGATCTTCGTCAATCTGGTAAGTCCTGAAGATCTCAAACAGGAAGTTCTCCACCACTTTCAACTCAGTGGTATCAGAAGAAATAACGATCTCCTTTTTATTCAGTGGCATGGGAGTTAAATTTTTCTACGTAATTCTTGTACTTATCCTGGAAAAAAACATTCATTTTCAAACTATTACGTTGAAAGTTCTCAATAGATATATTTTTAGGCAGGTTCTTTTCAAAAAAGCGTGCCGGGTTGCTGTAGAATTGATCGTCTGCAGTATTAGATTCTCTTTTGTTATCCTTATCGCGTTCCATTTCCGATTTTTCGGCTTCCAGCAGGCGCGTCATAATTTCGTTTTGTCGTTTAACAAGGTTGGGTTGTATCCTTTTATTCATGATGTCGCGTCGGTTCTCCTCGAGCAGCTGGTCGGCCATTTGCAGTTGCTTACGGGCGTCACCGCCCATGTTGCCATTGTTCATCAGGTCACGAAGCATCTGTTGCATCATTTCATGCATCATCAGCGATTCCCCCATTTGCCGGCTCATTTTACCACCTTTGCCGCTTTTCATCTCCTCTATCATCTGCTGGAGCTGGTTGCGCAGGTTTTCCGACTGTTTCTGGAGGCTTCCCGTGCCACCAGGCTGTCCTCCCTGAGGTTTGCTGTCATCGCCAGGCTGGGAATTGGCCATCTGATCTTCCATATTTTGCAGGGCATCGCTCAGGAAAAGGGCCAGGTTATTGGCCGCGGTAATCACCAGTTGCTGGTTGGCTGAGGCCTGGGAAAACAACCCCTCTCCCATCAACTCAACGGCACGGACCAGGTTAAATTCCATCGCCAGAATTTCGTTGTTGACCACATTTCCTATTTCGGGTGATCTGTTGGCCAGGGCATACAGGGAATCACGGATGACCCGGCTTTGTTCTGACAAAGTCCTCTGCTGACGTGAATAAACCCTGAATGCAGGATCACCCTGGGAAGTACCGCGCACACTCTCCAGAATCTCTTCCTGACTGAAAGAGAGATGCACCAGGTTTTTCAGAATCTGCCGCAGGTCCCTGATGTTTTCCGTATTCTCCTGGCTTTGGTTCGATTCCAGCATCTGACGCATCGCAAAAGCCATATTACCTAGTTTTTCCGAAGCTTCCCGTCTTTTTCCGGCGCTTTTCTTCCTGTTGTTTTTATGCAAATCCTCGTTGGACTGTTGCATATCCTCCCTTATTTCCTCAAATTCCTCCTTAAAATCATCGAAATTAAGGGGCTTTTCCATTTCGTTATTTTTCTCCAGAACAGAGTTCAGCTCCTGTTCAATATCGTCGAGTTCCGAAATACTCTCTTCACTCCTCCCGGCCATATCACTTAAATCCTTCTCCTGCTCAATGGTATGGCCCTCTTCCAGGGTGCGCGACTCCATCTCCTCCACTCTTTTCACGATATCTTCGAGCTCCTGTTCCAGTTGCATCTTTTTAAGCATCTCGAGATTCCTGTCCAGCTGCTTTGAAAGATCCTCAAACGACATTTCCATTTTCCGGCTAAGCTCATTGAGTTCCTTACTGTTAAAATCCTCAGCCAGTTTACTGAATTCCTCCAGCAGTTTTTTCAACTCTTCGGTCATCACATCCTCGAGTAACTCCTGTATTTGTTCCTGTTTTTTAAGTATTTCTTCGCCTTGTTCGTTGAATGTGTTGGAATAGCTGTCCCGCTCACTGTTCAGTTTTTCTATCTGTTCCAGCATCTGTTCCAGCTGGTTTTTTTCGGAAATAATCTCTTCCACAAGACGTGATTTCTCCCAGTCAGAGATGTTGCTGTTCATGTTTTTCATCTGCAACTCCCTGATATCCTGCTGCAATTCCGAAGCTATCCTGCTGCTTTCATGGAGCATCCTTTCCAGTTCATCAAACTTTTCGTCGCGGGTTTCGCCGAACTCCTTCCGGTCGGGGAAAGTAAAGACAAAACTGTCGGAAGTGGTGGTTTTCGGTCCTTTAATGCCGTCGTTATCGCTGACTGAGAAATAGGAACTGATGGTTTTCCCGAAGCCGGTCAGTTCTTTAAAATCAAAAGTGGTGTAAAACTCCTGGTCAGTCAGGTAAGGCACCACCGGAACAGTAAAGGAGGAGTCCTTCTCTTCGGAATGGATATGAAACAAAAGCCGGGTGAAACCATAATCATCATGGATATTTCCCCGGAAATAGAAACGCGTTAGTCTGGAAGAATCAGAAATTTGGTCTACAGAAATCTCGGGATAATAATCAGGGATCACCTGAATGGTAAAGCTCATGGCTGTTTTGATTCCGGTTTTGGCATTGCTTACCGAGATATCACAGATCAGGGGTTCTGTAATCATGGACGACACCGAAAAGTTATCCTTTCCTTCCCTGGTGGCCTTAATGGTCTCCCCATCCCTGAAGTTTACAAAAAGGGAGTCGGTGTCAAAGCAGCGGAAATTCCATGTCAGCCGGCTTCCTGCCATCACCCTGAGGTCACCCAGATTTTCACTCTTTACGCCTGCTGCGCCGGTATAACCCGGAGGGGTCACCTCCACGGTAAAGCTGTTGATCACCGGAAGAGCCACCACATCAAGCAAAAAACCACCTGAATTGAATTTAAGATCGGTAAAATAAAACTCCACAGGTCTGACCACTGCAGTGAAGTCATAGTCAAACCTATTTTCTCCGGCAGGCTTCATCATAAAATTATTTCCCCCGATGTTAATATACATGACCATGGGAATTTCATTGCCCCTGCACTCCATCGCCACCCTGAAATCGTTGCCTTTTTCCACTTCCAAACGGGTGTTGCGCAATATAAATTCATAAGGAGCCGGCTTCACAAACTCCTGGTTGAAATGAATCATCCTGTTCACCGGAACCGTAAGCAAAGATTTATCGGCCATAAAAATCACCGAGACTATCAGAAAACTGGCTGCAAAAGTGAAGAATATGGTTTTCAGGTTTTTTAAACTTATGGCCTCTGAAAAATCAATGAATTTCAATTCACTGATTTTCTGTGACACAGCAGCTTCGGTAATGGAGGAGGAATAATGCGGATCACGGCTTTCGTGCAATTCCAGTACATTGACCAATTTATCCTTCACCCCCGGAATATACTGCCTGATAATGCCGGTCAGTTTCCGGTCATTCAGAATACGCACCAAACCCGTCAACTGTAACCCGGGGAAAATTACGTATCTGATTACCAATAGAATAAAAAACAAAAGGCTGCTCAGAAAAATAATTTTCCTCCACACCTGAGGCATATAGAGGGAATATTCCAAAAGGTTAATGACCGTAAAAAGGAGAATAAACAAGGCACCAACCAGTAGTCCGCCCCTTAAAAACTGGTAAAGGAGATACTTCCGCCTGAAAGCTCCCAACTTCTTTTCCAGTATGTTGAAATCATCCTTCACAAAAAATTACAAATGACTGTGTAACAAATTTTTAGAAAATCTTCGCTGTAAAACATCCATGTTCAAAAGTATCTCAAAAAATCGAAATAACTAAACGGTGTTTTCTTTGTATGGATAGTTTGAAATTCTATAATAAAAAAATTAACGTCTTTCCATGGAATATTTTTCTTTATTTGTTTTCGTAATATCAACCTGTTTTGGACTGTTCATATTGATCAGGGAATTCCCCGTGAAATTATGAACAGTTATTGAAAACTTTATTTTTAAACTGAATTTCTGTTCATTAAGTAACGTAAAGTTGTTGATATGGTTCTAAAAGAGTTGTTATTCTCCTGTGTAATAATTTTTCTAAAAATCTTTCAACACCCATGAACAGGCCAGTATTATTTTCATCTATTTTTACCTTTATAGAAAAAAGAAATAATGAAATATAGGATATTGGTTGTTGAAGACAATCCCCTTAATCAGAAAATAGTCAGTTTCTACCTGGTCAGGAATGGATATGAGGCCATTATAGTATCTACGGGTGAGGAGGCTGTGGAGGTGATGGCCGGGGGAGGTGCTGATGTGGTGATCATGGATCTTATGCTTCCGGGAATAAGCGGATATGAGGCTGCCAGGAGGATCAGGACTCTGGAAAAAGAAAAGGGCACGAGAGCGGTGATTATAGCGTTAACGGCCAATGCGTTGGATAATGACAGGGATCAGTGTCTGAAGGCAGGTATGGATGAGTATATGTCAAAACCTTTTGATATCAGGAAACTCA